>NZ_LQOX01000115.1 GCF_002102175.1 Mycobacterium gastri | reverse complement strand
ACATCATGCTCGCTGAGCCAAACAGGTGGTCCCTAGCTGGTGGCAAACCAGTGGTCCCTTCCCGGTGGCAAATGACACGTTATAGCGGCGAGGAACGCGGCACAGGGATACGAGTCAGGGCGACGTCTACCGAATTGTCAGCGACAAATTCGTTGCGCCCCTTTGCTAGTCGCTGAAAGATGGGCAAAATGTATACCGGCTCGGCCAGAGACGCATGCGACCCGACTAATACTAATGGGAAGTACCAGGCCACCCGGGCAGTGTTCCGGCCGTTACCAGGATTTCGCCGAACGTGTTCTGAGAGTGAGAAGTTGACCGATTTTTCGCAGCCATGACACGCTCGGCGCACCAGGTTGTGTCCAGCGCAGCAACCGACACTGCGCGCCGAACGCATTCACCCCAGCAGCCACACGCGTCACCGCCCAGACCACCACCCATGCGCCCGCGACTCAGTATTAGTGCACGCCGACGACGCGCACCAATTTGAGCCAATTCGGGCCGGCGACAAATCCGTTGTGCGCCTTGGCTTATCGCTGAAGCCAGGCAAAATGTACACCCGCTCGCCCAGAGACGCATGTGACAGGCGTGACTTCCGCAGCCCAGGACACCGCTGAGCGCCGCAACGACATCAGCGCCCCCAAGGACAACCCGGGGAAGATGCGCGCAACGGCAGCGCAACAGAAGACCGTCTGCGGGGCGTGCTATTCACTGTCGTATCCGGGATGAGAGACCGCCAACCGATGCTTTACCAGGGTGCGCAGACAGGCGATGACCTCGTCGTCACGGCCGTCCAGTTCACCGGCCCGGATCGAAGCGGCAAGGGCAGCCTCGTCGGCGAAACCAAGGTCGGCCAGCGCCGCCCGGACGTCGGAATCACCGGGACTCAGCAATTCACGCTCGACGATGCGCAAGGCGTTGGCGGCCACTCTGGCATGGAAATTGACCTGTCCGCTGGTCGCCTCCCGGACGTCGGCTTCCAGGAACTCCGCCACGGCGGCGACGAGTTCAGCCGCGGTCGGGCGGCCGTAAAACCCGGTCATGATCCACCACCCTCGAGTAGCTCAAGCAGATCCCACTCGTTCTCACAGACCCGGCGGCCTATCGTGGCCAACTCCACCGACCGGGACTGACCGCTCAAGTGGCGCTCCGCCTGGTAGCGGCAGATGACACCCCAGCGCAGCGTGGCCAGCACCAACCACCAATGAAACGCCGCCAGATCGACGGTAGTGCCGCTCGCCGATTCGTATGCGCGCAGGAAGCTTTCGATGCTGCCCAGTCCGCCGGCTCCAAGGCTGGCCGGGGCCCCGAACCGCCAGGCCCGCACACAAAACCAGGCCAGGTCTTCGTACGCCTCTCCGACATGCACCAACTCCCAATCCAGAACGGCCGCAAGGTCGGACCCGTCGACGATGAGGTTTCCCATCCGGAAGTCGCCGTGCACCAGAACCGCCGGCGACGCCCGCGGCCGATGTGCCGCCAGCCAGCGGAACGCCCATTCGAAGGTGGCGGTGGTGTCGCCCATGGCATCGAGCCGTCCCCGCCACTGCACCAGTGCGTCCTCGCGGGCCAGGCCAGAGTCGCTCGAATCGGCCCGATGAATCGCGGCCAGTGCCCGCGCGCACTGGCGCAACAACCGCTGCCGCCCGGCCGCGTCGAGCTGGCGCTGGATGCGCCGGACAATGGTCTCGCCCTTGACCTCCTCGCAGATCAGAAACGGATTACCCAGCGCCGCGGGCGAATCGTCGGCGAGCAAGATCTGCGGCACCGGCGCGCCCGCGGCTGCCGCGGTGGCCTGGACGAGGGCTTCGAGTTCCATGCCGGCGTGCACATCGTCGGGCGGGCCGATGCGCAAAATCAGCGGTCGACGCTCGGCGCCCACGACGGCGTCGAACGCCCAGGTGGTCCTGCTGGCGCCGCCGGTGAGCGCCCGCAGGTTGTCGATCGCCACTTCGGCGCCCAGCAACGGGCCCAGCAGCGCGGCCAAGTCCTCCAACAGAGTCACTTCTTGCCGAACTTGAACAGCCGCTGCGCAACCCGGCGGATCTGAATCTCCTCAGCGCCCTCGGTGATCCGGTAGCGGCGGTGGTGGCGGTAGATGTGCTCGAACGGTTCGTGACGGCTATATCCCACTCCGCCGAAGACTTGCATGGCCCGGTCGGCGGCCTCACACACCAACCGGTTGGCGCGGTAGTTGGCCATCGAGACCTTGTCCGAAACTTCCATGTGGTGATTGCGATCCAGATGCCAAGCCGCGTAATAGACCAGCAGTCGCACCATCTGGGCCTCGGTCTGCAGCTCGACCAGCGGCCATTGGACGGCCTGGTTCACCGACAGCGGCTTACCGAACACCCTACGTTCGTTGGCGTAGTCGACGGCCCGGTCAATGCAGTACTGGGCGGCGCCCAGACTGCTGGCCGCCTGACGAATCCGGTTCTCGTGCAAAAAAGTCTGGCCCACCTCGAGGCCGTGGTCGACCTCGCCGAGCACCGCGTCATCGGGCAGCCGGACACCGTCCAACACCACCTCGCCGTGATCGGTCGGCATATTGAGGGTCCACCAGTAGTACGGCACCGAGAAGCCGGGAGCGTCGGTCGGCACCAGGAACGCGGTGATGCCGCGGGCCTGCCCGGGCTCACCCGAGGTACGGGCGAACACTAGGTCGTGGGTAGCGCGGTGCACGCCGGTGTTGAATCGCTTGGCGCCGTTGATCACCCAGCCGTCGCCGGCACGCTCGGCACGGGTCTCGAGCCAGGTGGCGTCCGACCCGTGATTGGGTTCGGTCAAGCCGAACGCCATCGACCGCTCGCCGGTGATAAGCGCCTCGGTCCACTCCTTCTTCTGCGCGTCGGTGCCGAACCGGTCCATCATGATGACTTGCGGGAAGTTGCCGACGATGGAGGACTCGTTCTGCAAGTCGTTGTGTAGCCCGAGCCCTTTGTGCGCCAAATGTTCCCGGATGACGGCCATATCGACGTTAGTCCCGTCGCGCCCACCGAACCGCGACGGCAGCCCGTAGCGCAGCCAGCCCGCCCGGTCGGCGCGTCTGCGCATCTCGGCCAGCAGGTCCTCCCAGTCTCGTCGGGGGATGCCATCGTTGTCCCAGTCGGTGCGGGCATGCTCACGGCGATGGTCGAAATACTGGATGTGCTGGCGTTCCAGCGGTTTGATCTCGGAATCGATGAACTCGTCCATCTGGGCGAGCAGGCCCGGAAGGTGTTCTGGTAGAGCGAAATCCACGTTGATCTCCTTAAGCGCCGTACAGCGTTTTCTTCCAGATCGTTGCCAAGGTTTTGATGGCGTCCTCGTCGCTGATCTCGAGCCGCAGATTCTTCGGGCCGGAGCGCCCCACGAAGACGGTAGTGAAGTTTTCGAACAGCAACGCGATGGCGGCCGCTGTATGCTCGGGATCGAGGTCAGCTCCGTAGCCCTGCTCTTGAGCGCGGCGGACCGATGCGGCCACGATATCCATGCCGAACCGCCGGAATTCGTTCTGCACGGCCGCGAAACGCTGCTGGGTGGCCGCCAGTTGAGCAACAGCGATCATGATGCCGATGTTCTGTTTGAAGATATTCCAGTAACCGGTGACCACCGAGGTGAAGAAGCTGACGTCGTCGGGGGTATCCGGCAGGCGCACGCTCAGCCCGGACGGCTCGACGACGTCGTGCAGAAACGATTCCGCCAGGGTGGCCAGCAAATCCTCCTTGTCGGAGAAATACCGGTAGAACACCGCGGGCGACTTGCCGGCGGCCGAGGTGATATCGGCCAAGGTAACTCCGTGAAATCCCCGCTCGGCAAACAGCTTTCGTGCGGACTGTTCGATGGCCTGCCGGGTCTGGCGGCCCTTGGAGGTGAGCGTGCCGGCGGGCATCAGTTCCGGATCCGGTCGCCGGCGCGCAACAGAGCGCTCGGCAGATCATGGCCGACAAGCGATCTGGCGACTTCGGCCGCCGCGATCGTGGCCTGCAGGTCGACGTCGACATCGAAGCCGCTGTCGGTCAGCAGATACACCAGATCCTCGGTGGCGATATTGCCGGTGGCGCCGGGGGCGAATGGGCAGCCGCCGAGGCCGCCGGCCGAGGCGTCCAGCCGGGTAACACCGGAACAGACCGCCGCGTAGGCGCTGGCCAGGCCCGCGCCCCGGGTGTTGTGGAAGTGTCCGCCCAGCGGAATGTCGCCGATCACCGGACGCAGTTGTGCGATCAGCGAACTCACCCGACCTGGAGTCGCGGTTCCGATGGTGTCGGCGATCGAGAACCGGTCCACGCCTAGGCCGCGGGCGACCGCAGCGATGTCGAGCACCCGCTGGGGTGGGGTGGGGCCTTCGAACGGGGAGTCCCATGCGGTGGCGACGATGACCTCAACGGTGACGTCGCTGCCGTGTGCGATGGCAACGATCTCGCCGATCTGGTCGGTCGCCTCGGCGCTGCTTCGACCGACGTTGGCCTTGCTGAAGGCATCGTCGGCCGCCACCACGTATTCGATCGACCGCAGGCCGGCGGCGATCGCCCGCTTGGCACCGTTGGGACTGGCCACCAGCGCGGAGAATTCGATGTCGGGGTAGTTCGGCAATTCGGCCGCAAGTTCGGCGGCATCGGCCATCGACGGCAGCTTGGACGGCGACACGAACGCTGTTGCTTCCACCTCGCGCACTCCGGTGGCGGCCACCGCGGCCAGCAACTCCAGTTTGGCCGCCAACGGGATTGGCTTCTCGATCTGCAGTCCGTCGCGCAGCGAGACCTCACGAATGGTCACATGCTGGTTCATAGCACCCCCTCGGCGCGCAATTCCGCGAGTTCCTCGGCGGTCATGCCGAGCAGCCCGATATAGACGTCGTCGTTGTGCTGTCCCGGACGCGCCGGGCCGGCGTTGCGAACGCGGCCGCGGGATTCAGAGAGCACCGGTACGACGCCTGGCCCCAGCACGTTGCGGTCAAGGCGTTCGTCATAGTGCTCGACCAGCATCCCACGAGCCCGCAGTTGGGGATCGTCGACGACCTCCGCGACGGTATTGATCGGCCCGGCGATTACGCCTGCAGCGCTGAGCGTTTCGATGATCTCGCCGGGGTATCGCTCGGCGGCCCATGCGCCGATGATCGTGTCCAGTTCGTCCTGGTTGCGTCCCCGGGCGCCATGGGTGGCGAATCGGTCGTCGGTGGCCAGCTCGGGGCGCCCCATCGCCTTGCACAGTCGGGCAAACACGGTGTCCTGGTTGGCGGCGATCACCACCCAGGAGCCGTCGGCGCTGCGGTAGATGTTCGACGGCGCGATGCGCTCCAGCCGGGTGCCCGACGGTCCTCGCACCACGCCGCCGACGTCGTAGTCGGGAATGGTGGATTCCTGCACCGCCAAACAGGATTCGGTCAGCGCGACGTCGACCACCTGGCCGCGCCCGGTGACACCCCGGCGATACAGCGCCGCCAGCGCGCCCTGCGCGCCGAACATTCCGGCCAGGCTGTCGCCCAGGGACAGCGCCAGCCGCGGCGGCGGGCCGCCGGGGAAGCCGTTGAGGTGACGCAGCCCGCTGACCGCCTCGGCCACCGAGGCGTAACCGGCCTTGTGGGCGTCGGGTCCGGTCTGGCCGTAGCCCGACACCCGGACCAGGATGATGCCCGAATTGCGTTGGCTCAGAACGTCATAACCAAGATTCCACCTTTCCAGGGTGCCGGGACGGAAGTTCTCCACCACGATGTCGGATTTCTCGACGAGTTCAAGGAACAGCTCCCGGCCGCGGGGCCGACGCAGGTCGAGCGTGATGGCCCGCTTGTTGCGCGCGTGCACGGTCCAGAAGACGTGGTGCCCGTTGAATTCGGCCTGGCCCCAGGTGCGTAACGGATCGGGGGCGCCGGGTGGTTCCACCTTGATGACGTCGGCGCCCAGGTCGCCGAGCAGCCGCCCGGCGAATGGCCCGGCGATCAAGGTGCCGAGCTCGAGCACCCGGATGCCGTCCAGCGCGCCCGCAGGTGCCATGCGCCGCTCCTCCTCATCGCTTCGCTCTGCATCGTCGCTGGCGGGTGTCATTCAGCCCTCGCGAAGTCGTGGCGGACCAGCCAGTCGGTGACGATCTCAACGGCCTGGCGCAGCTTGTCGCGCTGGTCCGGTCCTGCGTAATAGTGTGTGGCCCCGGGGATTTCGTACATCTCTTTGTCGGAATGGCCGATCGCGTCGAAAAGGCGACTGGTGTGGCTGGGCGTGCAGGCGTCGTCGGCCAGATTGCCGATCACCAGCGCGGGGATCATCAGATCGCGCCCGCAGGCCACGCCGTCGCCGCGGGCGTCGTCGTAACTCCATTGCGACAGCCAGCTGCGCAGCGAGCAAAACCGGCCCGGCGCGATCGGGCTCATGTTCACCTGTTGGGGATCGCCCAGGTAGCAGGTGCCCGGAGTGCGTTCGTTGGGGTCGACGGAGGGATCGAGCCAGCGCGGGTCTGCCATGGTGCCGTGCACGACGAAGCAGAACTCGTCGTGCGGGCGGCCGGCGGCTTTCAATTCGGCCAGCTTGCTTTTCACCCAGGCCGTGATGCGGCGGTTGCGGTCGATCTGAGCCTGCCGGTACCGGGCCAGGAATTCTGGGCTGTAGGGCGGTTGGTTGGGATTGTCAGGGTCGTACAGATCCAATTCCGGATCGCGCTTGGTCAGGTCGGATTCGTCGAGGATGGACGCGTCCAACCATTCGGTGAGCGTGCCATGGCGGCTGATGTGCGCGGCCAGCAGCATGATGCCGTCGGTGGCGGGCAGATCCAGGGCGGTGAGGTCGGGGCCATCGCCCGACGGGCTCGACGTGACGGTCGGGTGCTGGGCCTGCTGCTGGTAGAACACCGACAGCGAGCCGCCGCCGCTCCACCCGGCCAGCACCACCTTGGTGTAGCCCAGCCGGTGCTTCGCGTCCTTGATGCATTCGCCGAGATCCTCGACCACCTTCTCCATCAGCAGCGCCGAATCGGTGCCACGAAACCGGCTGTTGCAGTAGATGACGTGGTGGCCGGCCCGGGCCAGCGCGTTGATCATCGGCAGGTAGGCGCCGCCGCCGATCGGATGCATGAACACTAGTACGGTGTCGGACGGCTTGTCTTTCGGCCTGAGGAGATAGCTTTCCAGCACGGTGATCTCGGCCAGCCCGCCATAGACGTCGCGGGCACCGGAATTGTTCTGGAACACAACGAGATAGGGGATTCGGTCGTATTCGTGGCGGGCGGCCATGGTCAGTGCTGCCCCAGGTCGTGGGCCAGCACCTCGTCCGACGGGGTGAGTCGCCGGCGGGTGTCGATGGCGATCACCTGCCAGTCGACGGTCGAGTAGTCGTTGAATTTGCGGCGTGTCCGTTCCCGTGCCCGCTCGGGTGCGCCGTGGTGAATCCCTTGCGGCGCATGGGAGATCAGACCCGCCGGCATCGGGATGCCGTAGAGCGAGCCGCCGTGGAAGAAGGCGATCTCGTCGTAGTCGACGTTGCGGTGATACCAGGGTGTGCGTTCGGTGCCCTGAACACCTTCAGCCGGTTTCGGCAAAAAATTCATCACGTAGACGCCGGTGGCTTGCATGAACAGATGCACCGTCGGCGGCAGGTGGACACTGTCGGAGGTGATTACGTTGTAGTCGGCGATGTTGAAGGTGAACGCGAAATTGTCGCCGCGCCAGCCTTCGACATCGATCGGATCATGTTGGTAGTAAAGCCTTGTCGGCCCGCCGTCGTGAATGAGCCGGACCTCGTACTCGTTGCGCCCGTCATCCGCGATAGGCACGGGCTCGGGGATGGTGGCCTGCGATGGGTCGAACGGGAAGTGCCGGCCCAGCGCGCCGTTGGCGTCGGTGGCGTCGCCGGGTTTCAGCTCGCTGCACAGCACGTCGATGGGGCGCAGCGGACCTTCGGCCCGGTAGGCGGTGGGGTCGTGGCGGCGGTAGATGTTGGCGGTGCGGCCGGCGAAGCCGCTGCGGCCCAGCTCGTCGTCTTTGAGTCCGTCCAGGTCGGCGTGCAGGCGGCGTGGTGTCTTGCCTTTTCGCAGGTGCACAAAGGATTCCATACGTCGGCTCCAGGGCTAGGGCAAGTCACGGGACGGTCGGCCATACAAAACTGAAAGTGATATTACTTTTCTTTTCTGCGGACGCAAGGATCCCGCACCGAACAGTCGACCAGTCCGCTGACTCGGCGCCACTCTTCGGACGCCGTGCGGGGACGCGCCACCACCTCTGCGGGCCGAATCACCGGCCGGTGCCGGCGTGTCAGATGCCCCGTTGTCCAACGCCGTTGACGGGAGCCGACTTCAACCCCGATAGACGTCAACCAAGATCAGCTAAAACGGCAACTCACGATGACAATATCGATTACGGCCTCCGAAGTTGTCTACGTTGTGTTGACGTTCGGAGGCGACTTCGCGTCGCTCGACCGTGCTCGCTAATCGCGGACCCGCAACACGACTTTGCCTTTGGCGGTGCGATTTTCCAGCGACGCCACCGCGGCGCCGGCCCGCTCCAGCGGATAGACCACCGGCTCGGGGGGAGGCAGCTCGCCTGAGCTGAGCAGCCGTTCGAGTGCGGCCCATTGCTCGGACAACGCGCCGGGGTGCGTTCCGGCCCAGGCGCCCCAGCCGACACCGACCACGTCAATGTTGTTGAGCAGCAGCCGGTTCACCTTGACTGTCGGTATCTCGCCGCCGGTGAAGCCGATAACCAGCAGCCGCCCCGCGGGAGCGAGCGAGCGCAGTGAGTCGGTGAACCGGTCGCCACCCACCGGATCGACCACCACGTCCACACCGCGTCCGCCCGTCAGCTCCTTGACCGCGTCCTTGAACCCCTCGGCCAGCACCACGTCGGTGGCCCCGGCCGCGGTCGCGATCGCGGCTTTCTCCTCGGTGCTGACCACCGCGATGGTGCGCGACGCCCCGAGCACTGGCGCCAGCCGCAGCGCCGACGTGCCGATACCCCCCGCCGCACCGTGCACCAGTACGGTTTCGCCGCGCTGCAACCGGCCGCGGACGCTCAGCGCGAAGTACACCGTGAGGTCGTTGAACAACAAGCCCGCTCCCGCTTCGAAGCTCACGTTGTCGGGCAGCTTGAACACCCGGTCGGGGGAGAGCAGCGCCACTTCGGCCATGCCGCCGGTGAGCATCGTCAGGCCGACCACTCGATCGCCGGCCCGCACGTGCGCATCCTCGGGTGCCGAGCGGACCACCCCGGCGATCTCGGCTCCGAGCACGAACGGCGGCTCGGGACGGTATTGGTAGCGGCCGCGGGTGAGCAGGGCGTCCGGAAACGCTGCGCCGGCAGCGTAGACATCGACCACGACGCCGTCGCCCACGGGTTCGTCGATCTCTGCCATTTCCATCGCGCCCGGACCGTCGAGCCGAGTTACCCGTATCGCGCGCATACCACCTCCTTGGTTACAGTAAGCCACATCGTTCCCGGCCCAATCTAGAACCCGCCGGCTACCCGTACCACGGCCCGGCCCGAGAATGCGCCGGCGCGAACCTGGTCGATCACGCCGACGACGTCCTGGACGTCGACCTCGGTGGTGATGTCGGCCAGATGGCGTGGCCGCAGCGAATCACCCAGCAGTGCCCACAGATTGCGGCGTCGCCCAATCGGCATCTGAACCGAGTCCATTCCCAATAGCGCGATGCCGCGCAGGATGAACGGCATGACGGTGGTGTGTAGGGCGGCCCCGCCGGTGAGGCCGCTGGCGGCTACCGCGCCGCCGTAGTCGACGGCGCTGAGCACATCGGCCAGTGTCGCACCGCCCACGCAGTCCACCGCGGCCGCCCAGCGCGCGGTGGCCAAGGGCCGCGGTTTGGCGTCCAGGTCAGCGGGCAGCCGGCCGATAACCTCGCTGGCGCCAAGCGTTTTCAGCAACTCGGTGGCCTGGGGTTTGCCGGTCGAGGCCACCACCCGATAGCCCGCGGCCGCCAGCAGGTCGACGCTGACCGTGCCGACGCCGCCGGAGGCGCCGGTGACGACGACGGATCCGGCGTCTGGTGCGATGCCCCAATCGATCAGCGCCTGCACGCTCATCGCCGCGGTGAAGCCGGCGGTGCCGATCGCCGCGCCGTCGTGCGGACTCAGCCCGCCCAGCGGTACCGCCTGATCGGCTGGCAGCCGGGCATATTCGGCATAGCCGCCATGATGACCCGTCCCGATCTGATATCCGTGGGCCAGCACCATGTCACCCACGGCGAACTCGGGCGACTGCGAGTCCACGACTTCGCCGGTCAGATCGATACCCGGTACGACGGGATACTTGCGCACCACACCGCCGCCCGGCGTCAACGCGAGCGCGTCTTTGAAGTTGACGCTCGAGTACAGCACCCGGATGGTCACCTCACCGGGCGGCAGGTCGGCCTGTGTCAAAGTTTCCACCGCCGTGCTGATCCGATCCTCGTCCTGGCGAGCCACCAGCGCTTGAAACGTGTCCATAGCGTTCGACGCTAACCGCACCGGCTGGATTGGTTTCCACCCGGTCGCTTTTCGGGTGACCGCTGTCGCCTCCTCAGTGGTCGGGAATACCCGCCCCGCACAGTTCGGGCAGGACGTTCTCGCGGTGCAGCATCGACTGAGCGCTGACCTTGAACCGCTCGAAAATGTCGACAATCGTCTGTCCCTCAGGGGTATGGCCCCAGATGCTGATGCCCTGATGAGTGGTTGGCTCCCAGGTCGATTCGTCGACGACGATCGGATTCCAGCCCAGCTCCCACTCGAACCCCGACGGCGTTACCGCATAGAACGACAACTCCTTGTCGTTGGTGTGCTGGCCAACCGAGAGCGCCATGTCGAACCCCAGTTCCTTCACCCGCTGATAGGCCAGCGTCATGTCGTTGAGCTCGGCGACCTGCACGTTGCAATGCTGAATCTTGGTGCGAATCGGGTTGATCGGCAAGTGCATCGTCGACGCGATCGCCACGGTGTGGTGGCGTTCGTTGACCCGCAGGAACCGAATTTTGAATTTGAGGCCGCTGATCGTCTCGTCGATGTAGTCGCTGAGCCGCGCGTCGAACACCGTGTCGTAGTACCCGCGCATCTGGTGTGGCTTCTTGGTGGTGATGGCCACGTGGCCCATGCCGTCCACCCCGGTGACAAAGCCGCCGCTCGCTGCCAAAGTCAGCGGTTCGGAGCCCGTGCAGGCGTTGACGTACATCTCTTGAGTCAGCCCGTTGGGCCCGGGGAACCGCACGAATCGCTCGACGCCACGCAGCGCGGCATCGTCGTCGGACCCTACCGTGAGCGGAACGCCGTGGCTCTTGATCCGCGCCTCGATGGTGTCGAACGTGGCGTGGTCGTCAAGCTCCCAACCCAGGGCGGTGGCGTCCTCGGCGGGGCCCCG
Organism: Mycobacterium gastri; assembly: GCF_002102175.1. GTDB lineage: Bacteria > Actinomycetota > Actinomycetes > Mycobacteriales > Mycobacteriaceae > Mycobacterium > Mycobacterium gastri. The sequence goes on along the minus strand of NZ_LQOX01000115.1, from coordinate 128,752 downwards.
CTGCACCAGGAAGCGGCATTCGTTGTCGTCGAGCCGGAACCGCATGACACCGGGCGCTGTCTCGTCGAGGTGCATGCCGATGGCGTCGCGACCGAAACGTCGCCAGTCGGCGAACTTTTCGGTCTCGATCACGATGTAGCCGAGGTGGACCCTGCCGAAAACCGAAGTTGAAGTGTTTGTCATGAGTTTGCCAATTTATAGTTGGGAGAAAGGAATTCGGTGACGAGCTGGTTGAATAGCTCCGCGCGTTCCCACTGCATCCAGTGGCCGGTGCGGGGTGTCATAACCAGCCCGGCGTTGGGCATCAGGTTGACCAACAGCGTTGCACCGGAGGGACGGTTGACCTTGTCGTCGCGGCCCCACAGCACCAACGTGGGGTTGGGCAGCTGCTTGAGCCGTTTGTCGCGGGTGAGATCCATGCGCCACGCCGTGCGCAGCGCCATCGGTCCCGACGGCCGCTGCAGCGGTGGGTTGGCCACCACCTCCGGGTCGATGGACGCTTGGTAGCGCGAGTCGATCAGGTCATCGGGTACTGCGGTGCCGTGGTAGACCAGATAGCTGCGAACAAATGTCGCGAGCTTCTCGCGGCTGGCACCGGTACCGCTGTAGTAGGAAAGCAGGCTCTGTAAGCCTTTGGTCGGCAGGTACCGGGTGGTGCCGATGCCGGCCGGGCCCATCAACACCAGCTTGCCGGCGCGGTGCGGGGTGTCCAGCGCCAGCCGCAGAGCCGTGGCGCCGCCATAGGAGTTGCCGATCAGATGTGCGGTCTGGATATTCAATTCGTCGAGCAGGCCGCGGATCATGTCGGCCAGGTATCCGAACGGATCGTCGTAGTCGGCGCCCTTGGCCGAGCGGCCGTAGCCCGGCATGTCGGGAACGATGACGCGATAAGACTGTGCGAGCGCGTCGATGTTGCGCGAGTAGTTCGACACCCCCGACGCTCCGGGTCCGCCACCGTGCAACAGGACCACGGGAGATCCGTGTCCCTTTTCGGCGAAGAAGATCGTCTTGCCGGCGACGACGGCAGTGTTTTCGGTCAATTCTGTGACGGTCATGCTGCTGCTCCACTTCTGATCGGCTCGACCGGGGCGGGTGCGCTGCAATGCGTCAGTCCGGTCGGGGGTGGGGGCAGCGGCTGCCCGGGTGCGCTTGCGGCATAGACGAATCCGTCCGGGCGCACCACCACCGCGGCCGCTGACTTGTCCTTCAGCCAGGCGACCAGGTTGCCGCCGCTATCGCGGATCACGTCGTCGTGGCGTACCGAGTTCGGCCCTTCGATCCGAAAGGCCGGCAGTCCGAGTTCCGTCCACGCGTCGGCGCCGGCGGGCAGCTCGTCGGTGTGCAGGATCGCCCACCGGTTCCCGAGAGCGTCGTCAAGGCGTACCGTCGCACCCTTGCTGTCGATGACCCAGGGCTGGGGAATCTGCCAGCCGACGGCAGGCTGCTTGGCCGCCAGGAACCCGTCGACGTACCGCGCGTCCGGTATCCAGTAGTACTTCTGCAGCACATCCAGCGAACGGGGCAGGCCGCGGGTCAGCCTGCGGATCACATGATCGCGGACAAAGGTGATGGGTCGGTGCCGTTCGGTGATGAGCCGGCCCATCATGACCGCGCGCCGAGTCACCTCTTTGACGTGGGGCATCCGCTCGCTCTGGTAGGAATCCAGCAGCTTGTCGGGGGCCTGCCCGCGCAGCACCGCGGCGATCTTCCAGCACAGGTTGTTCACATCGCGAACCCCGGCCGACATACCCTGGCCCAGCCACGGCGGCATGGCGTGCGCGGCGTCGCCGGCGAGAAAGATTCGGCCCGCGCGCCACCGGTCGGCGAAGCGGACATGGTGGCTGTACACCACGGCGCGCAGGATCTCGACATTTTCCGGTGTGATGCCTTGAGCGCCAAGGACCTTCCAGATTTCCTCGTGACTGGACAGCTTCTTCTCGTCCTCGTCCGCGCGGATCGGGAACTCCCAGCGGTGATGCATCAGCGGGGTCGGGCAGTCGACGGTAGGACGCTTCGGCGTGCAGTGAAACCGCAAGCGGTCATGGGCATCCCAAGTCTTACGCACCTTGGTGTCGATGACGACCCAGCGCTCACCATAGGTGCGGCCCACGTAGCCGATGCCCAGCTGCCCGCGGGTCGGCGACGAGCCGCCGTCGGCGGCGATCACGTAGGACGCGCGCAGCCGCTTGAAGGTGTCGGTGGCCAGGTCGGCCAGCATCAGCTCGACTTCGTCCCCTTTGTTGAGCACGCGCAGGCATTCGTGCTCGACGAGCACCTCGACATTGGGAAAGCCGGCAACACCCTCGCGCAGCACCTGGTCGACGGCGGGTTGATAGATGAACTGTTGCGGTGGATGCCCGGAGCCCTTCGAGCCGATGACCCACTCGATGAACGGCACACAGTTGGCGTCGACAAAGGCGATCGGCCGGCCGGGCAGCATGTCCTGCTGCAGTCGGTCGGCCAGCCCCACAGACTGCCACACCCGCATCACCTCTTCGTCGATCGAGATGGCGCGGGCACGCCGGTAGATATCCGGATCACGTTCGATCACAACAACGTTGAGTCCAAGCCGGCCCAGGATATTGGCTGCGGTCGCGCCGGTCGGCCCGTAGCCGATGATCGCGACGTCGTAACTCGAAGTGTCAGGCACTGCCGTCTCACATTTCTGTCGGGGCCCCGTAGGCCGGGACTTGTTCTGTAGTGAGCATTACGGTAGTGTAGTGATCGCTACACAGTCAAGAGGCGGGAGTCAGATGACCAAGAATCCGAAGAGCGAACCCAAGCGCCGTCAGCGGCGGGCCGACGGTGAGATCTCGCGAATCCGAATCCTGGACGCGGCCACCGAGATCGCCGCCGAACGTGGTTACGAGGGCACCAGCATCGGCGCGGTGAGCGCCAAGTGCGGGCTTCCGGCCAGCTCGATCTACTGGCATTTCAAGGACAAGGACGACCTGATCGCCGCCGTCATCGAACGCAGCTTCGGCAACTGGCTGAAGGTGTGGCAGTTGCCCGAGGATCTGCTCGCGCGCGACCGTCTGCTCGAGGTCGCGACGGGAACCGCCAAGGCGGTGCTCAATTCACCGGACTTTCTGCGCCTGGGGTTGATGCTGGCGCTGGAGCGCCGCCCGGTCGAACCGCGGGCGCGGGCGATGTTCATTCAGGTCAGGGACCAGGCCTTCGATGCCATGAGCCGCAGTCTTGGGAACCTGGCTCCGGGCCTGACCGACGAGCAGGTGCACCAGCTGGCGACCTACGCCATCGCCGGCGCCGACGGCCTGTTCATTGCCAAGGAAATCGGCGGCGACAGTGTGGATCTCACCGCGATGTTCGAGATCCACGGCAAGGCGCTCTACGACACCGCGCTGCGCATGATCGAGGAGAACGATCACCGATGACGCTGCTGTCCGGCATGATCGACGAGGCCGCCGCCCTGCTCGCCGCGGCGGACGCCAACGCCGCACCGATCGGCCAGCTGACATTGCGGTATCCCGGTATGGACGTCGCCGATGCCTACGCGATCCAGCAGGTGAACCTGGCGCGCCGGCTCAGCGACGGAAGATCGCTGGCCGGCCACAAGATCGGCCTCACCTCGGAACCGATGCAAACCCTGCTCGGCGTCGACGAGCCGGACTTCGGTTACATCCTCGACGACATGGTGCTGCCAGCCGGGTCGGCTGTGGCGTGCACCCGGTTGTGTGCACCGCGGGTGGAGCCGGAAGTGGCGTTCCTGCTTGGCAAACCGCTGTGCGGCCCGGGGGTCACCGTCGGGGACGTGCGTGCCGCGACCGACGCGGTCGCGGTCGCGCTCGAGATCGTCGACAGCCGGATCACCGACTGGCGACTGACGCTGTGCGACACCGTCGCCGACAACGCCAGCTCGGGAGCCGTCGTGATCGGGGACTGGGTCGCCTACACCGACGACATCGATTTGTCCGCTGCCCGAGCATCGCTGTGGCTCAACGGAATCGAGATCGACTCCGGTCTGGGATCGGCCGTGCTGGGGCACCCGGCGGTGGCGGTAGCTTGGCTGGCCAACGCGCTGGCCCCGTTCGGCACCGAGATCCTGGCCGGCCAGTTCGTCATGTCCGGCTCGTTCACCGCTGCCGCGTTCGTCCACGCCGGCGATGCCGCCTCGGCCGCCATCAGCGGCCTGGGCACGGTGTCGCTGACCTTCACCTGAGGAAAACCATGTCACCACAAGCGAAGTGGCCGGTGGCCGTCATCGGCTGCGGAAACATCGGTACCGGTGCCCGGGGTGGGGAATCCTGAGTCACGGCAGTCACATTGGCCACCTGAGCATCTGGGCTTGCCGGTCCACATTTTGCCCACCTCACTCGGAGGGTGACCACGAATACTGCTGGTCGGTGATGGCGTGGCATTCGGGGGACTTCGCATGTGCTCACCGAATCGGTAGTCCTGCCGCTGTTTCGAAGGTGCGGTGACGGCTTTGAGTGTGCATCCTGGGCGTCGAGTGTGCGTCTTGGAGTTCGAGTGTGAGTCCTGGGCGGAAGAATTGCCCGATTACCGCCCTGGATGCAATGTCGATGCCATAGACGCACACTCGAAAACCCCCACGGCACGCTCGACGCCGTCAGCCGCCGACCCAGCCCCACCGGCACGTGATTTCCATCTCCCCACACCGGAGCGCAGCCCCATAACCGCTCGCAGCGACACCGCGGTCACGCACACACGCAACGATGTTGTCGCGCATAGCTGGGCAAAACCAGCACCCCGACCCGGAGAGACTCCTGTGACTGGAGTGAAGTCGTTGCGCTGGACGGCAACGAGGCAGCGGGTCTGCCCTTACTTGAGCTCGGCGGACGACAGACCCAGCAGCCGACGCGCGACCACCAGTTGCTGGATCTGCTGGGTCCCCTCGAAAATGTCCAGGATCTTGGAGTCTCGGGCCCACTTCTCCAGCAGCGTTTGTTCGGAATAGCCTGTGGTACCGGCTAATTCGACGCTCTTGCAGGTGACGTCGCTGGCCATCCGGCCGGCCTTGGCCTTGCTCATCGACGCTTCTTTGGAGTTGGGAATATTGTTGTCGGCCTGCCAGGCCGCGCGCAGTGCCAGCAGGTAGCTGGCCTCCCATTCGGCCTCCATCCGCAGAAACTCGGCGGCGGCAGCGCTCTGGACATATGCGGGTTTGTCGTAGTCGATCTCGACCCCGGCATTGGTGAGGATCTTGCGGATCTCCTCCAACGCCGCACGTCCGACTCCGATAGCCATGGCGGCAACGATCGGCCGGGTGTTGTCGAAGGTCTCCATCACCCCGGAAAAGCCTTTGCCCTCTTGGATTTCGGGGTTTCCCAGCAGGTTGTCCCTCGGTATGCGCGCGTTATCAAATCGAATTGCAGCGGTATCCGATCCCTTGATGCCGAGCTTGTGTTCGAGGCGCTCAACCGTGACGCCCGGGTGCTCACGCGGCACGATGAACGACTTGATCGCCGCGCGGCCCTTGGACTTGTCCAGGGTGGCCCACACCACGATGTGGGTGGCGCGCGATCCGGCGGTGACAAAGATCTTCTCGCCGTTGATCACATACTCGTCGCCGTCCAGGGTCGCGGTCGTCGACACGGCGGCCGAATCCGATCCGAATCCCGGTTCGGTGATGGCCATTGCCGCCCATACCTTGCCCAGCCGCTCGAGTTGCTCTTCGGTGGCGACCGCGGAGATGGCCGCGTTGCCCAGCCCCTGGTAGGGGACTGACAACATCAGCGCGACATCGCCCCAGCAGGCCTCCAAGGTCTGCAGCAGCGCGGCCATGTTGGCGCCGTTGTGGTTGTCCGTGGTGGATTCGGTGTCGCCGAGCGCGTCGGCCCCGGCGAAGGCGACCGATTTGGCGTCCGCCACTCCCTCGAACAGACTGATCATGGTGTCGAGTTCGACGGGGTATGCGTGTTCTTTCAAATCGTATTTGCGTGAGATCGGCCGCATGATTTCGGCGGCACCCTGATGCGTCATGGTCATCACGGTTTGCAGTTTGCGGGGGAGTTCCAGATTGATTGCCATCGTTAGACTTTCAGCTCGGGTCAGATCTTGGATCAGATAACGACAACGCCCTCGGCGACGCCGATGGCCCGCAGGTCGCGGTACCAGCGTTCGACCGGGTGCTCTTTGGTGTAACCGTGGCCGCCCAACAACTGGACACCATCGAGGCCGATTTGCATCCCCTTGTCGGCGCCGAGCCGTTTGGCCAGCGCGGCCTCCCGGGCGAAGGGCAGTCCCTGCTCGGCGCGGGATGCCCCGCGCCAGGTGATCAGCCGCAGTCCGTCCAACTCGATGGCGATGTTGGCGCACATGAACGCCACGGCCTGGCGGTGGGCGATCGGCTCGCCGAAGGCCTGGCGTTCCTTCACGTAGGGGACGACGTAGTCGAGAACGGCGTGTGAGGTGCCGACCGCCAGCGCGGCCCAGCCCAGCCGGGCCAGCGCGATCGCTTCTGAGTAGTCGGCGTCGATCGCCTGGTCTTCACCCAGGCGAGCGTTCAGTGGCACCGACACCCCGGACAGTTCGACCTGGCCCAAGGCTGCGGCGCGAATGCCCATGCTCGGGTCCGGCTTGACGGTCAGACCTTTGGCGGCCGATTCGACGATGAACAATGCCGGTTTGCCGTCCAGCTGTGCGGCGACGATGAACAGTTCGGCGGTAGCAGCGGCCGGGACCAACGACTTGACGCCGTCGAGCCGGTAACCGGACGGGGTGCGGGTGGCGGTGGTTTTGAGCCGGGTGGGGTCGAACAGCGGTTGCGGTTCGGCGATCGCCACACACGCCTGCGGAACGTTCTCGCCGGCGAACTCTTTGAGGTAGGTGGCCTGCTGCTCGGCGCTGCCCCAGTGGGTCAGCGCCGCCGCCACACCGCCGGGGGCCAGGATCGGCAATGCCAGCCCCATGTCGCCATACGCGAGGGCCTCGGCCACCAGCACGTTGGTCACGCTGGAGCGGTGCTCGGCGATGCCGTCGAAGTCTTCGGGAATGTTGATTGCGGTGATGCCGAGTTCGGCGGCTTTGGCGATGAGGTCGACCGGGTAGGTCGCGGCTTCATCGGCGTCGTGTGCGGCGGGTCGCAGAATTTCGGCGGCGAACTCGTCCACGGTTTCGACGATCATCTTCTGGTCGTCGTCGGGTGTGAGATCGAAGTAGTCTTTGCCGCTGGCCTTGAGCCGGGTCGGGCCGCCACGCAGGCCCTGCACCCGCCGGAATTGCCGGCTTGCAGCTCCGGAGGTGGAGAAGATCGTTTTCGCGCCGTAGCGCAGGGTCCGGTTCAGCGGGTCGCGCAGGTGGTACTTGTCCAGGAATTCCTGACCGACGAGGGGAGTCAGGAAGGCCAGGGCGACGTCGATTCCGGTCCGTTTGTGCGGCTGCATCCCGATTGCGGATTGGCGGCCTCGGCGGGAAAGGCGCGCCCGGGAACGCCGGGCGGGCGGGCCGGAAGCAGGTACAGCAGCAGGAAGTGTGTTGGTCATGTCAGCTTGCCTCTGTCGTTGGGGCGATGCGAAAACCCTATCTTACTCCGGAGTAAGATAAATGGGCCGGTGTTAGTTACTTCACATTCGTGTCAGGCTGGTCGGCAGCGGAAGCCGGTGCCGGCCCCAACGTTCGGCCGGGCCGTCGTACACACCGGCCAACTGACAGCCACACGCTCGGCAGCATCCGTCATCGGTGAGCGCGTAACGGCGCATCTCATACCAGTCGCGAACCACCACCGCAGTCCCGCACCCCGGACAACGTGTCGTGCCGCCCTCGGCGTCGTGGACGTTGCCGGTGTAGACGAACCGCAGGCCTTCGTCGATGCCGATCCGACGGGCCCGCGTCAGGGTGGCCGGCGGTGTGGGCGGCGTATCGGTCATCTTGTAGTCGGGATGGAATGCGGTGAAATGCACCGGCACGTCGACGCCCAGGTTTTCGCGAATCCATGCGCATTCGGCGGCGAGCTCCGCATCGCCGTCATTGCGGCCCGGGATCAGCAGCGTGGTGATCTCCAGCCACACCTTCGTCTCATGCCGTAGGTAAACGAGGGTGTCGAGCACGTCGTGCAGGTGCCCGGCGCAGACCTTGCGGTAGAAGTCCTCGGTGAACGCCTTCAAGTCGACGTTGGCGGCGTCGATATGGCGGTAGAACTCCGCGCGCGGGGCCGGGCACATGTACCCGGCCGTCACCGCGATCGCTTTGATTCCCCGCTGGTGGCAGGCGTCGGCGGCATCGGCGGCGTATTCCCAGAAGATCGTCGGATCGTTGTAAGTGAATGCCACACTGCGACAACCTAATTCGTCGGCAGCACGAGCGATGTCGGCAGGGCCGGCGCGGCCGGCAAGGGTGTCGGTCTCACGCGACTTGGAGATGTCCCAGTTCTGGCAGAACTTGCATGCCAGGTTGCACCCCGCGGTGCCGAACGACAGCACGGCCGAGCCGGGCAAGAAATGGTTGAGCGGCTTCTTCTCGATCGGATCGACGCAGAACCCGCTGGAGCGTCCATAGCTGGTCAGCACAATCCGGTCGGCGCTTCGGCCGCGGACGAAGCACAGCCCGCGCTGACCCTCGTGCAGCCTGCAGGCGCGCGGGCATACGTCGCACTGGATCCGGCCGTCGTCGAGGCGGTGCCAGTGTTTCGTCGCGATGGTGAACGGGTCGTCCGGTGGCGAAAGGAGGGTCATGTCGTTCTCGAACGCCAGGCTACTCCGCACGCAGCCGGTCCAGAACTTCGTTGTGCAGTAGGCCATTGGTCGCCACCGCGCTGCCGCCGTGGGGGCCGCGGGCGCCGTCAAGGCTGGTGAGTAGCCCGCCCGCCTCGCGTACCAGGATGTCCAGCGCCGCCAGATCCCACACCGACACCTGCGGTTCGGCGGCGATATCGACGGCCCCCTCCGCCACGAGACAGTAAGACAGGAAGTCGCCGTAGCCGCGCACCCGCCACACCGCATCGGTCAGCTCGATGAAGCGGTTTCGCAAACCGAGCTGCGCCCAGCCCGACAGACTCGAGAACGACAAGCTCGCCGAATCCAGTTCCGCCACCGAGGAAACCGACAGCCGGCGCGGCTGCGTGCCGTCAACGCAGGCAAACGCACCCTGGCCGTGCGCCGCCCACCACCGTCGCTGCAACGCGGGCGCGCTGACCACCCCGACGGACGGAACGCCGTCGTCGAGCAAGGCGATCAAACTCGCCCACACCGGTACCCCGCGCACAAAGTTTTTGGTGCCGTCGATCGGGTCGACGACCCATTGCCGTCCGCTGAAGGTGGCGGTTCCGCCGAACTCTTCGCCGAGGATGCTCTCACCCGGACGTTGCCGGCCGAGCGCGGCGCGGATGTCGGCTTCAACCGCCCGATCGGCGTCGGTCACCGGCGTCAGGTCCGGTTTGGTGTCGACGTGCAGGTCGAGGGCACCGAACCGGGCGCGCGTCACCGCGTCCGCGCGGTCGGCGAGCGCCAACGCAAGGAGCAGATCCTGCTGAGTCACGCCAGCAGTCCTACCATGGCGGCGTGGGATGGGAATTGGGCGTGCTGCTCATCTTGGTTGCGGTCCTGGTGGTGTTTCTTGCTCCGCGGTTCATTCCGCCGGGCCCGCGCGGTGCGCTGGCGAGCGGCACGCTGCTGGTGACCGGAGTCAGTCCTCGGCCGGACGCGACCGGCGAGCAGTTCGTCACCATCTCCGGCGTTCTCAATGGCCCAACCGTCAACGAGCACAGCGTGTATCGGCGGATGGCGGTCGACGTCAGTCAGTGGCCGGCCACGGGGCAGGTGCTTCCGGTCGTGTATTCGCCGAAGAATCCGGACAATTGGAACTTCGCGCCGGCCGAGCCGCCACCCGACTAACCGAGTCACCCGGCCGCCGGTGGGTGCGCCATGACTGTGAGCCGCACCCCGTACCGGGGCAGCACGCCGGAGGCACGCGACGGCGCCGGCACCGCCATTCCCGGGACGCCCGGCGCACCCGCGCCGCCTTCCTCGGTGCCCGGAATCGTGGTCAGGCCCGCGGGCGACAATGCCGAGACGGTCCGGGTGGCCGGGGCGGCCCAGCTCGCCGGCACGGATAGTTGCCCGATCGAACCGGCCCGGCCCGCATTCGCAAGCACCGCGTTGCTACCCAGCCCCAGTCCGGCGCCGGTTGGCTGTTGTGCCGCGACCAGCAGCGGCGAGGCCTCGGCCGGCATCGTGTCCGCGACACTGGTCAGCGCCGGCGCCAAGGCGGCTTCATCTCCGATGATGCCGTCGACAACCGACTCGAGGCTCGAGATTGCGCTGAATGTCGCGTACGCCCCGAAGATGCCATCGAGGACGGTGTAGTCGGCAGGAAGGAGATTGGGTATTTGTATTCCGGACAGCGCCCCCAGTGATTGGGACACCGCGGAGATCAGCTGCGACACCGGGTCGGTGGCGGCCGCGCTGGCGTTGGCTTGGGCGACCGCGGCGCTCTGGGCGCTGAGCCCGGTCGGGTTGGTGATCTGAGACGGCGAGGAGAACGGCGCCAGTTGCGCCGCCGCCGTCGAGCTGGTGGCGTAGCCGAACATCGCCGCGGCGTCCTGGGCCCACATCTCGGCGTACTGTGCCTCGGTGGCCGCGATCGCCGCCGTGTTCTGGCCGAAGAAGTTGGTGGCGATCAACGCCATCAGCTGGATGCGGTTGGCTGCGATCGCCGGCGGTGGCACAGTCATCGCAAACGCTTGGTCGAAGGCCGCCGCCGCGGCCCTGGCCTGCATAGCGGTCTGCTTTGTCTGGGTCGCCGTCGTGTAGAGCCAACCCACATACGGGGCGACCTTTGCGGCCATCGACTCCGATGCGGGGCCATACCAATCCAAAGTGGTCAGGCCGGACACCACCGATTCGTAGGTCTGGGCAGTGGTGTCCAGCTCGGCGGCCAGCGTGTCCCAGCTCCCCGCCGCGGCGAGCAGCGAGCCGGGGCCCGGGCCGGTGTACATCCGGCCGGAGTTGATTTCGGGTGGCAGTAAGGCGAAATCCATTGTGTCACATCTCCTTAGGTGGTGGTGGGGTAGGCGGTGCCCGCGATCGGTTCGGTGCATCATCGGTAGGTGCCGCGTTGGCGGTGTCGTGGAAGACAGGTTGTCCCCGTCGGTCCGGAATCCAGGACTAACAGCGCACCGGGTCAGTGAGATTGCGGCCCAGGACCTTTCGGGCTCTTTTCAGGCAGCGTCGTGGGAGTTGGATCGCTGGTGGGCCATTCGCACAGGGCATGTTGGGTGACCTTCGATTCCGGAATGCCCTAAAACTGGCAAGCCACAGCCGACCGCGTACGCCGGTTGGAGTGAATTTTAGGCGACGGCTAAATGAATTCACAGTGAATTTGCCAGATGGACCAGAGAGAAACGAAAGCGTGCCGGAGCTCCTCGGTGTTCGCGATTTGCCCGATCGCTGGAATGGTGGGGTGCAGGTGTCCCGGTAGCGACACGGCAGCCGGCCACCGGAGTCGACGAAGGGTCCGGCCGGTGATCAGCCGGCCGCCGGTGGCGGCGACATCACGGTGAGCCGAACCCGTAGCAGGCCACGACGCTCGAGGCTTGCTTCAGCGTGCCCGCCGGGCGCCCCCGGCGTGCCGCCGCCGCTCTGCGAGTTCCCCGGACGGCGCGGTTGCCCGGTTAGCCGCGGTGGTTGAAGTTGTCGACCACGCTCTGCAACAGTTCAGGTTGCCGCAGAAACGGGGTGATGATGTCGACCGGCAGCGGGAAGACGACCGTCGAGTTCTGGTCGGCGCCCAGCTCCAAAAGAGTTTGCAGATAGCGCAATTGCAGTGAGGCGGGGCTCTTCGACAAAGTCTCGGCGGCTTCCCGCAGCTCCTCGGACGCCTGCAGCTCGCCTCGGGCATTGATGACCTTGGCGCGGCGTTCCCGCTCGGCTTCGGCTTCGCGGGCCATGGCCCGTTGCATCGACTCGGGAATTTCGACGTCCTTGATCTCTACCACGCGAACCTGCACACCCCACGGCTCGGTCATCTTTTCGATAATCGTGCGCAGATCGCTGTTGAGGTCCTCGCGATGTGCCAGCAGGGTATCCAGGTCCGCGCGGCCCAGCAGGGAGCGCAGTGTCGTCTGCGCGATCTGCGACGTGGCCACCGCGTAGTTCTCCACCGCCAGAATCGCTTTCATCGGCTCGGTCACCTGGAACATGACGACCGCATTGACGCGGGCCGGCACGTTGTCACGGGTGATCACCTCCTGCGGCGGAATGGTCAGCGTGACCAGCCGCTGGTCGACCCGGATCATTTTGTCCGCCAATGGAATCAGTAACCGAAGCCCCGGTTGGTAGAGGGGGCGCACATGCCCCACCCGGAACACCACGCCGCGCTCGTACTCGCGCAGCACCGCTAGCGACAGCACGGCAAGCACTACCAGCACCACCACACCGACAACGACGATACCGATCACCACACCGGTCACGATGTCTTGTCCTCCTTGCCTTCCCAGCCGCCCCAGCGAGTCGAATAGCGGTCGATCGCGGCGGCCACCTGGTCTTCGATCGCGGTGCGATGCGGTAGATAATCCGGCGCGTTGGACGGGGTGTTCCACAGGTGGCGGGCGAGTGGCAACCCGAGCAGCACGACCACCAGTATGGTGCCCGTCAACACCAACACCTCAGCCGGCGAGTGATTGGCGATCAATGTCGCCAGCGGCAGCACGATTCCCAAAGCGGCTACGCAGCAGGAGATCCCGCGGTGAAACCGGCCGGCGTCCGAGTGCGGCCACGGGTCCACCTCCCGGCTGATCTCCCGGCCGTGGTCCGACGTCGTGCAGCTGTCTTTGACCGGACAGCTGTTGCACACCACCGGCAACGCGCGATAACGCATGACCCGATGCTTGGGATCGAACGAACTCGGCCACAGCCACTGATCCTGTGGACACACCCAGGCGTCGTGGTCGGGGTGATACGTGAATCGGCCGGTGCGCCAGCGCGCCGCACGCGCTGATGCCCGCCGCGCCATCGAGTCGAAGCTCCACCCGATGGCCAGCAACGCCAGCGAATACCCGGCGAACAGCCAGACCGAGGCAGCCGGCGGCGCCACCGCTCAGTCCCTCGCCGGCGATTGAGCACCGGATGTCGACTCCGCGTGGACCTCGGTGTAGAGCGGGTGTTCCGGCAATTCCTCGACCGTCGACCCGGAGCGGAAGTTGCGCAGCGCGGTCCAGGCGATCCAGACGAACGGCAGCACGCCGCCGACGATGAGGATCAGATCACCGGGCATCCGCAGCCATTCGATCACCGCGTTGCCGGGCTTGGTGATGTAGCCCAGCGACCGCGCCTCGAAGTAGCCGTCGTTGACCGAGTGATAGAGCTGCAGGATGCCCAGCGGCAGCAGGGTGGCGAACACCATCCAGGCCAGGCCGATGTTCATGCCCCAGAACGAGATTCGTGCCAGCTTCTCCGGCCACTTGTCGGCCGGGATCACATAGCGGAAGGCGAACATCGCCAGGCCGACGGCCAGCATGCCGTATACCCCCATCATGGCCGCGTGCCCGTGGTTTGCCGTCAGCGCGGTGCCGATCTCGTAGTAGGACACCACCGGCAGGTTAATCAGGAACCCGAAGATGCCCGCTCCCACGAAGTTCCAGAACCCGACCGCAACCAGGAACATCACCGCCCAGCGATGCGGGAACGGGTTGCCGTCGCCGGACTGTTGGCGCGCGCCCAGCTGCAGGAACGCCCACGCCTCGACCGTCAGGAAGGTCAGCGGAATGACCTCGGCAGCCGAGAAGAACGCGCCCAGCGCCATGTGCTCCACCGGGGTGCCGGAGAAGTACAGGTGGTGCATGGTGCCGATGACGCCGCCGGCGGAGTACAGGATGACGTCGAGGAAGATCACGCCCAGGGCGATGCGTTCCCGCACCACACCGAGCAGCACGAACATATAGGCCACCATCACGGTGGTGAACAGTTCCAGGAAGTCCTCGACCCACAGGTGCACCACCCAGAACCGCCAGAAATCAGCGACGGTGTAGTGGGTGCCGCTGCTGGCCAGCAGCCCCACGGTGTAGAAGGTGGGGATCGCCAGGCCGGAGAAGAAGAACAGCCACGGCATGTTCATCTTCGACTCGCCTTTGAGCCGGGCGCGCATGCCGCGCCAGATGATCGCGATCCAGACGAACATGCCGACGATCAGCAGGATCTGCCACAGCCGCGGCAGGTCGAGGTACTCCCACTGCTGGGAGAGCAGCCCGCCGCGGGGAATCACGCCGTAGATGGACAGCGCCTCGCAGATCAGCGAGCCGAACACCACGACCGCAACCGCGCCCAGCAGCACGTAGGCCAGCAGGCCCTGGCGTTTGGGCTCCCGACGGCTGATGAACGGCACCAGGAAGATGCCGCCGGCCAGAAACGCCGCCGCGGTCCAGAACAGCGCCAGCTGCAGATGCCAGGTGCGGGCCAGGTTGTAGGGCAGCAGCCGGGCCAGGTCCAGGCCGAAGAAGTTCGACAAATCGGCCCGGTAGTGCTCGGCGGCGGCGCCCAGCAGTGTTTGGGCCAGGAAGAGCACCGACACGATCGCGAAGAACCAGATGGTCGCCCGCTGGGCCGGCGTCAGGCTCACCTCGCCGGGTTGGCGGAAGGAGAGGTTGGACGCCTCGGCGCTGTGCCAGCCGACCTTCTGGCTCCACCGTCCGTAGATGGCGAACATGATCCCGATGCCGCCCAGCAACGCGATCAGCGACAGCGCCGACCACAAGATCACCGCTGCGGTCGGACCGTTGTCGACTCGCGGCTCGGCCGGCCAGTTGTTGGTGTAGCTGTACTTGTGGCCGGGCCGCTCGGCGGCGGCCGCCCATGCCGTCCAGGCGTAGAACGCGGTCAGGTCCCGGATTTGCGCCTTGTCGGTGATCAGCTGCGGCAGCAGCCCGTACTTCGTCGAGTTCTCCCCGAAGTAGGCCGCGTAATGGTCTTGAATCCGACCGAACGCCGCAGCCTGGCGGTCGGTGAACACCAGCGTCTTGGTGTCGGGGTTGTAGCGGTTGGTCCGGAATTCGGTGACCACCCGATCGCGTGGGTCGGCCACACCTTCGGCCCGCAGTTGATCGGCGACGTCGTCGGTGGCCATGCGCAGGTAGTCGGCGGTGTAGTCGGGCCCCAGGTAGGCGCCGTGGCCGAGCACCGATCCGTATTGCATGAGGCCACGCACCTGGTAGAGCTCTTGGCCGCGGGTGATGTCATCGCCGGTGAACAGTACCTTGCCCGATTCGGTGACGACCTTGTCCGGCAGCGGCATCGCCGCGGTATAGGTGCGGTAGACCAGGATTCCCATCACCAGGAAGCCGAAGATCATCACCAGGGCCACACCCTGAATCCAGCCCTTCCCGATCAAGGGACGCGACGATTGCCGGCTGGGAATTGGCGATGACGATGTCTGTTGAGCAGCCATTCCGAGATCTCCTGTCTGGATGATGGGCTGTATCGCCGCGGATTCAACTCCTTGTTCACATGCAACGACGGCTCGTAAACATCCAATTCGTCTAACGCGGCCCTGGCAATAGTGCGTTTGACCGGCCGCTGTTCTGTAGGGACCAATGGCACCGATATCGGGACCAACGCCCCTGGGTAAGCCGGGTGCCTCATCGATAACGTGCGAGTAGCCAACGGCTCAGCAGAGGAGAGCACGATGAGCAACCCGTCAGCTCCGGCGGTGGTCGTCGGTATCGACGGATCGAAGGCGGCAACCCAGGCAGCGCTGTGGGCGATCGACGAGGCGGTCAGCCGAGACATTCCGCTGCGCCTGGTGTACGTCATCGATCCGCTGGAACCGTCGGGCGGCGGCGGTCGTGATGGTCGGCAAGGCACGGCGCACGCGGCACTGTTCGATGTGTGCCGTGCCGTTGAAGCAACCGGGCGTCCGATCAAGGTGGAAACCGAAGTCCTGTGGGGCAGGCCGCTCACCAAGCTGATGGAGGAGTCCAGGTCGGCGGTGATGGTCTGTGTCGGGTCCATCGGGCTCAACCACGCGCGCCGCGGCGAGGGCTCGGTCGCGGCGACCCTGGCCGGAGCGGCGCTATGCCCGGTGGCGGTCATCCAGCTGCCCCCCGGCGGAGTGCCGGTGCCCAAGGTCAGCACGGTGGTCGCGGAGCTGAACAACGGTTCGGTGCTGCGACATGCGTTCGAGGAGGCAAGGCTGAGGGGGGTTGCGCTGCGGGCTCTTTCGGCACGCGCGGCCGAGACATCGGGCGACGCCGGCGACGGAAGCCGTTTGGCGCAAGCGCAACTGACCCGCCGGCTGGCCCGGTGGACGCGGCTGTACCCCGACGTCAAGGTCGAGTCGACGGTCATCCGCGGACATGCCTGCCGTTACATTGCCGCCAATGCCAAGCCGGACCAGCTGTATGTCACCGACTCCCATGCCGCGCAGGTGTGCAACGTCTACAGCGCGGGATGCTCGGTGCTGACCGTGCGCAGTGGCAACTTGTAGAACAGCCAATCTCGGGACGATCTCAGGAGTGATGTCTTGGTAACAGTCTTCTTGGTCGACGACCACGAGGTGGTACGGCGCGGCCTGATCGACCTGCTCGACGCGGACCCTCATCTCGAGGTCGTCGGTGAGGCGGGTTCGGTTGGCGAAGCGATGGCCAGAATTCCGGCGGCTAACCCCGACGTGGCGGTGCTCGACGTCCGGTTGCCCGACGGCAATGGCATCGAGCTGTGCCGAGACCTGTTGTCGCGCATGCCGGAACTGCGCTGTCTGATCCTGACGTCGTACACCTCCGATGAGGCGATGCTGGATGCGATCCTGGCCGGTGCCAGTGGATATGTCGTCAAGGACATCAAGGGGATGGAATTGGCCCGCGCCGTAAAAGAGGTAGGCGCGGGACGGTCGCTGCTCGACAATCGGGCCGCTGCCGCGTTGATGTCCAAACTGCGGGGCGGTGTCGAGAAGCCGGACCCGTTGTCGGGCCTGACCGAGCAGGAGCGGACACTGCTGGGGCTGTTGAGCGAGGGTCTTACCAACAAGCAGATCGCCGACCGGATGTTCTTGGCCGAAAAGACGGTGAAGAACTACGTATCGCGGCTGTTGGCCAAGCTGGGAATGGAGCGCCGGACGCAAGCCGCGGTATTCGCAACGCAGTTGCAGCGCTCGCGGCCAGGCGCTGGATGACGCGCACCCATGGTTGACAACAGGCTTCTCGCCGATACCCCGGACTCCGGTCTGCGCCCGCTGCGCCAGACGCTTTCCCAGCTGCGGCTGCGTGAGCTGCTGGTGGAAGTGCAGGAGCGGGTCGAGCAGATCGTGGAGGGCCGTGACCGCCTCGACGGGCTGGTGGAGGCCATGCTCGTCGTCACGTCGGGTCTGGACTTGGACACCACCCTGCGCACCATCGTGCACTCGGCGACCAATCTCGTCGACGCCCGCTACGGTGCCCTGGAGGTACACGATCGGGACAAGCGGGTGCTGCAGTTCGTCTATGAGGGCTTCGACGAAGAGACCGTTGAGCGGATCGGCCACCTGCCCCAGGGCCTCGGCATCATCGGGCTGCTTATCGACGAGCCCAAACCGCTACGGCTGGAAGACCTTTCATTGCATCCGGCATCGGTAGGCTTTCCAGCCAACCATCCCCCGATGCGCACGTTCCTCGGGGTGCCGGTTCGGGTGCACGACGTGTCGTTGGGCACGTTGTACCTGACCGACAAGATCAACGGTCAGCCGTTCAGCGACGACGACGAGTTGCTGGTCCAGGCGCTGGCCGCGGCCGCGGGTATCGCCATTGCGAACGCCCGCCTTTACCAACAGGCCACGGTGCGCCAGTCATGGATCGAGACCACCCGTGACATCGCCACCGAATTGCTTGCCGGCACCCAACCCGCGGCGGTGTTTCGGCTTGTTGCCGAAGAGGCGCTCAAGCTGACAATGGCCGATGCGGCTCTGGTGGCCATTCCGCTCGACGAGAACGTGCCGGCCGCCGACGTGACGGAGCTGCTGGTGATCGAGACGGTGGGCGACGCCGTGACTTCCATTGCGGGGCAAGTCATTTCGTTGGCAGACACGGCGCTCGCGGATGTCTGCGTCGACAGCAGCCTGAAACAGGTCGAGAAGTTTACGCTGGACGGTGTCGACGTCGCGGGTCCTGCATTACTGTTGCCGCTGCGGGCTACCGATACGTGCGCCGGCATCGTTGTGCTGTTGCATCACGGCAGTTCTGGACCGGTCACCGAGGACCAACTCGAGATGATGGCCGCCTTCTCCGACCAGGCCGCACTGGCGCTGCAGCTGGCCGGCTCGCAGCGCCGGATGCGTGAGCTCGACGTCGTGACCGAGCGCGACCGCATCGCACGCGACCTGCACGACCACGTGATCCAGCGCCTCTTCGCCGTCGGCCTGGCGCTGCAGGCTGCCGTTCCGCGGACGCGGGTCCCCGAAGTGCAGCAACGACTTTCGGAGGCGATCGACGATCTGCAGGGGGTCATCCAGGAGATCCGCACCACGATTTTCGACCTGCACGGGGCCTCGCAGGGCATCACCCGGCTCCGGCAGCGAATCGATGCCGCCGTAGCCCAATTCGCCGGATCGGGCTTGCGGACCTCCGTCCAATTCATCGGCCCGCTGTCGGTGGTCGACAACGTGTTGGCCGATCACGCCGAGGCGGTGGTCAGGGAAGCGGTCAGCAACGCCGTCCGCCACGCGCGGGCCACGACATTGATGGTCCGGGTCAAAGTCGCCGACGACTTGTGCATCGAGGTGAGCGACAACGGGTGCGGAATGCCCGACCAATTCACCGCCAGCGGCCTGACCAATCTGCGCCGGCGCGCTGAGGAGGCGGGTGGTGAATTCGCCATCGAAGCCACCGCCAGTGGCGGCACATTGTTGCGCTGGTCAGCCCCGCTCCTCCAGTAGCTCCCGGGGTCCGTCGACGACCTGCGAAAGACTACGCCGCGGCGTGGCCGGTAACGGGTCGGCATTGATCGGCGCCCAACCGACTCGGAGCAGCATCTGCGGGTAGCCGCTGTCGCCGAACACGTCCGCGCGAACGGCGTCGCGTGTGCTCTGGATCTCCAATGGTTCGGTGATCGGGCAGGACGCCAATCCCATAGCGGTTGCGGTCAACAGGACGGCGCTGGTTGCCTCCCCGGCCCGCAGCCGAGACACCCGGTCGTCTTGGTCGGTGCGCAGGGCCAGGATGACGCCGCCGTCGTCTGCGGGTGAGACGCCGGGGGGTTGGGCCAGCGCCGGTGCGGCGAACAGCCGGCCGGGGATCGGCGCGCTGCGATCCGAGGGCGGAGTGTTCCGGGCCGGAACCCCGGCCACGCCGCCGTACCGTCCACTCCAGGTCGTGAGCTCGCGGATGTACTCGTCGTCGCCCGCATGGCGCCACACAGCCTGGGCGACAATTGATCTCATCTTGTCCAACGCGTCGACCTGGCGGAGCATGACCCCACAGCGAGCCGCCCGCGCGGCCATCTGGGCGATGTCACCTCCGGCCACCGGCCAACAACTGTAGACGCGACGGTCGGTCCGTCGCCGCGGGATAGCCGCGGCCAGCGCGATCTCGGCGTGGTCGGGATCATGCGGCTGGACCTGGATGGTCGCGAGGTGGCAGGGGTCATCCGGATCGGGCAAGCGGTTTACTTTGGCGTGCCATCCCATCGAGGCCAAGGCGACGACACAGTGATGGAGCGCGACACCGCAGCTGATGATCAGATCGCGCCCGTCCGGGTCGGTGCTGTGCAGCTGCATGTCAGGCTCGGAGAACAGGTCCAGACTCGCCGCGCCCACTCGCCACCGCCACGGTTGGGTGTTGTGGACCGAGGGCGCACGGGTGGCCAGCGTAAGGACCGCTCGGAGGGCGCCCGCGTCCGGGAATTGGGCATTCATGGCTGCCTTTCCGATTCAGACAAGCCGTCCCATCGCTGTCATGCATCAAGGATCGACACGGAACACCCGATCGTGGCAGAGGAGGAAGCCCCCGGCAACCAGGGACTTTTGGCCCTGCCGCGATGGCCGTGCACGGGGCATAGTGTTACTGAGAGTTGCAGATAACTGGGGAAAAGATACCGATAATGACTCACCTGACCACGCTGGACGCCGGGTTCCTCAAAGCCGAGGATGTCGATCCGCGAGTCAGTCTGGCCATCGGCGGCCTCGCGGTCATCGAAGGCCCGGCGCCCGACCAGGATGTGTTGGTATCGGTGTTTGCTGAACGTATTCGCACCTGTCCGCGGTTCGGGCAACGGTTGCGGCTGCACCCGTTGGACTTGGGCGCTCCGGAATGGGTGGACGACCCGGACTTCGACATCGACCGGCACGTGCGGCGGGTTGCGGTGCCGCATCCGGGCGACGACCGCGAGCTGTACCGGCTGGTCGCCGATGTAATGGCCCGGCGTTTGGACCGCGACCGCCCGCTGTGGGAGCTCTGGGTCATCGAAGGTCTCACCGACGACAGGTGGGCGATGCTGACCAAGGTCCACCACTGCATGGCCGACGGAATCGCGGCTTCCCACATCCTGGCCGGATTGTGCGACCCCAGCGGTCATGTCGCTCGGGACAGTTTCGCGGCGAAGACCCACGCCGCGCTGAAACCAGAGTTGGGCGCATCGAATCCACTGAGCCTGCTGAGTGGCCTATGGACTGCCCCCGGCGCGATCACGTCGGGTATCGTCCGCGTCGTCCAGGGCGCCGGCGAACTGCTCGCCGGTGTGTTGACCCCCGCCGAGTCGACGCTGAACGGGCCGCTGAGCGACTTGCGTCGGTTCGGCGGGGCGCGGGTGTCGCTGGCCGACCTCGATCTGGTGTGCCAGACGTTCGGAGTCACCATCAACGACGTTGCCCTGGCGGCGATTACCGAGAGCTACCGTAACGTCCTGGTTGCGCGCGGGCAACGGCCCAGGCGGGGTTCATTGCGCACTTTGGTGCCGGTTTCGGTCCGGTCGACGGACGCCTTCGGCGAGATCGACAATCGCGTGTCCGCGATGCTTCCGGATCTTCCCGTGGAGGAGGAGGATCCGGTGCAGCGGCTGCGCAGGGTACATGAACGGTTGAGCCGGGCCAAGACCAGCGGTCAGCCGCAAGCCGGAAACGTGTTCATGTCGTTTGCGAATCGCATTCCGTTCGCGGTGACGGCCTGGACGGTCGGCCTGCTGATGCGGTTGCCGCAGCGGGGGATCGTGATGGTGGCGACGAATGTGCCCGGGCCGCGTCACTCGCTGCGGGTCATGGGCAAAAGGGTGGTCGCGGTGTACCCGGTTCCGCCGCTGGCGATGCACCTGCGAACCGGCGTTGCCATGCTCAGCTACGCCGACGACCTGTGCTTCGGCATTCTCACCGACTATGACGCGGTGGCCGACGTCGACCAACTGGCGCGGGGAATCGAAGCCGCGGTAGCACGGCTGGTGGCAATCAGCAAGCGGCGCAAGGCCCGTCGCACCCGAGGACCATTGTCCCTCGTCGTGTGACGATGAGTGGACCCGATATCGTCGACCGTTTCGACGTAGAGGCACTGCTGCGCCGTTTCTATGGTCGGGCGTTGACCGACGAAGTCCTCGCCGAACCGTTCGCCGAGCTGCGGGCCAGCGGGTTGGACGCGCACCTTCCGGTCATGTGCGACTTCTGGGAGACGGTGTTGTTCGGTGCTGGGCTATACCGCGGGAGCGCGGTGACCGCTCACCGAGATGTACACCAGAAGACCCCGCTGTCGGATCGTCACTTCGTCCGGTGGCTGACCCTGTGGAACGACACCGTCGACACGATGTATCACGGACTGGCGGCCGACCGTGCGAAAGTTCAGGCCGCCCGGATGGCATGGGCCATGCATCGGCGGCTCACCGGTGACGATGCCCCCGAACTCGACGCATTCGTCGGGCGGTGAACCCCTGTCACGCAAACGTCTCGGTACGGTCCGGCTCCGGTCCGAACAAGAAACGCCGGCCGGTGATTTCGGATGGGATAACCCGCACGTAGTGCAGCTTCAACGTCGCGACCCACGGCCTTAGTTGGGCCTGCTCGGCTTTCTGGACCTCCGCGTCGGTATGCAGAACTCGTGCGTAGCCTTTGACGATCACACTCCAGCCTTCCTCGGCGTTGTGATCGTCGGCCTCGAAGGCGACTGGGCTATTCGTCACGGCGAGAAACAATTTCGTGCCTTCGGCCGTTCGGAAGAGCACGGTGCGATCCTGCACGACGTAGTTGACCGGGAAGATCTCGGGCTCACCGGCAATGCTTGTCACCAGCCGGCCCAGAGCGGCGCTGCTCAGCAGTTTCCAACTTTCCTCGTCGGACAGGAATGTAACTGGCTCATCGGGCATCAGCTCAACCTTTCTCGGGTTTGCGGCGAATTTCGAGGACGCTCGCTAGCGGCCGGCGCGGGGTCGGCGACGGAAAGTCGTCGATGGGTGGGGTGATGCCGACCCGGACCAGGACTTGCGGCTCGCCGCGTTGGCCGATCAGGCCACGGATGATGTCGCGGCTTTCCCGCGATTCGATGAGATGGGATAGCGTGCAGGTCGCCATCCCGGCCACGGTGCATTCGAGCAGGATGGTCGACAGCACTTCTCCGCACCGCAAAACGTCGATCCGCGCGTCGTGCGGCGTGGACAGCACCAGGATTTTCGACCAGTCGGCCGTGATCTGCGCCCGGCGCTGCTGGTGGCTTCGCACCGGGAAATCCCGGCCCACGTCGACCCGGAGGCGTTCGGTGTCGGATGCCAGTGCGCTTGGTGGCACACCCTCTGCTAGCGCGAATGGTGAAGTCCACCAATCAAGTTCGGCATGATAGGACGCATCGTCACGACGCAGGGCTTCGCTGAATTGTGATGCCTGCACCAGTAGCGGCCGTTGCTCGTCGGTGAGGACATCCAGCATCGCAACGTCGTCGTCGACGGCGCCGCGCAGCACCGGCTCGAAAAGGTTCCAGTAACTGGGGCGGTGAAACGGAAGCCGATCGGTTCGGCGCTGCAGAATTGCCTGGGCGCGCTGTCGCTGGGCCGCGGTGACGTGATCGATGGGGCTGAATTCGACTATGGCCAAGTGGTCGGGGTCGTTCGGGTTAGGCAGGCGGGTGATGCTCGCCTGCCAATGAGCGGCCGTCATCGCGACTTGGAGGTGGTCGAGTGCCGCGCCGCAGCTCATGAGCGTCTGCCGGCCGGAATGATCGGTGGCCGGGACGGTTCGCTGGCGATCCACGAACAGGTGGGCAGTGTAGATGTTGCCGCTGTGCTCGACGACCCATCGCCACGGTTGACTGTTGTGGACCGACGGGGCGCGGCAGGCCAGCAGCACTGCGTTTTTCAGCACCTCTACGTCCACCAGGACGACGTTACGGGCGATTTCGAGTGGTTCGATAGGGTCATTCGTCATTTCAGGGAAATGTATTGTGTCACTGTGAGTTCACGGTGATCGGCGTCGTTGGCCGACGGTAAACCCCCGGCCGGTGCGCCGTAATTTCAGCCTTTCGTTTGCTGAAACCGCGTCGTCGGGCCAAGCCGGGGGCGGCGGCATTCCCGCCTGCCAGCGCTGTGTGAGGCCGCCTGGAAGCACGTAGGCGTCACGGGTGAGACACGCTTTAACGCGTCAAACGGGTTCGTCGTCGTCGGTGTCGCGGAGGAATCGTTCGGGGTGATGGTATGGGTTGGTGCGGGGCTGTCCGCGATCGAGGTGCGCCGGTGGTATCCATTCGGTGTCGCCGTGGGCGTTCTTGCGGGTGGTCCAGCCTTTTTCGGCGAGTCTGTTATCGATACCGCAGGCCAGGGTGAGCTCGTTGATATCGGTGCGGCGGGTGGTGGCCCAGCCTCGGACGTGATGGACTTGGCTGTGGTAGGCGGGCGCGTCACAGCCGGGCTTGGTGCACCCACGATCCTTGGCGCACAACATGATTCGCTGAGCTGGGGAAGCCAGCCGTTTGGTGTGATACAGCGCCAAGGCCTTGCCGCGGTCAAACAGCGCCAGATAGTGATGCGCGTGGCTGGCCATACGGATCAGATCCGACATGGGCAGCCGCGAGCCCCCACCGGTCAGACCCTTGCCTGCGGCGGCTTGTAAATCCTGCAAAGTGGTGGTGACGACGATCGACACCGGCAGCCCGTTGTGCCGGCCCAGATCGCCCGAGGCCAACAGGGCCCGCAGTCCGGCCACCAGGCCGTCATGATTGCGTTGCGCTTGGCTGCGGGTATCCCGGCGGACCGCGTCCTCGTCGGGTGTGGCGTCGATGACGGGTGTTTGGTCGTCGGGGTTGCAGGCGCCGGGGGCGGCCAGTTTGGCCAGCACGGGTTCGACGGTTGCGCGCGCTTCAGGGGTGAGGTGGCCGCTGATGCGCGACATGCCGTCGAATTCCTGCTTGCCGATCGAGATTCCGCGTTTGCGGGCCCGCTCCTGCTCGCGCAATTCCCCGTCGGGGTTGAGCCAGTCCATGATCCGCTGGGCGTAGATGGCCAACTCATCGGGGCGATACCCGCTGGCCTTGCGGGCCAGGTCGGCCTCGGCGGCTTCCCGGGTGGCCAGGTCCACCTCGGCAGGCAAGTGGGCCAAGAAGCTGCGGATCACCCGAACGTGCCCGTCGCCGATCAGGCCGTCGCGTTGGGCGGCCGCGGTGGCGCTCAACTGCGGCGCCAACGGCTCTCCGGTGAGCGCCCGCCGTTGCCCGAGATCGGCTGCTTCGTCGAGGCGCCGGCCGGCCTCGGCCTTGGTGATGCGCAACCGGTCGGCCAGCGCCGAGCGCAGCTTGGCGCCCAGTTCTTCTTCGCTGGCCTGTGCGCCGAGCTGATTGATCAGCGTGTGCTGGGGGGTGCGCAGCCGGCGCGCCACGCGCTCCAGGCGCTCCAGGGCACGTAATCGTTCGGGGGTGGTGAGCACGTCAAAAGACAACTCGCACACGCGGTCCAGGTCCGCCTCGAGCGCGTTGAAGACCTCGACGATCTCTTCACGACTGCTCGAACCCATGCCCCAAATTTTACGAAGGGCCACCGACAACAATCCCCGCCATGTGACCACTGAAACCACAGTGACACAAGGGATTACAGAAGATTTGATGGCTCGATTCTGCCCGGCCCACAAGCGGCACCGCGCCGCAACAACGGAAACAGCAGGTGGTTTCGGCGACCAAGCTAAGCCTTGACCTGAGTGGCGTCTGCGTCGGGCATAGAGTCGCTCGATCCCGTCGCCGAGCTTTCTGTCCTTCGTGGCGATGACGACAAGATCAGCTGCTCTGGACCCGCCGACCTTCATCCGAGCCGCCACGACCCTTGCTCGCGCGCCAGCACGCCTCATTGTTCTCGCGGAAGCTTGGGGTAAGTAAGGGCCATGAGTGCTTCGCTGCTTGCCATCGTGTTCGCCGCCCTGCTCTTCCCGGGCAATCCGTTGAAAGTGCTCCGCAACCCCGTGCCGGGGTGTTGACCGCCGTGCACGACGTTCTGGTTCACACGGCGGGCGTGATAGGTGGCCGCGCGGCAGCGCCAGAGTGGCCGCTGCCGGACATCGATTCGGTGGACCAACAACTGGGCGGGCTCATCCAGGCCCGCATCTTCGCGCGCCAGACCCTGCTAGCGCCGCGGCGATGGGGCGTACGCGAGCGGGCCCAACGCGCAGAGCGGCAGACCGTATGTGTGGCGCTCTTTGCCGGCTCCGCGCTGCACCTGGTGCGCGTCGTCACGTCGCCTGACGACGTCGGTGGCCAGCTCTCGCAACCGGTGTGTGCGGCGATCGACGACCTGGCCACCGGAGCGGCCGTCGCCGAAGCGGACCCCGCGGTAGCGGCCGCGCACGCGGCCGCCGCGCGCCGATGCGCGGCGGACCTGGCTTCTGTCGCCCGGAACACGAAGGAAATAGTGCTCGCCGATGTCGTCCGGGCCTGCGCGGACGACCTCCAACAGGTCATCGACCTTCGGCAGAAATGAATCGCTTTCGGCTCACGTCTGTTCGGCGAGAAACTCCTGCGCGACGGCAACGACGGCGACGACGACGACGAAGGGGGCTGATCGTGCGGGTGGGTCTGGCATGCTGAACGCATGGCAGGCAAGGAAATCGATCGGGTCCGGGCGACCAGCGCGCTCGCGGTGATCAAGCAGCACCCCGGGATGGTGCTGTTCGTGTTGTCACCGGTGCTGGCATTGCTGGCCGTCATCTGGTGGCTGGCGGGCCTCGGCTGGGCTATTGCCACGGCGCTGGTGCTGCTGGTGGCGGGCGGAGCCGTCGTCGTCGTCAAACGCTGACCACACAGCATGCGTTCGTGGTGGGGCTGGGGTGACGTCGAGGACGCGCTGTCGCAGGCAGAGACGCAGGCACTGGCGGAACGCGTCGCAGCGCTGCTGCCCGGCCATGACCTGACCGACCACCAGCCCCCGGATCCGATGGCGCTCGGGTTGGCGCCCCCGCGAATCGCCCCACCGGCGTCACTGGCCGGGCTGTGCTCGGCCGACCCGCTCGATCGTGCCGGGCACGCGCGCGGCAAGGCGTTTCGCGACGTCGCGCGTAACCTGCAGGGCCGCCTCGACCATGTGCCTGACTTGGTCGTGCGGCCGCGCCACGAGCAGGACGTGGTCGACGTGCTGGATTGGTGCACGCGGGAACACGTCGCCGTCATCCCGTACGGCGGCGGCAGTTCGGTGGTCGGCGGCGTCGAACCGCGCTTCGACGAGCCGGCGGTCACGGTGGACATCGGCGCGCTGGACGCAGTGCTCGACATCGACCGGGTCAGCCGGGCCGCCCGCATCCAGGCGGGCGCGCTGGGTCCGTCGATCGAAAATCAGCTTCGCCCACACGATCTCACGCTGCGCCACTTCCCGCAGTCCTTCGGCTTCTCCAGCCTCGGCGGCTGGCTGGCCACCCGCTCCGGCGGACATTTCGCCACCCTGTACACCCACATCGAGGACCTGACCGAGTCGATGCGCGTCGTCACCCCGGCCGGTATCAGCGAGTCGCGGCGGTTGCCCGGATCGGGTGCCGGGCCGTCCCCCGATCGGCTAATCCTCGGTTCCGAGGGCACGCTCGGCCTCATCACCGAGGCCTGGATGCGGTTGCAGGACCGGCCACGCTGGCAGCTCACCGCGTCGGTCGTCTTCGACGATTGGACTGCGGCGGTCACGGCGACCCGGACGATCGCACAGGCCGGCCTCTACCCGGCGAACTGCCGGCTGCTGGACCCGGCCGAGGCGTTCCTGAACGCGGGTACCACGGTCGGCGGCGGGCTGCTGGTGCTGGCTTTCGAATCGGCGGACCATCCGATCGACGCGTGGCTGGCCCGGGCCGTGGAGATAGCCGCCGACCACGGCGGCCGGGTCGCCGCGCGGCGTACCCGCGAAACAGCAACCAGCACAACAGAAAACGATGCTTCCAAGAACTGGCGCTCGGCGTTCCTGCGAATGCCCTACCAACGAGACGCCCTGGCCCGCCGCGGCGTCATCGCCGAAACATTCGAAACCGCTTGCACCTGGGCAGGATTCGACACCCTGCACGCCGCGGTGACCGATGCCGCCCGAACCGCGATCGAACACGTTTGCGGAACCGGCCTGGTGACTTGCCGATTCACCCATGTCTATCCCGACGGCCCGGCCCCGTACTACGGCATCTACGCGGGCGGACGCTGGGGTTCGCTGGACGCGCAATGGGACGACATCAAAGCCGCCGTGTCCGAGGCGATCAGCGCCGCCGGCGGCACCATCACCCACCACCACGCCGTGGGCCGCGACCACCGCCCGTGGTACGACCGGCAGCGCCCCGACCCGTTCGCCGCGGCCCTGCGCGCGGCGAAGTGCGCGCTCGACCCGGCCGGAATCCTCAACCCCGGTGTGCTTGTCGACCCCTGATCAGCCGCGCCCCACACGCAGCAACTCCGCGACATTGGGCAGCTTGACGCGGGGACGCCCGTGCGGCTCGCCGGCCGCCCGTTCGAAGTGGTCGATGATTTTCCACTGCGCGGTCGTGACCAGGTGAGGTTGCCGGGATGTCAGCCAGGCGGCCAGCTGCTCGCCATGGTCGGGTGGGAAATCCGCCAGCGCTTCAGCAGCAGCCAGGTCGGCGATCAGGGTGTCGACGGTGTCCTGGGAGTCCTTCTTGTTGGTGCCGATCACTCCGGTCGGCCCGCGCTTGATCCACCCGACCACATATTCGTTGCGGCTGCCTTCCACCCGGCCGGCGGTATTGGGAATGGTCCCGCGCTTCTCGTCGAACGGCAGTCCGGGTGTCGGCACCCCGCGGTAGCCGACGGAACGTACCACCAGCTGCACCGGCAACTCCTCGCGCTCGCCGGTGTCCCTGGCCGACACCCACCCGCTGTCGTCGGCGACCAGTTCGTTGCGTCCGAGCACAATCTGCTCCACCTTGCCGTCGCCGTTGATCTCGATCGGCGAGGTCATGAACCGGAACACAATCTTGCGGTGACCGGGTCGTGGTGGGCGCTGGGCGTAGTCGCGCAGCACCTTGATGTTCTGCTTGGCGGTCTTGCCGGCCGCCGCCGCGTCCTCGTCGCTGATGCCCTCCAGCTGGGCCGGGTCGACCACCACGTCGACCCCCTCCAGCTCACCCAGTTCCCGCAACTCCAGCGTGGTGAACGCCGCCTGCAGCGGACCGCGCCGGCCGACGAGCACCACTTCCCGGACGCCGCACGGGCGCAGCGACTCCAGCGCGTGATCGGCGATATCGGTGCACGCCAGCACCTCGGGATCGGTGACCAGGATCCGCGCGACGTCGATCGCGACGTTGCCGTTGCCGACCACCACAGCCCGGGAACCCGACAGGTCGGGCGTGGCATGTTCGAAGTTGGGATGTGCGTTGTACCAGCCCACGAAATCGACGGCGGCGATGCTGCCCGGCAAATCCTCCCCGGGAATATTCAGCGGCTTGTCGGACTGCGCCCCGACGGCATAGACCACCGCGTCGTAGCGCTCGGCGAGTTCGGCGGGGGAGACGTGTTCGCCCACCAATATGTTGCCGAAGAAGCGGAAGCGGGGATCCTCGGCCGTCTTCTCGAAGGTCTTGCTGATCGACTTGATCTTGGGATGGTCGGGCGCCACCCCGGAGCGGACCAGCCCCCAGGGCGTCGGCAACATCTCCAGCATGTCGACGGCCACGTCGATGTGGTCGGCGGTGTCGGCGGCCTTCAGCAGCGAGGCTGCGGCGAAGAATCCCGACGGGCCGGAGCCGACGATGGCGACGTGGTAGGGACGGTGGTGTGGCCGCATGCTCGAGCTTTCTGTTCGTGCCCGGAATGGGATGTGCCGCGGTCGCGCGATGCACTGGTCCCATGATGCTAGACGCTGACCACGGAAACTCCCGGTAACGTGGTCGGATGTGGAACCCGACCGTCAAGCCGACCGACGAGCTGAGATAGCTGCCCTTGACTCCACCCTGACCACGGTGGAGCGGGTGCTCGACGTCGACGCTTTGCGGGCCAAGATCGACAAGCTCGAGCACGAGGCGTCCGACCCCAAATTGTGGGACGACCAGGCTCGCGCCCAGCGCGTGACCAGCGAGTTGTCGCACGCCCAGGGGGAGCTGCGCCGGGTCGAGCAGCTGCGTAGCCGCCTTGACGACCTGCCGGTGCTCTACGAGCTCGCGGCCGAGGAAGAGGGGGAAGCCGCCGCCGAAGCCCTGGCCGAGGCCGACGCCGAGCTCAAGGCGCTGCGCGCGGACATCGAGGCCACCGAGGTGCGCACCCTGCTGTCGGGCGAATACGACGAGCGTGAGGCGCTGGTCACAATCCGTTCCGGCGCGGGCGGGGTGGACGCGGCCGACTGGGCCGAAATGCTGATGCGCATGTACATCCGCTGGGCCGAGCAACACAAATATCCGGTCGAGGTCTTCGACACCTCCTACGCCGAAGAAGCCGGCATCAAAAGCGCCACCTTCGCCGTGCACACGCCGTTCGCCTACGGCACGTTGTCGGTCGAACAGGGCACCCACCGGCTGGTACGGATCAGCCCGTTCGACAACCAGAGCCGCCGGCAGACGTCGTTCGCCGAAGTCGAGGTGCTGCCGGTGGTGGAAACCACCGACCATATCGACATCCCGGAGGGCGACGTGCGGGTCGATGTCTACCGCTCCAGCGGGCCCGGCGGCCAGTCGGTGAACACCACAGACTCCGCCGTGCGTTTAACCCACATCCCAACGGGTATTGTCGTCACTTGTCAGAACGAGAAGTCGCAACTGCAGAACAAAGTGGCGGCGATGCGGGTTCTTCAGGCAAAGTTGTTGGAACGCAAGCGTTTAGAAGAGCGCGCTGAGCTGGATGCATTGAAGGGTGAGGGCGGCAGTTCCTGGGGTAACCAGATGCGGTCCTATGTCCTGCACCCCTACCAGATGGTCAAGGATCTACGGACCGAATACGAGGTAGGCAATCCGGCGGCCGTCCTGGACGGAGACATCGACGGGTTCTTGGAAGCAGGAATCCGGTGGCGTAACCGAAAAGATGACAGCAACTAACAGCGTCGTTCTTGCCTTAGCCACTGCCTCCGCGACGCAGCGCTGGCACGACTTCTGGCGCGGCGAGATCGGTGACTGGATCATCACCCGGGGCCTGCGGATCGTCATGCTGCTGATCGGGGCGGTGCTGGCGGCCCGCTTCGTCAGCTGGGTGGCCCGACGGGTGACTCGCAAGCTCGACGTTGGCTTCGCCGAAAGCGACGCGTTGGTGCGTTCGGAGGCGACCAAGCACCGCCAGGCCGTCGCGTCGGTGATCTCCTGGGTGTCGATCGCGATCATCTGCGTCGTCGTTGCCGTCCAGATCACCGACATCATGAACTTCTCGGTCGGTTCGCTGGTCGCACCCGCCGCTGTGCTGGGCGCCGCGCTGGGCTTCGGCGCCCAACGGGTGGTCCAGGACCTGCTGGGCGGGTTCTTCATCATCATCGAGAAGCAGTACGGGTTCGGTGATCTGGTCGCGTTGACCGTCGCGGGGATCTCCACCGAGGCGCGTGGCACCGTCGAGGACGTCACGCTGCGGGTGACCAGGTTGCGCTCCAGTGAGGGTGAGGTGTTCACCATTCCGAACGGCCAGATCGTCAAGTCGGTCAACCTCTCCAAGGACTGGGCACGCGCGGTCGTCGACATCCCGGTCTCGACCAACGTCGACCTCGGTCGGGTCAATGAGGTTTTGCATCAGGTGTGCGAGCACGCGCGTGACGACGCGGCGCTGCAAGAGTTGTTGCTGGACGCGCCCACGGTGATGGGCGTGGAGAGCATCGAACTCGACACGGTCACTCTGCGACTGGTTGCCCGCACCCTGCCCGGCAAGCAATTCGAAGCCGGTCGGCAATTGCGGGCGCTGGTCATCAGGGCTCTTGCTCGCGCGGGCATCGTGACCGCCGCCGACGCGACGGGGGGCCTGGCTGAAGACCCCGCGGTTCCCGCCGCCCAAGCCGCCGACGCGGCCGAGGCTGAAGGTGCGGTGCGGTAGCAATGAACTTCTGGCTGAACGTGCTGGGTAAGCGCGACGAAGGGGGCCCACGGCATGCCCCGAGCCACCTGTTCGGCGGGGTGCGCACGTCGACGGTGGTGTTGATCATCGCGTTCCTGGCCGTGTGGTGGATCTACGACACCTACCGCCCGGAACCGGCAGCAAAGGCGCCCCCCGCCCAAGTGATTCCGCCAGGCTTTGTGCCCGATCCCGACTACACCTGGGTTCCGCGCAGCCGGGTCCAGCAGCCGCCGGCCACCGTCACGGTGCGCCCGACCCCCACCACCACGACGCCGACGACGACGGAACCCGCAACCACCACCACCGCCCCTCCGCCGCCATGTCTGCTGCCGCCGCCCTTCTGCCCGGCGACCACGACACCGACCACACCGGAGCCGTCACCCCCACCTGGGCCGGGCCCGTCGCCCAGTTCGACCCCCCCGGCCAGGTGAATTTCGCTTCGCAGCGAAACTCACCGCTACACTGGCGTGCCGTGATGATCACCCTGGACCATGTCACCAAGCAGTACAAATCGTCGGCACGTCCGGCGCTGGATGACATCAACGTCAAGATCGACAAGGGTGAGTTCGTTTTCCTCATCGGCCCTTCGGGTTCGGGCAAGTCGACCTTCATGCGGTTGTTGCTGGCGGCCGAGACGCCGACCTCCGGAGATGTGCGGGTGTCGAAGTTTCACGTCAACAAGCTGCGTGGTCGCACCGTCCCAAAGCTGCGTCAGGTGATCGGCTGCGTCTTTCAGGACTTTCGGCTGTTGCAGCAAAAGACCGTGTACGAAAACGTCGCCTTTGCGCTGGAGGTGATCGGCAAACGCACCGACGCCATCAACCGGGTGGTGCCCGAGGTGCTCGAGACGGTGGGATTGTCGGGCAAAGCCAACCGGCTGCCGGACGAATTGTCGGGCGGCGAACAACAGCGGGTCGCGATCGCCCGCGCCATTGTGAACCGGCCGCTGGTACTGCTGGCCGACGAGCCCACCGGCAACCTCGACCCAGACACCAGTAAGGACATCATGGATTTGTTGGAGCGGATCAACCGAACCGGGACCACGGTGGTGATGGCCACCCACGACCACCACATCGTCGATTCGATGCGGCAGCGGGTCGTCGAGTTGTCGCTGGGCCGGCTGGTTCGTGACGAACAGCGCGGCGTCTATGGGATGGATCGCTAAGTGCGATTCGGCTTCCTGCTCAACGAGGTTCTGACCGGTCTTCGTCGCAACGTCACCATGACGATCGCGATGATCCTGACGACCGCGATCTCGATCGGCCTGTTCGGCGGCGGACTGC
Organism: Mycobacterium gastri; assembly: GCF_002102175.1. Taxonomy (GTDB): domain Bacteria; phylum Actinomycetota; class Actinomycetes; order Mycobacteriales; family Mycobacteriaceae; genus Mycobacterium; species Mycobacterium gastri. The sequence goes on along the minus strand of NZ_LQOX01000115.1, from coordinate 96,154 downwards.
TGGTGGTCCGGCTGGCCGACAACTCCCGAGCCATCTACCTCGACCGGGTGGAAACTCAGGTCTTCCTTACCGACGACGTCTCGGCCAACGACCCCGCCTGCGACAGCGACCCGTGTAAAGCGCTGCGCGAGAAGATCGAAAAGCGATCCGACGTCAAGGCGGTGCGTTTCCTCAACCGGCAGCAGGCCTATGACGACGCCATCCGGAAATTCCCGCAGTACAAGGACGTGGCCGGAAAGGATTCCTTCCCGGCGTCGTTCATCGTCAAACTGGAAAACCCCGAGCAGCACAAGGACTTCGACACCGCGATGCAGGGCCAGCCCGGCGTGCTTTCGGTGCTCAACCAGAAGGATCTGATCGACCGGCTGTTCGCTGTGCTCGACGGGTTGAGTAACGCCGCGTTTGCGGTCGCACTTGTCCAGGCCATCGGTGCGGTGTTGTTGATTGCCAACATGGTCCAGGTCGCCGCCTATACCCGGCGCACCGAGATCGGCATCATGCGATTGGTGGGGGCCAGCCGCTGGTATACCCAGCTGCCGTTCCTGGTGGAGGCGATGTTGGCCGCGACGGTCGGCGTCCTGATCGCCATCGGTGGCCTGATCCTGGTGCGGGCGATGTTCTTGGAGAATGCGCTGAACCAGTTCTACCAAGCCAATCTGATCGCCCGGGTGGACTACGCCGACATCCTCTACATCGCGCCATGGCTGCTGCTGTTGGGTGTGGCGATGTCCGGGCTGACGGCGTACGCGACGTTGCGCATCTACGTGCGGCGGTAACGATGGCCACCAAGCCGCCGGGCAAGACGATCGGCAAAAAAATCATTGCCACCAATCGCAAGGCGCGGCACAACTATTCGATCATCGAGGTCTTCGAGGCCGGCATGGCGTTGCAAGGCACCGAGGTGAAGAGCCTGCGCGAGGGGCATGCGTCGTTGGTGGACGCGTTCGCCACCATCGACGACGGCGAAATATGGCTGCGCAACTTGCACATCCCCGAGTACCAGCACGGCAGCTGGACCAACCACGAACCGCGGCGCAACCGTAAGTTGCTATTGCACCGGCGTCAGATCGACACGCTGATCGGAAAGCTGCGCGAAGGCAACTACGCGCTGGTGCCGTTGTCGCTGTATTTCACCGACGGCAAGGTCAAGGTCGAGATCGCGCTGGCCCGCGGCAAGCACGCCCACGACAAACGCCAGGACTTGGCGCGCCGCGACGCCCAGCGCGAGGTGATCCGGGAGCTGGGCCGCCGCGCCAAAGGCATGGGCTGACTGGCGCACGGTGGCGGGTTGCGGTATTTACAGGAGATGGCCGTGACTGAAGACCCTGTTATTCGCGAGTTGTCCGCGGCGGTGCAGCGCAGCCCCGAAGTCGTCGAGCTGCGTGTGCATTTGGCCACCTTGTTGGCGGACAGGGGCCGCTACGCCGAGGCGTTGGGACACTGCAGCGCGGCATTGAGCCAGGACGCCGGCAATGCCGCCGCGCTGAGCCTGCTGCAGCGGTGCAGTGCCGCACTGGCTGAGCCGGTCCCGGCTCAGCCGCAGGCTCCTGCCGAAGCCGGCTTCGACTGGTCCAGCGCCGAAAAGGAAGTTGCCGACATCATCGAGCCCGCCTTCGTCGAGGCGGCCCCCGACGTCCTGGCCGAGGGGGATTTCGACGTGCTGCAGCGCCCCCAGGTGCGGCTGGCCGCCGTCGCGGGCATGGCCGACGTCAAACAGCAACTGGAACTGTCGTTGCTCGGGCCGCTGCGCAATCCCGACCTGATGAAGGCATACAAGGTGTCCGCCCGCGGCGGGCTGTTGCTCTACGGACCACCCGGGTGCGGCAAAACCTATATCGCCAAGGCGGTTTCGGGCGAGTTGGGCGCCAGCTTCTACCAGCTGGGAATCGCTGACGTGCTGCATCGTTACCAGGGCGACAGCGAGCGCAGCATCCGTTCGGCCTTCGACAATGCCCGCCGCAACGCTCCCTGCGTGCTGTTCTTCGACGAGGTCGACGCGTTGGGGCACCGGCGTTCCGCGCTGAGCGGCAGCTCGGGCATCCGCACCATCGTCAACACGTTGCTGGAAGAACTCGACACCGCGACATCCGCCAACGACGGGGTCTATGTGCTCGGTGCCACCAATGCGCCCTGGGACGTCGATCCGGCATTGCGGCGGCCCGGGCGATTCGATCGGATGATTTTCGTGGGGTTGCCTGACGCCGAGGCCAGGGCGGGGATAGTCCGGTTCCACTTGAAGGATCGGCCGATCGCCGGGATCGACCCCGCCGCGATCGCGGGCCGCACCGAGGGGTTCTCCGGTGCCGATCTGGCGCATGTTTGCGACAGCGCCACGCAATTGGCGATGGCCGACTCGATGCGCAGTGGGCAGGTTCGTCCGGTGATGATGGCCGATGTGCACGCGGCCGTGGCGCAGATCCGGCCCAGCGCCGGACCTTGGTTCGAAACCGCGCGTAACGTCGTGGAATTCGCCAACAACGACGGCACCTACGACGAGCTGGCAAAGTACTTGCGGCGCAGGAAGAGTCGGTGATGTCGGACACGGACACCGACCATGTGGCCGAAGCTGTCCACATCGCCAGCGCCTACGCCGACACGGGAAATTATGAGCGGGCCCGGGATGTCCTGCGTCGTGCGTTGGCAACAGATCCACATGACTCGAGGCTGCTGGTGCGCCACGCGCAAGCCGAACATGCGCTGGGCAACTATGCGGGCGCGGCGTGGAGTGCCCATGGCGCTCTGGCCGTTGCGCCGGAAAACGAATTCGCCATGCGGCTCTACGCGTCATCGCTGGATCAGCTTGGCCGAAGCTGGGACGCTCTATGCGTGGCATGGCAGGCCGTGCTCACCCATCCCAATGAACCACTGGTGCACCTGACGTACGCGCGGCTGCTGCAGAAGTCGTGGCAATTGCCCAACGCCCTGTACGCAGCAGACCAAGCGATACGGCTTGCTCCCAATGATGCCGACGCTCACGTACTGCGCGGCTCCATCCTGCACGACTTGCGCCGCATCCCCGAATCTACCCAGTCGTATCGGGCGGCGTTGGCGCTAGACCCCGGCAATTGCGAAGCCCTGAACAACCTGGCCGTCAACGGACTTCAGCGGCGAAGGTTTGCGCACGCGCTGCGGGGATTCCTCGCTGCCGCAGGCGGCAACCCGGAGATGGGAGCTCTGGCCCGCCGGAATATTGCCGCGGTGCTGGAGAGGGTGTTCCAAGGAGTGACGGTGGCCGCCGGAGTCCTCGGATTCATCGCCGGCGCCGTGGTGGGGATGCACGCCGAGGGCAAGTCGACGGCGCCGCTGCGCCTGCTCGCCGGGTTGCTCACCGCGGCGCTGATCGTCGTGTTTGTTTGGGTGCTTCGGTCTGTGCCGCGTCAGGTATTGGGTTCGGTGTTGCGACAGCACCGCCTGGTGTCCCTCCGCGTCCTTCATGCGCTACTGGCCGTAGTCGTCGGGGCGTGGGCCACCATCTTTGCCTGGCCCGTGGGGATCGTTCCGGTTTGCGGCATGCTGGTGATCAGCGGTCTCATCTTGTTCCGGGTCGGCCTCCGCTTGTTCAGCTGACCGGCCTACTATCCGTCCATGGCCGATCGTCCGCTGACCCAACTCGACAAGTCCGAGGTCCTGGCCGCGCTTTTCGCCGTGTGGGACTCCCTCGACGCGCTGCTGGACGGACTGCCCGAGGCGGACTGGCAGGCGGCGAGCCCGCTGCCCGGCTGGAACGTCAAGGCGGTGGTGTCGCACATCATCGGTACCGAGTCCTTCCTGCTCGGCATCGGCGCACCGGAGGCCGATATCGACGTTTCCGCACTCGAGCATGTCCGCAATCCCATCGGAGTGATGAACGAGAGCTGGGTGGTTTATCTCAGCGGAGAGTCGGGCACCAGCCTGCTGGAGCGGTTCCGCGAGGTGACCACCAAGCGCCGCAAGGCATTGGAGAGCATGCCGGAGGCCGACTGGAACGCGGCGACCACGACGCCGGCAGGGCCCGACACCTACGGGCGCTTCATGCGGATCCGTACCTTCGACTGCTGGATGCACGAACAGGACATCCGTCAGGCGCTGCGGCGGCCGTCGTCCGACGACGAGTTGGGCGGTCGGACTGCCGAGCTGTCCCTCGACGAAATGTCTTCCAGCATGGGATTCGTCGTCGGAAAGCTGGCCAAAGCGCCCGACGGCTCCCGGGTGCTGTTCGAGCTGACCGGCCCATTGGCCCGCACCATCCGGGTCAGCGTCAATGGCCGGGCGCAGCTGGTCGAGGACTTCGGCGGACAAGAACCGACCGCCACCATCCGGCTCGATGGACTGCAGTTCACCAGGCTCGCCGGCGGTCGTCCAATGAGCCCCGCCCGCAGCCAGCACGTGGAACTCGGCGGTGACAAGGATCTCGCGGGCCGGATCGTCGAACGTCTGAACTTCGTGATCTGATCGGGAAGATAATCCCGTTGCCCGTTGTTGGTAGACGCGTACCATTGATTGTCTTGCCGGAAGCCGGCAAGGGTGCTCGAAGACATGGGGCTGAACGGTTTCGACTTCGCGCATCGAATCAAGGGAAGCGTGCCGGTGCAGGCAAGAGACCACCGTAAGCGTCGTTGCAACCAAATAAGCGCCGATTCACATCAGCGCGACTACGCTCTCGCTGCCTAAGCGACGGCTAGTCTGTCAGACCGGGACCGCCCTCGACCCGGACCCTGGCATCAGCTAGAGGGATCAACCGATGAGTTCGGTCGCGGGACTCATCGGGACACCAACAGCGACTGGGATCGTCATCCTGGCTAGTTCGCGTGACCAGGAGATCCGAGCAGAGGCATAGCGAACTGCGCACGGAGAAGCCTTGAGGGAATGCCGTAGGACCCGGGTTCGATTCCCGGCAGCTCCACTTTTGATGGGCCGGTTGGCGGCCCCGTTTGCGGGCTACGACAGCTATCACAGACCGAGGTAGCGCGCCACGGCGTGTTCCACCTTGGCCATTTCGTCACGGTCCAGGTAGTCGACCGGATCGCCGTGCACATAGACGACGTCGATCGTTCGGATCTGGTCGACCAGCAACCGTGTCTTTGTTCCCATGATTTCCAGCTCTGGGCGGAAGACCGCAGATTGGGCCTTTGTCGACGTCGGTACTACAGTTACGACACTCCACGGCATCGAGCCGGGACTGATGACCACGGCGTAGCGCCGCCCGCGTTGCTCGTGCCCTCGCTTCGCATCACCGAAGTCGACCCGGTATACCGCTCCCCGAATCACCACGCGTCCGGCTCGGTGGAGACGTCCTCGTCTCGAAGCCGCTCGGCGTCGGTGCGAGCCTGCTTGATCCACACTTCCCGTTCGAGCAGCTGCAGTGCCCGCCGGATGACGTCGCTCTTGCGCTCGCCGCTGCGCATTGCGGCCTTGATGATCGCTTCATCTTTTTCAGTAGGTCGGAAGCCGATGGTCGCCGTCATGGGTACGAGGATACGTCGATGTTGCACAATCGTCGAGCAATTGTTCAACACGCAATCGGCACCCGACGGCCGCGTTCGTCGTCTCCCTAACCGCCTGAAGCGAACAGCAGGGCGATCGCTACCAGATACCCACCGCTGGGGGGTCTATTACATGAGGTCCAGCTGAAAGCCGGTTTCCGGCAAACCGCTACGTGATTACCCGGCCTCGGCATAAGCTCCGGCTACTCGGTGATCGGTATCGGCTGGGCAACTCGACGGGTTGCCCCTAAGGGTGGAGCGGCACAGTGTCGTATGTTCTTGCGCTTCCCGAGCTGATGTCCGGCGCGGCCACAGACGTGGCTTCGATTGGTTCGGCGGTCGCGACCGCAAACCAGGGCATGGCCGCCGCCACCACTGAGGTATTGGCCGCGGCCGAGGATGAGGTGTCAGAGGCGATCGCGGCCTTGTTTTCCGCCCACGGCCAGGGCTATCTAGCTCTCAGCGCACACGCGGCGGCTTTCCATGAGCGGTTCGTGCAGGCATTGGCCGGCGCTGCCGGGGCGTATGCCACCGCCGAAGCGGCCGGCGCTGCGCCTCTTGCGACCTTTGAGCAGGCGGTGCTCGGCGTTCAGCTGCAAATCCAGCAGATCCCCACGACGATTGCCGCCGGATTCAGCTCCGGGCTCGCATCTTTGACTTCAGTGCCAGGTAATCCCCTCCTGATGCTGCTTGCCAGCGACATCCCGCCGCTGTCGTGGGTCTTGGGCAACTCCCCGCCACCACTGTTGAATTTGCTGCTGGGGCAAACGGTGCAGTACACCACGTATCAGGGGATGAGCGTGGTGCAGATCACGCCGGCCGCTCCAACCGGCGAATACGTGGTTGCCCTGCACGGTGGCGCGTACATTCTCCCGGCCTCGTTATTCCACTGGATCAATTACTCGGTGACGGCCTACCAGACCGGCGCGACTTTCGAAGTGCCGATTTACCCGTTGCTCCAGCAAGGTGGTACCGCCGCCACGGTCGTACCGCAAACAGCCGGCTTCATCTCGTCGCAGATCGCGCAACACGGAGCCCAGAATGTCAGCGTGGTCGGTGACTCCGCGGGCGGCAACCTCGCACTGGGGGCCATCCAATACTTGGTCAGCCAATCCGAACCCGTACCGTCGTCGATGGTGTTGCTGTCTCCGTGGCTGGATGTGGGGACTGGGGGACTCGGCGCGGTGTGGGCAGGCAATCTTCCTGCGAACAACTATCTGGTCAGCCCGTTGTATGGGTCACTTGACGGTCTTCCGCCGACGTATGTCTACTCCGGCTCACTGGATCCACTTGCACAACAAGCGGCCGTCCTCCAGCAAGCAGCATTAGCCCAAGGGGCCCCGATGAGCTTCGTTTTGAATCCCGGCGGAATTCACGACTGGGTTCTGCTGACTCCGGGCGGTTTGCCGTACTGGCCGCAGATCAACCAGCAACTCGGTATCGCGGCCTGATCGCAGGTGCTGAACGGCCCGCCGTCAGAACTGACGCGCCACGATCACCGAGACCTTTGCCCGGTCGACCACCGCCGCCCCGACCGAACCCAGCAACATGCCTGCGAATCCGGCGCGGCCGTGGCTGCCGACGACCAGCAGTTGCGCCTACCCGGCCGCCCGCAGGGTGATCTCGGAGATTTCCGTCCGGCTTTCGCCATTAGTGGTGCCCAAGGCGGAGATCCACACCAGCACATTGGAGGTCTTGGTCCGGTTATCCACCGTGATGCGGTTGTGTCCCGGCTGCAGTGGCGTGTTCGGGGTCAGCGCGGTGGTGTCGGCCAATTTGGCCGGGGTTTGGGTGGGCGACGAGCGGATCTGCACCTGGGTTCCCGTGCTGGACACGTCGATCGTCACGGCGCTCAGCGCGGTCGGTTGGGATAGGTGCAGCAACAGCCCCATTCCCTCGATGAATTTCGGGAACGGGACCGCGTCCCGATAGGTAACGGTGGACCACGCCGTGTTTGGGTTGCCGTCGATCGCCAAGTTCGCCTGCTGCGGATTGTCGGGGGCGCCGTCCGGTGAAAAAACCGTTGCGCTCGCCGGCTTGACGATTGGTCCGGGGCGGGTCCGGGTGCCGACAACGTCCGTGAAGTACAGAACCGCCGCCGCGGTCAACACGATGACACCGACGACGGCGACGAGCGCGGCGAGCCGGAGTTTTCTGCCTTTCGGCGCCTTTTCTCGCGGCGGTGTGGCGCCGACCTCCGACCGGCGTCGCCTCGGACGAGCTCCGGCTGACAAGTTGACGATTTTGTCGGCGTCGAGGGTTTCGCCGTCCCACAGGCCGGTGATCTCGACCTCGTCCCCGTCCGCGAGCTGACCCGCGACGAGGTCAGTTTGGATCTCGACGGGAAGCGGAGCGCGCCGGTTGCCGAGCGGCTCATAGGGGACTACTTGGAACGACAAGATCCCGACCTGAGATTGGGCTCCGACCGCGCTGTGCGCTACGGCGCGCGCCGTTCCGTGAACAACCAGACGCTCGAGACGCTGCGTGGCCGGACGTCCGCCCGAAGCGAGGTCCTCGGCGGGACCCGGCCCCGACGTTTGCAAGCGCGCCGGGGCGCCCTGCTGCGTGAGAGCTAGGGCGAACTCAGCGCAAGTCGGGTATCGCTCGTTGGGGTTTTTGGCCAACGCCCTCGCCAGAACGGCGTCGAGGTGCGCGAGCTCGGGCCGGCGCTCCGATATCCGCGGCGGCGGCGTGTTGAGATGGTTGCTGACGACGACGGCGCGATTCGAGTCGTGAAACGGCGGGGCACCGGTTAACAGGTAAAACGTCGTCGCAGCCAGCGCATATTGATCCGCGCGGCCGTCAAGTGGCTTGCCCAGCAGTTGCTCGGGGGCCACGTAACTGATAGTTCCGATGGCGACGTTGACGTCGGTGAGGTTGCTGACGTCGTCGATTCGGCGAGCGATGCCGAAATCGGTTAACAGCACCCTGCGCCGGTGGCCGTCGGGCGCGGTCACCAGGATGTTCTCGGGCTTGACGTCACGATGCAGCAGCCGGCGATCATGACCGAAGTCGAGCGCATCGGCCACCGCCGTCACGATTTCCGCGACGTCTTGCTCGGGCATGCCGTCCGGGTAGTGCTCGCGGACCAACCGGCCCGCGTCGGTGCCGTCGACGTACTCCATCGAGATCCAGAGCCGGCCGTTGAACTCACCGCGATCGAGAACGCCGACGATATGGGGGTGCCACAGCGTCGCCGCCAATTCGGCTTCGCGTTTGAATCTCGCCCGAAACTCCTCGTCGGCTGTGGCGGCCAAGGACAAGACCTTCAGCGCGTCGTGTCGCGGCAGCCGGGGATGCTGGGCGAGGTACACCTCGCCCATCCCGCCGGTGCCGAGCAGGCGCTCAATCACGTAGCCAGCGAATACCTCACCGTTGTCGAACGGCATGCCCGAAAGCCTACAAACCGGCACGGCCGGGTAGCGAATCCCGCCGATCAGGTGCCGGCCCGCGTCAGCACGACACGCAGCTGTTTCGGCGCCGTGACGGCCTAAAAATCCGGCGCACTTTCCAACAGCCGTAGCGGATGCAGGCCGTCGACCGCGCCGACGAACGGCGGGTGGATGCTGTAGCCGAGCATGCGGCGAATGTCCTCGGAGACCGTTCGGGCGATCTCGCGCGATACCGACAAGGTGAAGGCCTCCATCGGCCGCAGCCACGGTTGGCAGTATTGGGCGGTGACGGCAAGACGCCCGCGGCTGGTCGTGTTGGCGCCCCCGCCATGCCAAAGGGTGCCGACGAAGAAGACGCACGAGCCGGCCGGCATGACGACCGGCATCGCGTGATCGGCTGCGCCGGGCCGACGGTTGGATGGCGACAAATGGGCTTGCACGGCCCGGAAATGACCGACGGGGCGGTCGCGACGGCGTGTCAGACTCGGCGCTAAAATCCGTTCTTTTGGCACTTGACAGTTCGGTTCTGACAGATCATTCCGATACGCCCCCAGTCTGGTTCGGCGGCTCCCATGTTGCTCGGACGCTGGGTATGCGGATCCTGTGTGAATATCGGGGTGAAGAGAAAATCGTCGATTATGACAGGCGTGTCATCGTCTGGGTCTGCGCGAGCGATGCCGCTGCTGCCCACCAGAGCCGTCAGCCCTATTCCGGTGCTGGCCATAAGGATGGCAAGCACTGTGCGGGCGAACCTTCGCAGGGTCATTGATCGCCCTCTCTGCCATCCGCCACGAATCCATGGCTATGCCTGAAGCCTACTCGCAGAGCGCACAGGCGAGCCTTCCGGCAAAGCACGTGAGTACCGCAACCCGCTCGGCCACGAGCGCTGAGCTAAACAGGTCTTGCCAGACTGCCTGTTTTGTGTCACAAACCAGCTGCAAAGGCACAACAACTCTGACTTAGTCAACCAGCAAAGCCATGAGGGTATGGGGCGGTGCTTAGCGTATCGGCTGTGATGCCGATTCCCGCGGTAGTTCGTCGCGCTGCGGTGCTGGCTGTGAGCCTCGTCGTATCAATGACCGGGCCGTCGGCAGGTGCTCAACCCGATGCCGAACCCCCTCCCGGTGCTGTGCCACCGGCCGACGGGTCGGTACCTCCCGGCACACCGGCTAGGGTGAACACTCCTGACGGCTGGGTCCTGGCCCTCGGCGCGAAGGACGAGAGACACGTTCCGGTGTCTCCGCTGACCACCGCGCTGTCGTCTCGCGAATATCTCTCCAGCGGAATCTTCGGCGCTTCGCTAACCGGGCCGGAAACCCCCCGAGGCGTTCTCGAGGTCGGGTACGAAATCGGTTGCGGGATCGACCAGAGCACCTCCAACGGCTTTGTCATGGCAAATGGCAGCGCAGTCTCTCCCTCGCTCGCCGCGGAGCTGCCACTGGGACCCGGCCAGCCACCGCTCGTCATCCCGCTGGCCAGTGGGCAGTACAACAACGTGGTCAGCGTGGGCCTCAAGCCCGGATTCGTCGTCATCGTGCCGGTGGTCCGCAAAGAGTTCAAGGGACCAAATCCCTGGATCATGATCAGCGACTTCCATATCAAGATCGACGGGTGCGTCGGCGAGTCCTTCATCCGCTCGTACGCGACCATGACCCGCATTACCGATGAATCCGACGTGGTGCTGTCCTACGTCGGCTCCACCAAGGCCGTCTGATCGCGATTGTCGAAGGCGAGCAGAACGGGCCGAAATCCGCCGCCTTTGCAACCGCGGCTTTGAGGCGGGAGGAATCAGCACTCAGCTCCGGCGGCGCCACGTCTGCGACAGCACCGGGGATTTGGTGACAGCGGGAATGACTGCACGGAAACTCTTCCGCCAAGACGTGGACGAGGTACGTTCCTGGCATAAGGCTGATCGAGGGGGAATCGAGGGGGAAGGGTAATGAGCTTTTCGCTGTGGCCGCCCGAGGTCAATTCGGTGCTGCTGCTTGCTGGACCGGGATCGGGGCCGATGCTGGAGGCGGCGGCGGCCTGGGACGGGATCGGCGGTGAATTGAGCTCAGCGGCCAACGCATTCGGCTCGATAACCTCGGACCTGGGGGCTCAGGCCTGGCAAGGCGCGGCGTCGGCGTCCATGACGACCGCGGCAGCCCGCTACGTGGACTGGCTGGGAAGGGCGGCCGCTCAAGCCGAACGGTCAGCAGCCCAAGCCCGGGCGGCGGCCGTCGCCTATGAAGCAGCGCTGGCCGGCATCGTGCACCCTGAATTGATCACCGCCAACCGTGGTCGGTTGGTGTCGCTGGTGATCTCTAACCTGTTCGGTCAAAACGCACCGGCGATCGCGGCCGCCGAAGCTGCATACGAGCAGATGTGGGCTCAGGACGTCGCCGCGATGAGCGGATATCACGGCAGTGCCGCCGCGGCGGTCGCGCAGTTGGCCCCGTGGGAACAAGCGCTGCAAAATCTGCCCGGACTGCCAGGCGAATTCGCCAAAGCGATCGGAAACGGTTTCGCCTTGGTAGAGCAGGAAATTCAGCAGACCCCCACGGCACTGGCCGCCGGATTCACCCGGGTGTCGGACACCCTCATCACCGGCATCTTCGGGTCGCCGGCTGATCCGCCCTTCGCGGCAACGCAGACGGGGAACTTCACCGGTGCCCCGTCGCTGGCGACCAGGCTTGAAGAAGCCGCGCTGTGGCCGGTAAAACCCCTCCTCGGTTTGTCCGGCCTCGAAACTCAACTTGCGGTGCCCGGCAACCCGCTTTTGGCGTTGTTCGCCAGCGACATCCCGCCACTGTCGTGGTTCCTCGGTAACTCCCCGCCACCGTTCTTGAATTTGCTGCTGGGGGAGACGGTGCAGTACACAACGTATAACGGGATGAGCGTCGTGCAGATCACGCCGGCTAATCCGACCGGCGAATACGTGGTCGCCATTCACGGTGGCGCGTTTATCTTTCCGCCCTCGTTTTTGCACTGGATCAATTACTCGGTAATGGCCCAGCAGACCGGTGCGACCGTTCAGGTCCCGATTTACCCGCTGCTGCAAGAAGGTGGTACCGCCGGCACGGTGGTACCCGCGATGGCTGGCTTCATCTCCACGCAAATCGCTCAACACGGGCCGTCCAACGTCAGCGTGATCGGCGACTCGGCGGGCGGCAACCTCGCACTGGCGGCTACCCAATACCTGGTGACCCACGGCGATCCCGTACCGGAATCGATGGTTCTGGTGTCTCCCTGGCTGGACGTGGGAATGACCAATCCGAATATTGGGCTGGTCCAGGATCCGTTGCTTCCTGTCGGGCCCGCGCAACAGATCGGCAAGGTGTGGGCCGGTAATCTTGCCGTGACCGACCCCATGGTGAGTCCGCTGAATGGCTCACTGAGCGGACTGCCGCCGACGTATGTCTACTCGGGCAACCTGGACATACTCGCACCCGACGTGTTTGTCCTGCAGCAAGCGGCCGTCACCCAAGGGGCCCCGGTCAGCTTCGTCCTGGCCAACGGTCAAATTCACGACTGGATTCTGCTTACTCCGGACGGTTTCCAATACTGGCCGCAGATCAACCGGGAACTCGGTATCGCCGCCTGATTGCGGGTCAAGCGCCGCTCAGTCGTGGCGATGCAGGAAGCCGTGCAGAATCGCCTGGACGAGTTCGTCGACGATCGCCTCCCGCGGGGGCGGCACCGGCCCGAAGAAGGTCGACCGCAGTGCGACCATGCCGACGATCATCGCCACCGTCGAGTGCGCCGGCAGGTCCGGCTGACTCGACCGAATCCCGCGTAACCGCATGCCCTCGGCGCTGATCTGACCGAGCACCGCGATGGCCCGCCGCATGTCGGCGATGCCGGTGCCCATGGTTTCCTCCTCACTGAACGCCTCCGATGCCGCGAGCGTCAGGAGCAGGCCCCGATGCTCCACGAGCACGTCGTAGAGCTGCTCGACGAAATGGCGGGCCAGCTCCTCTTCGTCGGTCTCCCCCGGGACCACCGACTGCCATGTCCGGCTGAACTCGTCGACGAAACTGGTGAACGGAAGAACCAGAGCTTCCCGGAACAGCCCGGCCTTCGAGCCGAAGTGCCGGAAGAGCAGGTATTCGCTGACTCCGGCGGCCTGCGCGATTTCACGCGTCGTGGTGCTGCGGTAGTCCTGGCGGGCGAACAACTCGCGCGCGGCATCGAGCAGGAGTCTGCGCGGCTCGCCGCGGGGCCGGCGCAATGGCTGAACCGGCGCTCGGGCCACCGGCGCGTTCCTGGGCGAAAGTCGCTGTGACACGGTCATCTACTCCTGAACCGCATTCAGCGGTTGACGGCACTTCACGATGGTCGGCCTTGACCTCCGACTTAGAATAGTATCCACTATCACAAACCTGGGCAGCCTGCCGGAAGGGCGTGTTGTGGGCGCGGTCATCATGCTCGGAACCCTGTTCGGGCTGATCGCCGTCATCTTCGGCCTGGTGATCTACCTCGACCCGGAAGCGCGTGACGGGCGCTCACGATGAGTAGCCAGTTGACGCCGTTGCTGACAGCGGCCGTCGTCTTCGGCTGGGGTAGCGGCATCGTGTTCACCGCGACGGGCGTGTATCTGAGTTTTCGCCGCCGTCGCCTGCACCCGTTGCTGCTGCTGTGCATCTCGGCGATCTCGTTTTCGTGGATCGAGGCGCCCTACGACTGGGCGATGTACGCGCAGTTCCCGCCCGCCCTACCGCGGGTGCCGTCGTGGTGGCCGTTGAACATGACATGGGGTGGGCTGCCCTCGTCCGTGCCGGTCGGCTACATCGGCTACTTCGTGCTGCCCGCGGTGATCGGCGCGCCGCTGGGGCGACGGTTGAGCGCGCGGTTCGGCTGGTGCCGGCCGATCACGCTGCTGATTGTCGGGCTCGTGGTCGGCTTCTGCTGGGCCTTCGTCTTCAACGCGTTCGTCGGGGCCCGGCTCGGCGTCTTCCATTACGGCTACGTGATTCCCGGCCTGGCGATCTTCGAGGGCAGCAAGCATCAGTACCCGGTCTACGACTCCCTGGCATTGGGCGTGCAGATGATGGTCTTCACCTACCTGCTCGGCCGCACGGATTTCGAGGGACGAAACGTCATCGAGATGTGGGCCGACAAGCGGTCGACGGGCCGGCTGCAGTCGGCAGTGCTGTCCGTCGTTGCCGTCGTCGTCATCGGAAACCTGCTCTACGGGGCGGTCTTTGCGCCCCACCTCGTCACCAAGCTGGGCGGGTGGGTGACCGCTGGGCCGACGGAGCAGCTATTCCCCGGCGTACCGAACCAACCCCGGCAGGGCGGATGAGTGGCCATCCGAGAGGAGCTTTACTACGACCCGTTCGACTTCGACATCGACGACGATCCGTATCCGGTGTGGAAGCGGATGCGGGCAGAGGCCCCACTGTATTTCAACGACAAGTACAACTTCTATGCGCTGAGCCGCTACGACGACGTGGCTGCGGCGCTGCATGATTGGCAGACCTATCGGTCGGGACGGGGCACCACGGCCGACATCTTGTTCAGCGGCATCGACGTTCCGCCGGGAATTCTGCTGTTCGAGGATCCGCCGCTGCACGATCTGCACCGGCGCTTGTTGTCGCGGGTTTTCACCCCCCGGCGGATGCTGGCCGTCGACGGGCTGGTGCGTGAATTCTGTTGTCGCGCATTGGATCCGCTTCGTGATTCGGACGGGTTCGATTTCGTCGCCGATCTGGGGGCGGTCATGCCGATGCGCACCATCGGCTACCTGCTGGGCATTCCCGCGGAGGCGCAACGGCTGATCCGTGACCGCAACGACAACAATCTTGCGGTTGGACCGCGACAAGCGGGGGTCAGCCCGACGATCTTCGAGGATTCGATGGCGATGTTCGCCGAGTACATCGAGTGGCGGGCGATGCATCCCTCAGACGACCTGATGACAGATCTGCTCAACGCGGAAGTCGACGAGCCAGACGGATCCCGGCGACGCCTCGAACGCAACGAAGTCTTGGCCTACACCGCGATGATCGCCGGCGCCGGCAACGAAACCACCACGCGGCTCATCGGTTTCATGGGCCAACTTCTCGGCGAGCACCCCGACCAACGACGCGAACTCGTCGCGGATCCGCACCTGATCGACTCGGCGGTCGAGGAGACCCTGCGCTACGAGCCGCCGTCGCCGGTGCAGGCGCGCTACGTCGCTCGCAACGTCGAGCTGTACGGGCACACCGTGACCCAGGGCTCCTACATGCTGTTGCTCAACGGTTCGGCGAATCGGGACGAGAAGAGATTCAGCGAACCGGATCGCTACGACATCCGCCGCAAGGGTGGCCATTTGAGCTTCGGGCAGGGACTGCATTTCTGCCTCGGCTCAGCCTTGGCGCGGCTCGAGGCCCGGGTCGCATTCGAAGAGGTCCTCAAGCGATGGACGGACTGGGAGGTCGACTACGACAACGCCAGCAGGGCACGGACCTCCAGTGTGCGGGGCTGGGCGCGACTGCCCGTCAAGACCGTTGGGGCCAAGCCCTGATCAATACGAAGCGCGTCAGCGAATCATAACGGCCGGAGGCACCTCGACATCTTGCTTTCTCGCCCTGTCGGTGATGCGGCGCAGCGCTATTCCTGCTGGACACCGGTCAGCTTGCGAATCGTTTGGAGTTCGCCGTCCTGATAGGCCCGCCCGTCCGGGCGCAGCAGATCGCTGAACCACACCTTCGGTGGCCTGGGGTACGGGTGATCCCACGAGTCCCACGGCAGGTACGTCTGGGTCTTTCCGGCGACCAAACCCCAGTTGAATGCTCCAACGTTGTGCCGCTTGGCAATTGGCAGAATTCCCTCGACGGTGCTGCCGCGGGTGCGAGCCAGGTATTCGGTGCAGACGACCGGGCGCCCCAGCGGGGTAAGTTCGGCGATCCGGGCCTCGAAGTCGGCCGGCGCGGCGTAGCTGTGGAACGTGATCACGTCCGAGTTGTCCAGTTGGATGCCGCTGATTGTGCTGCGTTGCCCAGGATCGGCCCAGCTTCCTTGCCAGACGCCGCTGGTCAACGGCTGCGCAGGATCGACTGCCCGCGCCCACCGGAAGACCTGGGGCAGCAAGTCGGCGACCAGCGCCAGCTTGTCGTTGCGCTCCACCTTGCGATACACGCGCGCGGGATTGTCGGGTTCGTTCCACAGGTCCCAACCCAAAACCCGGTCGTCATTGCGGAACTGGCCCACGACTCCGGTGACATAGTCCTGAAGAACGCTGCGGTAGTGGGGGTCACCGAGGTGTTCGGCACCCGGGCTTTGTACCCAACCGGAGTTGTGCACCCCGGGCCTGGGCGGTCGCTGACGGCCCGGCCTGGGGAACGGGTCCCAGCAGGAGTCGAACAAGACGAAAAGTGGCTTGATCCCGTGGCGCGCGGCGATGGCGACGAACTGCGCGAGACGCCCTTGGAAGTCTTGCCGCTCCTGGGCCCACAGTTGGTCGTGCAGAAAGACCCGCACGGTGTTGAACCCGAGTGACCGCGCCGCGGCGAGTTCGCCGGCGATGCGGCGCGGGTCATAGGTGCCCGGCTGGAACATCTCGAGCTGGTTGATCGCGGTCGACGTGATGTAGTTGGCGCCGACGAGCCACCCTTGCGCCTGATACCAGCCGTTGGCGCGCTCGGCCGGCCACCGGCCCGGTTCGGCACCGGCGCATGGCGCTTTGGCCAGCGCCGGGCCCGCTGCCAGCAGCAGCGGCAGCTTCAGCACGGTTCGACGGCGCACGGACCGACCATAATTTCGCCGGGTGAGGTGTATAGCGTTGTTGAGCAACGTGTTTGGGTTGCTTATCAATTCGCAATAGGTTGAGGCCGAGATTGTTATTTCCGGCCGGCGAAGTCGCTAGCCCTGGTCGCGAAATCCCGGGCCGGCTTCGGGTGTCACATTGCGCGCGGTGATCTCGTCGCCGCAACGCACGCAGACCAGGCGCGGATCGACCAACTCGCCGCACGTGTGATGGCGCAGCACGATCGGCGCCCCGTCGGGGCTCGGCAAGTGCTCGTCCCCCCACCGCATCAGGACGACGATCGCCGCGAAGAGTTCGCGGCCGGCGTCGGTGAGCCGGTACTCGTGACGCTCAGGGTCCCGCGAGTACGGAACGCGTTCGAGCAGGCCGGCCACGACGAGCATCCGTAGCCGCGACGACAGGGTGGGCCGCGGAATATTGAGATTGCGCGCGAACTGGCCAAAGCGCTGCACGCCGAAGAACGCCTCACGCAGGATGAGCAGTGTCCAGCGCTCACCGACCAATTCGAGCGCCCGCCCGACCGACTCCCCGTCGAAGCGGTGGGTCAGATCGGCGGCACCCATAGTTCAATAACTTTACCCGGTTCAACTACTGAACCGACGAGAGTACGTTGGTTGAACCGTCACCGCTACAGGAGCCCCAATGCATGAGCCGAACCTGACCGACACCGACACCGTGAGCGTCGCCGAAAAGATCGCCCTCACGGCTCGCGAGTTCTCGACGCAGATCGACCACGATCGCCGACTGCCCGACGAGCTGGTGGCCAGCCTAAATGAGGCCGGCCTGCTGCGGGCCACCATGCCGCACGAGGTTGCGGCGCTGGAGCTGGCGCCCGGACCGGCGCTGCGGTGCGCCGAAGCGATTGCCCGCGGTGACGCCTCTTCGGGATGGTGCGTATCGATCGCGATCACCAGCGCCCTGCTGGTCGCCTACCTGCCGGCGTCCAGCCGCGAGGAGATGTTCGGCGGCGGACGGGGTGTCGCGGCCGGGGTATGGGCGCCGCGGGGCACCGCGAAGTCCGTGGATGGCGGTGTCGTGGTGTCCGGGCGCTGGCCGTTCTGCAGCGGGATCAGCCACGCGGACATGATGTTCGCCGGTTGCTTCGTCGACGATCGGCGGGTGCCCTCCGTGGTCGCGTTGCCCAAAGACGACCTGCGGGTCCTCGACACTTGGCACACCCTGGGCCTGCGCGGCACCGGCAGCCACGACAGCGTCGCCGACGAGGTTTTCGTGCCCGCCGACCGGGTGTTCTCGGTGTTCGACGGACCTGTCGTGGATCGGCCGCTGTATCGCTTTCCGGTGTTCGGGTTCTTTGCGCTGTCGATCGGCGCAGCCGCGTTGGGCAACGCACGCGCCGCGATCGACGACTTCGTCGAGCTGGCCGGCGGGAAGAAGGGGCTGGGCTCCACCCGCACCCTGGCCGAACGCCCGGCGACCCAAGCGGCAGTGGCGGCGGCCGAGTCGGCGCTGGGCGCAGCCCGCGCGCTGTACTACCAGGCGATCGACGCCGCCTGGCAGGCCAGCCACGATACCGATCCGGTGCCGGTGGCATTGCGCAACCGGCTACGGTTGGCGGCCACGCACGCGGTGCGGACCTCGGCCGACGTGGTGCGCAACATGTACGACCTGGCCGGGGGGAGCGCCATCTATGACAGCTCGCCGCTGCAGCGCCGGTTCCGGGACGCATTCACCGCCACCGCGCACTTCCAGGTGAACGAGGCCTCGCGCGAGCTGCCCGGCCGCGTCCTGCTCGACCAGCCCAGCGACGTGTCGATGCTGTGACCCGGGTTGCGGCGAACCGGGGACAGCGCCGCGCCGGCGGACGATACTCAGCGGCATGGTCACGACGCCGCCTCCGCCGCGTCTGCTCGACGTGTCCACGATCGACGACGTCATCGACGGGATTCAATCGATCATCGAATGGTCGATCGAGACGGCCAGCGCGGTCGGTTACTTCGCGCTTGTGTACCAGCGGGCAACCATCGCGGTTCGCGATGCCATCAACCAGGAGATGTTCGACGACGGGCCGCGGATGACCCGTTTCGGCGTCGCCTTCGCTCGCCGGTACTTCGAGGCCCTGTACAGCCGATTCGACGGCACCGGCCGAGAGCCGACCCGCGTGTGGCAGGTCGCCTTTGACGTGAACGCCAGCGATAGCCCAATCATCTTGCAGCACATACTGACCGCGATGACCGCGCACGACACGTTCGACCTCGGGATCGCCGCCGCGGCGACGGCCGGTGACTCGTTGGCGCCGCTGCAGAATGACTTCGACGTTGTCAATGCCATTCTCGCAAGTCAGGTCTCCGGAGTGCTCGATGCCATCGGTCAGGTTTCACCGGTCATGGCCGGTATCCGTAAATTGTTGGGCAGCAAGGACATCAGCTTCGTTGGGGCAGAACTGAAACGCTCTCGTGACCTCGCCTGGACAGTTGCGGGAGACCTTATCGGCGTGCCAGAGCCCAACCGCGCCAAGATTATTGATCGTTATGACGTCTTGGTTGCCGCGGAGATTGAAAAATACCTGAACCCGCCGTGGGCGATATCGAAAATGGTCAGGACGATCGCCAAGGGCGAAAGCGCCGACGTCGCCCGAAACCTGACCATGCTCAGCCGGATGGCGCCGAGGAGCGGCCCCGTCCCGCGCCTGACTTCGCAGTAGCGAAATACTCTTGGGGTTGACCCCTGATCGTGGACACCTGACTGGTGGGACTGCTGGTCTCGCGGGAAGGATGTCCGTTTGTCGGGCAAGCGTCGTAAGTACACCCCGGAGTTTCTGGAGCAGGCTGCCCGCCTGGTGATTGAGACCGGCCGTCCCGTGGCTCACGTGGCGGCCGAGATTGGTGTTGGTGAAGCAGTGCCGGGGCGTTGGGTACGCCTGCAACGCCAAGTGGCCGAAGCTGGCGATAGTGGCGCGGTGCTAGATGCTGATGAGCGCGCCGACTTGGAGCGCCTGCGCAAAGAGAACACCGAATTACGTTTGGACCGTGAATTTTTGAAAAAGCCGCGGCCTTCTTCGTCTAAGCGGATGTGCGAGTGCCTGGAGGTGTCGCGCTCGGGGTACTACAAGTGGCGCAAATCCCGCGACAGAGGGCCGACGCTGGCCCAGCGGCGCCGCGCCGAGCTGGATGCCAGGTCGCGAGGTTTCACGCGGCCTCCGACGGTGTCTATGGTGCCCCGCGTATCCTGGCCGATCTGGGCGATGACGGTGAGCGGGTGTCGCGCAAAGACGGTGGCCTGGCTGCGCCGGCAAGGTTTGGCCGGGATCTGTCCGCGTCGCTTCGCGCCGGCCACCACGGTGGTCGACCTGGCTGCTGCGGTGCCTAAAGGTCTGGTCAAGCGTCGTTTCGACACCGGGATCCTCAACCGGGTGTGGACCTTGGATATCACCTATCCGGGCACGGGTGAGGGCTGGCTTTATCTGTGCGCCGTCCGAGACGGCTGCTCACGGCGGGTAATCGGTTGGGCCATCGACGATTACTTGCACACTGATCTGGTCCAGGCGGCCGTGCAGATGGCTGTGGCGATGCGCGGCGAACGGGCCGAACAGGTCGTGCTGCACGCAGAGCGCGGCTGCCAATACACCTCAGTGCAGCTCGCGCGGTTCGCCCGCGAGCACAACCTGGCCTACTCACTCAGACCGCACAAGCCGCCTGACCCTGGGTCCGCCAAACGGGGTCAAGCCCCTACTTCCCGTGAAATAATCCGGGGACGATGTCGTTCAGTGCGCTCAGGCGGCCAGAGCCAAAGCCGCTGGCGTCAAACCTGAATCGCTCAACACGGCACCGATGGTGGAGTCCCGTGCAGCGACCCTTGAAGAGGAAACAGCCGAACTGTTGAAGCTGGCAAAGTGGTGGCCGGCAGCATGCGCATCGACCGAACACACCACGCAATCCGACGCCGACAACACGAAAGTGAACCCGTAAGTATGACTCTCGCCACCGCCGCGCCTATCCCGCATCCTCGGTATCGGCTGCCTTTCCTCGGTGATCTCCTCACGATCGACTTCGCTAAGCCAATTCAGGGACTGACCGCCGAGTTCGGCAAGCTCGGCAGCGGGATAGTCGAGGAACGCCTATTCAACTTTTCGATCATCGCGCTCGCCGACACAGCCCTGATCGATGAGGTCAACGACGAAACCCTTTGGGAAAAGCACACCGGACGCTTGCTAGGCAAACTACGCACGCTCGCCGGCGACGGGCTGTTCACCGCCTACAACCACGAACCAAACTGGCAAAAAGCCCACAACATCCTGGTGCCGGCCTTCGCAAGAACAGCCATGACGCGTTATCACGACACCATGACCGCCACCGTGCGTGAACTCGTTGACGCCTGGAACGCCGCCAGCACCGACCAATCTTGGATCGACATCCCCACCGAAACCAACCGACTCACCATCGAAATCATCGGCCGAGCGGGACTGGGTCACAAATTCACTAAGCTCACCGAGCCCAATGACAACCCGTTCATCGAAGCTGTCCAACGCCAACTCCGCTACGCCAACCGACGAACCGACTCCATACCCTTCTACGACAACGTCTTCGGGTACAAGCGTAAACGCCAACACGAGGCCGATAAGGCCTACATCCGCCGCTGGGTCACCGAAGTCATCGAATCTCGCCGGCACAACCAAACACCAGCGACCCACAACGACATCCTCGACATTATGCAGCACAGCGCCGACCCGGACACTGGCGAGCATCTCGATACCGACAACATCATCAACCAGATCATCACATTGCTGGTGGCCGGCAGTGAAACGTCGGCTAACACTATCGCCTTTGCACTGCATTACCTTTCGACTAACACGGGCATCGCTGCTGCGGCACGCGCCGAGATCGATCAGCGCTGGCCCGGCCGCGACTTCCCCGACATATCATTCGAAGATGTCGCCAAGTTGCGGTACCTGCTTCGCGTCGTCGACGAAGCCCTGCGGCTGTGGCCAGTAGCGCCAGCATATTTCCGGCAAGCTAAGAAAGACACTGCGCTCGGAAACGGCAAATACCCGTTCCGCAAAGGAGAATGGGTGGTGGTCATGCTCACCGCCGCCCACCGCGCTAATGTCTGGGGCCATGACGCTGACGAATTCATCCCAGACCGATTCCTGCCCGAGAACCTGCGTAAACTGCCACCACACATATACAAACCGTTCGGAACTGGCGCCCGTGCTTGCATCGGCCGCCAATTCGCCCTTCACGAAATGCTTGTGACTCTCGCGGTGATATTGCATCAATACGACCTCCAACCAAAACCCGGCTACCAACTGCAGGTCCGTGACGCCATCGCGCAAAGACCCGAAGGTCTACAGTTGCGCCTCCACCGTCGGCTCCTGACCGGAAGTTAACAGTCCGCGTCTGCCTGTTGGCCAAGGTGGACGTGGATCGCCGGCAGGTGTGGGCGGCGACGACTGCCCAACGATCACCGCGTCGCCAACCCGGGGGGTCCCCATTGAAATCGGACAAATGAGCGAGACCCACTACCCGATGACCTCCGGGACGCGATCACTCAAATCCGCGTCAAACTTGAACACTTAATTGAGCCAACTAGGGCAGTAGCATCAGATACCGACGTGGCGCGATCAGGCTACTTATAGTTAGCGAAATACTCTGCGACACCGGAATACATGAACCCGTAGGACAGCGCGAACAGCAACTCCTCCACCGGCACTCCTACGACCATTACCCCGGAGAGAGCGGGGAGGTTCCACACCCGCGACAGATAATCCGGATAGACCGCAGTGAACGTCACGAAACAGCCGAAATACAGCCCCATGAATAGAAATCCGGCCGCGCAGATCATCGGTATCCGGGCAGGCCAGCACGCGCAAGTCGCGGTAACCCCGGCCGACAGCGCGATGATCGTGATGTAGATCGGATTCACATTCGTCGTCGCGACGAGAGCAACAAACACCGGTATAGGGATTACCAGGGCAACAATCTGGACTGGACGCCCCCAGCGCGGTTGCCGCAGACTTTTCCGGCTTCTGGCGCGCAGCCCCGTGTAGATGGCGGCGATCATGCCGCCTGCGGCGAATGAGAACGCAACGCTTTCGATGTCCACGCCGAGTCTGTCGTTCAAATCGAACAGACTTGGCGGATTCCAGTAGGCGGACAAAAAGAGTGGCTCTGCAAGTCCGGTGAGGGCGGTGATCCCACTCACGCGCAGCATCGTCATCCGGCGGCCGGAATCCGCCCGGATCCAGAAAGCAAGCCAGATCAGCATCAACCCCGCGACACCGATCAGATAGGCGCAGTTCACCAGCCAATTCGCTCTCTCGCTGTTCGGCCCGCCTTATCGTCGATTCTCTTGGTGGACCCTCGACGACCGCAAAGCGACGAACTCGCTCATGCTAACCAGCGCGCGACCACCTGCGGGCAGCGTTCGCCAACCGCGCTTGTTTTCGCAGTACGATGCCCGAGACGACGGAATTCATGACCACCGAACCGCGCGGCGTGGTGCACTGGACTCCGGGCTCAGCCCGGTGATCGGCTACTAGCCCAGGCAAACGGTAACCTCGGTCGCCATGGGGGAGACGCGATGAGCGCGGGGCTGTTCGGCCTCCTGGATGATGTCGCGGCCCTGGCCCGGCTGGCCGCGGCCAGCGGCCGCGCGACCGTCAAGGCGGCCGGGGTGGTGGTCGACGACACCGCGGTCACGCCGCAATACGTGCATGGGATCGCTGCCGAGCGCGAATTGCCGATCATCAAACGCATCGCCATCGGATCGCTGCGTAACAAGCTGCTGATCATCCTGCCCGTCGCGATGTTGTTGAGTCAGTTCGCGCCGTGGCTGCTGATGCCGGTCTTGATGCTGGGCGCCACCTACCTCTGCTATGAAGGCGCCGAGAAAGCGTGGAGCAGCATCCGCGGTCATGGGTACGACGCGGCGCCGGCCACCGAACGCGAGGTGGTGAACGGGGCAGTCCGGACCGACCTGATCCTGTCCGCGGAGATTATGGTGATCGCCCTCAACGAGGTGGCCAGCCAGGCGTTCATGCCCCGGCTGGTCATCCTCATCGTCGTTGGCCTGATCATCACCGTCGTGGTGTACGGCGTCGTCGGCGCCATCGTCAAGATGGACGACGTGGGCCTGCGGCTTGCCGATACCGGATCCCGGTTCGGGCGGCGGGTCGGCCGAGCGCTGGTCGCCGGGATGCCGAAGCTGCTCTCAGCGCTCGCGTTGGTCGGGACGGCGGCCATGCTATGGGTGGGCGGCCACATCCTGTTGATGGGCAGCGACCGGGTCGGCTGGCACCTGCCCTACGACCTGGTGCACCACGTGGAGGGGCAGGTGCGTCACGGGGCGGGACCCGTTGGCGCGGTGCTGGGCTGGCTGGTCGACACCGGGGTGTCCGCCGTCATCGGACTGGCCGTCGGCGCCGTCGTTGCGGTGTTGGTACATGCGCTGCCGTTTCGGCGCGGCGGTCGCGCCGCCGGTTAGATGAAGTCCGAGCCGCCGTCGACGTTGACCGTTGCGCCGGTGACATAGCCGTTGCGCCGGGACACCAGGTAAGCGGTGAGGGAAGCGACCTCGTCGGGCAGGCCGGCGCGACCCAGATCGCACGGTTGGTGAAAGTGCTTGTCAATCCACGCCATAACGTCATAGGGGTTGGCGGCATCGAGGCCGTCGGCGGCCAAGACGTCGTTGAGCTGTTCGGTGAAGCTGGCCGTCACGATGGTTCCCGGGCACACGCAGTTCACCAAAATGCCGTCCTTAGCAAGGCTTTTCGACAAGTTCTTGGTGACGCTGGCCAGCGCCGCCTTTGATGCGGTGTAGGCGACCAGGCGTGGACTCTGCCGCTGAATAGAGTGCGCGGACAGCGTCACGATGCGAGCAGTCGGCGGCGCGCAGCAACGGCAACGCGGCCCGGATCGAACGCACGCCGGACATGGTGCCCAGCGTGAAGGCCGCATCCCAGGCCGCATCGTCCGTCTCTTCGAAATATCCGTGGCCCGGCCCGATGGTGTGCACCAGGCAATTCAGCTGCCCCCAGCGCTCGGAGACGGCGGCGAAGGCATCGGTGACGGCGCCCCATACCCTTGCTCCGCCGGTGACGACAGCCTTCGATCCGGTGAAGCCGAGGTCCATCGCACCTTCTTAGCAGGCGGCTTAACAGTCGGCGCCAACAACTTCGGCGATGGTGTCCGCCGCCACGCCCAGCCCACGCAGGCAGAACCGAACGGTGCGCTGGCGAACGCCATCGCGTTGACCATCACCCGATGCCCACTGCTGCTCGGTGCTCGCCCATACCACGCCCTGGATGGATTGCGCCTCGCTCACCGGATGAATATCGCGGAACACCTCCTGCTGCAAGCCCAGATGGAGCTGTTCGACAAGGGGCTCAAGGGTTTCGGCGTACGCCGGCGCGACCAGCTCCGGGGTGTTGAGCATATGTGATTGGGCATCGACGGCCAGATGGCGCAGATCGGCCTTCACGTTCTCGTCGAAGGCCAGATCGAGCCGCGCGTCGATCCAGGCCGTGACCGCCTGGACCGGGTTGCTGGCTTGGGCCATATAGGTTCTCAGCCGCGTTGCTTCGACTTGGGCCACTTCCAGGAAAACCGCCGCAACCAGTTGGTCTTTGGATTCGAAATGCCGGTAGAAGGCGCGCGTGCTCAGCTGTGCACGGTCCAGGACCGTGGCGATGTTGAGTCCCCGTACCCCATGCTCGCGCACCGACATTGACGCGGCCACCAGGATGGCGCGCCGAATGCCGGGATCCGGAGCCAGCTTGTGGCGGCGCCGCGTCAGCCGGCCGTTGAGGTTTACCGGCTCGCGGGAGTTCCGGCTCCTCGGATCCGTCATAGATCCGTAGATACCCACGGCGTGGTCCGCGAACACCCGGACGTTGGCGCGTTACGGACAATAGGTGCGCATCGAAATAGCCACGTAATCTTCGGCGTTGCTGCTCAGCGCCGGATTGCTGGCCCGAAACGCCGCCACTATCTGGTCCACCGTCATGCCTCGACGGAAGTTCATGCAGACCAGCTTGCCGTTGTAGACCGCCGCATCGGGATTGGCGAACGTGATGCCGCGGTCGTTGAGGGCCCTAATATAGCTGCTGTCCTGCTCCGGGGTCGAGGCGATGGTCGTGGGGGCCGGCGCAGACGTTCCTGTCGAAGCGGCCGTCGTCCCTTGAGGCGACGGCTCGGCACCTGGGTGAGGGGACTTGGCCGTGGTCAGCGCCCAACCGGCGACGACGATGAGCGTCGCGACGCCGAGGCCGAGCAGCAGGAGTGCCGCGGCGCGGCCCCACGTCGTGCCCCAGGACTGGACGGCCGGTGCGATCGCAGCGTCCGGGCGGCCCTCGTAGTCGTTGTCGCGGTAGTCGTCTCGGCCGTCGCCGTGGTAGTCCTGGCTATCCTCGGGGGCCTCATTGCGCGACCACGCCGTATGAACCGCGTCGGTAGGCGCCGAATTCGGCACGGCGGCAGTCTCGCCGCCATCGAGTGCGGCGGTTTCCTCGGAAGCCGGGACCGGCTCGGCCATGAGGGCCATGGTAGCCACCCGCGGGATTCACCGGCGGCCTCACGTCAGGTGGCGGTTTCGCCAGCGTGCCCAGCGTCCGGTCGGCGATTGAATCGCGGCCAGCACCGAGCTCATCGACGAGGCCACCGACTTCGCGCGTGCCGCGGGCTCGGCGACCGGCGGGCCGCCGCCTTCCCACCACGTCGGCTGCAACAGCGCGGTGGTCACCGGAATGGCCTCTTCGACGCTGTCGCGGCCCCATTCGCACGCGCGGTCGATGGCGGCGACGGAGGGCGCCAGGTTGATCGGCGACAGCGTCGGCTGGAACTTGACGAGGTGATCGAGATAGGGCAGGTTGCGCACCATCTGCAACTGGATCGCCTGGGTGATCGGCGCCAGCCACATGTGCCGCGAATCCCATTGCGGATGAAAGCAATCGAAGGCCAGATAGCACGCATTGCGGGTGCCGAGCTTGCCGTCGCGCACCCGCTTCCAGGCCAGTTCGACGGGCACATTGCTGGCCGCGCCGCCGTCGACGAGCGCCGCGATGTCCTTCTCGGCGCAGAGCTCGTCGAGGATTCCGATCATGCGATGGTCGCGGCTTTCGTGGTGCAGCACGCCGGGGATGGCCGACGAGAACGACGCGGCGTCGACGACGTCGAAGTCACGGTCCGAGTCGTCGCCGCTGATCACGATGGGCTTGACCACCCGCAGGTCGATGAAGGCCGACACCTGCCACATCCGGGCCGCTACCAGCGGTCCGATGCCGATCGGGCGGAACGGAAGCGACCGCATCTGCAGCGCCGCCAATTCCGGACGGCGAAACCGTGACGGCAGCGCCGCATAGGGCTGCCGTCGCACCCCGGCGACCACGATGTCGAACGGAATGGCCAAGTCCGACATCCGCATTCGCACGCCGTCTTCCCGGCTGAGCAGGGCCAGGGCGAACTGGTCGAAGCGCAGCGCGAAGACCCCGGCCAGGCCGTGCCGGCGGCGCAGCCGCTCGGGTCCGAGAATGGCCCGGTACGACACCGTCTTGGCCCACTCCACGTACTCTTCGATCGGCACCGGCAGGGATCGGGCCACCAGGCTGCCGATGATGGAGCCGAACGACGAGCCGATCATGTAGTCGGGCAGTTGGCCGGCCTCCAGCAGCCGCTGCAGTCCGCCGATGTAGACGAAGCCCGCCCCGCCGCCGCCGCCGAGGATCGTGACCAGCTTCTTGTAGCCGACCTCGGAATCCAGCTCGGCGGGGGAGAAGTCGTTGCCGTGGCGCTCGATCAGCACCCGTCGCTGATCGTCCTGGTCGGCGGCCAGGCCCTGTAGCGCCTCGCGTGCCGTTTTCAACGCCGTGACCGGATCCGCCTCTTCGCGCAGCGGTCCGTACAGCGCGTCGGTGACCCTAGAGCGCCACGGCGCCACTTCGGCGCCGACCGAAACGTCGCCGCGCCCCCGGCTGCCGCCCGGGCCGGCGGCACCCGGCTCGAAGTCGGCGAGCCTGGCGAAATTGAGGATGTAGCGCAACCTGCGCAGTTCCTCGTCGCTCAACACGTCCGGGTTGGCGACGTGCTGGCGGATCAGCCGGTTCTCCATCTTCTGCAGCAGCAGGGCCGGCTCTGCCGAGGGCAGGTCGACGGTGTCGGGTACCGCCTCGGCCGCCTCACCGTCGAAGGCCTCGTGTTCGAACTCCTCGATGAAGTCGAACTCGGCGTCGCGGCGGCCGAAGCGGCCGCGCACGGCGTCGGCGAACGGAATGTCCATGGGCACCAACCCTCTCATGTCGATCAGGTGGGGTCGGCTAGCGTCCGGGCACGGAAACCGTGGGCAGTGCCGAGCTGCCCGGCCAGCAACCCAGCGGGCTGATCCCCTTGTTGATGGCGGCCGTAATGCAGTTCTGCACCACGACATTGGGGTCATTGCTGATCGAGCGGGACAGGATCTCGTTGGCCTTGGCCTGGGCCTCGGCGGTCCGCTGAGCCTCGACCGCGATCGAGGTCTGGGCGCGTTGCTGGTTGAGCTGGTTGATCTTGTCCTCGGTGCCCTGGTCGTACTGGATGGTGGGCACGTTGACGTCGAAGATGTCGACCTGGCCGCTGACATCCTGGCGCATGATGTCGGCGGCGCGCTTGGCGAGCTTCGGCAGCGGGGAGACGTCGAGGTTCTGCGGGTCCAGCGGATTGAAGGCGGCGAAAACCTCGTTGAGGGCGACCGACAGATTCCGCTCGATCAGGTTGACCCGCACGTTGTCGAAGGTCTTGTACTGCTGGAACAGTTCCGGGGCGGCGGGCTGCTTGAGCTGCCAGCGGATGCTGACGTCGGCCAGGGCGGTGGACTGATTACCCAACCGCACCATGATCCGCTGGTCGTTGTTGCCCTCTTTGACGTACTTGTCGATCTGCACCGCGCCGTCCATCTGGTGGGTCATCTGCCATGGCCACTTGCCGTGGAAGCCGTTGTTCAGGCTGACTCCGTTGGGGCGTCCGAAGGCGGTGACGATGGCGATTTGGCGGGTTCCGACGATGGTGAAGCAACCCAGCAGGAAAAACAGCACCGCCGCGGCCAGGGCGCCGATGGTCACCGTCTTACCGCGGGCACGGGCTTTGTCGCCGGCGGAGAACACCCATAGCAATAGCGCGACTCCGGCCACGATCAAACCCATGGTGAACAGCACGATCTGCCACGTCATCCCTTAGCTCCTTCTGCTGGTGGTGTGGTTCAGCAGGTTACGGGTATGAGCTCAAGTGCCGCAGAAGGTTCGGTAGGCGCCGAAATCCTGCGGCGCGGGACTTGCGTAGCGCTGCAGGCCCGGCCGTTCGGCATAAGGGTGTGTGACGGCGTCGAGGAGCCGTTCGACGGGACCGAGATCGCCGTCCGTCGCCGCCGTCAGTGCCTCCTCGACGAGGTGATTGCGGGGGATGTAGATCGGGTTGACGCGGTCCATCAGCTCGGCGTCCGGTCCCAGGGCCTGCCAGCGCGACAGCCAGCCGTCGAACCTGGCGAGGTCGACGAACAGTCCGCGCACCGGCTCGCCGTCGCCGCGAGCGGCTCGGCCGAGGTGACGGAAGAACGAGGTGTAGTCGACGCGGCTTTCCTGCAGCAGCGGCAGCAACTCGTCGACCAGCGTGGGGGCGGCTGTGCTCAAACCCAGCTTGGCTTGCATCCCCGACGACCACACCGCGTCATAGCGGGCGCGGAACACCCCGAACGCCTGCTCGGCGAGCGCGATCGCCTCCTGGGAGTCCTCGGCGAGCAGCGGCAGCAGCGCCTCGGCGAAGCGGGCGAGGTTCCAGCCCGCGATCCCCGGCTGATTGCCGTAGGCATAGCGGCCCCAGTGGTCGATCGAACTGAACACCGTCTCGGGATCGTAGGCCTCCATGAACGCGCACGGCCCGTAGTCGATGGTTTCGCCGGAGATGGTCATGTTGTCGGTGTTCATCACCCCGTGGACGAACCCGACCAGCATCCATTGGGCGATCAGCGACGCCTGCGCCGCAACCACCGCTTCGAACAGGGCCAGATAAGGGCGCTCGGCGTCCGCGGCGGCGGGGTGGTGGCGGGCGATCGCATGGTCAGCCAGCCGCCGCAATAGGCCGAGGTCGCCGGTGAATGCCGCGTACTGGAAGCTGCCGACGCGCAGGTGGCTGCTGGCGACACGCACCAACAGGGCACCGGGCAGCACGGTCTCGCGCTGTACCGGGCGACCGGTACCCACGACCGCCAGGGACCGCGTCGTCGGGATGCCCAGGGCGTGCATCGCCTCGCTGACGACGTATTCGCGCAGCATCGGGCCGACGACCGCCCAGCCGTCGCCGGCGCGGGCGAACGGGGTGGGCCCGGAGCCCTTCAGATGGATGTCGCGCAGCCGACCGTCGGCGCTGGCGAGCTCACCCAACAGCAGCGCCCGCCCGTCGCCCAACCGCGGGACGTAGCCGCCGAACTGATGGCCGGCATAGGCCTGCGCCACCGCGGCCGCGCCGTCCGGCAGCAGGGTGCCGACCAGGAACCGCACCCCTTCGGGGCTGCGCAGCCAGCCGGCGTCGAGGTCAAGCTCGCCGCTTAGCGGCTCGTTGAGCACGAGCAGCCGCGCGTCCGGCGGCGCATCGGCTTGCCAGCGGACCGCCAGTTCCGGTAACGCGCGGAAGAAGCGGTCCTGCAGCGCGATTGTCATATCCGGTGCAACGCTCACCTGATCCAGACTACGGAGCTGCGGCTTCCGGCCCGCGCGTTATGAGGCGAGCGCTTGGTCGATCAGCGTCTCAGCTGCGGCGCGGGCCTGCTCCCACGTCGATGCGTCGTTGAGCGAGGTAGCCAGCGCGGCCGCACCTTCGTAGAGAACGGCGAGTTGATTGCCCAGTGAGCGTGGGTCGCCGGCGCCCGCCTCCCGGGACAGCTCGGTGAGCCCATCGATGAAATTCTGCTTGGCTGCCCGGACTATTCTCTGAACTCCTGGCATCGCTCCTGCTGCCTCTACGGCGGCGTTGTGAAAGGGACAGCCCCGCAGCGGTGCTGTTCCGGCACGGGGACTGTCGAACAACGCCAGTAGTCGGTTTCGCGGCGTCTGCTCTGCGGCCTTGCCGCTGACCCGCAGCGGCTTGGCGGCAACGTCTTCAATGCTGCGCAGGTACTCTTCGACCACCGCTGACTTGCTCGGAAAGTGTTGGTACAGAGTCCGTTTGGACACCGACGATGCGTTGGCCAGGCGTTCGACGCCGGTGGCGTTGATGCCTTCCCGGTAGAACAACTCGGCAGCCGCGTCCAGGATGCGCTGACGTGCGCCACGGCCGCCCCTGCGTGTCGCGTGCTGCGTAGCCATGGGCACAAGTATACCGAACGGTTTACATCTCGCACCATGCGGTGTAGCGTTGCGTAGGCAAAAGTACACCAGTCGGTTTACTAGGAGTGGAGATGAACGGACGATCGCCAGTGGTATTGGTTACCGGCGTTTCCTCGGGAATCGGCCTCGCCGTGGCGAACGCTTTCGCGGCGAAAGGCTTTGAGGTCTTCGGCACCAGTCGCAACCCGAGTAGAACGCAACCAACGCCCGGGGTGGAATTGGTGCAGTTGGACGTCACCGACGCCGCGTCGGTCAGCACGGCCGTCGCTTCGGTGATTCGGCGGGCCGGTCGGATCGACATCCTGGTCAACAATGCCGGCATGGGCATCATCGGCGCCGCGGAGGAGAGCTCGGTTGCCCAGGCGCAGCAGCTCTTCGACACCAACTTCTTCGGCATGGCGCGAATGACTCGTGAGGTGCTGCCGTATCTGCGCGCGCAGGGCGGCGGCCGCATCATCAACATCGGCTCGGTGTTGGGTTTGTTGCCTGCGCCCTACGCCGCGATCTACTCGGCGTCGAAGCATGCCGTCGAGGGCTACTCGGAGTCCCTGGATCATGAAACCCGGGAATTCGGTGTGCGGGTGTCAGTCGTCGAACCCGGTTTCACCAAGACCTCGTTCGGCGCCAATGCGGTCGATGCCGATTCACTGATCGACGGTTACGTGACCGCTCGCGAGAACGCCCGACGCGTCATCGCCGAGGGAGTGCACCACGGGGACGATCCCGCGGTGGTGGCTCGGGTCGTGCTCAAGGCGGCGACCAGCCGAAGGCCGAAAGTGCGCTATCCGGCCGGCAGCCTGGCGCACGGACTGTCGCTGCTGCGCAAGTTCGCCCCTGAAGCGCTGATGGACAAGGGAATTCGTAAAGCAAACAAGCTGACGTCGAAACCGAAACTGGTCGCCAACCGGTTGCCCAGCGCAGTGGGGTAGCTAAGTACCTCATCCGCGCCGGCCACCCGCACGCGCGGCGCCCGAGGCTGTCGCTGGTCGCGCCCGGACATCGGTACTACGCTCGGCCGGTGGCCGCATCGCTTCGCCCACCGGCCGAAGGCCATCGCGTATAAGACGATAGGAGCAAGCATGCGCTTCGGTGTCTTGACGTTTGTTACCGACGAGGGCATTGGCCCGGCGCAGCTGGGGACGGCCCTGGAACAGCGCGGATTCGAGTCGCTGTTTCTCGCCGAACACACCCATATCCCGGTCGACACGCGCAGCCCCTACCCGGCCGGTGGGCCCATTCCGCACAAGTACTACCGGACATTGGATCCGTTCGTGGCGTTGGCGGCGGCGGCGGTTGCCACCGAGACGCTGGTGTTGGGTACTGGCATCGCGCTGGTCCCGGAGCGCGATCCGATCCTGACGGCCAAAGAGGTTGCCTCGCTGGACCTGGTGTCGCAGGGCCGGTTTCGGTTCGGCGTCGGCGTGGGCTGGCTGCGCGAAGAAGTGGCCAACCACGGTGTCGATCCCGCGGTTCGCGGACGCGTGACCGACGAGCGGCTGCGCGCCATGATCGAGATCTGGACGCAGGAGCAAGCCGAATTCCACGGGAAATACGTCGATTTCGACCCGATCTACTGCTGGCCGAAGCCGGTGACCAAGCCCTGCCCGCCGCTCTATATCGGCGGTGGGCCGGCTAGCTTCACCCGGATCGCCGAGCTGAAAGCCGGATGGATCGCGATCAGCCCATCACCGGAGCAACTGTCGCGTCCACTCGAGCGACTGCGCGCCCTGGCCGGCAGCGACGTACCGGTAACCGTCTGCCACTGGGGCGACGCGACGGCAACGGATCTCGAGGGATACCGGCCGCTGGGGGTCGAGCGCGTCTTGCTGGACCTGCCCACCGAGCCCTACGACCGGACGCTTCGATACCTGGACAAGCTCGCGACCGAGCTCGGCCAGCTGGCGTGATCGGCGGTCACGGCCGCTGTCACAGCCCGACGATGACCATGATGACGCCGACCACGACGGCCGCCGCGAGCGCGGCAGCTCGTGCCACTGGGCGCTGCGGCGGTTAGAGTCGGGCGTGGCTCTCCACCTGACCGCCGACCTTGCGGCGAACTATCAGCGCTTCATCGACCGGGTGCGCGCGACCCGAGAAGTCTGGGTGCTGCTAAGCCCCGACCTACGGGGAGCGTGGGTGCACTCGAATGACTACGTGACCGAAGACGACGAGCCGGTCTGCGTACATCTGGTCTACTCCACAGCGGCCTATGCGCGCCGGCACGCGACGCGCCCCAGCACTCGACGTACCACGCCGCCGGACGGGTCGGCCGGCGGCTGACGCTTGGCATACGGCCACGGCTGATTGCGCTCGGGCACCGACACCGCCCGTTGCTGCTTGAGCTGCATCCGCAGATGTTGGCGCAGCCTGTGCAGGTCGGGGTCGGTCCATCGGTTGTCGGCCTCGATGGGGTCGGTGGTCAGGTCGTAGAGCTCCCACTGGTCGTCGACCGGGTCGGTGCGGTACGCCTCGCCGCCGATGCCGTTGCCGGCCAGGTGACGCACGCCCGGTTCGGTCCAGGTGGCCGGGTCGTCGAAGGTGCGCACCAACTTCCACAGATGCCCGGCACCACCCACGGCGTCGGAGTCGTCGACGCGCACCACCAGCCCCTCGAAGTTGGAGGCCACGTGCGCGGGCACCTTGATCCGCAGCGGCGCGGGCGGATTCACGGTTCGGCCCAGTTGCCGGGCAAACGCCGACGCGCCGGTGTCGCCTTCGAGCACGTTGTCACGCGTCATCACGTACACGGCCCGGGACTCGTCAGCGGGTCCCCCGTCGACCACCGGCATCAGGTTGCGGCCGGGCAGCGGGTGTACTTCGGTGAACGACTCGGCGAGTTGCGCGGCCGCGACGTCGACGTCGACGCCCGCCGCGCCGAGCAGCGTGGGCAGCAGGTCGACGTGCGATGTCGGCGCCGAAACGGTGCGCGCCGTGGTCGCGTTGGCGCCGAGGCGGGCGATGACGAACGGCACCCGAGTGGCCTCGTCGTACAAGTTGAACCACTTCTGGTGCAGTCCGCCGTGAGCGCCCAGCAGGTCGCCGTGATCGGCGGTGCGCACCAGAACGGCGTTGTCCGAGCCGCCCTCGGTGACTGCTCGGCGCACTCGGTCGATCGGCCCGTCGACCTCGGCGTGCAGCCGGTAGTAGAGGTCGCGGTAGCGCTGCGCGTTGCGTCCGTAGTTGCGTTTGACCACCCGCGCCGGACCGTAACCGGAGTAATAGGCCTCCCGGAACGCGATCTGGGCGGCCGGCTTTGGCCGCAGATCTTCGTCGGCGGTGGGCGCGGGGGGCACCGGCGGCGGATCTAGCGGGGACGGCTTGAGCGGATTGCGTCGCACCCACGCCGGGAACAGCACGATGTCGTGCGGGTTGACGAAGCTGGCCACCAGCAGGAACGGGCGCAGCGCCGCGGCGTCACCGGCGCGCCGCCGCGCGTAGCGGTCGTTGAGCCAGGCGACCACCCGATCGGCGATCAGCGGGTCGCGGCGCAGACCGCAATCGGACATGCCGGCCCCGTGCGGCTCGGGGCCAACCCAGCCGGAGAAACCGTAAGGGCCCAGCGGGTCGGCGTCGAGGTAGCGCTGCACCGCGGCCGGGTCGACGACGCCGTCGTCATCGTTGGTGGCCAATGATCCACCCGTCGCCGGGTCGTGCAGGTCGGCGTGCGAGATGTGCCACTTGCCGTCGTAGTGGGTGTCGTAACCGGCCGCGCGGAACCAGTTGCCCAGGGTGGGCACCTCGCCGGTGCGTAGCCAGCGCAGCCGTGAGTCGTCGAATCGTTTGCCGATGCCGTCGGTCTGGGTGACCCCGTGCAGGTCGGGGTAGTGACCGGTGAACATCGTCGGCCGGCTCGGCACACAGGCCAGCGAGCCGGTGTAGTGCCGCGTGAAACTCACCCCGTGCTCGTCGAACCAGCGGCGCCCGGTCAGGGTGCGCTGCCGCCAGGCCAGGACGTCGGCCGACTCGTAGGGCGGTACCGCGCGCTCCTCGTCGGTCATCACGATGACGATGTCGGGGCGATCAGACATGGGTGTTCTCCAATCGGTGTGCCAGCCCGGCGAGCATCGCCTCGGACTGTTTGGCCAGGACGCGCAGCGCGACCCATTCCGCCATCCGCGCCGGCTTGCCGTCGCCGACCTCGACCGTGCTGGTCAAGCTCACCACCGTGGCGGCGCCCCTCGGGCCGCTGGGCCGCAGCGTCCAGCAGTTGGCGACCTTGCGTAACCGCGGCGGCAGGCCCTCGATGTCGTAGGCCAGCGTCGTAGGTGGCTCGAACTCAGTGATGCGTTCCACCAGCGCGTTGCTGCCCACCTGCACCCGGCGGGTGGTGCCCACCGGCCCGCCGCCCGGGCCGTGGTTCAACACACACGAATGGTCGACCCCGCCGGCCCACGAACTCAGGGCGCCGAAGTCGGCCAGGATGTCCCAAATCGCCTGCGGCTCGGCCGTTATGGTCCGGCTGCGACTGATGCCTGCCACTCCGCCATCCAACACCATCGCGGGCCGGGGTTCATGCGGTTGCCCCAGACCCGGCTCAGGCGGGCTCAGGGTAGGACGATCCGCAGTCGCTCCCAGCCGCGAACGGTGGAGGTCGGTGCGAGCTTGAGGCTGCGGTAGTCGAT
Source organism: Mycobacterium gastri (assembly GCF_002102175.1). Classification (GTDB taxonomy): domain Bacteria; phylum Actinomycetota; class Actinomycetes; order Mycobacteriales; family Mycobacteriaceae; genus Mycobacterium; species Mycobacterium gastri. The sequence goes on along the minus strand of NZ_LQOX01000115.1, from coordinate 60,644 downwards.
GTCCCATTCGGGCCACCGGTTGAGCAATTCGTCGAGGGCGACCCTGCCCTCCAGCCGTGCCAGGTTCGCGCCGAGGCAGTAGTGCACGCCTTTGCCGAAGGTGAGGTGCGAGATGTTGTCGCGGTGGATGTCGAACGTGTCGGGATCCCGGTAGCGCAACGGGTCTCGGTTGGCGGCCCCGAAGAGCAGCAGTACGGCGCTGTGGGCGGGCACCGTGGTGCCGTAACACTCGAACTCGCGCAGGGTATAGCGCGCGACATGGGGTCCGGTGGGCTCGTAGCGCAACGTCTCGTCGACCGTGCGCGTCAATAGCGAACGGTCCCGCGCGACTTCGCGGCGCTGGTCGGGATGCTCGGCGAGCACCTTGGCCAGCCAGCCGATCAGCCGTCCGGTGGTTTCGTTGCCGGCCCCGGCGACGACTTGGGTGTAGTGCAGCACCTCGTTGCGGGTGAGCTTTCTGGTGACGCCGTTTTCGTCTTCGAATTCGACGTTGAGCAGCGCGGTCATCAGGTCGTCGGAGGGGTTCTCGGCGCGCCAGTCGACGTAGTCGGCGTAGATGCGGCCGTCGGCGATCGCGTCGCGATCGGCCACCTTCATCGGCGTACCGGGTTTGGTTCGCAGGTTGGCGTCGTTGGCGTCCCGCACGCTGATCTGGTCGCCTTCGGGGATGCCCAGCAGCATGCCGATGACGCGCATCGGCATCATCGAGGCGAGCTCGGCGATGATGTCGAAGCCGTCGGAGCCGACCAGCGGATCCAGGCAACGCACGCAGTACGCCCGGATCTGGTCTTCGAGCGCGGCCATCCGGCGGGGCGTGAAGACCCGCGACATGACCCCGCGCAACCTGGTGTGTGCGGGCGGGTCCTCGAACATCATCACGCCGGCGGGCATGTCGAACCTGGATTGGATCAGCTCGAGGATGTCGCTGCGGCTGTTGGAGAACGTCTCCCAATCCGCCAGCGCCTTCTCGACGTCGGCATGTCGCGACAGTGCCCAGAAGTTGTGGCGCTCGTTGTAATAGATCGGCGCTTCGTCGCGCAGGCGGGCGTAGGTGGGGTAGGGGTCGGCGGCGATGTTGACGTCGTAGGGGTCGTAGTAGAGCTTGGTTCTCATGTGCTGGTCCTTTACTTAAGGCAGCTGCCGGCGTCGATGGGAAGCGCAATGCCGGTGATGTAGCGCGATTCGTCAGAGGCCAGGAAGAGGACCGCGTTGCTGATGTCCTCGGCGGTGACCCACGGGATCGGCAGGACGTGGAAGGTCTGGCAGATCGGGGCAAAATCGTCGAGGCCCGGATTTTCCAGATCGGGCCGAAACAGCCGAAAAGTGTTGTCGTTGATCAACAATGGCGTGTTCACGTGTGTCGGGTGTACCGAGTTGACGCGGATGTTGCGCGGACCCAGCTCGACGGCGAAGGACCGCATCAGCCCGACGACCCCGTGTTTGGCCGCCACGTAGTGTCCGGTATGAGGGTATGCCTTGAGCCCGGCGACCGAACTGGTCAAGACGATCGATGCGCCCGAATCTAGATGGCGCACTGCGGCTTTCACCGACTTCCAAACGCCGCTGAGGTTGATGTCGATCATTTGCCGCCACAAGTCCTCGTCCATGCGGTCCAGCCGGACTCCCACGGTGCCGATGCCGGCGTTGGCGACGACGATGTCCAGCCGGCCGAGTTGCTCGACCCCGCCGTCGACGGCGGCCTTGAGCGAGTCGTAATCGCGGACGTCGACTTCGGCGGTGACGATACGCCGGTCCAGAGCCTTGACGAGGTCGGCCGTCTCCGCGAGGTCTTCGGGTGTCGCGGGTGGTGCCGCCGAGTTCTCGATCGGTTGGCAGATGTCGACCGCGATGATGTCGGCGCCTTCCTGCGCCAGCCGCACGGCGTGACTGCGGCCCTGGCCGCGGGCCGCGCCGGTGATGAACGCGACCTTGCCGTCGACTCGGCCGGCCATCGCTGCTCCTCGTTGAGTAACGGTGTTACACCCGGTAGGGTAACGATGTTACTGAGCGAGAGCAAGGGTGAAAGTTGGTTAGCGCTGAAGTGGTGACCGGCGACCCGGAGCGCCCGCACGATCGGATTCCCGATCCCATCCTGGAAGTGGTCGTCGACATCCTGGAGACCGGGGGCTACGACGCCGTCCAGCTGCGGGAGGTGGCCCGGCGTGCGCGGACGTCGCTGGCCACCATCTACAAGCGTTATCCGACCCGAGACGCGCTGATCCTGGCGGCGCTCGAGCGCTGGATGGACGAGAACCGCTACGCCGGCTTGGCGGCGCAGACACCCGGCCCGGGCGAATCCATCTACGACGGCCTGATGCGCGTGTTCCGGACGATTTTCGAACCCTGGGAGCGTCACCCGGACATGCTGCGGGCCTATTACCGTGCCCGGTCTGCTCCCGGTGGTCAGCGGCTGGTGAGCCGGGGTGTCGACGCCGTCGTGCCCGCCGCGATGGCCGTGCTCGGCGAGGCCGACCCCGACCTCGTCGCGGACCTGCCGCCGATCGTGTCCAACCTGGCCTACGGTCTGGTGGCCCGATTCACCGCCGGCGAAATCGCCATCACCGAGATCTTGCCGACCCTGGACCGCGCGCTGTTCCGGCTGACCGCCGGCCACGAACTTCGCCGTTCGCGCCGCTGAGGCGGGTCGGCCGGACCGCCCGTTTCGCGATGAGGTTACGGTTTAGGGAACCGCGCTACATACCCACGGAAATGATGATGACCACTGAACACGCAATGTATGACCAGGTCGACGGCGCCGCTTCGGATCCCGATGACATCGGTTCACGCATCGATCCGGTGCTCGCGCGAAGCTGGCTGTTGGTCAACGGCGCGCACGCCGAGCGTTTCCAGGCCGCGGCGCACTCTCGTGCCGACATCGTCGTCCTCGACATCGAGGATGCCGTTGCGCCCAAAGACAAGCCGACCGCCCGTGACAATGTGGTGCGGTGGCTCAGCGCCGGAAACGGCGACTGGGTTCGCATCAACGGCTTCGGCACCCCGTGGTGGGCGGACGACATAGCTGCGCTGGCCGGTACATCGATCGGCGGCGTGATGCTGGCGATGGTCGAATCGGTGGACCATGTCACCGAGACCGCGCTGCGACTGCCGAACGTGCCGATCGTGGCGCTGGTCGAAACGGCCCGGGGCCTGGAGCGCATCACCGAGATCGCCGCGGCGAAAGGCACCTTCCGGCTGGCCTTCGGCATCGGCGATTTCCGCCGCGACACCGGTTTCGGCGAAGAGCCGACCACCCTGGCCTACGCCCGGTCACGGTTCACCATCGCCGCCAAGGCCGCCAACCTGCCCAGTGCCATCGACGGGCCGACCATCGGCACCAACCCGCTCAAGCTCATCGAGGCCACCGCGGTCTCCGTCGAATTCGGCATGACCGGCAAGATCTGCCTGTCGCCCGAACAATGCGCCGTGGTAAACGAGGGATTGTCTCCTTCGCAAGACGAAATCGGCTGGGCCAAAGAGTTTTTCGCCGAGTTCCAGCGCGACGGCGGAGAGATCCGCAACGGCTCCGACCTGCCGCGCATTGCGCGGGCCACCAAGATCCTCGACCTGGCCCGCGCCTACGGCATCGAAGTCTCGGAGTTCGAGGACGAGCGGGTTCACATGCCCGCCCCGACGGACACCTACCACTACTAGGCGGCGTGCCGAGCGAGCGCGATGCGGACCTCGACATCGCTGACCGTGATCGGCGGTATCCGCGGTGGGGCCCCGGACCGGTATCGCTTGCCCGACTGGCGTTCACCCCGAACGTGATCGACATCGAGACGCCGCAGCTGCCCTCAACCGGGAAGTTCCGGCGTAGCGTTGGCCCTGCTTGCTTCGGTGCTGAGGACGCTCATCGGGAGGCGGATCATGAGGCCTGCACAAATGCTCGCGGTATCGCTGGTGGGCCTGGCTCTGCTGACCAGCCCGGAAGCCCAAGCCGATCCGCTGAGCACCGAGGATTCCTACTACACCAAGTGGCTCTCCGAGAACGGGGTCAACTACCAGGGCCGGGTCTCGCTGCAGACGATGATCGCCGAGGCCCACACCACCTGCGCCATGCTCGACCAGAGCCCCACCCCGCAGACGTACCAGGCGACGGTCAACAGACTCGTCGGCGGCCCCGGCAACTTCACCCAGCAGGAGGCGAAGTCCACCGTGCTCGCTGCCGTCAACAGCTACTGCAGCCAGCACACCAATCTGCTCTATCACTGACGCCATGGTCGCCAAGCGCCAGATCCGAGTGACGCGGATCTATGAGGAGCCCGGTCCCGACGACGGACAGCGCATCCTGGTCGACGGCATCTGGCCGCGGGGAATCCGCAAAGACGACCCGCGGGCGGGTATCTGGTGCAAGGGCGTCGCCCCGTCGAAGGAACTGCGTGAGTGGTACCACCACCGGCGGGAGCGGTTCGACGAATTCGAGGCGCGCTACGAAGCGGAACTGGCCGGCAGCCCGGCGCTGGCCGAACTGCGGAAGCTCGCCGAGAGCGGGCCCATCACTCTGGTCACCGCCACGCGCGAAATCGACGGCAGTCACGCGGCTGTCCTGGCGAAGCTGCTCAAGAGTCGCTGACCCGCATGAGACGATCGTCGGATGCGGCTCGGATTGCATGCGCTGGGGATCGGATCCGGCGCTGACCGGACGGTGATCGACGCCGTCGCATCCGCGGCGGACAACGCCGGTTTCGCCACCCTGTGGGCCGGCGAACACGTCGTGATGGTGGACCGGCCCGCGTCCCGGTATCCCTACTCCGACGACGGCGTCATCGCGGTTCCGGCCCAGGCGGATTGGCTGGACCCGATGATCGCGTTGGCGTTCGCCGCCGCCGCGTCGTCGCGGATAGCGGTCGCTACCGGTGTGTTGCTGCTGCCCGAACACAACCCGGTCGTGGTGGCCAAGCAGGCGGCGAGCCTGGATCGGCTGAGCGGCGGCCGACTGGTGCTTGGTGTCGGCGTCGGGTGGTTGCGAGAGGAGTTCGAAGCGCTCGGGGTGCCGTTCGAGCGCCGCGCGGCGCGCACCGCCGAATACGTCGCCGCGATGCGCACGTTATGGCGCGACGATGTCGCGTCGTTCGGCGGAGACTTCGTCGCATTCGACTGCGTTCGGGTCAACCCCAAGCCTGCTCGTGAGCGCCGCATCCCGATCGTGGTCGGGGGCAATAGCGATGCGGCGATGAGACGAGTCGCGGCATGGGCGGACGGCTGGTACGGGTTCAACCTCGACGGCGTGAACGAGGTGCGCGAACGGGTCGGCAGGCTCGAGCAGCTGTGTGCCGAGTCGGGTCGCGACCCTGGTGAGCTGTCACTTGCGGTGGCGCTGCGCAGCCCCCGGGTCGGCGACGTCGAGGCTCTGGCCGAACTGGGCGTCGGCGAGCTGGTGCTGGTCCAGGCACCGCCGGCGGATGCCGGCGCGGTAGCCGGCTGGGTTTCGGCGCTGGCCGACAAATGGCTGTCGGCAACGGGTGCGGTAGGTAGGCTTGCGGGTTGACATGAGCGAAGCCGACGCGCTTTTCCCGCGCCAACTGACCGATCTCACCGACGAGGTCCGTAACGTCCCGCCGCCGCCCACGCCGGCGGTGCCTTCGCCGTACGCATTCCGGCTGGCCGATCCGGATACCGACGCGGAGATGATCGCCGAGTGGATGAGCAGGCCGCACTTGGCCAGAGCGTGGGAATGCGTGTGGCCGGCGTCGCGATGGCAGCGGTATCTGCGGGCCCAGCTCGACGGCAACTACTCGCGGCCGTTCGTCGGCAGTCTGGACGGCCGATATCACGGCTACCTCGAATTATACTGGGCTGCAAAGGATTTGATCTCGACTCTGTACGAGGCCGATCCCTATGATCTGGGCATCCACGCCGCCACCGCAGATCCGAACATCATCACTCTGGGCGTCGCCCAGCTCCTGCTGCCGCACTTCGTGGCCAGCGTGCTCAATGCCGAACCACAGTGTCGCCGGATCATTTTCGACCCGGACTACCGTAGCAAAGGGATACGGCACTTCTGTGAGAGCGGTGGCTGCTTCTTCCTCGGCGAACACGAACTGGCGAATCGGCGGGTAGCGCTCTACGTGCTGCCGCGCACCCTCGACGATGTGCCTGCGCTCCGGAAGCAATGACGAACGAACGTCAGTAGTTGTACTGTGCCAGCGGCGTTTCAGCCGCTCTAGGCGATCCCGGCGATCCTGTCAAGGACACCGCTGCCGGGACCATCTCGCTGGTGACCAGCCCGTGGCGGGTAGTCAGCTCGTCGACGATATCGAAGCTGCGCGCAATAGCCTCCGGCGTATCGACGATGATGGTGATCACCGGTACTTTACGGGCAAGCTGAAAAAGCTTGTCCCCGTGCGGTTTATGAGCGCCATGGAAACCCCAGACACCACGCAGGGCAGTCGCGCCCCGGGTTGTCTGCGACTGCATCAGTCGGTACACCAGCGCGCGGTGGATCGGCAGGCCCTCGTGATGGGTCGCCTCGGCGGTGTGCACCATCAGCTTCTGCCACAGGTTTCGTCCCTGGTTGTCGGTCGGCGGCAGCTGTTGGGGGCGGGCCAACAGCTCGCCGTCGCGTTTGCACAGCCGTACCCGTTCGATGGTCAGCAGTGGGTTGGGCAGTAGGCCGGCGAGGTCGGTGGCGGCGGCCGACACCTGCGGAACCGAACCGATAGCGATAATCATCAACGGAACATTGACGTTGCGGCCGAAGAAGCGCGCCCGGAAACGTTCGCCGTATGCCGTGCCGTCGACACCGAGAAGCACTGTGGCACCGGCGAATCCGTGCCGATACAGTAGTTCGCAGACGGCGTAGCTGGCGGCGGTCCCACCGACTCGCACCTGACGGCCGACGTAGACGGTGAGCTTGGCGGCATCCCCGTTTCGGCTTTCCATCTCGCCCAGCGCCTCGGCGCCGCTGTGTCGGGTGACCAGTCGGGCGCGTTCCAACGTCACCAATCCGCGGTCGGTCATCGCCGTGACATCGTCGACCAGACCGCGGATCTTCGACGCGACGTCGACGGCGACAATGGTGACCGGAGGATCCTCGGACAAACTCAGCGTCCGGTCGCAGCGCAGCTCGTGCTCGGGCCCGAAGCCCGTGGTACCGCGCATCAAAACGCTGGTCGCGACGCCGTTTTGGCCGAACAGATCCAGCATCGCGTCGGCCAGAAACCGTTTGGTGTCGACTGCGCGTTGCCGCTCGCCGAAGTAAGCCGTCAACTTCAGGCTTTGCTCACTCATATCTGCTCCGCGATCCATTGGCCTAGCAGCGCCGCCGCCAGTCCGAGTATGACGCTGACGGTGATATTGGCCAATGCCGCACGAAGCTGGCGGTCCTCGCCCAGCCGCTGGGTTTCCAGCATCCAGGTGGAGAAGGTGGTGTAGGCCCCGACGAACGCCGCGCCCGCCAGCAGCGCAACGTCTTTGGGTAACGTCAAGCCGCCGAGGAACCCCAGCAGCGCGGCGCCGCTGAGGTTCACCGCCAGCGTGCCGTAGGGAAATGCCCGCGCCGTCCGGCGCGCGACGGCGCGATCGACCAGGAAACGCAACACCGACCCGATCCCGCCGATGACCATGACGCCCAGCCAGACGGCAACCGAGATCATCCGCGCACCCGCACCCGGCGCACCAAGACCGTGGCCAGCTGCACTGCCAGCAGCCCGAGCACGATGCTGACGACGGTGTAGGCGGCGGCCAGCACCCAATGGCCGTGTTCGAGCATCCTGACCGTCTCCACCTGCATGGTCGAGAAAGTGGTGAGGCCACCGCATAATCCGGTGCCCAGCAGCGGGCGCCGATAACTCGACAACGGCAGCCGCTCCAGCAGCCGGGTGGTGAAGTAGCCCACCAGGAAAGCGCCGACGATGTTGACGGTGAACGTCGGCCATGGCCACCGGGCCGGGTCGGGGACCGCGAGGGTGGCCAGCGCCGCACGTGCCAGCGCGCCCAGCGCTCCGCCGGCGAAGATCGCGGCCAACTCCCGGTAGTCATGGCGTGCCACTGGTCGAGTCCTTCCGGTGTGCCAAGGGTGCGCTTCGCAGCGTAGAGCCTGACCGACGGCGGGGAAGGTGCCAATGGGCAGAATTGGTGCCATGGTGGCCCACCCGCGAGCCGGACAGCCGGCCCAGTCCGAAGACCTCGTCGATCTGCCGCACCTGGTGACGGCGTACTACTCGATCCAACCCGATTCCCACGACGTCGCACAGCAGGTGGTGTTCGGCACCTCCGGACACCGCGGCTCGGCGCTTGACGGCGCCTTCAACGAGGCCCACATTCTGGCGATCACCCAGGCCATCGTGGAGTACCGCGCGCAGCAAGGCACCACCGGGCCGCTGTTCATCGGCCGTGACACGCACGGACTTTCCGAACCGGCCTGGGTGTCGGCCCTGGAGGTGCTCGCTGCCAACGACGTGCTAGCGGTGGTGGACAGCCGCGACCGCTACACGCCGACTCCGGCCATCAGTCACGCCATCGTGACCTACAACCGGGGCCGCACTACGGCGCTGGCCGACGGCATCGTCGTGACGCCGTCGCACAACCCGCCGCCCGACGGCGGCTTCAAGTACAACCCGCCCCATGGCGGGCCGGCCGACACGGCAGCTACCAGCGCAATAGCCAAGCGCGCCAACGAGATTCTGCGTGCCGGCGTCTCGGCGGTGCAACGGGTGCCGGTGACGCGGGCGCTGCGCACCGCCCAGCGCCACGACTACCTGGGCAACTATGTCGACGACTTGCCCAACGTGGTCGACATCGCCGCGATCCGCGAGGCCGGAGTCCGCATCGGCGCCGACCCGCTCGGCGGGGCCAGCGTGGACTACTGGGCCGAGATCGCGCAGCGTCATGGCCTGGACTTGACCGTGGTCAATCCGCTGGTCGATGCGACGTGGCGGTTCATGACGCTGGACCACGACGGCAAGATCCGGATGGACTGCAGCTCCCCGGATGCGATGGCAGGGCTCCTCCGAAAGATGTCCGCCAACCGGGACCGCTACCAGATCGCCACCGGTAACGACGCCGACGCCGACCGGCACGGCATCGTCACCCCCGACGAGGGGTTGCTGAACCCGAACCATTACCTGGCCGTGGCGATCGACTATCTCTACACCCACCGGCCGACCTGGCCGGCGGGCATCGCCGTCGGCAAGACCGCGGTCAGCTCGTCGATCATCGACCGGGTGGTCGCCGGGCTGGGCCGCCGACTGGTCGAGGTGCCGGTGGGCTTCAAATGGTTCGTCGACGGCTTGATCGGCGGCACCATCGGGTTCGGTGGTGAGGAGTCGGCCGGGGCGTCGTTTCTGCGCCGGGACGGCTCGGTGTGGACCACCGACAAGGACGGCATCATCATGGCTTTGCTGGCCGCCGAGATCCTGGCCGTTACCGGCGCCACGCCATCGCAGCGGCACCAGGCGTTGACGTCCGAGTATGGTGCGCCGACGTACGCCCGGGTCGACGTGCCCGCCGATCGGGAGCAGAAAGCGCGCCTGGCCAAGCTGTCGGCTGACCAGGTGACCGCCACCGAGTTGGCGGGCGAGCCGATTACCGCCAAGCTGACCGACGCCCCGGGAAACCACGCGCCGCTGGGTGGCCTCAAGGTGACGACTGCCAGCGCGTGGTTTGCCGCGCGACCGTCCGGCACCGAAGATGTCTACAAGATCTACGCGGAGTCGTTCCGCGGGCCCGAGCATCTGGCCGAAGTGCAGAAGACCGCGCGGGAGGTCGTCAATCAGGTTATCGGGTAGGTGTCGTGGCCTGGGACTTTGAACGGTTCCCGGCGGTGGTGTAGCTTCGATGGGCACGACATCTCGGGGCTATGGCGCAGCTGGTAGCGCACCACACTGGCAGTGTGGGGGTCAGGGGTTCGAGTCCCCTTAGCTCCACAAACAGCAAACCAGCCTGGACCTCGGTCCGGGCTAGTTTCCGCGTTTGCTGTTTTACTCGGACCACTCGAATCTTGACGACAACTGTGGCCTCATTGATGACAACGGTTGATCTAGGGTGCCCCCACACTGGGGTATTGGACATGGCGCCGTACGGCCCGGCCGGAAACGGGGACGCTCAGCGTTATCTTCACGTCGGAGGCGGAAGAGCACATCGTTGAGCCGGGCCAACGATCTTCGGGTGTGCGGTTGAGCGGCGGCAGTGCTAATTGACTGATTCAGTTCATGCTATCTGACTGATTCAGTGCCTGCTAATTGTATGATTGCCCTATGCGGTACGCCCGACGCATCATCGACGACGAACTGGACGAGTTGTTCGGGCAAGTACCGGCGATCGCCATCGACGGCCCGAAGGCAGTGGGGAAGACGACGACAGCCGAGCAGCGAGTGGTCGGCCTGCTAAGACTCGATGCAAAGCCCAGCCGTGAGGCGGTGCACGCCGACCCGGGTCTTCTGTTGACTCGGCCGCGGCCACTGCTTATCGACGAGTGGCAGCAGGTTCCCGAGGTGTGGGATGTCGTACGGCGTGCTGTCGATGACGATCCGACTGGTGGCCAGTTTCTGCTCGCCGGGAGTGCTTCACCCCGCCGCGGGGCGACGGCCCACTCCGGCGCGGGGCGTATCGGGCGGCTGCGGATGCGTCCCATGACCCTGACGGAGCGGGGGGTCGCGTCGCCGACGGTCAGTCTTGGCGAATTGCTCACTGGGAGAAGGCTCCCGCTCGACGGGGTGGCGAAGGTCCGGTTGGCCGATTACACGCATGAGATCGTGGCCTCAGGTTTCCCGGGTATGCGGTCTCTCGGTGCCCGGGCATTGAAGTTTCAGCTTGATTCGTACCTGCGTAATGCCGTTGATCGAGACGTGCCCGAGCAGGGGCTCGCCGTTCGTAAGCCTGATGCCATGTTGGCGTGGTTGCGCGCCTACGCGGCGGCCACATCCACAACGGCCAGCTACACCGCAGTGCTCGATGCGGCCACCGCCGGTGTCAGTGACAAGCCGGCGCGTTCAACGACCATCGCGTACCGAGATGTGCTCACTCAGCTATGGCTGCTTGACCCGGTGCCCGCTTGGGGTCCCGCGGCAAACCCGTTGGCGCGCTTGGCCCAATCGCCCAAGCATCACTTGGCCGATCCCGGGTTGGCGGCGCGTCTCCTCGGCTTGTCCGTGGATACGCTTCTCAGCGGTAAAGGGAGGCCGATCGGACCGCAGACTGGTGGCATGCTCGGGCATCTCTTCGAATCCTTGGTCACGCTTTGCGTACGGGTTGCCGCGCAGGCCGCCGAGGCCACGATCGGTCACCTCCGGACACGCAACGGTGACCACGAAATAGATCTGGTGGTGGTGCGCGACGACGGCAGAATTCTCGCTGTCGAGGTGAAACTCGCCGCAACCGTCGAAGATCGAGACACCGCGCACTTGCGCTGGCTGGCCGATCACCTCCGCGGGGACCTGCTCGACGCGATCATCATCAACACTGGGCCTAACGCCTACCGTCGCCCCGACGGCATCGGCGTGGTCCCGCTGGCGCTGCTGGGTCCGTAATGGGTCGAAACACGAACGGCGGCCGTCGTTTGCGATGAGTTGATACTGACGCAGACGGATACCGGCGATGGGCCTTTGCTGGCCTGTCGCGGCAGTCGCACGCTGACGACAGTTTGACGACAACCCTGACGACAGTCACGCACGCTAACGACATTATCTACAAGTCGAATTGGCCATGAAGTGCCTGGTCGCGGAGCCTGCTCGTTCCTGGCAGTGTGGGGGTCAGGGGTTCGAGTCCCCTTAGCTCACCAGAGCATACTGCGGTGACCGCGCTTTATTCCTGCGTTCGAGGTTAGCTGCTGGGGGGCGTCTGGGTCGATTTTTGACGACAACGAGCGGTTCGGGTGTCGCCACATTCAGGTATTGGGGCATGGTCCGGTCCTGGCGTCCGCGGTTGCCGGAACGGGCGAATTCAGTCTGTCGAAAACAGCGAGTACAGACTGTCGAAAACGACGAGTAAGAGTGGTCGGAAACGTAGACTGCTGTCATGTTCGACTATCGCGCACGCGTCGTCGACGCCGAGCTGTCCGAGCGGCTGACCTTGATCGGTGCTGTACTCATCGATGGGCCGAAGGGCTCCGGGAAGACGGAAACCGCACTCCGCCAGGCCAAGAGTTCAGTCCGCTTCGACACCGACCCGAACGCGCGGGCGCTCCTGGGACTCAACCCGGACGAGCTGTTCGACCAAGAGACGCCCATCCTTTTCGATGAATGGCAGCGCGCCCCGGAGATATGGGACCAGGTGCGCCGGCATGTCGATGATCTGCGCCGACGTGGCCTGTACATCCTGACCGGATCGGCGACTCCGAGGTATGAGCGCGAATTGCACTCAGGCGCGGGTCGGATCGGCACGCTCCGGATGCGGCCGATGAGCCTGTTCGAATCCGGGCATTCGACGGGTGAGGTTTCGCTGGCTGCTCTCCTACGCGGCGAAGACCAGAAAGCAAAGAGAACCGCGATGACCGTTCCGGGCCTCCTGGAGCGGATCGTCATCGGCGGCTGGCCGGCGTTGCTCGATCAGTCCGAGCGCACTGCCCGGGGGTGGCTTGCCGACTACCTTGCCCAGATCGTCGACATCGACATTCCTGAACTCGGCACAGGCAAGCGCACTCCGGACCGACTACGCCGCGCACTCGCATCGCTCGGGCGATCCGTCGGGACAGCGATCAAAGTCACGGCACTCGGCGCAGACATCGCCGGCGACGATCAGCGGGCTCCGGCAAAGGAGACCGTGAACTCTTACCTCGACGCGCTTGACCGTCTCAAGCTGACCGAGAACTCGCCGGCGTGGAAGCCGCACATGCGCTCGCGCACCGAACTACGCGAGGCGCCGGTCCGTTACTTCGTCGACCCGTCGCTGGGCACCGCCGCGCTCAAGGTCGGATCGCGGGATCTGCTCGCCGACCTTGAGGCCGCCGGATTCCACTTCGAGGCGATGGCAGTCCGCGACGTTCGCATCTATTCGCAGCCGCTCGGCGGCGCGGTGTACTCCTGGCGCGAGTCTCACGGTCGTAAGGAAGTCGACGCGATCGTCGACACACCGGACGGTTGGGCCGCATTCGAGGTGAAACTGACCGGCGATCAAAGCGTCATCGACACGGCGGCGAAGGGCCTCCTGGATTTCGCTGCCAACGTCGATGCCTTGAAGCATGGTAGCCCGTCCGCTCTCGTTGTAGTGACTGCGACCGGCGGTGGTGGAAAACGAACCGATGGGGTTCATGTCGTGCCAATCTCGGCACTAGGGCCGTAGCCGTCAACGCGTGGCCAACGGCGGCAGCATCCGGGCGGGCTCCGCCGGATTGACGACAGTTGTGACGACAACCGTGACGACAGTGGCTACCTCAACCACCACCACTAAAGCACCAAAATGCACGTATCGTGGCTGGTCAAGGCTCCTCCACGTTCCTGGCAGTGTGGGGGTCAGGGGTTCGAGTCCCCTTAGCTCCACCGCTGGCAATGCGGTTTCAGCGTCCGACTTTCGGGCGTTCGACGACAACCTCGGCGACAACCGGCGGAATCGTCGCCTGGACCGACTCGACCTTGGAAACATGGCTTCCCGCGGGCTGTGTGCCCGCTAGCGAGCCAGGCCGAGGAACACCATCAAAGACCGTTCGATGTCCGCCATTAGTGCTGACGGCGCCCGACCGATACGCGCGCCAAGGTTCGACCGGCGCACGGTCGTGATCTTGTCGATCATCGCGAAGCTGGGCTCGATGATTTTCGTCGTCTCGTCGTTCGGGACGGCGACCCTGGATATGGGTGTGTCGGTGACGGTCGTGGTCAGCGGGATGACGACGACCGAGTCTGTCTCCGAAAACAGGTCGTCCTGGACGATGATCGCCGGGCGCGGCTTTGCTGCGTAGACACCGCCGGAGACGGTCCACAGCTCGCCACGATTCACGCGTCGTCGTCCAGCGAACCGAGAGCGGAGATCGCCTCGACGAACTCCATGTCGTCGCTGTGTCGGTCAGCCGCCGCGAGTGCCCGCGCCTCACGGCGTGCTTCAGCGGCGAACGCGGCTGAGCGGACATCCGGCACCCACACCTGGACGGGGCGGTACCCCCGCAGGCGCATGCGCTCGCGGTATTGGCGGGCTCTCCGCGTCGATGTGCTCACGTTGTCAGTGTTGCATGAAACGGATGTTGCATGCAACACTGAGACTATTATTGCTCGTTGACCACGCGAGCGAGTCCATGCCCAGGACCGATTGCCGGCGAGTGCGGCCGGGCGTTGGTTGACGACAACTTTGACGACAACCGTGACGACAATTACGCCGCTAACGACAGCATCCAGAACCTGAAATACCCGCTATCGCGCCTGGTCAGGGCGCTTGCCGGCGCCTGGCAGTGTGGGGGTCAGGGGTTCGAGTCCCCTTAGCTCCACCAGCGGATCTGTTTCTACCTGTATAGGGGCGGGTTTTTCGAATTAGCTGTGTTGGTCGGCTGGGTCGATTTTTGATGACAACCAGCGATTCTGGTGTCCTCATATTCGGGTATGGGGACGTAGTGCTGTCCCGCCCGATTGGCGGATGGGCAGGCGCGGACTTGAGCGCGCAACTTGAACCGCCCCAAGTCTTGCCGCACCTAGAGCAGGAGGGTGCTACAGACTGGTGAGCGTAGGATTTAGTCCTATTGAGGCTTTGGAGGTCGACTGTGCGAACGACGCGTCAACTGAGCATTACGCTTCCCAACGATATGGCCGACGCATTGCGTGACCGGGTCCGCAAAGGCGAATACGCCAGCGAGAGTGAGGTTGTCCGCGAAGGTTTGCGCGCGTTGTTCGCCCGCGATCAAGCGATTGAATCCTGGCTTCAGGGGGAGGTGGCAGCGGCCTACGACGCTGTGGTCGCTGACCCTTCTCGGGCGGTTTCAGCGCAGGCAGTGCGCGCGCGCTTGGCCGAGGAGCAGGCCGGAAACGTGTGACGTTCAGCGTCGTCTTTACGCCGGAGGCCGAAGAACAGATCCGCGAGCTTTATCGCTATGTCGCCGCAGCCGGGTCGCCGGAAGTCGCGGCGCGGTATACGGAAGCGATCGTGGCGTTCTGCGAAGAGTTGGCGATGTTCCCGCATCGCGGGAAGGCCCGCGACGACATCAGGCCGGGTCTGCGGACGGTCGGCTTTAGGCGACGAGTCGTCGTTGCCTTTGCTGTGCTCGACCGAGACGTGGTGATCGTCGGCGTCTTCTATGGAGGCCGGGATTACGAGGCCGTACTGGGTGGACCAAAAACTGTTTCGGACTAGCGGGTCCGGCGACAGAATCCACCAACCGCCACTGTCCGGCTGACGACAATTTTGACGACAACCGCGACGACGGCTGCGCCTACAACGTCGCCGCCCACAGCCTTAAAGGGCTGGTAAACCGCCTGGTTACGCCGCGGCCCGACTACCCCACAAGGGCCGGCCGCGCCGATGCGTCACCGCCCACTACGCGACGGCGTGACTGCCGATCGCCCGGGCGACCATCTTGCCGTCCTGGAAAACCTCCGCCTCCGAAGCGACGACGCGGCGACCGGCCTTCGTGGTGCGCGCTACGCACGTCAGAAGTGTCCCGGGAACCGCGGGGCGCAGGTACTGAATCGTCAGGTCGAAATGCGGAGCCGTCAGCTGTTCACCGAGTGCCGAATGGACCGCCAGTCCGGTGGCCGCGTCCAGAAGGGCCGCGAGGAATCCGCCGTGGACCCTTCCGCGTTCATTGCAGTGCTCTGCCGTCGGCATGGCCTCCACGACGGCCTGCTGCTCGTCGGATCGCCCATACCGGAAGCCGAGGAGTTCGGCAAAGTGACGCTTCATCGGCGCGTCAACCTTCCGGTCGGGAAGATCCTGCCAGTCAGCCGGAACCGACGCCGTCCACATCGGCGCGCGCTTTGTCCGGTAGGCCGCGACCGCCTCCCTGCTGTCATCACGTC
The DNA here is from genome assembly GCF_002102175.1 of Mycobacterium gastri. Lineage (GTDB taxonomy): Bacteria > Actinomycetota > Actinomycetes > Mycobacteriales > Mycobacteriaceae > Mycobacterium > Mycobacterium gastri. The sequence continues at coordinate 44,772 of NZ_LQOX01000115.1, read as the reverse complement.
CCATCAGTCGTCGATGAAGGTGGGTCTCCAACTCGGCCACCTGCCGTGGCGCATAGCCATTGATCGCGGTGTCCCACAGCAGCCGCTTGGACAGCGCGGCGGACATGGGCGCCACGTTCTCGACGATGTCCGCCGCGATCGTCAAGGCATGCGTGAGGACTTCGGTACCCGGCACGGCGGCAGTGGCGATGCCCATTCTGGCGACTTCGGTACCGCGCACTGTGCGGCCGGTCAACAACAGGTCTGCCGCGCTGGCCAGCCCGGCGAGACGCAGAAGCGTCCAATGCGACATGCAGTCACCGATCACACCACGCCGCGATTGGACGACTCCGTACTTGGCTTCCTCGGCGACGATGCGGATGTCGGCCTGAAGCGCAAGGGTGAACCCGATGCCGATGGCGTGGCCGTTCATGGCCGCGATCACCGGCTTGCGAACCTCGAACGCCGCCGGCTGGACCGGAGACGCGGAGAAGTCGCTGGGCGCAGGCGCGTCGAACGGATCGGCGTCGCTCATGTCGGCGCCTGCACAGAACGCCGATCCCGATCCGGTCACCACGATGACGCGCACGGAGTCGTCGCTGTCGCAGTAGTGGTAGGCCTCGCCGAGCCGGCGGCCCATCTCAGGGGTGTAGGCGTTGAGTGTGTCGGGTCGGTTGAGGGTCAGCAGGGCCACGCCGTTGCGGACTTCCTGTCTGAGGACGTCGTGCATCTCAGTAGGTGGCGGCGCGGGTAGCCACCTTGCCGCTGGAGTCCGTCCGGAACAGGGCGTCGTTGTAATGGCATCCCGCCGGCACGAAGTGAAACGTCTTCTCCTCGGCGAACTTGTAATACAGCACCCGCCGGCCGGCGTTGGCGCCGGTGGGCGGCGGTGTGCTGTGCATGGTGTCGCCGTAGTGCAATGTCAGGTCGCCCGGCTGAGTCTGAAGCCTGACCACGGGAAGTGTGCCCTCTTGGCCCCACTGCATCCAGTGCTTGGTGTGGCGGTGCGACCCGGCCAGCACCATCAGCTGACCGTTGACGGCGTCGGCGACGTCGAGTTGTATGCCGGCCTGAACCAGGGGGCATATCACCGGGTGGCCGCCGATGCCGTCGTCCACGTGCCAGCCCAGGTCGCCGTCGCCCTGGACCACGTTGGAATTCTTGATGAAGACCATCGGGCCGTCGAGGCGGTCGTCGCACACTCTCAGGTTCGGGTTGGCCAAATGGGCGAAGTGGGTCAGGCGCTCGTCGAAGCAGAGTTGCTGCAGCGCAGCCGAATACCGGCCGAGATAGTTGATCCGGGTCACCACCTCCGCACCGTCGGCGTTGACCGACCACCATGAGAAAGGATCGCCGGGTTCGGCGCGGGCCCGCACCTGCTCCACCTCCATGCCCAGAGTTTCGGCTTCGGAGGCCGTGTAGACGCCGCGAATATGGAGGTAACCGGCAACCTCGAAGAAGTGGCGCATCTCGTCCGGGTCGTCGTCGGGGGCGAATGAGCGGTACAGGTCCAGCGGTCGGCCGTCGGCGCCGACGAGAGAGTCCCACACCGCGTCGGTGTAGATCGGCAAGCCGCTCAACAGCGTTCGGATTGCCGGCTCCCAGCGCCGCCACCCGTCCACCGAGCCGCGGATGACCCGTGCCCGGTCGGTGCGCACCGATCCGCTGGCGGTCAGCAGGGCATGTAGGAACTCCGAGAAGGTCGCCTCGTCCACCTGGACCAGAGTCGCGGCCTCAGCCTCACCGGCGACGGCTTCGACTCCCCGCAGGGTTGCTCTCCAGGTGAAGGTGGTGCCGTCGGGAACGCGGAAGGCCAGGGGAGGCGCGCCCGCGAGGTCGTCGGCCACCATGAACCCGTGTTGGCGGTTGAGGGCGGGCAGGTTCGTGAGGTGGAAGTCGGTGAACGAGTAGGGCGCAAACGAGTCCGCGATTGCGTCGACCCACGGCAGCCCGGTGCCGGCCCGGTCAGTTCCCATCACTCCTCCGTGTCACTAGGCAACACAGATGTTTCTCTTTGCACTACGGAGCATGGCGTCTTCGGTCAAGGAAATCCAATCGGTACGCAATCGCCGGACGATCTCGCCGACGCCGTCGGCGACGGCGCGCGCGATCAGACCACACCCGCCGAGACAGCGAACCGTTGCGACTGGGCCACGAAATCGTAAGGTGGATAACCACCGTCGTCGGCTGCCTGCCGATGGCGACGAAAGTGGCGTACCGAAGTACCCTGAAAACCATTGCGGCACAAAGGACTACAGCACGGCGTCATAGTCGGAGTAGAACCCGCGGCCACTCTTGACTCCGAAGTCCCCGCGAGCGAGGTATTCGCGCAGCAGCAGGCGCGGGCCTTCGGGTATGCCGTCGCGGACCTGCGCGTAGTGCTCCTCGACGTCGAGCACCACGTCGAGACCGATCTGATCCATCATGCGGAACGGCCCGGCGGGTGAGCGGAAGACGTCCTGAAAGATCCGGTCGACATCCTCGGGCGTCGCCACGCCCTCCTGCACGACCATCAGCGCCTCGCGTTTGATGGCGGCCCAGATGCGGTTGAAGATGAAGCCGACGCTCTCCCCCCGCACCTCGAACGGCACCAGCCGGTAGCAGGGCAGAAGTTTTTTCAGCGTGTCGATGATGGCGCTGTCGGTCGTGCCGCAGGACATCAATTCGACACTGTTCGCAAGCGGGGGCATCAGGAAATGCATGTTCAACAGCCGCTCGGGGTGCTTGACGGCGCCGGCCATCTGGCTGCTCGGATACGACGAAGAGTTGGTCGCCACGATCGCGTCCTGGTCGGCGAGTTCGTCGATAGCGGCCAGCAGTGGCCGCTTGATCGCGAGATCTTCTGCCACCGACTCGATGATGAGCCAGGCCCCGGCAACGGCATCCTCGAGCGGTGTGACGACCTCAACGGTTCCCGCCGGCCCGGTCACAGCGAGCATGTCGCGCACGTGCGGTAGTTGCTCGGCCACGAAGCGCTTGGCGGATTCGGCGCGATCCGGGGTGCGGTTGTAGATGCGTACCCGGCTGCCGCCCAGAGCGAACATCAGCGCGATACGAGCGCCGAGCGTACCTGCTCCGACGACCAGAACGGGCCGTTGTTCGACGTCGGCGGGAATCGCGTAGGTCGTCGAATGCCGGGTAGCCGCGCCGATATTCTCATCGTCGATCTTGTCAGTGTTCATGCCCTGTCCCATTACCGTTGAAGTGGTTGCGCCGCGACGCCGCGCCGGCCAGCGGCGAGCAACCGCCCGACTCTTTGTATCCAATGGTCGCAAGCGGGCCTGGTGACCGCGACGCCGAGGCACGTGCGCCCGGCGAGAGTCAGTTGTCGCTTACGGCTCGCAGCGCTGGTGCGGCGCAGGGCTGTAACACGTCGGTATCCCATGCGGGCAATAGGGCAGGCTGTGGTCAGCGCTTTTTCGCCAGCCCTGGCGAATCAGCTTTCTCGCCAGATACCGTGCCGCCCGCATTCCCTGCCCCCTGCTGTACTGAGGTCCGGAATATTCGACGCCGTAGTAGGCGTCGTAGACATCCTCGGCGAGGGCGTCGATGAGTCTCCTTACGTCCGGTGGGGTGCTCATGGATGGAGAGTTCCCAATTAGGCACGAGCGAAAAACTGCGACGCTGATCTATCCTTCGACGCGCCCGCGCGCGTCGCCGGACCCCTCGCCCAGTTCCGGTACTCAGCGTGACGCCAGTGTCACGCTCGGCCCCGAGGGTGACACTGGCGTCACGTTCGCCGAGGCATCGTGCTCAGGTGTCGGCCGCCAGTCGGGCGACCGCATCCGTGAGCGCCTCGACGCTGAGCGGCGTGCCGGTTATCAGCGAATGCACCGTGGCGCCGTCGAGAAACACCGTGACTGCCTCGGCGGCCCGTCGGCCGATGCGCGGTTCGAGCAGCGCGACCAGGCCCTCGGGCCAGAGCCGAGCCAGGGACTGCAACTCCGGCCGGTGACTTGCCGCGACGTACAGCTCGCTCAGGGTGCGGTGCCGGTCCGGGTCGGTCAGGTATTCGGCGGTGAGCCGCGCCAGGGTGACGGGAAGATCGGCGGCCCGGTCGAGATCGCGCCGCCACTGCTCCAGCCAATCGGCTGCGCTCGTCGCGGCGTGGGCGAGTGCGGCTTCGCGCAGGGTCCCGAGGTCGCTGAAGTAGTACGTCGTCGACCCGACCGGAACATCGGCCTCCGCGGCGACTCGGCGGTGCGTCAGTTCCCCGAGGCCATGGCGGGCGATCACCCGCACCGCCGCCTCGATGATCGCCTGTCGGCGCCCGACCGGATCGCGGGGGCGGCGGTGGGATTCCGCGGTCAATGCGCACCGGCAAGGTTCAACGTGAGTACCCCGCCGATGATCAGCCCGACGCCCAGGACCTTGGCCAGCGACACCGGCGAGCCGAGGAACAGCACGGCGATCAGCACGATGGCGGCCGTGCCGATCGCCGACCACAACGCATAGGCGACGTCGGTCTGCATGCCGCGCGCGATCGACAACGCCAGCAGAACGAACGCGACGGCGTAACCGGCCAGGCAGACCACGGTCGGCCACAGCCGGGTGAACCCTTCGGTGCTCTTGAGCAGACTGGTCGCCACCGCCTCGGCGAAAATCGCGCAGAACAGAAACAGATAAGCCAAGACCCCTCCTCGTGTACGAATGTACATGTACAAATGTACATTACAGATCCGACTTGGGTGTACCGGCCCCAATACGCGACACCGGGTCGATGCGTCCCTGGATTGTCTGGGCTGTCGGGCTGGCGGCATATATTGTCGCCGTCTTGGACCGCACCACGTTGGGCGTCTCCGGTATGGAAGCCGCACAGCGCTTTTCGGCCAGCCCCGGAGTGCTGTCGACGTTCGTGGTGCTGCCTGGTCGTCGTCATCTCCGTCGGAGGACCGGCGTCGATGAGCGGACTGGACTTCGCGCGGACGTTCAACTCCAGCGCGACGCTGGGTACCGCCAAGGGCATCGTCAACATGGCCGGCTTCTTCGCTGCCCTGCTGGTCATGCAGGCGATGGGAATGATCCTCGAGATCACCGACGACTACTCGTTCGATTGGTTCCGGCTGGCCTGGACGGTGCAATATCCCGTCTGGGCGCTGGGCGCTGGGCGCTGGGCGCTGGGCGCTGGGCGTCGTCGGCATCGTGGTTACGCGTTGAAAAGTGCGTCTAATCAAGCGAATTGCGGAACAGGATATCGTGGCCGGCAGCACCGGGGCAGTGGCGTCGAGGTGACGCCGCCGTTGATGGCCGTTGGCGGCCGAAACCGACCGCGAAGCGCGGGATTCAATTCCTGCCGACGCGTTCGGTGCAGTAGGTCCTTTTCGGTTGTGTATACGTCAGGGCACGGGTGCGTTTGGGACAGGCGGACGCGTCGGTGCTGCCGTCGATTCGTTTGACGACCCTGACGGTGCCGCTGGTGCAGCTTGTTTGGCGGACCGTCTTGTCGTCGTGCTCGGAGGCGTAGCACTGGCCCTGAAGAAGGTTGGCTGCAAAGCACATCCGTACGCCGTTGTGCTCCGCCGACAGATAGCTGCTGTCGTTCCGTTTGCCGTCCGGACAATTTCCTTTGGAGTCGGTGTTGGCGGCGTATTGGAGCACCGCGTCCGGGTTCGAGCAACTGCTCGGGTGCCAATCGGGTTTGTCGGTCAGGATCGCGTTGGTCAGGCAGTCGCCGATCGCCAGGCGGCTGGAGTGTCGTACGGCATTGGCGAGGGTCCCGACCAGTGCCAGCGCGCCTACGGCAACCAGCACCATGCCAGCGACGATGAAGCCGGTGCCGGCCGACTTCGGCGGTGTCGGCTGCGGCGGCATCGGATAACCCGGTGGGTACCCGCCGTAGCCCGGCGGACCGGCTGCCGGATAGCCCGACGGATAGCCAGGCGGATAGCCAGGCGGCGGGTAGCCCGGCGAGTACCCGATCGAGGCTTGTTTACGGGCCGCCGAACGTTTCCGTATTCCGATGATCAGCAGGATCAGGCCCGTGACCGGCAACAAGAGCGAACCGACGATTGTCCCCGCCAACGCCGCGGCGTTCATGGTGCTCCTTTCGCGGGAAAGGACTGCTGGCCAGCATCATCATGCTCGACGCCGGTCGAAACGTCCGGGGAATCGCGGCAACCGGTCAGCTTCCGGGTGACTGCCCGAGGCCGCCGTCACCGTAGTAGCCCAGCCGAAGCAATGAGGTGATCTCGCTGACCAACGGCATCCGCGGGTTGGTGCGGTTGCTCAGATCCTCGAAGGCCGTCATCGCCAACGCCGGCAGCGCCTCCAAAAAAGCCTCTTCGTCGACGCCGAACTCCCGCAACGACCGCGGCATCTTCAGCCGGTCCAGCAGGTCGTCAACCCCTTGGAACAACCGGCGGCGGCACTCGTCGGGCTCGTGGCCGCCGAAGATCAGCTGGCCCAGCTGCGCATACTTGTCCGGGGCGACGTAGGCCGAATATCCGGGTGCGGGCATGAATTTGCTTGGCAGGCTTGCGTTGTACCGCAGCACATGAGGAAGGAAGATCCCGTTGGCCCGGCCGTGCGAGATCCCGAATTTCGCGCCGACGGCATGGGCGAGCGCATGATTCGTCCCGACGAACGCGTTCGAAAACGCAAGCCCGGCAAGGGTTGCCGCATTGGACATGGCGGTGCGCGCGGGCAGGTCGTTGGGATGCTCATACGCTCGCGGCAGCGCGTCGAAGATCAGCCGCGCCGCCTGGGCGCACAACGCATCGGTGTACGGCGAGGCGAAGATCGAGACAGCCGCCTCCAGCGCGTGGGTCAGCGCGTCGATGCCGGTGTCGGCGGTCAGCTGTTGCGGCATCGACGAGGTCAGCACCGGGTCGACGATCGCCAGGTCGGGCACCAGGCTGTAGTCGACCAGCGTCTCCTTCTTGCCGCGCACCGTCAACACCGCAGCCGGCGACACTTCCGATCCGGTGCCCGATGTCGTTGGGACGGCGACCAATTGAACGCGATGACGGTCCACCGGATAGTCGGCTACCCGCTTGCGGGGATCGAGGAACGGCATCGTTAGCTCGTCGAGGCTCTTCTCCGGGTGTTCGTAGAACAGCCGGATCGCCTTGCCGGCGTCCAGCACCGAGCCGCCGCCGACGGCGATCAGCAGATCGGGTTGCACCCGCGCCAGCAGCGCGACGCCACGGCGGATGGTCGACTCGTCGGGCTCCGGGGTGACCTCGGCGAACACCTGCACGTGGTTGGTGCGCAACTTGGAGCGCAGCGTGTCGACCACGCCGCGCTCCTCGGTCAGGGCATCGGTCACCAGCACCACGGTTTCGCAGTCCAGCTCGCGCAGGTTATCCAACGCGCCTTCGTTGAAGTAGGTGTTGGACGGGACCCGGAACCACTGCGGCGGAGTACGGCGGCGCGAGACGGTCTTGATGTTGAGCAGTTGCCGGTAGTTGACGTTCTCGGTGGTGCTCGACCCGCCCCAGGTGCCGCAGCCCAGCGAGAACGTGGGCGTCAGGTTGTTGTAGACGCCGCCCAGTGCTCCGACCGATGTGGGCGCGTTGACCAGGATGCGGCCGGTGCGAACCGCCAAACCGTATGCTTCGATGACGTTTTCGTCGTTGGCGTAGACCGCAGAGGTGTGACCCAGACCCCCGTGCTCGGTGACCAGGACGGCGACGTCAATGGCGTGCGCGACGCTGCGCGCGCGCACCACTCCGAGCACGGGCATCAACTTTTCCTGCACCAACGGGTGCGCGGCCAATTCGTCCAGATCGGCCGGCAGCTGGGCCAGCAGCACCTTCACCGTCGGTGACACGCTGAACCCGGCTCGTGCGGCCAGTTCCGACGCCTTCTGTCCGACCGCCGCCAGCGAGATCTTGTCGCCGCAGCCGAACGCGAACTCGGCCACCGCCTCGGCCTGCTCGGGGGTGAGCAGCTGGGCGCCCATCCGCTCGAACTCGGCGATCACCTCGTCGTAGATCTCGTCGTCGATGACGCAGGTCTGCTCGGCCGGGCAAATGACGGAGGAGTCAAAGGTTTTCGAGATCAGGATGTCGACGACGGCGCCCTTGAGATCCGCGGTCTTGTGGATGTAGATGGGCGCGTTGCCGGGCCCGACGGACAGGCCCGGTTTTCCGGCCGCGTTCGCCAGCGCGACGATCTTCGGGCCGCCGGTCACCCAGATGAAATCGACCTGGGGATGTTTGAACAGATAGTGCGTGACCTCGTGGGCCGCGTCGGGGATGACCTGCAGCGCCCCCGGCGGCATTCCGGCCGCTTCGGCGGCCGTGCGCAGGACTTCGAGGCTGCGTTCACAGGAGCGCACCGCATAGGGCGACGGCCGAAACAGGATGGCGTTGCGGGTCTTTGCGGCCACGATCGCCTTGAACAGCACCGTCGAGGTCGGGTTGGTCACCGGGGTGATGGCCAGCACCACCCCGATCGGCTCGGCGACGTAGGAGATGTTGTGCTCGACGTCGGCGTCGATGACGCCGACCGATTTCTTGTCGCGCAGATAGTCGTGCAGGAACTCGGTTGCCACGTAGTTCTTGACGACCTTGTCCTCGAAGACACCGAAGCCGGTCTCCTCGATCGCCACACCGGCCAGTTCGCCCGCCGCGCGAACTCCGGCGCGCACCATCGCCTCCACGATCGCATCGACCTGCTGCTGGTCGAGCGTGCGGAATGCCTGGGCCGCCCGCGCCGCCGCGTCGACTAACGCGTCGACCTCGCGTCTGCGGTCCTCGCTGACCGCGGGTGCGTCGACGGGTGAAGCTTTTTCGGTTTGCGTAGTGGTCATGGTCGGGTCCTCGACTCGGGGAAGCGCATTGTGGGTCTCCCGAATGAGCCGATGCTAGGGGTCTGCGGGGGGGCATAACGAGGGTCGGAAGGCCCTAGCTTGTTGTAGGTTGACGCGGTGTCAGCAGAGCCGGACAACACCGACGTCGAGTCGTTGGGGTTGCTCGATCACCTCGGCGGCCGGGCGCGTCAGGAGCGTGCCGATTCGCCGCTGCGGTCACGCGCCGACGCGGAGGCGGTGCTCAACGCCGTGCGGCTGGTCGACCTGGGTTTGGATCCGGCACGGGTCGGATTGATCGTGAGACTACTGGTCGAGGGCCTCACCGGCCCGGCGGTGGCGCTGCGCCGGGCCGCCCTGCAGGCATCGCTGAGCCCGGGCGCCACCGAGCTCGACCTGGCGAAGGCCTTCGAACACCTGACGCAACAGGCCGAGCCGCTGCTTGGCCCGATGGTCGACGATTTGTTGCGGCTGGTGCTGCGACATTCGTTCGAGACCGAGGCGATGGGCGACGCGCCGGGCCTCGATGGTCGTTCGTCGGGGCCCGCCATCTCAGGGGGATTCACGGCGAGGTTCGGCTGTATGCCGTGCGGCGGGCCACGTCGCAGTGATCGTCTTTCAGGAGTCGAGATTGGTACCGGCGGTGAGCTCTTCCCACTCGGCGATCTCGTTGGCACGGGTGTCGGCGATGTAGCGATAGGCCATCAGCGCGTCGGGCCCGAGCAGCAAGAACCCTGGCGGCTTGGGTGACTCGACGGCCGTGATGATCGCCGCCGCAGCCTTGGCGGGGTCGCCCTGTTGGTTGCCGTGCATGGTGTCGTTTTCGATGCGGCGTTGCCCGGCGGTGGCGGCGTAGTCGTCGATAACCGTGGCCGACTGGGTCAGCGAGCGGCCGGCGAAGTCGGTGCGAAATGCCCCGGGTTCGACGACGATGACCGAAATACCAAGGGGCGCAAGCTCACCGCGCAGCGCCCCGCTCATGCCCTCGAGGGCGGCCTTTGCCGCGGAGTAGTAGCCGGAGGCCACCGGGGTCAGCTGAACGGTGATCGAGGAGATGTTCACGATCGAACCGGAGCGGGCGGCCCGCATGCCCGGTAGTACGGCTTTGATCATCGCGACGCTGCCGAAGAAATGTGTCTCGAACAGGGCGCGGATGTCGGCGTCGTCGCCCTCTTCGACCGCGGAGCGGTATCCGTAGCCGGCGTTGTTGACCAGCACGTCGACACCGCCGAACCGCTTTTCGGCCGCGCGCACCGCGGAGCTGACCTGGTCGGGTTTGGTGACGTCGAGAGCCACGGCCAGCACCCGGTCGGGCGTTGCCTCGGCCAGCTCGGCGACCGTGGTGACGTCACGTGCGGTGACGACGACGTTGTGGCCGGTGTCGATAGCGACTTCGGCGAGCGCCCGCCCGAGCCCGCTCGAGCAGCCGGTGATAAGCCATGTGGACATTGAGAATGTCTCCTTTCCATCGAGACAACCTTGGCATAACGCGGCAGGCTGCGGCGGCTTCGGCGGGTATTCCGCCGAGCGTGAGGCTGCTGCGAATTTTCGTGCGAAATCTCGCAGCAGTTGCACGTTCGACGCTGCGCCGCCGCCGCTTCCTGCGGCGCCTCGCGCTAGCGTGCGCCCGCAAGATCGTCAATGATCGTCTCGGCCGCCTTCTTCCCGGTCGCCAGCGCGCCCTCGGGGATCAACTGCCGTCACCGGGGACCGCGAGTAACGCGGTGCCGCGACGATGAACTGCATCGAGTGGGTGGACGCGTTCTGCGGGGCGTTCAAGGCGTGCGCGGTCCCGATCAACGTCAACCAATGTCGGCGGATGGGGTGTTTTCGAGGTTGCCTGGCCCGCGACGCTCTACGCTGTCGTCGTGAGGCGGTTGTCCGCTCTGGACGCGGCGTTCTGGTTCGCCGAGACCCATACCTGCCCAATGCACATCGGCGGTCTGGCGATCTGTAATCCCGCCGAGACGCCCAACTTCAGTTTCGATGTGGTCAAAGACCTCATGGCTGCCCGACTTCCGGAGCTGCCGTTGCTGCGGTGCCGGGTCGCCGGCGCGCCCCTTGGCCTGGACCGGCCATGGTGGGTCGAGGACACCAAGCTCGACATCGACTATCACATCCGGCGCGTCGCGGTGCCCTCGCCGGGCGGACGCCGCGAGTTGGAGGAGCTTGTCGGCCGCCTCATGCCCTATCCGCTGGAGCGCAGCAGACCCCTGTGGGAAATGTGGTTCATCGAGGGTCTGGAGGGCGGTCGTGCCGCGGCCCTGACCAAGATCCATCACGCCCTCATCGACGGGGTGTCGGGCGTCGGCCTGAGTGAGATCATGCTGGACGTCACGCCGGAACCGCGGCCACCGGCCGTCGGGGTCCAGGAGTCGTCGGGCGCCGGCATGCCGCGTTTCGAGCGGCGTGCGCTGGGCGCCATGTTCAACGTCACCGTCGCGACCCCCTACCGGTTGGCGCGGATCCTGCAGCAGACGCTGGTTCAGCAGCTGGCCGTGCGGCGACTGGCCAACAAACCGCCGCATTTCTTCCAGGCCCCGACCACCCGGTTCAACGCCGACCTCACGCCCGAGCGGCGGGTCGCGTTCACCCGGGTACCGCTGGAGCGGGTGAAGGCCGTCAAGCAGGCCTTCGGTGTGAAGCTGAATGACGTTGTGATGGCGATGGTTTCGGGTGCCCTCCGGGGCTACCTCGAGGAGCGTGGGGAGCTGCCCGAGCGGCCGCTGATCGCCCAGATTCCGATCTCGACGCACCGCGACGACTCGCAGTCCGCCAACCAGATCGCGTCGATGACGATGAGCCTGGCCACCGACGTCGCCGATGTCGCGGAGCGGCTGAACACCATCTACCGAAATTCCCGGGGCGCCAAGGAGATGGCCAAGGCTCTCACCGCCCATCAGATCATGGGCCTGACCGATACGACGCCGCCGGGCCTGCTGGCTCTGGCCGTCCGGGCATACACCGCCAGCCATCTCGGCGGCCGCGTCGCCCCGATAAATCTCGTCGTCTCCAACGTTCCCGGGCCCGACTTCCCGATCTACCTGGCCGGCGCGGTGGTGGAAAGCCTGATACCGATCGGCCCCCTGACCATGGAGGTGGGCCTGAACGTCACCTGCTTCAGCTACCGCGGGTCCATTGATTTCGGTTTCGTCACCACCCCGGAGGTCGCCGACGATATCGACGAACTCGCCGACGCGATCGAGCCCGCGCTGACGCAACTGGAGGAAGCCGCCGGGATCGTGGCGTGAACTGGGCACCAACGAAAGGAATTCACAGTGCGGACCCTCGAAGGCGTGCTGGCCGGGCATCGGTTCTTCAGCGGGATGGACCCTCGTTATCTGCAGTTGGCGGTCGGGTGTGCGGCGAACGTGCGCTTCAACGCCGGCGAGCTGATCTGCCGCGAAGGTGAGCACGCTGATCACTTCTACCTGATTCGAGCCGGCAAGATCGCGCTCGAAACGTCTGCTCCCGGCCACGGCAGCCTGGTTGTGCAGACACTCGGCGACGGCGACATTTTCGGATGGTCGTGGTTGGTGCCGCCCTACCACTGGCGATTCGATGCGCGCGCGGCGGAACTGACGCGGGCGATTGTCTTCGACGGCAAGTGCCTGCGCCAGAAATGCGAAGAGGATCACGAACTCGGCTACGAACTGCAAAAGCGTGTCATTGCCGTACTCGGAGAGTATCTCGATGCCACCAGGTTTCGGCTGTTGGACATCTATCGCGACGCCATCGACTGAGGCGCCGTAACTTAGCCCTTAGCTGTCGAATGCCGGGCCGCCGAAGCGCTCCCGGGTGACGAACTCGGCAACCGGCCGGCGGCGCAGCTTCGTCAGCTGGCGGGAGGGCCTGCCGAGCGGCACGATCGCGGCGACCGCGTGGGTGCCGGGAATGCCCAGCAATGCGCGGACCTGCTCCTCCCCGGCGATCGCCATGGTGGTGATGGTGCCGCCGTAGCCCTCGTTTCGAGCGGCCAGCAGGATGTTGCACACCAATGGATACACCGACGCGCCGGCGGCGATACCGACCCGGTCCAGGTCCCGATCCAGCGCCGCGACCACCTCCAGGTCCACGGAAACCACCAGTACCACAGGCGCTTTCGTAACCGAGGCAACGAATGCGTGCGGAACTTCGGTGCTGTCGACAACCTCCTGCGGCACATCGCTGGGATGAATGGAGTTCCACGGGTTTTCACCGGCCGCCAGTTGGGCGAGGTAGCGGCGGGCGGCCGGGATGCCCAGTTCGGCAAGCCGACGACGGACGTCGGCGTCGCGCACCACGGTGACGTGGGCGCCTTGTCGGTTGCCGCCGCTGGGCGCGAACCGGGCATTGTCGAAGATGCGGCCCAACACCTCGTCGGGCAGCGGGTCGTCGGTGAACTCGCGCGCCGCGAACGTCGTTCGCATGACCTCGTACAGGTCCATGGCCGCGCTCAGATCGCAGCCGGCAAGCGTCGTTCCAGCCGGAAGGTGCGCTTGAAGCCGGTGGGCTTGGTCGTCAGCGTCACTTCCACCGCGCCGCCGGGGGCGACGACGTAGCGTTCCTCGACGTCGGGCCCGTCATTGCAGCGGCCGACGGGTTGCCGCCCAAGGTCGTGGTGGTCACGCAGGGCGGGGTCGAAGGGGAAGTAGACGGGATCGTAGGGCGTCACGTCCCCGTCGGGACGGCCGTCGACCAGGCGGCTGCACTCCACGAACCGGAAATGTCCGATGTTGTGGGCCGCCCGATAGGTTCGCCTGATGACCAGCGGCGAATGCCCGTCGGCGGGAAGCGAGGCGTCCTTGGGCACAATCGGGTCGAACACCACGTCAGCGCCGGCCCGCGCCTCGCGGAAGACGCCGAAATGCCGCGAAAAGTGTTCGGATAACTGGAAATTCGCTTTCGTGTCGAGAAAGACGGCCAGTCCGATGGCCGTCGCGGCAAACGGGTGCGGCGAGCGTTTCACGCGTTTGTCCCCGAAGGTGGCGCGCAGCATCCGAGAAATCAGCGGGAAGCTGCCGGCCCCGCCCACCAGGTAGATGCCTGCCACCTCGGACCAGGCGACGCCGCTTCCGGTTGCCACCGGGTCGCGCAGCACGCGCGAGAGCACGTCCATGGTCTTGTCGACGAGCGGCGCGCAGGCCGCGTACACGTCGTCAATGCCGCAGGCGTACGGCGGCCGGTCGATCCCGTCGACCACCGTCAGGTCCACCAGGAAGCGGCGGGTCTGCGGCCCGATGGCCTCCTTGCGGACGGCGCACTCCTCCCGCAGCAGCTCGGATGCTCCGGCCGCCGCCGGCAGCTTCGCCCCGGACACGACTAGCGTCAGGATCGCCTGGTCGAAGTCGTCGCCACCGAGCCGCTGGATGCCCTCGCTGACGACGACTTCGTTGACCTGTCCCGCCATTTTCAGCAGCGAGGCGTCGAAGGTGCCGCCGCCCAGGTCGTAGATCAGGACGTATTCGCGTTTGGCGGTGATGGTGGAGCGGTACCGGTGGGCATACTCGAGGCTGGCCGCGGACGGTTCGTTCAGCATTGCCACGACGTGAAAACCCGCCGCGAGAAAGGCGTCCAGCGTCATAAAGCGTTGTGCGCTGGACGCATTGGCCGGGACGCTGATCGCCGCCTCGATCGGTTCACCGGGCTCGAGGCCGGCGTTGGAGCGATGGCAGAGATCATTTTTGAACTGGGAAAGGTAGCCGGTGAGCAGCTCGGCCAGCGGGTAATCGTGGCCGGCCAGGTTCACCTCGGTGTGCGGTCCGGCGTCGTTGAGCAGACGTTTGAACGAGCGCAGCACCGACCATCCTGGCTCGCGGCGCACGGCGGCGGCGTCCAGCCCGAACCGGATCTTTCCCGCCTCGTTCGCCGCGATCAGCGACGGCCATGCCTCCACCCCGTCGAAGGAAACGACGGGGTAGTTGCCTCTGTCGACGACTGCAGCGACGGTGTGCGTGGTGCCGAAGTCGATACCGACTCTCATCGCGCCCAATTTTAGGCCCGATGTCAGGTAGTTCGGCACTACCTGCGGTCTCCGGCGTGCCGTCAGTGACGACGGCGGGCTGCTCGCCATAGGGAGGACGCGGCAGCTTTGATCCGGTCCGGACTCGGAGTCACCGAACGTCAGGAAATCTGGCAGGTCCCGACAGCTCGTTCCATCTGCGTTGCAGTTCGCGTTCCGCGGCCGTCGGAATGAGGCCGGCGGGCGCGAACAACTTCGACGGCACCGGGTCGTCCTCGGTCAACGGCCGGCCCGCTCCACGAATTGCCTTGTGCGCCTCGATAACCCCGGCGGCAAACACCACCACGACGACCGTCGCGAAGACGATCGACAAAGTGCCCTGGACAAACGTGTTTCTGATGACGTCATCGAGCTGGCCGGCATTGGCCGCCGAACCGAACGCCGTCTTGCCGGCGTTTCTGGCCGCAAGATACTGGTAATGCTGAGTCCAGTAGCCGACAGCGGGGTCGGCCGAAAACACCTTCTGCCACGACGCCGTCAGCGTGACGGCCAGATCCCACAGCAGCGGCACCCCTGGTATCCAGGCCCACTTCAGGCGGCCCTTCTTGATGACCACGACGGTGATCACCGTCAGCGAGATGGCCGCCAGCAACTGGTTGGCGATGCCGAACAAAGGGAACAGCGTGTTGATACCACCCAAGGGATCGGTGACGCCGAGCAGCAGGGTACTGCCCCAGGCGGCGACCACCGCCAGGCTGCACACCCATACGCCCGGGCGCCAGCTCGGATTCTGCAGCCTGCGCAGCGGCCCACCGAGGTTGCTTAACGCGTCGGAGACCATGAAACGCGCGGCGCGGGTGCCGGCGTCGACGGTGGTCAGGATGAACAGCGCCTCGAACATGATCGCGAAGTGGTACCAGAATGCCTTGAGATTCGCGCCGGCGAACACGTGGTGCAGCATTTCGGACATGCCGAAGGCCAGCGTCGGCGCCCCGCCGGTGCGGGACACGATCGAGCGCTCGCCCACGCTGGCCGCGGCGCCGCTGACCTGATCCGCGGTGACCGGGTTCCCGCCCAACCCTAGCCCGTTGACGTAGTGCGCGGCGCCGGCCGCGGTGCCGCCGGTCTGGGCGGCCGGGGCGTTGAGCACGAAGTACAGATGCTGATCCAGAATCGATGCGGTGAGCAGCGCGATGACCGCCACGAACGACTCGGTGATCATGCCGCCGTAGCCGATCAGGCGCATCTGGCCTTCCTTCTCCAGCATTTTCGGCGTTGTTCCCGAGCAGATCAGCGAGTGGAATCCGGACAGTGCCCCGCACGCGATGGTGACGAACAAAAAGGGGAACAGCGAACCCGCGAACACCGGCCCGTCGCCGGCGCCGGCGAACCGCGACACGGCCGGTGCCACGATGACCGGGCGAACCACGCACACGGCCGCGGCCAGCAGCACGATGGTGCCCACCTTCATGAACGTCGACAGGTAATCGCGCGGCGCGAGCAGCAACCACACCGGCAGCACCGACGCCGCAAAGCCGTAGCAGATCAGCAGCCACGACAGCGTGACCGGCGACATGCTGAACCACCGCGCGCCCCAAGAAGTCTGGGCGACCCAATCGCCGGAGGCGACGGCGAGCAACAGTAACGCCACCCCGATGATCGACACTTCCGCGACCCGCCCGGGCCGTAGGAACCGCAGATAACAGCCCATGAACAGGGCGATGGGGATGGTCATGGCAATCGAGAAGACACCCCACGGGCTTTGCGCAAGAGCGCGCACCACCACCAGTGCCAGCACGGCGATGACGATCACGATGATGACCGGTACCCCGATGAGGGCGGCCACGCCGGCGGTGGCGCCGAGCTCGTCGCGAACCATCTGCCCCAGGGAACGGCCGCGGCGCCGGGTGGAGATCCACAACACCAGGTAGTCGTGCACACAGCCGGCGAACACCGCTCCGAGCACGATCCACAGCGTGCTGGGCAGATAACCCATCTGGGCCGCCAGCACCGGACCCACCAGCGGCCCGGCCCCGGCGATGGCGGCGAAATGGTGGCCGAACACCACCCGCCGATCGGTCGGCACGTAGTCCATACCGTCGTCGAGGTATTCGGCCGGGGTGGCATGATCGTCGCGCGGCGCGACGATCTTCGCCTCGATCAACCGGGCATAGAACCGAAACGCGATGACGTAGGTGCAGGCCGCGGCGACCACCAGCCACACCGCGTTGACCGTTTCGCCGCGGGCGAACGCGATGATCCCCCAGGCGACCGCGCCGATTACGGCGACGACGGCGATGAAGATCTTGTGCTTCAGGGTGATCGGGGAGCGGTCGACGACGGCGACGGGCGGCAGGTCGGCGTCGGTGCGGATGTAGCTGACGTCGCCGGCCACCGGCCCTCCCTCTTTGGCGCACGCTCGGGTGTTCCCGGTGATCCTTGCATTACCACGGTGCTGTGCGCAGCCTGGCAACAGGCATACCGTTGGGTGATGCCGTTGTGGCGATTGCGTGACTACGACGACGACGACCTGGACCAGGCGATCCAGGTATGGGATCAAAGCCGTACTCCCGGGTCCCCGGAGCCGGTTTTCACTGTCGCCGAGGTGATGGCGGCCGCTCGGGCAGGCCAGCCCGCGGTCGTCGCCGAGGTCGGTGACGAGGTGGTCGGTATGGCCGTTGCGCGGACCGACGGTGAGCGGGCCTGGATCCTGCTGATCGCGCTGGCAGCACGCTGGCGGCAGCGAGGTATCGGCAGCGCGCTGCTGGCCGATCTGGAGCGCCGGCTGCGGTCGGCCGGGGTGCGCAAGATCTGCACGGTGCTGCCCGCGGGGGCGACGGGATCGGCGGCGCTGGACAACTCCGGCTATACCCGTCGCGACGGTTTGGTGTACTACGAGACGGTTGAACTTCTGCGGCCGGACCAGGCCAATGTGCTCGCCGAGCTGGGCGGGCGGCTGCTGCCGCCGGGGTTGTGGCAGGACCTGGCCGGGATGGAACAGGAGAAACAGATCATCGAGCAGCGGATCATCGCCCCGCTGGCCTACCCCGAGGTCGCCGACCGCTACGGCGTGCGCCCACCCAAGGCGGTGATCCTCTTCGGGCCACCGGGGACAGGGAAAACCAGTTTCGCCAAAGGGATTTCGTCGAGGCTGGGCTGGCCCTTCGTCGAGCTGTTCCCGTCGCGGCTGGCTGCCGCGGCACCGGGCGGTCTGGCGGCATCCCTTCGGGAAGTGTTCGCAGAACTCGACGAACTCGACGAACTGGTGCTGTTCATCGACGAGGTCGAGGAGATCGCGGTGGCGCGGGCCGGTGCCAGCACCGTCGAAACCGGTGTCACCAACGAACTGCTGAAACTCATCCCGTCGTTCCGCGAGCACGACGGGCGGCTGCTGGTCTGCGCCACCAATTCCGTGCACTCGCTGGACTCGGCGTTCTTGCGGCCCGGACGCTTCGACTACGTCATACCGGTCGGCCCACCGGATCGGCCAGCGCGCATGGCGGTATGGAAACGCTATCTGGGCCAAGCCAACTCGGGCATCGACATCGACCGGCTGGTCGCGGCCACCGAGCTGTTCACCCCGGCCGACATCGAGTTTGCGGCCCGCAAGGGAGCGCAGGTGGCCTTCGATCGTGAGATGGCGCACGGCCGCGGGGAGCCGGCGACCACCGAGGACTACCTCACCGCGATCGGTGAGGTCCGCCCGACGCTGACGACGGGGATGCTGGCCGAATTCACCGAAGACAGAGCGCAATTCGCCCGGCTATAGCTGGGAGAGTGTGAATCCGGCGACGCGTCGCCGGCGTGGCTGTTGCGGCTCGCTCAGTACAGCGCGCGCACCGTGTCGATGGTGTCGGCGTCGTGGGGGCTCTTGTCGTCTCGATAACGCAGCACGCGGGCAAACCGCAACGCGACTCCGCCTGGATAACGTGACGACCCCTGCACCCCGTCCACCGCCACCTCGACCACCTGCTCGGGGCGCAGCTGGACGACATACCCGTCCGTGCCACCGATGGCCAGCTCGGTGAACCGGGCGGTCTGCCAGTCCAGCATGGCGTCGGTCATCCCCTTGAACGTCTTGCCCACCATGACGCATTTGCCGCTGGCCGGATCCCGTGCGCCCAGGTGAATGTTGGACAGTTTTCCGCGACGGCGACCCGAACCCCACTCCACGGCCAGCACCACCAGATCCAGCGTGTGCACCGGCTTGACCTTGAGCCATCCCGCGCCGCGACGCCCGGCCTGGTACGGCGCTCCCGGCGCCTTGGCCATCACGCCTTCATGACCGGCGGCCAGTGTCGCGTCCAGAAAGGCGGCCGCGGCGGCCGCATCGGACGTGATCAGCCGGTCCACCCGGTGCCTCGCGGGCACGACGGCGTCCAGGACGGCTAGCCGTTCGGTGGTCGGCGCGTCGAGCAGGTCGTCGCCGTCACGATGCAAGATGTCGAAGAAAAACACCGAAAGCGGCTGGGTTGCAAGGGCGGCCGCTACATCGACCGATCGGCCGAACCGGGACGCGGTGACCTGGAAGCGATGCGGACGGTGGTCGGGTCGCAACGCGATCGCCTCACCGTCGGCGACCAGCTCGCGCACCGGCAGCGCCAGCGTTGCCTCCACCACTTCCGGCAGCCGGGCGGTGACGTCGTCGAGGCTTCGGGTGTAGACGGTGACGTCGTCGCCGGCGCGGTGAATCTGTACTCGGGCGCCGTCCAGCTTTGCCTCGAATATCGTTGTGCCGTCGTGACGTTCGAGCGCGTCGGTCACACCGGTCGCGGTCTGCGCCAGCATCGGGCCCACCGGCCGGCCCACCCGTAGGGTGAACGCGTCCAGCGCCGCCGCCCCGCCGGTCAGACCCGCGGCGGCGACGGCCGGCAGATCGCCGCCCAGCATGGCGGCGCGCTGCACCACGCCAGTGGGGATCGCCGCCGCCTTGGCGACGGCGTCGGTCATAATCCCGGTCAGCGCACCCTGGCGCAGCTCTCCGCTTAGCAGCCGCAGCAGCAAGGTCTGCTCGGATTCGGTTGCGGCCGAGAATAACTCGAAGACCAACTGCGCACGGCGTGCCTGCGAGCCGCTACCCGAGGTGGCGCCGATCTCGGAGAAAGCCGCGTCGACGCCCGCGACGGTCAGCGTCGCATGCCCAGCCGGCGGCGGTAGTGACCGCAACGACGCCCAGCCGACACCGATGCGTCGCTGTGGCAGTTCGCCGGAGAGCCACGCCACGAGGACCGCCACCAGCTCGGGGTCGGGTGCGGCACGGTGCAGCAGGTCGGCGATGCGTTCGACCTTGCTCAGCCGCGACGAGGTGGCGCCCACGTCGAGTGAGGTAGTGGCCACGTCGAGAAGGAGCACGGTTCAGCTTGGCATGACTCGCCGGCAACCGTTGCGGGCCGACACGCTAGCGTGCCTAGATAACGTTACAGATTGCCAGAATTCTGACAAGCCAATGCAGGGAGGTCCGGATGGAGATCAGCGGCAAGAAGGTCGTCGTCATCGGCGGTGCGTCGGGGATGGGTCGCGCGACCGCTGAGTTGCTGGCCCAACGTGGCGCGCACGTCGCGGTGCTCGACCGCGAGAACTCCGACGGCAAGGCCGTCGCCGAGGGGCTCGGCGGCGCGTTCTACCCGGTCGACGTCACCGACTTCACCGGAACCGAAGAGACCTTGCAAACGGCGGTCGACAACCTCGGCGGACTACATGTCGCGGTGACGACCGCGGGCGGCGGCATCGCCAAGCGGACCCTGACCAAATCCGGCCCCCACGACCTCCAATCCTTCCAGTCGGTCATCGATCTCAACCTCATCGCCACCTTCAACATCAGCCGGCTGGCGGCCGCGCACATGGCCAAGAACGACCCGGAAGACCCCGAATCGACCGGAGAGCGCGGCGTCATCATCAACACCGCATCCATCGCGGCCTTCGAGGGCCAGATCGGGCAGGTCGCCTACACCGCCGCCAAGGCCGCGATCGCCGGCATGTGCCTGACCATGGCCCGTGACCTCGGGTCGATGGGAATCCGGGTGCTGGCCATCGCGCCGAGCCTGTTCCTGACCGG
Source organism: Mycobacterium gastri (assembly GCF_002102175.1). Classification (GTDB taxonomy): domain Bacteria; phylum Actinomycetota; class Actinomycetes; order Mycobacteriales; family Mycobacteriaceae; genus Mycobacterium; species Mycobacterium gastri. Next base: position 24,045 of record NZ_LQOX01000115.1, on the reverse strand, counting down.
GCTGACCGCCATGGTTCCCCACGAGATGGCGGCCCAGCTGGTCAAAGACGCGGCCTTCCCGAAGCGGATGGGCCGGCCTATCGAGTACGCAAAGCTGGCGGCGGCCATCGTGGACAACCCGATGCTCAACGGTCAGTGCATCCGCCTGGACGCCGGCCAGCGGTTCGCGCCCAAGTAACCGACCGAGTCGGCCGGGCGCGCGCCTGGATTGAGTACACTCTTTAGAAAATCAGCAGGACCCGCGACGGCGCGGGCCGCGCAGTGCCGCGAGGAGGCCCTGATGGGTATCGCACTCACCGACGACCACCGCGAACTCGCCGAGGTAGCCCGCGGGTTTCTGACGGCCCAGAAGGCCCGCTGGGCAGCGCGGTCAACACTCGACGCGGCCGAGGAACAGCGACCGCCCTTCTGGCCGCAGCTGGTCGAACTCGGCTGGCTGGGTCTACACATCGACGAAGAGCACGGCGGCTCCGGCTACGGGCTGCCCGAACTCGTGGTGGTGATCGAAGAACTCGGCCGCGCGGTGGCGCCGGGACCGTTCGTGCCCACCGTCATCGCATCGGCGGTGATCGCCAAAGAGGGCACCGCCGAGCAGAAGGCCCGGCTGCTGCCGGGCCTGATCGACGGAACCGTTACCGCGGGCGTGGGTCTCGACAGCCGGGTGCAGGTCACCGATGGCGTCGCCGACGGCGAGGCGGGCGTGGTCCTGGGTGCCGGGCTGGCTGATCTGCTGCTGGTCACGGCCGGCGACGACGTGCTGGTGCTCGACCGCGGCCGGGCGGGTGTGTCGATAGACGTGCCGGAAAACCTCGATCCCACCCGGCGTTCCGGGCGGGTTCGGCTGACCCAAGTGAGCATCAGCGCCGACGACATCCTGTCGGGGGCGTGCGAATCGGCGCTGGCGCGGGCCCGGACGTTGCTGGCCGCCGAGGCGGTCGGCGGCGCGGCCGACTGTGTCGACGCCGCCGTCGCCTACGCCAAGGTGCGTCAGCAATTCGGCCGCACCATCGCGACTTTCCAAGCGGTCAAACATCATTGCGCCAACATGTTGGTGGCGGTGGAGTCCGGCATCGCCGCGGTGTGGGATGCCGCCCGCGCGGCATCCGAAGATGAAGAACAGTTTCGCCTGATCGCGGCGGTGGCGGCGGCGCTGGCGTTTCCGGCCTATGCGCGCAATGCCGAGCTCAACATCCAGGTGCACGGCGGCATCGGGTTCACCTGGGAGCACGACGCCCATCTGCACCTGCGCCGGGCGCTGGTGACCGCGGGATTGCTGGGCGGAGACGCGCCGGCCCGCGATGTTTTCGCTCGCACCGCGGCCGGGGCCACCCGCGCCAACAGTCTGGACCTGCCGCCCGAGGCCGAAGAGTTGCGCACCCGGATCCGCGCCGACGCCGCCGAGATCGCGGCTCTGGACAAGAAGGCGCAACTGGACAAGCTGATCGAGACCGGGTACGTGATGCCGCACTGGCCCAGACCGTGGGGCCGCGCCGCGGATGCGGTGGAGCAGTTGGTGATCGAGGAGGAGTTCGGCAAGGCCGGCATTAAACGCCCGGACTACTCGATCACCGGCTGGGTGATCCTGACCCTGATCCAGCATGGAACACCTTGGCAAATCGAAAGATTCGTGGAGAAGGCGCTGCGGCAGGAAGAAATCTGGTGCCAGTTGTTCTCCGAGCCCGACGCCGGCTCGGACGCGGCGTCGGTCAAGACCCGCGCCACCCGGGTGGACGGCGGCTGGAAGATCAACGGGCAGAAGGTGTGGACCAGCGGGGCCCAGTATTGCGCCCGTGGCCTGGCCACCGTGCGCACCGACCCCGACGTCCCCAAGCACGCCGGCATCACCACGGTGATCATCGACATGAAATCGCCCGGCGTCGAGGTGCGTCCGCTGCGACAGATCACCGGCGGCTCGGAATTCAACGAGGTGTTCTTCAACGACGTGTTCGTTCCCGACGAGGACGTCGTCGGAGCGCCCAACTCCGGGTGGACGGTCGCACGGGCGACGCTGGGCAACGAGCGAGTCAGCATCGGCGGCAGTGGGTCCTTGTACGAAGGGCTGGCAGCCAAACTGGTGCAGCTGGCCCAGCGGAGAGCAGATCGGTTGGCGGGAGCCGAGGTTCGGGTCGGGTACTTCCTGGCCGAAGATCACGCGCTACGGCTGCTGAACCTGCGCCGTGCCGCACGCAGCGTCGAAGGTGCGGGCCCGGGACCGGAAGGCAATGTCACCAAACTCAAGCTGGCCGAGCACATGATCGAAGGCGCTGCCATCTCGGCGGCGTTGCTGGGACCCGAGATCGCGCTGCTCGACGGTCCCGGTGCGGTGGTCGGCCGGATGGTCATGGGCGCGCGTGGCATGGCGATCGCGGGGGGTACCTCCGAGGTGACCCGCAACCAGATCGCTGAGCGGATTCTGGGCATGCCGCGCGATCCGTTGATCAACTGACGCCGGCTGGCGCCACTACACCGGGGCGAACAGCGGGGCGCCGCCGGAACCCCGCTCCGGCCGGATCTCGACGGGCATTCCGCAGGTCACCGAATCCGGTTCACACCCAACGATATTGGCGGCAACACGTAGCCCCCTCTGTTCGCTGAGTTCCACCAAGGCAATCACATAGGGGGTCGGGATGTCCGGGTTGTACGGGTGATAGTTGACCGTGTAGGTGAACACCGTGCCGCGCCCGGACACCGGCCGGGCCACCAGTGGCCCGCCGCAGTCGCGGCATTCGCCGGTGGCCGGATGCACCCACCGCGCGCAGTGGTCACAGTGCTCGATGAGCAGCGGCTGGGCGAACACGACCAATACAGTACACTCTATTGATTCGTGTACACGCGGCTACCGGACGGCGCAGGTGAAGTATTTCGAGAAGGACGCGATCCTGTCCGGCCTGGGCATCTCGCGCATCGGCCGGCGCACCGGCATCCCGGGGCTCGAGTTGACCATGCAAGCAGTGCGGGCCGCCATCGACGACGCCGGCCTGGTCGCCGCCGACATCGACGGCATCGCGACCCTGGGCGACACCCCCGCTGCCGAGGTCAACGCCGAGCTGCGGATCGACGCCGGGGATTGCGGATCCGGCTTCGGCACAGGCGGGTTGCTGAGTCCGGTGATGTCAGCGTGCCGGGCGGTGGCCGAGCGGCGCGCCCGGCATGTGGTGGTCTACCGGACCATCCAGATGCTGGGCGGAACCGTACCGGTGAAACCGCAAGACGATGCGCCGGCCCCGCCGTTGGCGCGGATGCTGGACCTACCCGAGGGTGCCCCGCGGCCCGTCGTCGGGCCGATGGACGACATCACCGATCTGATTGCCGCACAAGCCTATTCGGCGGCGAACTGGCTGGCGCTGAATTGCCGTCGGCACATGGAGCTCTACGGAACCACCAAGGAGCAGTTGGGCTGGGTTGCCCTCAACGGCCGGCGCAACGCGGCGTTGAATCCGCTGGCGGTCTACCGCGAACCGATGACGATGGCCGACTATCTGGGCGCGCGGCCGGTGTCGACGCCATTCGGGCTGCTGGATTGCGATGTGCCCATTGACGGTTCCATCGCGGTGGTGGTCTCGAGCGCCGGGTATGCCCGCGATTGCCCGCACCGCGCCGTGGCAGTCGAGGCGATCGGGGGATCCGACGGCGCCGGCGGGTGGTTTCATCGCGACGACTACCCCAAGATGGCGATGTCGGACGCGGCGGCCCAGATGTGGTCACGGACCGAACTGACACCGGCCGACCTGAACGTCGCCCAGCTGTACGACGGCTTTACGTTCCTGACCATCGCCTGGTTGGAGGCCCTGGGTATCTGCGCCGACGGCGATGCCGGCCCGTTCGTCGAGGGCGGGGCGCGGATCGCCCGTGACGGCGAACTGCCATTGAACACCTACGGAGGCCAACTTTCGGCGGGGCGCATGCACGGCTACTGGGCGTTGCACGAAGGGTGTCTGCAGTTGCGCGGCGAGGCGGGGGAGCGGCAGGTGGCTCAGCGCCCGGAGGTCGGCGTGGTGTCGGTGGGCGGCGGTCCGGTGGCCGGATGCATGCTGCTGACTTGCTGAATCTCGTTGTGGGGCAGCTTAATTGAGTGTAGAGCCACAGGCAGTCCGGACCGACAAGCGAGCTGTGCAGATTGCCCGCTGCATCGAGGCCGAGGTCGTCCGCCGCGGCTGGCCCGTCGGGGCGTCGCTGGGCTCGGAAGGCGCTCTGCAGAAGCGATACGGCGCCAGCCGGTCGGTGCTGCGCGAAGCCGTTCGGCTCGTCGAGCACCATCAGGTGGCGCGGATGCGTCGCGGACCCAATGGCGGGCTGCTCGTCTGCGCACCCGATGCCGGACCGGCGACCCGCGCCGTCGTCATCTATCTCGAATACCGGGGCACCACCCTGGATGACCTGCTAGACGCGCGCCTGGTGCTCGAGCCGCTGGCTGCTGCTCTTGCCGCCGAACAGATCGACGAAGCCGGAATCGAGCGGCTGCGGGCGGTGTTGGGTGCGGAGCAGCAGCAGCCGGGATTGCCCGCCGCGCGCGACGAGTTCCATGTGGCGCTTGCACGGCAATCGAAAAACCCTGTCCTACAGCTGTTTATCGAAGTCTCGATGCGACTGACCAGACGCTATGCGCTGTCCTCGCGGACCGACTCGGCGACCGAGGCGCTGGAGGCGCTGGACCGGCTGCACCACGACCATTCGGGTATCGCCGCGGCAGTCACCGCCGGAGATTCCGCGCGCGCCAAGGCGCTCAGCGAGCGGCACGTGCAAGCGGTGACCGCCTGGCTGCAGCGGCATCAGCGCGGTGATAGGTCAGGGGCACCGCCCCGGCAGGTACGGCGGCTGGACCTCGAAGCGCCCCGCGGCAAGCTCGCCGAAGTGCTGGCCGCCACGATCGCCGACGATATCGCCGCCACCGGTTGGCAGGTCGACTCGGTTTTCGGAACCGAGGCCGCGCTGCTGGAGCGTTATCGCGTGAGCCGCGCGGTGCTGCGGGAGGCGGTGCGGCTGCTGGAATACCACACGATCGCCCACATGCGCCGGGGGCCCGGCGGTGGGCTGGTCGTCACCCGGCCCCAGGCGCAGGCCTGCATCGACACCATCGCGCTGTACCTGCAGTACCGCAAGCCAAGTCGCGAAGACCTACGCTGCGTGGGGGATGCGATCGAGATCGCCAACGTGGCGAAAGTCGTGCAGCTTCGTAACGAGCCCGAGGTGGCGGCCATGCTCGACACGCTGGACCCGTCCACGGATTTCGCCGCCGACGAGGCAGCAGGCGAAATGCGTAAGGCCGCGGTCGAGGAATTCCGGTTCCATATCGGCCTGGCTCAGCTGGCCGGCAATGCGCTGCTGGAGCTGTTTCTCCGGATAATCGCCGAACTCTTTCGCCGGCACTGGTCCAGCACCGGAGCGCAGCCACCGACCGCAGCGGACGTCGTCGCCGTCGAACACGCTCACCTGCGGATTCTGCAGGCGATCCGCGCCGGCGACGACAGCCTGGCTCGCTACCGCATCCGTCGCCATCTCGACGCGGCGGCGTCTTGGTGGCTGTAGAACTCGGTCGAGCCAGGTTCGCGCATAACGAACGCCCATGTTGGGTACATGCTTACCCGGATAACGAGCCCGGTCCAGCATGGGTGCCGGCGCAGGGCAGGAGCGCTGATATGACGATGAGCACGAAAACCGAGCGACGAGGCTTCGTCCATTCCGCGCTGCTGTATCACTCCCAGCGGGAGTATCTCGACGTCGTCGGACGCTTCGTGTCCGACGGGGTGGCGCTGGGCGAACCGGTTCTGGTCGCGGTACCGGCGGACTGGCTGGCATCGCTGCGCACCGAACTGGGTGCCCGCGGTACCGCTACAGCCGAGCTGCAAATGATCGACATCGCCCGTGTCGCACACAATCCGGGCCGATTCCTGGCCGTAGCGAGTTCCTTCGCGGCCAAATACGCCGATCGGCGGGTGCGGATCGTCAGCCAACTAGTCTGGCCCGGCCGCACCGCGGACGAGTGTGTGGCGTGTATGCAGCATGAGGCGTTGGTCAACCGGGCGTTGGCACCGCACAGCGTGATGGGGTTGTGTCTCTACGACGCCGAGCGGCTCGACGACGAATTGCTGGCGGATGCCCGCGCTACCCATCCGTTGTTGTGGAAGTGCGGGTCGGCCTATCACAATGCCGATTACGCCCCGGAAACGACGCTGGTGCGCTGCAATCAGCCGCTACCCCCTAACCCGGGCGCTGTGACCTACTTGGTGCGCGATAGCACAGACCTGCGGCCCGCGCGTTCGTTCGCGGTCGATTACGCCGAATGGGTCGGCTTGGCGCAGGACAGCCTGGAAGATCTGCGTTTGATCACCACCGAGCTGGCCACCAACAGCCTGCAATACGCCGACGGGGAATGCCAGCTTGCCTTCTGGCGGCACGATGAGCATCTGGTCTGTGAGGCGCGCGACAGCGGACGGTTCGATCAGCCGCTCGTCGGACGTCAACTCCCGAGCACCTGCGCAACCGCCAGCCGCGGGCTGTTTTTGGTCAACGCCATGGCGGATTTGGTGCGTACCTACACCACGGCAAACGGCACCACCATTCAGGCATACCTTCGGCTCAAGCCGTCGGCGGCTTCCGGATGCTAGCGAGGTCCGTCGGCGGCGTTACGACCGCAGCGATCGGGCGTCGAACTTACCCCAGCGACCCGCTCGGCGATGGCACCGACGGAATCGTACATGTGGTGGTCTTGCAGTTATCGGAGCTGTTGCAGCTCACCGCCGCGGTGGCTGCAAACGCCGCGATCAGGGCCGCGACGACTATCCGAACTGCCCGGGACCCTTTACTTTTTGCACTCATCGGCCGTGCCTTTCAATTGCTGCTGTGCAGATTTATGTGAATTCCGACGATGACTGTCTGCAGATGTTATGCCGTCGCTGCGCGCGGCGGGCTGTTTTGCCCTAATGGTTCTGACCTGCCGCAAATCAAACCCACCCGGAGCGACCCTGCGGGATATGGGCCGGGGAAAGTGTCCGGTGGCTTACTTTCGTCCGATGCGGCGAGCCGACAATGCAGCTGGTCCGAACGCGAAGTGCCCTACCGGGCACATGGCGCAATCTGTAGCCGCAGTCCTGGTTTCCGAAGGTCGAAATCTGTAATTGCCGGTGCGCGTGGCGGTGTGATCGAAACCCCGGCGCGGGCCAACCCCTACTCTGGCACCACGCTCGTAATGACGCTCGTAATGGGGTTGGAAGGCTCGCGTTGAGCGGCGCACCCGGCCGCTACCACCGCGAATGCCGCGGCCAGCACTACCACCACCGTCTTGACCGCCTGCACCGTCCTGCTGGTCTCTTTTGCGCTCATCGACCGTGCCTTTCGTTTGCTGGACCGCACCCGTAGTTTGGCGATTCCGCCCGCATCAGATGCTATCGCCAACTGGCCGAACAGTGCGGTGTTTTGCGACGTTGAGCTTGCGGGGTGCGCTTGATGCGCAAAGCGTGCGGCAAGGCCGCGACTCAGCCCGGCATTATTGGCGTAGAGAGGCTTCGACGCGACTGCGCAGCGCCCGGTCGCTCACGGCCACCCCGGGGAGTCGGCGTGCCCGCGTCGACAGGCTGCTCGCCGGCCTCGGGCGATCACAGCGGGCGCAGGACTATGGGCATGCCGTCCTTGGGGACCGGCATACCGCCGTAGTCCCAGCTCGCGTGGTAATCCGGCCGCGGCAGCTCCAGCCGGTAGCGGCGCAGCAACCGGTGCAGGATCGTCTTGATCTCCAATTGGCCGAACACCATTCCAAGGCACTTGTGGGCGCCGCCGCCGAAGGGCGTGAACGCGTAGCGGTGTCGCTTGTGCTCGTTGCGTGGCTCGGTGAATCGCTCCGGGTCGAATGTCATTGGCTCGGTCCAGAATTCAGGCAGGCGGTGATTCAAGCCGGGAAACGCGATGACGTTGGTGCCCTTGGGCAGGTAGTAGCCCAGCAATTCGGCATCGCGAACGGTCTGCCGCATCGCCCACTGGACCGGCGTCACCAACCGGATCGACTCGTTCATCACCAGATCGAGGGACTCCAGCTTCTCCAGCGATTCGATGCCCAGCGGCCCGTCGCCGAGGCGGTCCGATTCATCGCGGCAGCGCTGCTGCCACTGCGGGTGAGCCGCCAGGTGATAGGCCATCGTGGTGGCCGTCGATGTCGAGGTGTCGTGGGCGGCCATCATCAAAAAGATCATGTGGTTGACGATGTCCTCGTCGGAGAACCGGTTGCCGTCCTCGTCCTCGGTCTGACACAACACCGTCAGCAGGTCGTTGCCCTCCTGGCCGCGGCGTTCCTTGACCCGTTCGGCGAAATAGTGCTCGAGCAGTTCCCGGGCCTTGAGTCCCCGCCACCAGGTGAACGGCGGCACGCTGGCACGGATGACGGCGTTGCCGGCGCGGGTCGTCGTCGTGAACGCCTTGTTCACCTTGGTGACCAGCTCATGGTCGGTGCCGGGTTCGTGGCCCATGAACACCATCGAGGCGATGTTGAGGGTGAGCTCCTTCATCGCCGGATAAAGAAGGAAGCGTGCATCGTTGATCACCCAGTCCTCGGCGATCACCTGCGACACCACCTGGTCCATCTGCTCGACGTAACCGACCAACCGGGACCGGACGAACGCCTCTTGCATGATCCGCCGGTGAAACATGTGCTCCTCGAAGTCGAGCAGCATCAGCCCGCGCCGAAAGAACGGCCCGATCACCGGGACCCAGCCCTGCTGCGAGTAGTCCTTGTTGCGGTTGGAATAGATGACCTGAGCGGCGTCCGGGCCCAATGCCGCAACGAAGGGCAAAACTGGCGAGTCCCCGTAGATGACGGGACCCTTGGTGTTGTACAGGAACATCAGATAGTCCGGTCCGCCGCGCAGCATCTCGATCATGTGTCCGATGATCGGCAGCCCAGCGTCACCCACGACCGGCTTGAGCCCGCTGCCCGGCGGCGGGTCGGCCAGCTTCTTCTCCGGAAATTGCGTGTTCAGCAGCCAACGCTCCACCAGCCCCATACCGGGAAAGTTGTTGAACGACGGGGTCAGCCGGCGCTCGGCTTGGGCAAGGAGATATGCCGGGGTGCTGATCGTCGCCCTGCTCGTGGCCATGACGCTCCTTACCGGTTGTGGCGGCCATCACTACGTAAATCCATCCTTCGAATGAACTTGACGGCTGTCAAGTTTTCTTTTCGCCCGGCTTGGTGCATGGTCAGCATGTGAGTGAGTACGCCCCCGACCAGCAAGCTGTGCCGGCATTGCGGCGGCGTGGCGACAAGCATCGGCAGGCGATCCTGCAGGCGGTACGGGAACTACTGCAGGAGCGGCCGTTTGCGGAACTGTCGGTCAGCACCATCAGCAACCGGGCCGGGGTAGCCCGCTCCGGGTTCTACTTCTACTTCGACTCCAAATACGCAGTGCTCGCCCAGATACTGGCGGAGGCAGCCGAAGAACTCGAAGAACTCACCCAGTATTTCGCCCCCCGCCAGCCGGGCGAGTCGCCGCAGCAGTTCGCCAAACGGATGGTGGGCAGCGCCGCCATTGTGTATGCGCACAACGACCCGGTGATGATGGCCTGTAATGCCGCCCGCCACACCGACATCGAGATCCGCGAGATCCTCGAGCGACAGTTCGAGGTGGTGCTGCGCGAGATCGTCGGCGTCGTCGATGCCGAAATGCGAGCCGGCACCGCCAACCCGATCAGTGACGACCTGCCGACGCTGATTCGTACCCTGGCGGGCACCACCGCGCTCGTGTTGACCGGCGACCCGCTGCTTGTCAGCCGTGACAGCGACCCCGACCGCCGGGTGCGGGTGCTCGAACAGATGTGGCTCAACGCGCTCTGGGGCGGCGCCCCCAAGGCCTGACCCGCCGGTATCGTCACCGCCATGGCGCAACCGCGGTATTACGCAGGGAAACGGTGCCTGGTCACCGGTGCGGCCAGCGGCATCGGCCGTGCCACCGCATTGCGGCTCGCGGCGCAGGGTGCCGAACTCTATCTGACTGACCGCGACGCCGACGGCTTGGCGCAGACCGTGTCCGATGCGGGTGCGCTCGGCGCGCAGGTGCCCGAGCATCGGGTTCTCGATATCTCCGACTACGCCCAGGTGGCCGCGTTCGCGGCGGACGTCCATGCCGGTCACCCCAGCATGGACGTCGTGCTCAACGTCGCCGGCGTCTCGGCGTGGGGGACTGTCGACCGGCTGACCCACGACCAGTGGAGCAGGATGGTCGCGATCAACCTGATGGGTCCCATCCACGTGATCGAGACATTCGTTCCGCCGATGGTCGCAGCCGGCCGGGGCGGACATCTGGTCAACGTGTCCTCGGCGGCCGGGCTGGTCGCGCTGCCCTGGCATGCGGCGTACAGCGCGAGCAAGTTCGGCCTGCGCGGGCTTTCGGAGGTGCTGCGCTTCGATCTCGCACGACATCGCATCGGGGTGTCGGTCGTGGTGCCGGGCGCGGTGCGGACACCACTGGTCAACACGGTCGAGATCACCGGCGTGGACCGCGACGACCCACAGGTCAAGCGTTGGGTCGACCGCTTCAGCGGCCACGCCATCTCGCCGGAAAGGGCTGCCGAAAAGATCCTGGCCGGGGTGGCGAAGAACCGGTACCTGATCTACACGTCGCCGGATATCCGTGCGCTGTACGCGTTCAAGCGGCTGGCGTGGTGGCCCTACAGCGTGGTGATGCGCCAGGTCAACGCGATCTTCACCCGCGCGCTGCGGCCCCGCCCGGCGCCGCGCTGACCTGGTTACTGGCCGGTGCCGCTGAGCAAGGAGCCGGCGAGTCTGCTGCCGACATTGCCGATGCCGGAGAGGAACGCGCCGGTCAACCCTGCGGTGCTGGTGTTGTACCAGCCGGTGACGATAGTGCCGATGTTTCCGATGCCCGAGGTCAGTTGGCCGATGTTTTCGAACCCGGAGAGAAAGCGCCCACCTTCGTTGGAGAACCCGGAAAAGAATTGACCCGCGTTGAAGAATCCCGAGCCGCCGCCCGGGCCGGTGTTGAAGAAGCCCGAGGAGGGGGAAGTGGTGGAGTTGCCGATGCCTGGTGTCGCCGGAATGTTGATGACCGGGATCGAGACGGGGCCGACGCTGTTGACGATTTCTATGTGCATCACCGTGGGGCCGACGTTCAAATTCTCTAGGTCGATACGGTTTATGACAATCTTGGGGATATCGACGGTGATTGACTCGCCGGAGCCCAGCGGGATGGTCACGTTTGGAATAGGATTGGGTAAATTTATAAATAGATTGAGGTCTATCGGAACATCCAAGCTGAACGGCTGGATCGCTATGCCATCTATAAAGCCCGTCACGGGTATCTGAAGTTGGACGTCAACGCCGATATTCAACGGGATCCCGGGCATGGTGATACCAAAGTCGAAGCCGAATTGTCCCCGGTTGTCACCGCGCCAGAAATACCCGTTGTTGCGGTTTCCGGAGTTGAACGAGCCGGTGTTCAGGTTGCCATTATTGTAGTAGCCGGTATTACCACTTCCGGTGTTGAAATCACCAGTGTTGAGCCCGCCGGTGTTGAGATTACCGGTATTGAGGCTGCCGGCGTTGGACAGCCCGGTGTTCAGGTTGCCGGAGTTGAACAGGCCGGTGTTGAACGAGCCGGTGTTGCCGATGCCGGTGCTGGTGCTGCTGGTATTGCCGACACCGGTGTTGTAGCTGCCTGTGTTGCCGATGCCGAAATTGCCGTTACCGGAATTGAAGAAGCCGGTGTTGCCGTCGCCCGAGTTGAACAGCCCGGTATTGTTGGATCCCGAATTCAGCCCACCAAAGCCGAACAGGTTGCTGCCGGTGAACCCGACACCCCAGTTTCCGTTTCCGGTGTTGGCCAAGCCGATGTTTCCGCTGCCGGTGTTGCCCAACCCGATGTTGTAGTCCCCAGTGTTGCCGAAGCCGATGTTACCGACGCCGGTATTGCCGAAACCCAGGTTGAAATCGCCTAGGTTGCCGAAACCGAAGTTGTTGTCCCCAAAGTTGGCGAAACCGAAGTTTGAGCTGCCATGATTTGCGTCGCCGATGTTGAAGCCGCCGATGTTTCCGTTGCCCAGGTTGAAGCTGCCGAGATTCGCGCTGCCGAAATTAAGGCCACCTCCGTTGGCGGAGCCGAAGTTGAACGTCGATGCGCCCGCGCTGTTATGGAACATGCCCGAAAGGTGGCTGCCGACATTGCCCAATCCCGAATTCAAGGCCTCAAATTCCAGGTCGAGATTGCTGGTGTTCTCGAAGCCCGAGATGGAGTTGCCGAAGTTGTGGATGCCCGATTGCAGCAGGCCGGCGTTCAAGAAGCCTGAACTGCCGAGCTTGCGGGTGAAGTTGAAGAAGCCCGAGGTGTCGGGCCCGAAGTTGCCGAATCCCGAAGTGCCCCCTCGGCCACTATTGAAAAAGCCCGACGAGGGCGCGTCGGTCGAATTTCCGAAACCAGGCGCAGCCGGAATATTGAAGATCGGGATGTTGATAGGTCCGACACCCCCGGCAACGAAAACGCCCAAAGCCGTTTCAGGACTTCCCACATTAATGGAGATGAAAGGGCCGGTCACCGTGATGGAAGGCACTTCTATTGGCCCGATAGTACCGCTCAAGGCGGGGAAGTTCAAAGCGATTGCGGGAATTGTGAACGGCACTAGGGAAATGTCGGTGGTGCCGCCCTTGACAGGAATATTCAACGGAATACTCAATGGCAGATTTATCGGGATTTCCGGGATCGTCAGGGCATACGAAAGGCCGGCAGTTCCCGCACCACTACCCCGCGCGAAAAAGCCGTTGTTCATGTCGCCGACGTTGAAGGCTCCGGTGTTGAGATCGCCGGTGTTGGCCCAGCCGGTGTTGATGTTGCCGGTGTTGTAGAACCCGGTGTTGGTGTCGCCCGGGTTGAACTCGCCCGTGTTGAAGTTGCCGACGTTGTAGTTCCCGGTGTTGTAGTTGCCGACGTTGCCGGTGCCGGTGTTGACGATGCCGGCATTGAAGAAACCAGTGTTAGCCGTGCCGGAATTGCCGAAGCCCGTGTTGAACGAACCCGAGTTGCCGAGGCCGAAGTTTCCGGTCCCGGAGTTTCCGAAGCCGGTGTTGCCGCTACCCGAGTTGAACAGGCCGGTGTTGCCCGTGCCGGAGTTGAGCCCGCCGAAGCCCAGCTGGTTGCTGCCGCCCAGCCCGATCCCGATGTTGTTGTCGCCCCCGAACCCGCCGTTTCCGAAGCCGATGTTGCCGTTGCCGGTGTTGCCGATTCCGATGTTGCCGCTGCCGGTGTTGCCGAAGCCGATGTTGAAGCTGCCGCTGTTGCCGAAGCCGAAGTTGTTGCTGCCCATATTGCCGAGGCCGACGTTGAAGCTGCCCAGGTTGCCCGAGCCCAGGTTGAAGCTGCCCAGGTTGCCCGAGCCGACGTTGAGGTTGCCGACGTTGCCGTTGCCCTGGTTGAGATCGCCGAGGTTGGCGTTTCCGAAATTCAGGCTGCCGAAGTTGGCGAAGCCGATATTGAAGATGCTCGACACGCCGGATGGAAGCAACCCGGCAGGCGCGGCAACGGCTGCCGCCGGGGCCGCGCTCACGCCGGCAGCTATCGAGTTGCCAACGTTTACCAGGCCCAGAGCCTGGCCCGCCAGGCTCTGCAGCGGGCGAGCGAAAGGCCTCAATGCGGTGGCGACCGTGGAAGCCGTGGAATGGTAGCCAAGCATCGCGGCGACGTCTTGCGCCCACATCTCTTCGTATTGGGCCTCGGCTGTGGCGATTGCCGGGGCATTCTGGCCGAAGAGGTTCGACCACACCAGCCGCAGCAGTGAAGAACGGTTGGCTGCGACGAATGCCGGATGCACCATCTCGGTGCGCACTGCCTCGTAGACGTCGACTGCGATTTTCGCGTGTCCGGCCGCTTGCTCGGCTTGGGCCGCCGCTGACTGCAGCCACGCCAAATAGGGCGCCGCGGCGGCAGCCATCGCCGCCGAGGCCGCACCTTGCCACGACCCATGCGCCAGACCAGACGCCACCGACCCGAACGACGCCGCCGCTACGCGCAACTCCGCGGCCAGCCCGTCCCAGGCCGTCGCCGCCTGCAGCATCGGGCCCGCACCGGCACCGGCGAAGATCCGCGCGGAATTGATCTCCGGTGGCAGTACCAAGAAATTCATGCGGCCGTCCTTCGTCAAGCAGTGTTTCTTCGTGCGCCCTTGAGAACGGGCGCCGTCGGGCTGCCCAGGCCAAGCCCCAGCCGCATCCGCGACCGGCCGTGACGTTCACCCCATGGAGAACCGCGGACCATGAGGACCCGTCGGGCGAGGTTGTCCACTCGTGAGCAGCGTGTTGTCACGACCGACTGTGCCCGGCCATGCTTCGGCAAGACTTCGCGAATCGTGAAATGCCCAGTTCGCGGTCGCTTGTATCGGCGCCGAGCGCGGCGTGCATTCAATGCCGGATCTGACGCGCGCACCTCGAACTCCAGATGCCCGCCCCGGCATTGGGGTAGGCGGGGGTTAGGCGGGCATCTGGAGTTCGAGGCGCACGCCGAGAAGCCGTACCGGGCGGTCCAGCTCGAACAAGTTCAGGACCCGCAGGGCGGCGGCGATGACGACGTCGGCGTCGGTGGTCGGCGCATCGAGCTTGCGGACTTTGGTGCGGGTATAGAACGTCGAGGTGCGTACGACAACGGCCACCCGGGTGACGAGCCGCCGCGAGGCCACCACTTCGTCGAGTGCCTTACGGGCCAATTCCCTTACCGCTGACTCCATTTCGGTTCGCTCGGTGAGGTCTTCCGGAAAGGTGACGACGTGGCTGCGGGAGCGCGGGATCCAGGGGGTCGCGCTGACGTCGGTGTCGCCCCCGCCCTTGGCGAGCAGCAGCAGCCACAGCCCCGTTCTCGGGCCGAACGCCGACGTCAGCTCCTCGGCGTCGGCGTTCGTTAGTTCTCTGACCGTAGTGATGTCAAGGACCGCAAGCTTTTTCGCCGTCTTCGGACCCACGCCCCAGAGCGCGTCGACCGAGCGGTCGGCCATCAGTGCCATCCAGTTGGTGTCGGTGAGCGCAAAGATGCCGGCCGGTTTCGCGAAGCCGGTGGCGACCTTGGCGCGTTGTTTGTTGTCGCTGATGCCGATCGAGCAGGACAGTTGGGTCTCGGAGAAGACCACAGCACGGATCTGTTCGGCGACTTCGGTGGGATCCCCGGCGGCCACACCGACATACGCCTCGTCCCAGCCCCACACCTCGACCGGATGCCCCAGGTCGCGCAACAACGCCATCACCTGGTCGGAGGCCGCGTCATAGGCGGGCGGATCCGACGCCAGAAATACGGCGCCGGGGCAGCGGCGGGCGGCCGCACGTAACGGCATTCCGGCCCGCACGCCGAAGTCGCGAGCCTCATAGGAAGCGCAGGTGACCACCTTGCGAGCTTCGGTGGGATCGCCGTTGCCGCCGATGATGAGCGGCAGCCCGGCCAGTTCGGGATGGCGGCGCCGCTCCACCGACGCCTGAAACTGGTCGAGGTCGACATGCAGTATCCATCGCGGCATCGGGATCGGTCACCGCCCGCAGAGCTTGCGCGCCAGGCCTTCCCACGCGTCGCCCAACGTTTGCAGGCTGTGACCGTGGTCGTTGAGCTGGTGCTCGACGTAGTCGACGTCGAGCAGGGCCAGCAGGGCATCGGTCTGGACATCGAGGTCGCCGGTCGTGTGAGCCGAGCGCAACAGCACCCGCACATGCGTGCGGTGCACCGACGCCGCCGCGCTGTAACGGGTCTTCGGGTCCCGGTTGGCCTGCGACAGCAGCTCCCGGTGGGCATGGACGAAGCAGATCCGCTCCCGGCCGAACGCGACCAGGCGTTCCAGCGGCGGGGCATCGGGGCCCAGCGGCGGCGGGCCGAACAGAAATGCCTGCTGACTGGCCCGCTCGTCTTCGTCGAGCAATACCGTCATCAGACCGGCCCGGCTGCCGAACCGGCGGAACAGCGTGCCCTTGCCGACACCGGCCGCGGCGGCGACGTCGTCCATGGTGATCGCATCGGCGCCACGGTTGGCGACCAGGCGGCGCGCCGCGTCCAGCAGCAGGGCGCGATTGCGCGCCGCGTCACCGCGCTCTGGCCGAGTCGACGCCGGCAACTCGTCACTCATACCTGCACAGTAACGCGGATGGAATAAATCGGACCATAGTCCGGTTGAGCCGTGCAAAGATGAGGCCAACGCGAAGGGAAGCAATATGTCCGATGTCTCCGACGTCTCCGATTTCTCCGGCATCTCCGGCATCAGAGTTTTGGCGCTGGTGGGAAGCCTGCGCACGGGTTCGGTCAACCGCCAGATCGCCGAGCTTGCGGCCGCCGTTGCGCCCGACGGCGTCAGCGTGACGGTGTTCGAAGGGCTGGCGGAGTTGCCGTTCTACAACGAGGACATCGATACCCCCGATGGCGTTCCCGGGGCGGTGATCGCGTTGCGACAGGCCGCGGCGCAAGCGGATGCGGCTCTGGTGGTCACCCCCGAATACAACGGCACCATCCCCGCTGTCATCAAGAACGCGATCGACTGGCTGTCACGCCCGTTCGGCGACGGCGCATTGAAAGCCAAGCCGCTGGCCGTCATCGGCGGGTCCGTGGGCCGATACGGCGGAGTATGGGCCCACGATGAGACCCGCAAGTCGTTCGCCATCGCCGGCGCGCGGGTGATCGACGCGATCAAGCTGTCGGTTCCGTTCCAGTCCCTGGCGGGCAAGACCCCCGCGGACAGCTCCGAGATGTCGGCCAATCTACGAGACATCGTCGGCAAGCTGGCCGCCGAAGTGGGCTGACCCGGCTACCGCGGGCGGGCCGGCACGCCGCTCCGCCAATCCCGACGGCCCTCGCCGGGCCCCAACGGCGCCTTTGCTGGGCCCGGCTTGCCGGACGACGAACCACGAGCCTGTCGGTGGTCGGTGATATACCGGGCGACATGGGTACCACCGCCGGGTTGTGTGATCTGCGACACGCCGACACCGGCTCGAACACACGCCCACGACCTGCGAATTTCAAGAATGTCATTCAGAACATCTTGTATCTCTTCTCGTCCCGACCCCCTAGGTGTAGTGTTTCGGGCACCGGCAGATCCCAGGTTCACCGGCTCCCACCAGGTTCACGGGGCCCGCTGAACTTCCCGGAATCGGCATCGCCATGTCCGATCAACATGGTGGCCACGACGGGAATCTGGGGGCATGCCGGGCCGCTGAACATAGCGAAGATGCACCACCTGAGTCGTTGCCAGTTCCTGTTCCCCGATTCCCGCAAAGGAGCGGTACGCCCATGACCATCACCGTCTACACCAAGCCCGCATGCGTGCAGTGCAGCGCCACCTACAAGGCGCTGGACAAGAACGGCATCGCCTACCAGAAGGTCGACATCAGTCTGGATTCCGAGGCGCGGGACTACGTGATGGCGTTGGGCTATCTGCAGGCACCGGTTGTGGTGGCCGGGGACGACCACTGGTCCGGCTTCCGGCCCGACCGCATCAAGGCGCTCGCCCTGGCTGCGCTGAGCGCATAACACGGGCAGGCGCTAGGTAAGGAGACAGCGGTGCCATGGATATCAGGCCGTGCAACCTGGTCTACTTCTCCAGCGTGTCGGAGAACACCCACCGCTTCGTGCAGAAGCTGGGTCTGCCCGCCACGCGGATACCGCTGCACGGCAGCATCGAGGTCGACGAGCCCTACGTACTGATACTGCCCACCTACGGCGGCGGCCGGGTCACACCCAAACTGAATGCCGGCGGCTATGTCCCCAAACAGGTCATCGCCTTTTTGAACAACGAGCACAATCGAGCACTGCTGCGCGGGGTCATCGCGGCCGGCAACACCAACTTCGGTCCGGAGTTCGGCTACGCCGGTGACGTTGTCGCGCGCAAATGCGGCGTTCCCTACCTTTACCGCTTCGAATTGATGGGCACCGAGGACGACGTGGCCGCCGTCCGTGCGGGTCTGGCTGAATTTTGGAAGGAGCAGACGTGTCACCAACCGTCACTGCAGAGCCTGTAACCTCCGGCGCGCACTCGCACCTTTCGGGGGGCCAGGCGGAACTGGATTATCACGCGCTGAACGCGATGCTGAACCTGTACGACGCGGACGGCAAGATCCAGTTCGACAAGGACGTGCTCGCGGCGCGCCAGTACTTCCTGCAGCACGTCAACCAGAACACCGTCTTCTTCCACAACCAGGACGAGAAGCTCGACTACCTGATCCGCGAGAACTATTACGAGCGTGAGGTTCTCGACCAGTACTCCCGTAACTTCGTCAAGTCGCTGCTGGACCGTGCCTACGCCAAGAAGTTCCGGTTCCCGACGTTTTTGGGCGCCTTCAAGTACTACACCTCCTACACCCTGAAGACTTTCGACGGGAAGCGGTATCTGGAGCGCTTCGAGGACCGGGTGGTCATGGTTTCGCTCACGTTGGCGGGCGGTGACACCACGCTGGCCGAGCAGCTGGTCGACGAGATCATCGAAGGCCGCTTCCAGCCGGCCACGCCGACGTTTTTGAACTCGGGCAAGAAGCAGCGCGGCGAGCCGGTGAGCTGCTTTCCGGCTGGAACGCCGGTGGATACAGCTGAAGGTCCGAAGGCGATCGAGGCTCTTCGGGCAGGTGACCGGGTGCTATCGCACGACGGGTCCTTCTCCGTCGTCGAGTCCGTCGTCGAGAATTCCAACGACCAAGCCCTCCTGTCGATCTCACATTTCGGGCACGGAGAGCCAATCCTGTGCACTCCCGAGCATCCGATCCTGGTGTGGACCACGCGAGATGTGCAGACGCTTATCGACGGTGACGGTGCCGACCCCTTCAACGGGTTCGTCTGGTTGGCTGCCAAAGACATCCGTCCCACCGACTTCATAGTGACGGCAGCACCGCTGGAGGGACGGTCGCGGCGCGTCTACGACCTGATGGAGTATGTCGGGGAGGGCGAGTACGAAGAGGTCGACGGTCTTATACGCAAAGTCAAGTCTGATCGGAAGCATCGCAACAAGCAGCGCCACCACATGAGCTTCATATCGGTGAATCGCTACGTGGAAGAGTCGTATGACCTTGGCCTTATTCTCGGCTGGTACGTCGCCGAAGGCCATATCTCCAAGCGATCGGGACTCGCGGGCCCTGCGCCCAATGGCATCCACTTTACGATCGGCACACACGAACTCGAGTACCAGCAGGAGTTGGCGGCGGCATTCAAGCGAGTGTTCGCCGCGGACCTCGCCGTACACCAGAGTGTGTCGGACCAGTCGGTGCGCATGGTGTGCAACAGCAAGGTTGTTTCGTCGCTGTTCCTCTCTCTGGTCGGCACAGGATATCGTTCGAAGCGGTTGTCCCACGATGTCTTAACGGCCGATGAAGAGTTTCAGCGTGGTTTGCTCGCCGGGTTGTTCCGCGGCGACGGTTGCAGTACCACGGGCGGCGTGGCGCTCGACCTGGTGAATCCGGAGTTGATTGATCAGGTGCAGCTCATTGCGCGCCGATTGGGAGTTGTGTCCAGAGTGCGTCAGTACGTCAATCAAGTAGGCAATGTGACGGGGCAGTTGTTCGTCCCCGGACTGCCCGGCACCAATGAAGAGTTCATCTTCGAAGTCGGCAAGAACCTGCACAACTACGTGGGCCAAAAAGGAACGTCGCGCAAGATCTATCAGGTCGTACACGGGCGGCACGTGTACGGAATTCGCGAGCTGAAGCGCACGCAGCAAGTTCCGGAGAAGGTGTACAACCTCCACGTCGAGGACACGCGCACGTACACGATTCGGGGCACGGTCGTGCACAATTGTTTTCTTTTGCGCATCGAGGACAACATGGAGTCAATCGGGCGATCGATCAACTCCGCACTGCAGCTGTCCAAGCGCGGCGGCGGAGTTGCGTTGCTGCTGACCAACATTCGCGAGCACGGCGCGCCGATCAAGAACATCGAGAACCAGAGCTCGGGCGTCATCCCGATCATGAAGCTGCTCGAGGATTCGTTCTCTTATGCCAACCAGCTGGGCGCGCGCCAGGGTGCTGGGGCGGTGTACCTGCATGCGCATCACCCCGACATCTACCGCTTCCTGGACACCAAGCGGGAGAACGCCGACGAGAAGATCCGCATCAAGACGCTGAGCCTGGGCGTGGTGATCCCCGACATCACCTTCGAGTTGGCCAAGCGCAACGATGACATGTACCTGTTCTCGCCCTACGACGTCGAGCGGGTCTACGGAGTGCCGTTCGCCGACATCTCAGTGACCGAGAAGTACTACGAGATGGTCGACAACCCGCGTATCCGCAAGACCAAGATCAAGGCACGGGAGTTTTTCCAGACGTTGGCCGAGTTGCAGTTCGAGTCCGGCTATCCCTACATCATGTTCGAAGACACGGTGAACCGGGCCAACCCCATCGAGGGCAAGATCACCCACTCGAATCTGTGCTCGGAGATCCTGCAGGTGTCCACACCGTCATACTTCAACGAAGACTTGTCGTACGCCAAAGTGGGCAAAGATATTTCGTGCAACCTGGGTTCGCTCAACATCGCCAAGGCGATGGATTCGCCGAACTTCGCCCAGACCATCGAGGTGGCCATCCGCGCGCTGACCGCGGTGAGCGACCAGACGCACATCACGTCGGTGCCCTCAATTGAGCAGGGCAACAACGACTCCCACGCCATCGGGCTGGGGCAGATGAACCTGCACGGCTACCTGGCGCGTGAGCGGGTCTTCTACGGATCCGAAGAAGGCATCGACTTCACCAACATCTACTTCTATACGGTGCTGTATCACGCGCTGCGGGCGTCGAATCGGATCGCGATCGAACGTGGCACGCACTTCAAGGGTTTCGAGCGGTCCAAGTACGCGTCGGGGGAGTTCTTCGACAAGTACACCGAGCAGATTTGGGAGCCGAAAACTGAGAAGGTGCGCCGGCTGTTCGCCGACGCCAACATTCACATCCCGACTCAGGACGACTGGCGGCGGCTCAAGGAATCGGTGCAGACGCACGGCATCTACAACCAGAACCTGCAAGCGGTGCCACCCACCGGGTCAATTTCCTACATCAACCACTCGACGTCGTCGATCCACCCGATCGTGTCCAAGGTCGAGATCCGCAAGGAAGGCAAGATCGGCCGGGTCTACTACCCGGCGCCCTATATGACCAACGACAACCTGGAGTACTACCAGGACGCCTACGAGATCGGCTACGAAAAGATCATCGACACCTATGCCGCGGCGACCCAGCATGTGGATCAAGGGCTTTCGCTGACGTTGTTCTTCATGGACACCGCCACCACCCGTGACGTGAACAAGGCGCAGATCTATGCCTGGCGCAAAGGGATCAAGACGCTCTACTACATCCGGTTGCGGCAGATGGCGCTGGAAGGAACCGAAGTGGAGGGCTGCGTGTCCTGCATGCTGTAGGGCCACCTTTGCCGATCAGTCGTCTGGTTGGGTGCGTTCTCGCGCACTGGGATCACTGCAGGCGAACAACCTGTTCTTCCGTTGGCTCAATTGACGAAATCCCGCTGTCGTCGCGTACAGTGGCAGGGCGAGATAGACCTGGAAAGACAATACGTAGGACCCAATCATCGCGGCGGCAAGAGGAAAGACCCGGTTGCCAAGGACTACCCGCCAGTCGTCGAGGATGGGCGTTTTTCTGGTGCAGGGTCGATGCTGTGTTTGAGGGAGCGCCAAAGTTGGGCTACGGTGAGGACGGCGAAGACGGCGGCGGTGACCCGAAAGTCGATGGCGGCCAACACAAGTCCGATTAGGGGGCCCAGCAGGATCCCGGCCTGGCAGAAGATGTCGAACATCGCGAAAGCATCGATGCTTCGATCGCCGGTTTCGGCGGCCAGCTAGGCGCGTACCGCCGGATTGAACAGGGCCCCGGCAAACCGGCGACCGCTGAGGCGATGAGCGCCGCGCTCAGCGAATGAGCCACAACCAGCAAGGCGAACCCGCCGGTGCGCAGCAGGCAGCCGGCCAGGCTTGTAGCCCAGGCGGTCGGCCAGCGTGCCGCCTAGGACGAACATGTCCTGTTGGGAGAAGTTGCGTACCCCGAGAACCAGCCCGACAGCCCAGGTGGTCCGGCCAGATAGTCGGGTAGGGCATCAGCATGCAAAGGCGACGTTGATCCCGAACTGGTTGACCAGCAGCATCCGGTTGGGCCCGTCGAAGCTGCCAAACTGTGCCAGGAACGGCCTTACTGCTTAACCAGGGCTGGGTCGACTACCTTGGTGCATCGAGTCCAGGACTGCACCACCTGTTCAGTCGGGTCATCGATGACGGCAGGTTCCACCGGCGGGGCAGCATCGAGCAGGTCGTGTTGGCGGCAGTAGTCGTCGTTGTAGACAGTGTCGAAGTAGCGCAGCGGGCCATCGGGAAAGACCGTGGCGATCTTGGTGCCGGGTTGATGAGTGCGCGCTGCCCAGCCGGCAACCAGCGCCACTGCTCCTACGCTCCATCCGCCGCTGGCATAGTAGGTGTTCGCCAGGGCGCGGCATGCCCACACCGCTTCGGCCGGGGCCACCCAGTGCACTTCAGCGAACGCCGGGTAGTCGACATTGCGGGGATAAATGCTCGATCCCAGGCCGCGCATCAACCGCTTAGCCGCAGCGGGCTGCCCGAAGATCGTCGATCCGATGGTGTCCACGCCGATCAACTTCAGGTCAGGATTGACTCGGTGCAGCACGCGCGCTATGCCTGCTGAATGGCCTCCGGTGCCCACTGAGCACACCAACACGTCAATGGGCCCAAGTTGGTCGAGCAGTTCCAGTGCCAGCGATCGGTAGCCATCGGCGTTGTCCGGGTTGTTGTACTGGTCGGGGTTCCAGGCGTGGGGATCGGCGGCCATTAAGTGGGCAACCCGGTCTTTGCGGGCCTGTTGCCATCCCCCGGTGGGATGCGGTTCGGTGACCACGTCGACTCGAACCCCGTACGCGGTCAACATTCGTTGCACGATGGGTTCCATCCCGGGATCGGTGACCAAGGTCACCGGATGGCCGTATACCTGGCCCGCCAAGCCCAGCGCCAATCCCAAGGTGCCGCTGGTGGATTCGACGATCTGAGCACCTGGCCGCAATTCACCGCGCGCTCGGGCGCATTCCACCATATGTAGGGCTGGGCGATCCTTCATCCCACCCGGGTTAGCCCCTTCCAGCTTCGCCCAAAAGCCACGATCTCCGCTGCCAAAGGGCTCCGAAACC
The DNA here is from genome assembly GCF_002102175.1 of Mycobacterium gastri. Classification (GTDB taxonomy): domain Bacteria; phylum Actinomycetota; class Actinomycetes; order Mycobacteriales; family Mycobacteriaceae; genus Mycobacterium; species Mycobacterium gastri. Next base: position 922 of record NZ_LQOX01000115.1, on the reverse strand, counting down.
CATAACACCGGCGTGTTACCCACCATGGTGCGTGGCCCACGATGGCGACCGGCGGTGACGCTGCAGGCAACAGAAGTCAGTTGCCGCAAGGAATCCGGCTTGGGGATCGAGCTCCCGAACCCGGGCAGCTCAAAACGCTCACAGGATTCTAGATACAACAAATTGCTCATGTGATCGTTGCTTTCGCATATGCGCCGCAAACGGCGGCATGGGATATGGGTCGACGCTCACCGGCCGTGTGCATGGCACAACGACCTGAGGCTGACCGATCAGCGACGCAACTGGCAGAATCGCGTCAAGAGACCCCGACCGGTGTCGGCAGGGCCAAGTGGTGGCGGGCCCCGTCCGGCAGGCCTGACAACATCGGCCAAGCTAGCGGTGATCGCCACAACGGTCGCCACGACTCCTAATCCGACCAACGCGGCGGCCGACCGTGGCAATATCGCGGTCGCGAACACGTCGTGGCATTCGGTCAACGAGCCGTCGATCAGGTGCGCATGGTCGATGTTGACAGCGAACTCACCACCCACCGACGACAACAACGCATGTGGTTGATGCGGCCTATGAGGCTCCGAATGCATCATGGCTGAGTGACCCAGCAGAGCAATCAGTCCCGCCACAACTGCGGCGGCGATCACCGCTCGCCTTCGCGGTGGCCCGAACCGATCGCTTGGCGGCTGAATTCCCGTCCGGTGCGTCCGACTTGGACCCGATTGCGCCGCCGAGGGTGCACGGCCCAGCCGAAGCAGCGGGACATGAGGCGGTACAAGACGGATAACCGTCCCCGGGCCCCCATGCCTCATACCCGTACAGGGTAGTGCCATCAATCGCTGCTGACAACTGAGCGGCAAGCATCACGAAAAGTGCCCGCGAAACGCCCTCGGTGCATCACTTAAGAATGCCCGCGAAATGGTTGATCCTC
>NZ_LQOX01000114.1 GCF_002102175.1 Mycobacterium gastri | reverse complement strand
CACCAAGACCGCGGCCAACCCCGCACCAACACGTTCCATCACCCTGAAAAACTGCTCCGCGACGGAGACGACGACGACGAAACGGAGTAACTCCGTCAACCCAGGGTTAACTAATGCATGTCGGCCAGCGCCCGGCCCATTCGCGATACGGCTTCGGTCAGAATGGCTTGGCTGGTCGCAAAATTGATGCGCACATGCCCGTCCCCGCCCGTCCCGAAGACGTGGCCGGAACTCAGCGCCACGCGGGCGTGGTCCCGGAACCACCTGGCCGGACCCGACAGGTCCGACACCACCGCAAGGCCGTCGGCGGCCCGTTCGGTGAAACCGAGTGCGCGACAGTCCAGCCATGCCAGGTAAGTTCCTTGCGGCCACAGGTATTTCACCCCGGGAAGGTATTGCTCGACCAGACCGCCCAATAACGTTCGGTTGGCATCCAGGCCCTGCAGCACGGCGTCGAGCCAATCGCCGCCGCCGCGAAATGCTTCGGTGTGCGAGATGACACCGAGATGGCTTGGCCCGTGACTGACCTCCTCGGGCATGCGGCGAAGATCCGTGGCCGCTTCGGCGCCGGCGATGGCCACAGCGGCTTTGATCCCGCAGAGATTCCAAGCTTTCGAGGCGGACATCAAGCTGAATGCGTTCTCGGCGCCGGGCACGCTCAGGTACGGGGTGAATCGCGCCCCGCTCATGACGAGCGGAGCATGAATCTCGTCGGACACCACCCGGACGCCGAACCGGCCTGCGAGTTGGGCGATCTCGCTCAATTCGTCGACGGTGTGCACGGCGCCGGTCGGGTTGTGGGGATTGCACAACAGGTATGCGACGTTCCCGCTCGACTGACGGGCACGAGCGAATGCCTGCTCCAACGTCTCCATATCGATCCGGCCGTCGACACCGAGCGGTGCTTCGATGACCCGGCGGTTGTCATGGGACACGAACGCGTAGAAGGGTGCGTACACCGGCGAGTTGACGATGACCGCGTCACCGCGGTCGGTGACCAGGCGCAGTAGCTCGACAACCCCGAGCATCACGTCGGGCACGATCGCGGTGCGGCCGACCTCCAGATCGTGCCAATTCCAACGTTGCGAGGCGAATTCGGCCACCGCTTCGGCGTAGGCGGTGCCGTGAGGATATCCGGTGTCCCCGCGGTCGACGGCGCTGTGGATGGCGGAAGCCACCGTCGGCGCAAGGTTGACATCCATCTCCGCGACCCACAGCGGCAGGATATCGGCCGGGTAAGCACGCCATTTCATGCTGGTGCGGCTCTGCAATCGCTCGAGCGATGGCTCCTCCAGTGGGTTCGGGGGAAGTTGCGGAGCATCAGCTTTCGAGACATGTCCAGCATTCACAAGCAACTACCGTAGCGGGACCGCGCGTGTCCGGATGAGTGCGAGAGCGGTGATCAAATCGGTGGATGAGGTGATGGCCTGGAGGGAATACCTGCGCGGATGATCCGAACGGAGGTTTGATCAACTCGGGCGGAGCCAACGCTGGTGGAACGCGCAGGCGATACCATGGCCGAGCTATGAATCCAGCCGCTCATGTTGCCGCCCTGCGCCGCGCCGGTAGCCGGATCGCCGGTGGCGCCGAAGGGCGACTCGACCGCATCGTGCCCAGCTGCCCGGCGTGGCAGATTGCCGATCTGGTGTGGCACGTTGGGATCGTTCACATGTTCTGGCGGATGGTGGCACGCGGTGCGCTAGCCGGACCCGAGGCCTGGACCGAGCCCGATCGCCCCACCAACGATGACCTGCTGGTCTGGTTCCGCCGCGGTATAGACCTGACCGCCACCATTCTGGACAGCGTGGACCCGGACACACCGGCATGGACATGGGGCCGCCGAAACACCGTCAGCTTCATCGCTCGCAGAGTGGCCCAGGAAACGAGTGTGCACTGCTGGGATGCGGTCAAAGCCATCGGAGGCAACGAGCCCATAGAACAAGCCGTCGCAGTCGACGGGATCGATGAGTTCCTCGACGAGGTTCTGCCAGGTCTCTCACATGACCTGGCCGGACCAGTTCAGACCATCTGCCTGCGCGCCCACGACGATACGGGCGAATGGACCGTCCGAACCGGAGAAGGCTCCTGTCACCTGAGCCGATCGTGCGGTCAGGCCGACGCCACGGTGACCGCCACCGCATCCGATCTGCTGCTGCTCTTATGGGGCCGCCGTTCGCCCAATCAAGTATCGGTCGACGGCAACATGGCGGCGCTGCAACGCTTCTTGACCCGAGCAGACTTCTGACTCCTCACCGGCAGACCACCACTACGATCCGTCTGCGTGTCCGAGACGCCGTACCGCCACCACCCGTTCATCGCCGACTGGTACCGCACCAGGCCCAACTCCCGGACGTGGGCGCCTTGTTTTACCGATCGGTCGGCGTGGCTATTGTTGCGGTCGTCATACGGACATCACTTCGGTCTAGTCGCTCTGGTCCACCAGAACCGCGCCATCGGGCCGGCTCCCCAGCGTCTGCAGCCCGACGTCCTCCCCGCCGGCGGTGACGCGCACGATCTCGGCCAATTCCGTGGGCGCGTCACATTGCAGGTAATGATCGGCGCCGGGCACCACCCAGTAGCGGCTGCGCCCCGGCTGGTTTTTCAGAAACGCCTGCCACACATGGTTGGCGACGCGCAGCGGCGCCACGCTGTCGTGCAGTCCCCAGACCAGCGTGGTGTTCAGGGACATCGTGGAAAGCTCGTCGAGCCAACGGGTTTCGTCGGCCGTCCGCTCATGCAGATACTGAATGGTGTCGGGCAGCACCGAGATCCCGTCGTTGTGGGCAAAGCACTTCGCCAGCGCGGCGATCTCCGGGTCGTCCAGCGTCCGTCGCGGGATGAAGGTGCTGGCTCCCAGCCCGGCCGCCAGCAGTTCGGGTGTCGTCGCGGCGGCGGTGGCCCGCCCCGTTGCCGGGTCGAGCAGCTCCGTTTGGAACGCGGTGAGGTTCGACAGCGGCAGATAGATGTTGGCGTTGGTGATGATAACGTCGAGCGGCAGCGCCGGTTCGTCTTCGCCGGCCAGCATGCCCAGCGCGATCATGCCCACGCTGCTGCCGCGGTCATGGGTGAGCATCCGGAACCCGGTCAGCTGCCACACCCGCCTGATGGCGTGAACGAGCAGCCGCGCGTCGTCGTACAACGAGTAGACGTAGGGCTCCGGCGGCTTGTCGGACAATCCGTAGCCCGGGAAGTCCAACACGAAGATGTCGAACTCCGAACTCAGCTCACGCGCCAACCCGAAGTAGTCGATGCTGGACGTCGGGAAGCCGTGCACCAGCACCAGTGCCGGCGCCCCGGGCATGCCGCAGCGGCGGCTGAACACCGACACTTCGGCGCCGTCGTTGGCGGCGGTGGTCGACCGCCAACGCAATTGCGTTCCGCCGCTGTGCCATTCGGTGAAGATGTCCACGGGCGGGGTCCTTTCGCCGAGCTTAGGAGAAGGTCGCGATTGCCAGCAACAGCGGCAGCTGGTTGGAGCGCGGCTCGGGTGTCTGCAATCGGTCGGGTCCGAAGAACGAGCCGCTGAGGTAGTTGTCGGCGTTCCACACCGAGGTGGTGCTCACCTGACCTTGGTAACTGAAGTTGTCCAGCACATAGGGCACGGCGTCGGCTTCGAGCAGCGACGGACCGCTCATCAGCTGGAAGTGCAGGTGCGGGGCGTTGGAGTTGCCGGTGTTGCCCAGCTTGGCGATCTGTTGGCCCTTTTTGACCTTGTCACCCGGTTTGACCAGCAGCGTCCCTTTGATGAGGTGCGCGTAGAGCGCGTACACGCCGTCACCGAGGTCCAGGACGATGTGATTGCCGTCGATGGTGTTGATTGTCATCTTGGCGGCCAGGGCAGGATCGGCTGCCGGCAGGATGCCCGGTACGTTGGCTTCCACAGTATCCAGCGTTGAGGTCACCGTGCCGTCGGCCACCGCGTAGACGGGAACTCCGTACGAGACGTAACTTTCGTTGCGGGTTTGGTCTCCGACGTAGAAATTGCCCTGGTCGTCCATGTGCATCCAGTCGATCGCAAAACGTTGGCTGTTGTTCAGCTTCATGTTGACCGGCATGATGGCGTCACGGTGCGCCCAGCCCGGATCACAGCACCCGTTGAACGCCACCCAATTGTTGCCCCGCAGTGGCGGGCTGATCACCCGCGGCGTGCCGGCCGAGATGTCGAACGGAGCACCCAGGGTGTCCAGCGGGCCGGGTTCGTTGCTCACCGCCGGGTTGGTCACCCCGGTGCCATGCAGACGCAGCATGACCGCCTTCGGGAATTGCGCCAACGTGTCAAGGGTGAAGTCCAGTAGCAGCGTCCGCGATGTCTGGGGCGCGATGCTGAAGTCGGCGGAGGGCTGTTGAGTGAGCTGCCGTAATCGGTTGCAGTTTCCATAGTTACAGGCAGGGTCGACCAACTGCGGGCCGGCGAACGAGGCGAGCAGCTTCTTGGGATCCTGCGCATCGACCACGTCGACGGCAGTGAGGCTGGCCGGCCCCCCGGTGGCATTGGTGATCTGCACGTCGAAGGCCAAGTGATACTTGCCGTCACTGCCGGGGAAGGGAAATGTCGGCCGGCTGATCGGCGCAACGGTCAGCGGGGTGAAGGCGTCGGGCACCGTCACACCCGCGAGTGGGTTGGTTCGGGCCGGGGTGGCAGACGAGCCGCCGGCGCCGGTCTGGGTGCTCGACGAGCACGCGGCGACCAACAGGATCACCCACAAGGTGGCCAACGGTTTCCAGAGCGGACGGCGTGCGGGGTCAGGTGCCATCGGGTGCGCCTCCTTGGTCGGGGCCGGGTCCCGTGAGCTTAGTCTTCGGCACTGCTATTCCGGCCGAAGACATGCACGCCGGGGCTTACCATGCTGGGCATGATCACTACCCGGGTAATCGGCGTTGCCGAATATCAGATCAGCTCCGAGGAAGCCGGCGTGATCAATGCGCGGTATGTCTCTTCTGGCTCGGTTCGGTCGAGCGGCGGGATCGGTTCGGGACGGGCCCGGGGCGATACGTCCAATGGCTTCCCCGGCGATTACCGTGTGCAATACTTCGACGCCGCAGGCGAATTGACCGGCGACCTCGACTTGCGGATCCAGCGTGCCGGAGCGTCGTTGCTACTCGCCGTCGCTGTGGCACTGGTCGTAACGGCCTGCGGCGGAACGTCTCACCCGCGCCTGTGGGGAGCGTTCACCGAACGTGGCTTGGCCAACGTCCCGAGGAAGAGCGCGGGCGGAGCAGCCAAAACTTTGCGCCCCGGCATAACGACACGGAATCGTTAGCGAAAAACAACGACAACGAATATCCACCGTTACGTCATGTAGCGCCACAATCTAGGCCATACCACCCATGAGACAGTGCGTTCTGGCAGCCGCGACCGACGACGTTCCGCCGGGGATAGGGGGATCGTGCTCGAGCGGTTCCGGGCTGCGTGCGCGGTGGCGGCCGCCTTGTCGCTGGCCACCGCAGCGGTGTCGGCGAGCACCACGGCCGACGCCGCAGGCTTCGCGACGGTGAGCCCATGTCAACAGCGCACGCTGATCCTGTCGGCTTTTCCCGCCGAAGCCGACGCGGTCTTGGCGCACACCACGCTTGACCCCAACCCGGTTGTCGTCGCCCACCACCGCCACTTCTACCTCGGGGCGATCGCCGGAAAGAGGGTGATAGTGGCGATGACCGGCATCGGGCTGGTCAACGCCACCCGGACCACCGAGATCGCCCTTGATCGCTTCACCTGCTCGTCCGGCATTGCCGTTGGCGCAGTGGTGTTTTCGGGTGTCGCCGGCGGCGCCGGACGTACCGCGATAGGAGACGTGGCCATCCCGGCGCGTTGGACCCTGGACAACGGCGCGACATTTCAGGCCGTCGATCCCGGCATGCTGGCCTCGGCCCAGAGTTTGGCCGTCAGCCTGGGCAACGTCAACAATCTCGGCAATCCCGCTTGCCTGTGCAAGCACGTACCCACCGTGCCACTGATCAACCTGGGACGACAGACGCAACTCTTCGTCGGCGGCGACGGCTCCAGCAGCGACAACAACAACGGCCAGGCGTTTCCCTGTATCCCCAACGGCGGCGACGTCTTTGGTTGCCAGCCGTGCTCGGCGCCGGACCGCTCACTGCTCTACACCGGCAACTTTCTGCACGCGCTGTTGCCGTTCCTGGCCCGCGGCTTGCTCAGCAACCTGAAGATTCCGGTACAGAACCCGGCCTTCGACGCTGTGGACCAGGAGACGGCGGCGGCGCAAGAGGTCGCCAACGCGCGTGGCATACCGTTCCTGGGCATCCGCGGCATGTCCGACGGCCCCGGTGACCCGCTGAACCTGCCCGGCTTTCCGTTCCAGTTCTTTCTCTACAAGCAGATCGCGGCCGAAAACGCGGCACTGGTTGCCCAGGCGTTTCTGCAGAACTGGGCCGGCGCCTAACGCGCACGGCTATCCGGCGTCGCGAGCGACCGGGCGGGTCGGATCCAAACTCCACTCGGACCACGATCCGGGATACAGCGCTGCCTCACGACCCACCGCAGCGAGCGCGGCGACGATGATGGCAGCGGTGATACCCGATCCGCAGTAGGCGCCCACCGGGCCGTCGGGACCGATGCCGCAACCGGATAACAGCCGGGCAAGCGCATCCTCGTCGAGAAACGTTCCATCGCAAGCCAGTACGGTGGCACTGGGGAGATTTATCGCGCCGGGAATGTGACCGGCCGCCGCGTCGACCGGCTCCACATCGCCGCGAAAGCGCTCCGGTGCCCGGGCATCCAGCAGCTGCGTCGTGCCTGACCTGGATTGCTGCGCGGTCAAGGTAGGCCGGCATCCGGCAGCCAGATCATCATGGCCCACAAGCACATTCCCGGCGGGAGGCGCCACTGGTCCGGTCTCCAATGGTTCTTCAGCTGACCGCCACGCAGCCAGGCCACCGTCGAGGATGCGGACGTTCTCGATCCCGGCCGCGGTGAGCACCCACCACGCTCGCGCCGAACCGGCCCGGTTCCAGTCGTCGTACGCCACGACCAGGCCGTCCTGCCGAATTCCCCAGCGGCGCGCGGCCGCCTGAAGACTGCGCCCCGAGGGTAGTGGGTGACGGCCACGGCCGGCGACGGTGTGGTCGCTGAGTTCGTCTTCCAGCGAGACGTATACCGCTCCGGGGAGGTGGCCCCGCAGATAGGCGGGATGGCCGTCCGGTTCGTCGAGTCGCCACCGCACATCGAGCAGGGCGACCGGGTCACCGGCCCGGATTCGGTTGGCCAGCTCGGCGACGCTGATCAGTACCTGGTCTCTTGCGTTCACCCGATTCACCTCGTTGTCCGCGGAGGGGTGCCGTCGAAGGCGACAACAAGCCTAGTGCCCGGCCAGACGATTCAGGCCGCGTTACCGGCAACCAACGGTGCAAGCAGCGACCGGTCGAAAAAGACTTCGTCGTACACGACCTTTCCGTCGCGGAGAAAAACGATGTCGGCACCATGGATTTCGAGATGGGTATCCCCGGCGCGCAGCCGGAACGTGGCGTCCCATGTCACCGCGGCGCCGTCGGCGCCGTCGAACGGGAACACCTCCCGAGCCGACCAGGTCATCTCCCAGCGATCGAAAAGCTTTGAGAGGTAACGGCGTAACGCGTCGCGACTATCGATGGCCCCCGCTCCGACGTTGGGATCACGATAGACGAAGGGTTCGGTGTACCACGCCACAACCTCTTCGACATCATGGCGGTTCCATGCGCCCAGAAAGGCTTCGGATTGGCGGAGCCACTCGGCTGTGTTCATGCCGCCTCCTGCAGATCGAGCCATTACAATTTTAGAATAATCGTTCTAAAAGTCAAGAGTGCGGCGAAGTCTGGTCAAGCACAATGGGTTGGGTGGGCAGGCCGCGACGACACGACACCGAAGCGATGCTCGACGCCGCGCGCTCGATCGCGCTGGAGCGCGGGGCACGTGCAGTCACCGTCGACGCCATCGCCGCGCTGAGCGGTGCTTCGGTGGGTTCGCTCTACAACCGCTTCGGCTCCCGCGACAAGATCCTGACCGCCGCATGGCAACGGGCACTCGAGCGCTTCCAGGAACCGTTCCTGGACCAGTTGCGCCGAGACGATCTCAATGAGGCCGCGCTTGGTGCCGCACGGTGGATCATGGAGTTTGCCCGCAACCAGCCCGACGATGCGCGACTGCTCGCCGCGTTTCGCCCCGCAGATGTGCTTACCGATCCCAATGCCCCTGCGGCACGGCGCCTTGCCAGTGGCAACGCAGCCATTCGCGATGCGCTGCGCAGACTTGCCGAACGCACCGGCGGGGACGATCGCGCCCGCGAACTGCTGTCACTGGCCATCATCGATATCGCCGGCGGCGCAATTCGCCGACGGCTGCTCAATCGAGCACCGATTTCTGCGGCCTTCGAAGCCGACGTCCTGGCCGCTGTCGGCGCCGTGCTTGACCGCATTGCGCTCAGCTGAACCTCAGATGAACACGGCCGGTTTGCTGGATTGGTCCGCGACCGGGCGCACCGGACGATACCTTGGTGGCACCGGCGAAAGTAGGTGAATCAGATCGGTGGCGCGGTGGTTTCGCAATAGCGTGACGATGTGGCTCGCGGCAGCTGTCGCGACGGCGGTCCCGGCTGCAGCGGTGCCCAACACTCAGTGCGCGCTGACCACAGCGGTCCAGGAGGTGCCCAGTGTGTCGCAGTTGCCGCCGGAGTTGCGCACACTCCTGCCACCGATCGCGGACATCGGTGCGCCTTTCAACAAGACGGACGCGGTCACCGATCCGTCATTGCCGTTTCGGCGACTGATTCGTGCCGGCAATCGTGGCAGCGACTGGTTCGTCTGGTTCCGCCCTATCCACAAGGCACCTGGGCCGACTCCGCCTACTTACGCGTTTCGATGTCGACGCGAGGTGGCGCGGGCGTTCACTGCGTGACGTGAGGGCCGCTGCGCCACTTCGGAACTGCAGGAATCGCCCACGTCGGCACCAGTGCCCCGCTAGTATCCGGCGTGGTCGCGCGATGCGGCAATTCCGATAGAGAGGGACACCTCATGGGACTCGTCCTCGGCGTCATCGTGGCTATCGTGGCAGTCTTCATCGTGCTGCTGGTGATGGTGATCGCCGGCTATAACGGTCTGGTTCGGGCCCGCAACGCCTACAAGAATGCGTTCGCGCAGATCGACGTCCAGATGCGCCGCCGCTTCGACCTCATCCCCAACCTGGTCGAAACGGCCAGGGCGTACATGGCCCACGAGCGCCAAACGCTGGAGGCCGTGGTGAATGCCCGAAACATGGCGATGGCGGGGCTATCCGCCGCACAGGCGAACCCGGGGGATCCCGCTGCGATGCAACAACTCTCGGCCGGACAGCAGCGGCTGGATGGCGCGTTGGGCCGGCTTATCGCGGTCGCCGAGAGCTACCCCGACCTCAAGGCCAACCAGACCATGATGCAGCTTTCGGAGGAGTTGACCTCGACCGAGAACAAGGTTGCGTTCTCCCGGCAGGCCTACAACGACGCGGTCATGAGCTACAACAATCGCCGCGAAACGTTCCCGGGCAACATCTACGCGGGCATGTTCGGCTTCACCGCGGCTGCGCTGCTCGAGCTTCCGCCGGATCGCCCGGAGATGCGGGAAGCGCCGCGGGTCCAGTTCTGACGCATCGAGCGGCGTGAACTTCTTCGACCACCAGCGCGCGGCCCGGAGTAGCACGCTCAAGCTGGTGTTCCTGTTCATCGTCGCGGTGGTGGCGATGGTTGCCTTCATCGATGCCGCCGCCGCGGTCGCGATGACGTATCGAAGGGCCGATCCCTCAGCGGTCCTGGGCGTCGTCGTCGGCCTCACGGCGGTGACGTTGGTGATCATCGCCGGCGGCATGATTACCAAGACGGTCGCGCTGCGCCAGGGCGGGGCGGCCGTTGCCGCCTCGGTCGGGGCCGTCCAAATCGACCCGACGAGCTCCGACCCGCGGTTGCGCCGACTCGTCAACGTCGTCGAGGAAATGTCGCTGGCATCCGGGGTGCCGGCCCCGCGCCTGTTCGTCCTGGCGGAGGAGCCCGGCATCAACGCGTTCGCGGCCGGTTTCACCCCGGCCGACGCGGCGATCACAGTCACCAGCGGGGCGCTGTCGCAGCTCAATCGCGACGAGCTGCAAGGTGTGATCGCCCACGAGTTCAGCCACATCCTCAACGGCGACATGCGGTTGAACATCAGGCTGATCGGCCTGTTGAGCGGGATCCTGCTGATTGGCCTGACCGGTCTGCGGGTCCTGCAGTTTGGCGGAGGCCGCGGCGGCGGTTCCAAGAACGGCGCGCCGATCGCGATGATCGCGCTGGCGATGATGGTGCTCGGCTTCATCGGGGTGTTCTTCGCCAACATCATCAAGGCGGCGGTGTCACGACAGCGTGAATGGTTGGCCGACGCGTCCGCGGTGCAATTCACCCGTCAGACCGACGGACTCGTCGGGGCGCTGAAGAAGATCGCGGGCATCGCGTCCGGATCGGCGCTGCGCGACACCCGCAGTGCGACCGAAGTCAGCCACATGTTGTTCGGCGAGGGCCGGCGGTCGTTCCGCGCGTGGTACGCCACGCATCCGCCGCTGGTGGACCGGATCAAGGCGCTCGATCCCAGCTTCGACCCGGGTGAGGTGGCCGCGCTCAAGCAGCGCTACGGACAACGATTACCCGACGGGCTCGCCGAGGACGCGATGGCCGGATTCGCCCCGACCGGCCCTGCCTCGGCTGTCGGCGGGGCCGTTCCGCCCACCGCGACGGGGGCAGGGCCGTTCGGGGCCGGTCGGCGTGGCATCAGTCCCGAGCAGGTGGCCGATCGCGCCGGCACGCTGACCCGGGCCGACCTGCTGCACGGCGCGGCGCTGCACGCCACGATTCCACCGGACGCTCGTCGGCTGGCCACCCAGCCGAGCACCGCCCCGGCCGCGATCATCGCGTTGCTGCTGGCCCGTCCCGGCGATCCGCTGCATGCTCGCCAGCTCGACTCGGTAGCGCAGCGGCTAGGGCACCCGGAGGCGCAGGCAGCCGCCGCGCTGGTGGACACGATGACGGCGTTGCCTGCCGAGCTACGGCTACCTTTGGTCGATCTGGCTATCCCGCAGCTCGCCGCCCATCCGCCCGCCTTCCGGGAAGCGCTATTTGGGGTGCTCAACGATCTCGCCGTCGCGGACGGCTCGGTGTCGATGTTCGAGTACTGCGTGACGCGGCTGGTCTGGAGCTACCTGCAGGACGCGGCCAATCCGCACCGCCGAAGCAAGGTCGGCAATGGCTCGCTCGACCAGGTGCGGCCGACGGTGACGACGTTGCTCGCGACGCTCGCGGTCGCCGGCGCCGGCGACCAGGAGTCGGCTCGGCGGGCCTACGACAGCGCGCTGCGCCGGTTATACCCCGATGCCGCAGCGTCACCGCCGCGGCAAGTGACCTGGCAGCACGCGCTCGACCAAGGCTGGGCCGGACTGGACAGCCTGGCGCCGAAGGCCAAGCAGGCACTCGTGGAAGCTATGGCCGTGGCGGTGACCGCCGACGGCACCGTGACGACGGCAGAGGCCGAGATGCTGCGTGCGGCATGTGCATTGATGCATGTGCCGTTGCCCGCATTGCTCACCTGACCGGTCAAACTGATTCGTCTTGCGGGACGTCTGGGTGGTTACCGCCAGGCTTCCCAGCTGACCATGGTCCGCATCGGCCCGGCGAACACCGGACGTACCGCTGCGGAGCGCCAACGCTCTTCGACGGCCGGAGCCAGCGCGATGGTGGTGGCCAGCGGTTCACGAAGCGGCCACTTCGGCGAGCGCCTGCGGGTTCTCCAGGTAGTGCGTCAGGCAGCTGTGGACGAACGTGGCGCAGATGGTGGTGGCGCCCTGCGCGGCGGTCTCAGCGAGGACGTCGCGGGCCAGCTGGGGTTCGCCGATCGGGTCCAGCGGCACCGAGGGCGTGAGCACCACTTCGAATCCTGGCCGGATTTCGAAGCGGCTCAGCCACTCTCGCGCTTGTCGCAGGCTCACGTTGAAGGGCGCCCAGCCGTCGGCCAGCGTCGCGGCTCGCCGCAGTGACCGCACGGTGCGTCCGCCGAACCAGATGGGGACGTGCGACTGGACCGCGCACGGGTCGACGACCACGCCGTCGAAGGAATAAAACTGGCCATGGTACGCGGGCTCGGGCACCGACAGTGCCGAGCGCAACGCTCGCAACGCGTCGTCGGCCCGTGCTCCACGATCGGCGAACGGAGCGCTGATGAGGTGGAATTCCTCTTCGAGGCTGCCTACGCCGCACCGGCGTGGCAATCGACAGCTTTGCGGCGACGGCGCTCATCGCGCTAAATTCTAACAGTGCTCGAATTATTTCGAACGCTGCTCGAATAGGTGGTTCAATGACCTCCACGGAACGGCGCCCCTACGGCGAACTCGACCGCGCTCAAGTGGTGGAGTGCCTGCGCAACCTGGCCCGGCGGGTGGGCGTGCAGCAGGTGACCATGCGTGAGCTCGCCGCCGAGCTCGGCGCCGCGGTCCCGTCGGTGTACTACCACGTCCCGGGCAAGCAAGCCGCCCTGGATCTGCTCGCCGAATCTGTTCTGGCCGACATCCCCGAACCCGAAGCCGGCCCCTGGGATACCCGGCTCACCGAGCTTTACTGTGCCGCACGCGAAGTGATGTTCGACGTCCCCGGCGTCGCCGGCGTCCTGCAAACCAGTGGCGGCGGGGAACGAGCCCGCCGCCTGGACAAACTGAGCCGCGCACTTCTCGGCGAAGCCGGACTCGCCAAAAACGTTGTTGCCGCTGCACATTCGGTGCTGTACACCTACCTGCTGGGTTCGATCAGCCTGGAGGAGTCCCGCGGCAAGCGTCAGCCCGCATCGCGGTTCCGGGCCGGACTCGACGTCGTCATCGCCGGTGTCAAGGCGCGCGCGGAGCACCGATGAGCACCCCGAAGCTGAGGCCGCTGATTGTCGAAAACCACGACAGCCCGTCCGGTCAGGACGCCGCCGCCGTGCTGAATCCGGATACGTATCTCGCCGGTGCGCCGTTCGAGGCGTTGCGCCGGTTACGGGCCCACGCGCCAGTACATCCGGTGCAACTGATCGGACTGCCCAGAACGTGGTTGCTGACCCGCCACGCCGATGTGCGACTGGTCAGTCGCGACACCGAGACGTTCACCAGCAGCAAGGGCAACACCCTGGTGGCGGTCGAGGCCGCGCCTGACTCGGCGATGTTGCCGGGAATCGACCCCCCGCGACACATCCACTACCGCAAGCTGATCAACCAGGGCTTCACCGCCCGCAATGTGCTGCGCCTGGAACCGCGGATGCGCCAAGTCGCCCGCGACATCGTCGCCAACATCATCGACAAGGGTGAATTCGACGCCGTCACAGATATTTCCGCGGAAATATCGCTGCAGGTGATCGCCGAGGTACTGGGCGTGCCCGCCGCAGACCGGATGGACGTCTTCCGGTGGAGCAACGCGATCGGCAGCCTGGGCATCGAAGACCCCGACTACGCTCCAACACCCGAGGCACTCGGGCAGGCGGTCACCGAAATGTTCGCCTACTGCGGCGAATTGGTCGAACACCGGCGACAGCACGGTCTCACCGACGACATCCTGTCGGCCCTGCTCGCCGCCGAGGTCGACGGCGACCGGCTCAACCGCGACCAGCTCAACGAATTCTTCCTGCTGCTGGCGATCGCCGGTAACGAGACCACCCGCAACACCCTCAGCCACGGCATCCTGGCGCTGTCCGAGCACCCCGACCAGCAGGCGCTGCTGGCCCGCGATCGTGACGCGGCCAAGCCCGCCGTCGAGGAACTGCTGCGCTGGGCCACCCCGGTGATGCACTTCCGCCGCACCGTCACTCGCGACGTCGAGATCCGCGGCCAGCACATCCGCGCCGGCGACTGGGTGCTGATGCACTACCTGTCGGCCAACCGCGACGAGGGCGTGTTCGAGCGGGCCGCCGAATTCGATATCGCCCGCGGGTGGTCCGGCCCGGGGCCCGACCATGTCGCGTTCGGCGGCGGGGGAGTGCACTTCTGCCTGGGCGCTCAGCTGGCCCGGCTGGAACTGCGGGTCATGCTGGAAGAGTTGTATCCACGTGTGCCCGGCCTCGTCGTCACCGGGTCGCCCGACCGGCTGCGGTCTTCGTTCTTCCACGGGATCAAACGGCTGCCGTGTGCGGTGGGTTGAGCAGCCGGCCGCTCGCCTCGGCACGCAGTCGCCGCCACCGGGGATCGACGTCAGTCGGCATCGGCCGGGTCGAGCAGCTGCACTTCCTCGAGATCCATCTCCGCCTGCAACTCGCGTAGCACGATGTCATCGATGAGGTTCTTGTTGCGCAGCGCGGTGACGGCCTGCCGCTGATATTGCAGAACGCCGAGTCGGACCCGCCGAACCAGATCGCAGTGTGCCACCAGATCGCTCGTCGCGGAGTCGGCGCCGATGGCGCCGACGAGTTCGGCGCGTTCTTCGTAATCATGCTGCAGGCGTTGCACGATCTCGGTGCCGGCCCCGAGCGCGTCGGCGACGGCCGGCAAGGCTTCCAGGGCGGCCTCGGCGCTGCGAGTTCGGGCCAACTGCAATTCTTCGGCACGCGTGACGTCGTCCGGCATTCGGGCCCAGCGGACCACCGCGGGCAGTGAGCTGCCCTGGACCAGCACCGTCACCAGAATGACGATCGACACGACAAAGATGATCAGGTTGCGGTCGGGGAACGGTGCGCCGCTTCGCGTGGTCATCGGGACCGCGAGCGCTGCCGCAAGCGAGACCGCGCCGCGGAATCCGGCCCAGCTGGTCACGCAGCGGTGGCGGAAGCCGACGTAGCGGTGGGGTTTGCGCAAGGCCCGGTCTACCGCGCGTCCCAGCAGGGTCGTCAGCTCGACCCACACGATTCGGGTTGCCACGACCACCCCCGCGACGACCAGCGCCAGGACGGTGGCGCGTCGCAGTCCGCCTTCGACGTCGGAGATGTGGTCGATCGCGCCGGGGATCTGGACTCCGACGAAGACCCACAACGACCCGTTGATGAGGAAAGTCGAGATGTCCCAGAATGCGAAGGACTGCAGGCGGGAACGCGCCCGAATCACCTGCGGGCCGGTGTAGGCGAGTACCAGCGCTGACACCATGACCGCGACGACGCCGCTGCAATGCAGCGATTGGGCGAGCAAGAACGCCGCGAACGGCGTCATCATGCTCAGTGCGCCTTCCTCGAGTGGTGCATCAATCCTGCGGCGCAGCATCGTCACCAGCCCCCCGACCAACAGCCCCGCGGCGATCCCGCCCAGATAGGAGGCGACAAAACGGCCGACCAGGGCGGCCGGCCCGATCCCCGGCGCACCTTCGGCGACGGCCACGGTGACGGCGAACAGGACCAGCGCCGTCCCGTCGTTGACGAGGCTCTCGCCTTTCAAGACGGTGAGCGTCCGCCGCGGCAATCGTTTGGCCAGGCCGGCCACCGCGGCGGCGTCGGTGGGCGAGAGCACCGCACCCAGCACCGCCGCAGCGTGTGACTCCATGCCAAACGCTCGTGCCGTCCATGACACGGCTACCGCGGTGGCAATCACCAGACCGACGCTGAACATGATGATGACGCGCAAGTTCCAGCGGATTTCACGGAAGCTGGTGTTCAGGCTTTCCCAGTAAAGGATCGCCGGAAGGAATAGCAGCAGCACGATTTCGCCGTCGATCTCGACGCTTCCGAACCGGGGGATGAGACCCAGCAGCGCGCCCAGCAGGATGAGCAAGACCGGCGGTCCCACCCGGTAGCGCCGACCCAGAAGGGTTCCGGCAACCACGGTGGCGACGAGCGTGACGATAACGACAAGACCGAACACCAGCCCATCTTCGCCTACGGGCTCAGCGATCCCGCGGCCACATGGCCCGAACTACGAGCAATCGCAGCAGTCTCCGCAGTCGCAACAGTCGCCGCAGTCGCAGCAGCAGTCTTCGTCGCAGCAGCAGTCACAGCAACATGCGTCGGTGCAGGTGTTCCAGCATCCCTGTTTGGGACTTTGCTCCGGATTGGGCGGTAGCTCACCCGGATCGCCCGGGTAGGGGCCGGCGCCCATCGCCTGGTCGCCGAAGTTGATCCCGTCCTGCTCGCCATGCGGTGTCCCGCCGCGCGCGGTGTGACCGGCTCGGTTGAAGGTGCGCGATACCGCGCGGCGCACCTCGCGGGTCAGCAACCGTCGCGCCAGTCGCCCGTCGGTGAAGTCGACGTCGGCCAATGCCAGTTCGATGCCCAGTGCCGCGTCGTCGCACAGGGTGCGGGTCGCCGCGACGGATGTTCCCGTGGCCGCCAACGGGTTCCACTTTCCGTGAGCCTCGTCGTCGCGGTAATCCTCGACCGCGTCGAGGATGTGCGCTATCCGCCCGAACAGCCGCCCGACCTCACGCAGCGGCTCCTGGTTGGCCGGTCGGCCGGCCAACACCGCGGTATGTGCGAAGGCCGCGGCGACCGCGGTCTCGGTGGGCTCGGTCACCAGCAGCAACGAGCCGCCCCGGCCCGCCCGAGCGACCGTGGCCTCGACCTCGGTCTGCCGGGCGATCGCGGCCACCAGCACCTCGGTGTCGAATCCGAGGGAGTGTCCGGCATCGGTGCCCTGGCGCACCCAGCGATCGGCGATGCGGCGCGCCGCCACCCGCACCGGGGCCGCACCGACCACGCCGTCACGGTCGTCGACGTGATCGCGCACCCGGGCCGCGGCGAGCGCCAGCGACACCACGGCGGCCAGTCGCACGCATTCGCCGGTCGCCACGTCCGCACGCCGCATCCCGCGCAATGGACAGGGACCGGCGGTCCGTCGCGTCGGTCGCGCGTCGGACTGCGCCTCGACCAGCAGCGAGACCACCAAGCCGTCGTAGTTGGTGGCGATCCGCGCGGCCTGGCCGTAGTCGTCGCGCAGCGCCAGGCACAGTCCGCATAACTGCGCTCGCCATGCTGCCGTGAGTTCGCCACCGAGCCGGTGACGGCAAGGCCGGATGATGCCAAACACGCGTTGAAGCTACCGGACTAGGGCTGGACTAGGGCCGGGCTCGCGCCCGGAAACGCCGAGCCGTTGGGCGGCGGGAATCCGAGATTGGGCGTTCGCCGGGGTGCCGGCACTGGCGGCCAGGCAAACGTCGTTGCCGGCCAACCCGATCCCGATTGGGGGACTATGCTGCAAACCCTGATTGAAGGGCGGTATCGATGAAGATCAGGGTCATGGTGACCGTCGTCATGGTTGTCTTGTCGATGGTGTGGGGTTGCATCGGCTGTGCCAGCAAGGCCCGGCCACCGGCAACCAAAACCATTGACGTGTCGATGGATGACGTGTTGAAGCAGAGCGCGATCGAACGCGATGTCACCATGTCGGTCGGGGACACGCTGAAGGTGACGTTGGGGTCGAATTACACCACCCCGTTCCGCTGGGCGGAAGACATGAAGATCGGTGACGCCACGGTCCTGAAGCAGGTCGATCACCGGTACGTGCGGCCAGACACCGACATGATGGGCGCGCCCGGCACCGAGGTGTGGACGTTCACGGCGCTCAAGCCCGGAAGCTCCACCATCACCACCGGCTACGCCAGCTTCGTGGGCGGCGACAACGCTCCGACGTGTACCTTCACCGCGAAAGTGACTGTGCAATAGCGTCGCCGCACCAGCTGGGTTGACTCGGGCGACGTCGAGACCGACACCAGCGCGGAAAATCCGGTCTCGGTGAACGCCGCTCACGCGGGGTGTTCGGTCGTGGTCGGCGGCGTAGTGACCGGCGGGGTCGAGGGTTTGGTTGTCACCGGCGGCGTTGTCACCGGCGAGGGCTTGGTCGTTGCCGGAGTGGTTGCGTTCGGGATGCATCGTTCTGGATTGTGGCCGCAGTGATACCCGGGGGGACAGTCGACGCAGACATACGTCGGCGACGGCGGTGTCCCTCCGCCGGGCAGATCGTCACAGATACCGTCGCCGTTCAAGTCCACGCATGGGAGTTTCTTTTGTCCCGACGGTACGAGCCAGTCTTTACCGACATACTGCACCCAGATCGGCTCGGTAACGCTGGAGCCGAAGATGGCGCTGGTTCTGGTGCTTTTCGTGGTGTGGGGGGTGCCGTTATACACCGAATATCTGATCCATGGCCCGGTATTGCCGGCCGCCGCCGGATCGGATTCCTTATCGAGGTAATCCGGTGCCGCGATTGCGATGTGCCCGTATTCGGTGCGGCCCGGGATGCTGTGCGATGACGCGACAACAAACTGACCTTCATTTGCCAGATTCGTGACCTCGGACCCGGGATTGATTCCTACGCCGACGCTTCCAGCCGCTTCTGTCCGGATTCTTGACCGCTTGCGTGAGGAACTCGTTCATCTTGTCGGCATTACGCAGTTTTTCGTCGTAGACGCCGTCATAGGCGCGATCTCTGAAATATGGAATATCCAGGATCGCTCCGAGAGCGCCGAGATACCAATTGCAGGCTTGCAGCGAATAGGGAGCCCACGGCTTGTTGCTTTCTATCCGCGGCCGGACCCCGTTCCGCGTCCGGTGCGCCTTTTGTGGGCTCGCACACGGCACCATTTCCACAACTATTCGGCTGACGGCTACAGGCAACGGGTATCACCGCGCCGAATGCCATCAATGTCACACCGACGAGCACCACGAACCAGCGCAGCGTTCCGCCATGGCGCCGCAGCAACGCGGCGAAACCGTTTCGGGCAGCGCCGGTTAACGGCAGGCGCAAACTCTTCATGTAAATCCCCCTCGCTCAGGCCAGCGCCTCGGCATAGTGCAACACTGCATCCAACAATCCGGCAGCTGCTAGGGCCCTTCGGCCTCACTGGCCGATCCGCGGATTCAGCCCAAGAAATCGTGGACCGGTGACTCAGGTAATGGCCGCAGCAGGGCCTTCGGTCCGCCGTGGTCGCGCTAGGCTACGCAGCAACGCCAGCTCGCGAGGCGACGTCGAAAGGTCAAGGGTGATGAGCGCTGTCGTAGATTTCCACTTCGACCCCATGTGCCCGTTCGCCTACCAGACCTCGATCTGGATCCGCGACGTGCGGGCGCAGTTGGGCATCGCCGTCAATTGGCGGTTCTTCAGCCTCGAGGAGATCAACCGGGAAGCCGGTAAGAAGCACCCCTGGGAACGTGACTGGTCCTACGGCTGGTCACTGATGCGCATCGGCGCGTTGCTGCGCCGCAGCGACATGTCGTTGCTCGACCGGTGGTACGCGGCGATCGGTAACGAACTGCACGGTCTCGGCGGCAAACCGCACGATCCCGCGGTGGCCCGCCGGCTGCTGGGCGAGATCGGTGTGGACGCGTCGGTTCTCGATGCGGCCCTTGCGGATTCGAGCACCCACGACGAGGTCCGCGCGGAGCATCAGCGAGTTGTTGATGCTGGCGGATACGGAGTGCCAACGCTGTTCATCGAGGGGCAATGCCTGTTCGGGCCGGTGCTGGTGGACCCACCGACCGGGCCGGACGCGCTCAAGCTGTGGAACGTGGTCACCGGCATGGCCGAATTGCCGCATGTGTACGAGTTGCAGCGGCCGAAGTCACCGGCCGATGCCGACCTCATTGCCCAAAGTCTGCGGCCATACCTCGACGGCCGTGACTGGGTCAGTATCAACCGCGGCGAAGTGGTCGACATCGACAGGCTGGCCGGGCGCTAAGAGCTAACGTTCAGACCATGGCGGTCGGTGCAACCTTCAGGCCAATTGCCAAGGCGCCGGCCAGTTCTCGGCTGACGTCGTAGTCGAAGACCACGTGGCCGCTGAGCACGTCGACATCGCGTTTGGCCCGTTGTAGCGGGCTGCTGAGAAAATGTGCGCTGGCACCGGACGCCTCGAGCAGGCCGGCGATCACCGCGCGTGATTCCCGCACGATGTGCGCGGCGGCCAGGCGGGCATCGGCGCGGACGGGGCGCGGCACTCGGTTTCCGGCCGCCAGGGTCTGGTCGATTCGCCCGGTGGTGTCGGCCAGCAGACCGTGCAGGGCGCGTAGCCGGACCCGGGCTTCGGCGAGTCGGGCTTGAGCGGCCGGCTTGTCTTTCTGCGTGGCGCCCTCGTAGGTGAGGACACGTTCGCCGAGTCGCTCGGCGAAGATTTCGGTGACGCGCTCGGCCGCGCCCAGCGCCGGCATCGCGGCGACCAGCGCCAGCGCGGGTATCAGCGGCCAGCGGTAGACGGCCGCGTCGTGCAGCAGCGCACCCGGCGCGGTGCCGGCGTAGATATCGCTGACCTTGACCAGTCGGTGCGCGGGCCTCAACAGGTCGAAGAATCCCGACTCGATCAGTTCAGCGACCGTGGCGGCCGGTAACCGGCGAAGCTCCTCGGCCTGCTGCGCACGCTGACCCAGTTGATCCACGAATGCGTGCGTGACACCGGCGGTCATGTGCCGACCATACTGTCTGGTGCGGGCGCGGGGTCCGGTACGACCCAGCGCCGCTACCCGGCCGGCCGGTTGCCGATCTCCAGACCCGTCAGCTCGGAGGTGCCGTCGAAGACTACCCGGCCGAACTTGCGCACCACGCAATGGAGCCGACCGGCAAGATGCTCGAAATCGGTGTCGACGTTTCGCCGCTCCGCGGGCAGCGGCACCGGCAAAACGTACGGATCGCGGCCGGCGCCGTCAGCGTCCAGCCAAATCTGGTGCAGCGGTGTGAACGCCCGGATGCGCCAGTGGCCGTCGCCGACCTGTGAGCGCACCAGCGCCGGCGGCGTCATCCGGATCACCTCGTCGCCGAGGCGCACCACCACTCCGGTGACGTCTTGGCGGATGGGGCCGACCTGGAGAAGTCCGCCCGAAAACGCGACGGAGACGTCTGCGCCGTCGAAATCGTGTGCCTGGCCCCACCACCAGCGCTCGGGAAACCCCGCGCCCCAGTTCCGTTCGGCATAGAGCCGGGCGTCGTCGAACGCCCAAGTGCCACCACTGAATTCGACTGTGCCGCTTGCTTTCCCGCCCAGGAGGTAGGGATGCCAGTACTGATTCAGAAACGGGATCGAGGAGAAGAGCCCGCCGCCCCCAAAAACCTTGGGCCATTGGAACAGATCGGTGAATCGCAGGTCCAGCCGGATGTCGTCGAGGTCAATCCGTAGCCGGTCGGTGGCGGCTGCGAAATTGTCGGCCGGCTCGGTCCCGGCGTGGACCGTGAACGGCGAGGATTCCGCTTCGGCGCCGTCCAGCGCCGCCGATCGCACGACGTCGCCGGGATGCAGCGCGACCGCCACGGTGGCCCAGTCCCCGTCCGGGTGGCGGTTGACGCTGCACAGCCCGACCACCACGCGATCCGAGGCGCCATCGGTGAGGCGCCAGAACCAGCCCTCCATTTCACAGCCGTGGGAGGGCAGCGGATCACCGAAGGGCAGGTCGGCGCCGGTGCTGCGATAGGCATCGACCAGTCGCTTGGCGATACCCTCGACCGCCCAGCGCAGGTATGCGGCGGTCATAGGTGCCGCGTCGCGTAGATCTCGGCCAGGAACTGCTCGACGGCCATCGCCGCGCGCGCCGCCCGGACCGACCCGAAGATGTCGAAAGCGTGCTGGGTAAGCGGCAGTTCGGCATACACCACGGGTTGGGGGCTGACGTCACGAAGCGCGGTGACGAACGCGCGTGCCTGCTCGACGGGCACCAGTGAGTCGTTGCGGCCGTGCAGCACGAAGAACGGCGGAGCATCAGCGGAAACATGGTTGACCGGTGATGCGGTGACAAACGGCTCCGGGTTGGTCGCGGGGCGTTGTTTGAGAACGGATTTGACGAGCAGCGCCGGCATCATCGGATGCATCGCGTCGTCGAAGCGGGTGAAGTCGTAGACACCGTAGAACGGCACCGCCGCGTGGACGCGGGTATCGGCGTCTTCGAATCCCGGCTGGAATTGCGGATCGTTGGGTGTCAGCGCCGCCAGCGACGACAGGTGGCCGCCGGCCGAGCCGCCGGTGATGGCCACGAAATCGGGGTCGCCGCCGTACTCGCCGATGTGCGCCTTGACCCAGGCCAGCGCTCGCTTGACGTCGACGATGTGATCGGGCCACGTGTTGCGCGGGCTGTGGCGGTAGTTGATCGCCACGCAGACCCAGCCCAGCTCGGCGAGGTGGCTCATCAAGGGGTGGGCCTGTCCGCGTTTGTTTCCGGTCGTCCAGGCACCGCCGGGGATCTGAAACAGCACCGGCGCCTTGCCGGTGCGATCGAGATCCGGACGTCGCCAGATATCAAGATGGTTGGCCCGCCCGTACTCGCCGTAGCTGATGTCGCCGTCGTGGGCGTAGTCGCGGTAGATCCGCAGCATGCGCAGCGGTCCGGGAGTCTTGGCGGTACCGCCGCCGGACGGCCGGCGCCACAGGCCGTCCGAGTCGGTGCGGCGAGCGGTCCCCAAGCCGCTGTCCAATGCGGCGGTTAGCGGGACATCGGCTCGATGGCCCGAGCGGCTGAAGTTGAGCAGACCGAATGCCGAGATGGCGGCGACCAGCCAGGAGAGCGCCCGCACCGGCCGGGTCAGGCGGCGGGCGGTCAACGCCAGTCCGCCTACCTGGCTGGCCAGTGTCGGCAACGGAAACTCGGTGACGACCAGGCCGAAAATCCATGACCACAGCGACGGGAACCCGTTGCGCGCCAGGGGTTTATATGCGTTGAGCGTGGCGGTGGCGGTCACCGCCGTCACTGCCAGAGCGCCGATTTGCCGAAGGATGTGGATGAACTGAGCTCTGCCCATGGGGGCCACCTTACTTAGCGGACCTTCCCGACTGACCGATCAGGGTGCCGGAGCGGCGTGGCGTGGTCGAGAATCGCTGCGGCACTTGGCGTCACGCGTCGATAGCGCTGCGGCGTACCATCGGCTCCAGCCGAGCACCTGTGAGGGCAAGACATGGGCGATACCCACAGCGGCCCGACCGACATCGAAAAATGGGACCGCAGCCTGACCGAGCACGTCATCACGTTGACCCGGCCGATCGTCAAGCGGTATTTCCGTTCCGAGGTGCGTGGCCTGGACAATATCCCGCCGGGCGCATGCCTGGTGGTCTCGAACCATTCCGGCGGCCTGGTTTCGGTCGACCTGTCGGTGTTCGCCGTGGGGTATTACGACAAGTACGGCTACGACCGCCCGCTGTACGCGCTGGGTTTCGACACACTGTTCGCCGGGCCGGCCGGTGAGTTCTTCAAGCGCACCGGAGTGATCCGCGCGACGCGCGACAACGCCGCCAAGGCATTGGCCGCCGGTGCCGTCGTGCTGGTCTTCCCGGGCGGCGACTTCGACGTCTATCGGCCCACCCTGCGGGAGAACGTCATCGACTTCGGTGGCCGAACCGGGTATGTGACCACCGCCGTCGCAGCCAACGCGCCGATCGTGCCTGCGGTCTCCATCGGCGGCCAGGAAGGCCAGTTCTTTCTGACCCGCGGCAGACGGCTGGCGCATGCGCTTGGGCTGACCAAGTTGGAACGCAAGCTGTTCCGGACCAACATCCTGCCGGTGACTATTGGCTTCCCGTTCGGGCTCAGCATCGTCGCGCCGGTCAACATGCCGCTGCCCACCAAGATCGTCGTCGAGGTGCTGCCGCCGGTCTGCGTCGCCGAGGAATTCGGCGACGCTCCCGACGTCAAGGACGTCGACGCGCACGTGCGCCGGGTGATGCAGAACGGCCTCGACAAACTGGCCGCCCAGCGGCGCTTTCCGATCCTCGGCTGACACCTGCGATCACCGCGCGGACCATGACGCCACCGCGGCGGCCGGCGGTCTCAGTTAACCAGCCCGCATAGAGCGCCGCCGCTGCTGCCATCGCCTGAGACGCCGGCCCTGCCACGCCTGACCGACCAACCCCGAGGTCACCGACAAAAATGCGTGATCTCACTTCCGCTCCGTGTTGAGGGCGGTGGGCGGCAGGCGGGGTCGAGGTGGAGCGCCCGCAGCGCAGCGAGGACGAACGACCTCGAGGCCGACGAGGATCCGCCGCATACTCGCGTCGGCGCGGAGTGAGGCAAAGATGTCGCGGTTCAAGTCATGTGATGCCTCCGGCGAGTGCTGAGGGCCGAAGAGAGCAAGCGTGGCGTGCCAGCGCCCAGCCTTATCTGGGTCCACGGACGACGGTCCGGCGACATGATGATGGATGGGGTGCCCGACATGCGGGCTGGTGATGGGTGCGGCCGCACATTCTTTCCAGGGCGTTCATCCAAACAGCGGGTGGCGGCAGGGGGCTTATCGGAGCTGACCGCGGGCGTCGATTGATTTATGGGCATGGCACGCATCGTTGGCATCTCAGGCGGCCTCCCGGACGGGTTGGGGTGGGCTCAGCGCGGCGTCGCCGAGTTCACGCAGGGTGTCCCATCACATGTCATCTTTCTAGGATTTGGCACCGTCCAACCAAACGGCCGTAGGTGTTCAAGCAACTGTTGGTACGCAACCGGATCGGCTCAGCCCGGCCCCTGCCACGTCTGACCGTCCGATGCGGTGAATCGCACACCGAGGCTTTGTCTTAGCGCTCGGTTCGTGTCCGTCGACAGCCAAGTGGTCGTCGCTGCCGATTCGGTCACCATCCTGGTCAGAGTCAGCAACATCCTGCATAGCTATCACCGGGATCGGTTCGCCCGCTGATTAATTCAGCGATCGCGATGGTGCTGTCGATCCCATTCATGATCTCGAACACCCCTGTCCCGCGCTTGGTCTTGGCTGCGGCGCGATTGATTACTTCAGGGTCTGTGCTCGATCCATCAGGAGGGCGTGTATCTCCAACCGCTCCGGTTGGCTCACGGTGCAACCCCCGCGGAGTTAACGTTGATCCGTTCAGCGGTTGCAGCCAACTCGGCCAACGCGTTTCGCCGACAGGTTCGCGGCCACAATGGCATCGCGACCCGACTCCGAATGCTGGCAACGCAACGCCGGCTGCAGTGTCTTGTGCGCGACCCGCGCCATGTTCTCAGTCAGCGTTGCAACCTGAGCGTTCCTTAAGCGTCCAAACCGGCGCAGATCGTGAGCTGAAAGATCTTCTCTGCCGCCATGTTTGGCGGCATTTTTGAACACATCTCTGCTGAAGGAACGATCATTCAAACGCACTATGCCCATACAAAGATCGGGTCACTTTAGTACAAATATCGGGTCACTTTAACCTTGGCCGGCTCGGTGTTGGCCATGGCCAGCAAGGTGGATCATGGCCGGCTGGCGGACGGCGACGGTACGACGTCGAAATTACGGCCGCGAATACGCTCGTTTTCCCTCACGTGGCCGGGGTCACGACCTAGGCTCATCTTTCCTTGATGGACATCAAGTAACTGCGCAGCCCGCAGTGAGTCGAAGGGGAGACGGTGATGTCGTTCTTACTCGCGGAGCCGGACCTGGTGACGGCAGCGGCCGGCAATTTGGCCGGTATTCGCACGGCGCTGAGCGAAGCCGCTGCCGCAGCATCGACTCCCACGACCGGGCTGGCGGTGGCGGCCGGCGACGAGGTGTCGGCGGCGATCTCGCAACTGTTCGGCGCATACGGCCAGCAATTCCAGGCGCTCAACGCCCGGGCGACGGCATTTCATGCCGAGTTCGTGAGCTTGCTCAACGGCGGCGCGGCGGCCTATGCCGCCGCCGAGGCCGCCAACGCGTCGCCGATGCAGGCCCTGGCCGCCGCGGTGAACGCGCCCGCCCAGTCGCTGCTGGGGCGGCCGCTGATCGGCAACGGCGCCGACGGAGCGGCCGGGACCGGATCGAATCCCGGCGGAAACGGCCAGCCCGGCGGGATTTTGTACGGCAACGGCGGCAACGGCGGTGCCGGCGGCCCCGGCGGCGGAGCCGGCGGTAGCGGTGGGGCCGCCGGGTTGATCGGCAACGGCGGGGCCGGCGGTGCCGGGGGTAGCGGCGCGGCGGGCGGCGCCGGCGGAATGGGCGGACTGGTGTCCGGCAACGGCGGGGCCGGTGGTAACGGAAACGGTGCCGGAGCCGGAGGGGCCGGCGGCAACGCCGTGTTCTTCGGCGACGGAGGGAACGGTGGGAGCGGGCCTACGGGCGGTACCGCCGGCCACGCCGGCCTGGTGTCCGGCAACGGCGGCAATGCAGGAGCCGGGTCCGGGCTCGCCGGCGCGGACGCCGGGTTCTTCGGTAACGGGGGCGCCGGTGGTTCCAGCGCCACGAAGGCTGGCGGCGCCGGCGGAAATGCCTTGTTCGGCAATGGCGGTGCCGGTGGCAATGGCGGCGTGGCCGGAATTACGGATGTCCTCACCAGCACGAGTGGCGGAGCCGGCGGAAATACCCTGGTCGGGAACGGTGGTGCCGGCGGTGCCGGTGGCGTCACCTTTTCCGGTGCCGGCTCGGCGGGTGGTGCCGGTGGCGACGTAGGGCTGTGGGGCTTCGGCGGTTCCGGCGGCGCCGGCCATGCCGGCACGACGGTGTTGACCGTTGGCATGAACGCCGGCGAAGGCGGCCGCGGCGGCAACGCCGGACTGCTGTTCGGCGGCGGCGGTGCCGGTGGGGCCGGTGGCATAGGCGGGGATACTTCGTTTGTTGGAGTCAGTGCCGGCGCCGGCGGTGGTGGTGGTGCCGGCGGCAACGCCAGCTTGTTCGGTAACGGTGGGGCCGGCGGGGCCGGCGGTGCTGGTGGTGCTGCCGGTACTTTCGCCAATGCCGGCGGGGCCGGCGGTGCCGGCGGTCAGGGCGGTGCCTCCGGGCTGTGGTACGGCGACGGCGGGTCCGGCGGGGCCGGAGGCAACGGTGGAGCTGCTGCGGGCGCGGGTAACTCCGGTGCCGGCGGTGCCGGCGGAAACGGCAGCAACGCCTTCTTCATCGGCAACGGCGGGGCCGGCGGGGCTGGCGGTACTGGTGGGGCCAGCACCCTTTCCACACTCGCCGGCAACGCCGGTGTGGGCGGTGCCGGCGGACACGGTGGTGTCGGCGGGGCGCTGTACGGCAACGGCGGGGACGGTGGGGCCGGTGGCATCGGCGGTAAGAGCGCCGACCACCCCGCCGGTACCGGTGGAGCCGGCGGAAACGGCGGCAACGGCCAATTCATTGGTAACGGTGGCCACGGTGGATCCGGAGGCACCGGCGGGGCGTCAACTGTCTTGCTCAGCGGCGATGGCGGGGCGGGTGGTGCTGCCGGAAACGGCGGCAACGCCGGACTGGTGTACGGCACCGGCGGGAACGGCGGGGCGGGCGGGGGAGGCGGCGCCACCAGCGCCTCGTTCAGCGGTAAAGGCGGGGCCGGTGCCAACGGCGGTACCGGCGGCAACGCCACGTTGATCGGTGACGGTGGTAACGGTGGAGCCGGCGGCGCCGGCGGCGTCGGCCCCACGGTCGGGGCCAACGGCAACGGCGGTAGTGGTGGTACCGGCGGGTTGTTGTTTGGCAAAGGCGGCACAGTCGGTCCACCTGGCGCGGCCGCAGTGGCCTTCCCCAGCCTCAGCGCCAGCCTTCCCATCGTCGGGCCGTATGAAGACCTGATCACCAACACGATCACCAACCTGCAGAGCATCGGCAATGGTGTGCTTGCCAACCCGGCGCCATTCCTGTCGCAGTTCCTCGCCAACCAGTTCGGCTACGGTCAGCTGACCCTGACGGCGTTCACGAATGCCACCAGGGACTTCGCGATCGGGCTGGCTGGTATTCCGCCGAGCCTGCAATCGGCCTTCCAGGCCCTTGCGGCGGGCAACGTCAGCGCCGCTGTGAGCGACGTGTTGGGGGCGGTGGTAAAGCTCTTCGTCAGTGGACTTGACGCCAGTGACTTGTCGAACATTTTGCTGCTCGGTCCCGTGGGAGACCTGTTCCCCATCCTGAGCATCCCCGGATCCATGTCGCAGAACTTCACCAATGTGGTCAATACGCTCACGAGCACAAACCTCGCCTTCACGATTACGCTTGATCCTCCGGGCGGGGCGATGACCGTTGGATTGCCTCTGGCGATGACCCTTAATGCAGTGGGTTCGCCGGTCACCACGGCAATGGCGGTTGGGCAAAGCACGACAGCGTTTGTCACCGCTGTGCAGGCCGGAGACCTGCCGGCGGCAGCGAGCGCCCTGGTCGGTGCGCCCGCCAACATCGCCAACGGCTTCCTCAATGGTGAGGGCACAATCCCGCTGGCGCTGCCGCCGTCGAAGACCGGGGGAATTCCGGTGACCGTCAACATTCCCGTCGGGGGCATTCTCTCGCCGCTGCGGCCCTTAACGGCGACGATAGTGGCACCACCACCTATCGGCACGGTTAATCTGACGCTCGGCGGCACGCCTGCCGGTGGCATCGTTCCCGCACTGCTGAGCTACGCGCCCGAACAGCTCGCGAAGGCAATCGGCGGTTAGGCGCGCTGCACGAGGAGTTGGACTCCACCCTTGCCGCAACACCGTCGACTCCTAGCGACCCTTTGTCGCCAACACATCGACCAACGATTCGCCGCCGCCCGGCTGCCAACCGCAGCGCAGGGCGGTGCGCAATTCGGGTGGAACTTATTGCGGGACAACACTTCCCATTCCAGTGAGGAGAAGAACGCCTCCGCGGCGGCGTTGTCGACCCGACCCGCGCCATGGGATTGGCGGGTCCCTAACTCGGCACACAGCTTGGTGAACACCCTGGCGCTATAAGTGCTGCCACGGTCGGTGTTACTAAGTCGCGCATAAGTAAGGCGACACACGGTGTACGGTGCACTGTCTTTCCGGGGCGGTCGTGTTGACTTATTA
>NZ_LQOX01000113.1 GCF_002102175.1 Mycobacterium gastri | reverse complement strand
AGCGCCTACCTGGCCTCCAAACTCGTCGTCCTGACCGCACTCACCACCATCCAAGGACTCATCCTCGGATTCCTGGGCCCGGCGTTTCTGCCCGCACCGGACCAATCGGTCGTGCTGCCCTGGCCGACAGTCGAGGTGGCGGTGGCCGTCGTTGCCGTCACCGTGGTTTCGATGATCATCGGCCTGCTGATCTCGGCGCTGATCGGCAACGCCGATCGGGGCATGCCGCTGCTGGTCCTGGTGGTCATGGCCCAACTGGTGCTGTGCGGCGGAATGTTCGGGGTCAAAGGCCGGCCGCCGCTGGAACAACTGGCCTGGCTGTCCCCGTCCCGCTGGGCCTACGCCATGGCCGCCGCCACCGTCGATCTCAACGACCTGCGCCGCACCGCGGGCGGCGACCAGGATCCGCTGTGGGACTACAAGGTCAGTAGCTGGCTGCTAGCCGCCGGAGCGTGCCTGGTACAGGCGATCGTGCTGGTGATGCTCATCGCTGTGCAACTCAAGCGGCTCGACCCGCAACGCAAAGCCCACAAGTGAACCGGGCGCTCAGGCGTGCTTCATGACGAACGGGACCCCGCTGACGGCCAGCGAACCGCAGGACAGCTGTACCGACAACAGCCGGTATCCGAGGTAGTACACCCCGTAGGACCAGGCGCATCCGGCGCTGGTACGCCAGCCTGCCGGCAACGTTGCCGCGAACCCGACCAAGGCGGTCATCACGAACATGACGGCGACATGGGTCTTCGAGCCGGTCCCGGCCGTGGTAGGCATCTGTCTCTTCCCTTTGTCTCTTCCCTTCTCGGCAGCTGACTCGACAGCTAAGGAGAGCTTCTGCCTACGCGCTTGCCGCATCCTTGCGGACTCCTTGGCGCCGACCGGCCCCGGGCAGGACGGGCTGCCTGGGCGGATGCCGGGCCGGGTTCCGGGGTGGGTTCCAAGTGATCCGCGACGCGGTTTTCCGATCGCGGTGCGGGTGCCGGCCCCCCGCCGGCACGTGGGCCATTTCCGGGCCATTTCCGGGCCATTTCCGGGCCTCGCGGCTGACGCGCCTGCCTGGCTGTTGTTGATAGTGTCTGCGGCATCGCGGCGTGACCGGGAGGATCAGCGATGAGTGACGCGCAGAGCTCGCGAGTCGGATCGATATTCGGGCCCTATCGCCTGAAGCGGCTGCTGGGTCGTGGCGGGATGGGCGAAGTCTACGAGGCCGAACACACGGTCAAAGAGTGGACGGTCGCGGTCAAGCTGATGTCGGAAACCTTCAGTAAGGACCCGGTGTTTCGGGAGCGGATGAAGCGTGAAGCGCGCATCACCGGCCGGCTGCAGGAACCCCACGTGGTGCCCATCCACGACTACGGCGAAATCGACGGGCAGATGTACCTGGAGATGCGCCTCATCGAGGGCACCGACCTGGATCACATCCTCAAGCGCTTCGGCCCGCTGACCCCGCCGCGCGCAGTGGCCATCATCACCCAGATCGCCTCCGCATTGGACGCCGCCCACGCCGCCGGCGTGATGCACCGCGACGTCAAACCGCAGAACATCCTGGTCACCCGCGACGACTTCGCCTACCTGGTCGACTTCGGCATCGCCAGCGCCACCACCGACAAAAAGCTCACCCAATTGGGCACCGCGGTGGGCACCTGGAAATACATGGCGCCCGAACGCTTCTCCAACGACGAAGTCACCTACCGCGCGGACATCTACGCATTGGCCTGCGTACTGCACGAATGCCTGACCGGGAGTCCGCCCTACCGCGCCGACAGCGCCAGCATGCTGGTCACGGCTCACCTGATGGATCCCATCCCGCAGCCCAGCACCCTGCGAGCGGGCATCCCCAAGGCCTTCGACGCGGTGATCGCGCGCGGCATGGCAAAAAAGCCCGAGGACCGTTACGCCAGTGCGGGGGACTTGGCGCTGGCCGCCCACGAAGCCCTCAGCGACCCCGATCAAGACCACGCGGCCGACATCCTGCGCCGCAGCCAGGAAGCCACCCTGCCCGGCCCGCCCACGGCCGTCGCGCCACCGACCATGCCGGCCACCGGGATGGCACCCGCGGCACCTTCAGCCCCGGCCGCGCCCGCACCGCGACCCGCGCCGGCGCCGCCCTACTACCCGGCCGGGCCCCGTTCTGGACCCACGTCAGGCCCTTCGGCGAGCCCCCGACAGCCGGGGGTCGCAGCGTCCGCCGCAGCCTCGGGGCCGCCCGGGCGGCTACCAGCCCCTCCGCCAGCGGCCCAACCCTCGTGGGCCCCGACGAGCGGCCCGATGCCGGCCAGCCAGCCGACCCCCACCCCGGCGTTCTACCAAGGTGGCGGCTGGGGCGGTACGCCACCGGGCACACCGCCGCCGCGGCAACCCCCCGGCCCACCGGCCTGGAACCAGGGGCAGCAGCGGTCGGCATCACGGAACCGCAACCCGTGGCCGATCGTGGCCGCCGTCGCTATCGTGCTCGTCCTGGTCGTCGGAGGAGTAGGCATCTGGCTGGTCACCCGACCCAAGCCGGCGCCGCCGCCGAAACCGATCTCGGAGAATCGGCTCAGCGCGCTGTTACTGAGCCCGTCAGAAATCAACTCCGTGATGGGCGCATCCAACATCCAACCGGGCAAACCCATCACGTCGATGGACCCGTCCCCGGTGACGCTGTCGCTGCCCGAGTGCCAAGGTGCCTTGTATACCAGCCAAGATCCGGTTTACTCCGGCACGGGCTACACCGGAATCAGCGGTCTGGTGTCGTCGGAACCCGGCGACAACTACGACCACTGGGTCAACCAGGCCGTGGTGGCCTTTCCATCCGCCGACAAAGCGCGCTCGTTCCTGCAGTCTATGGCGGGAAAATGGAAAAACTGCTCGGACAAGACCGTGACCGTCACCAACAAGGGCAAGACCTACCGGTGGACGTTCGCCGACGTGGTTGGCAGCCCGCCGAAGATGACGGTCATCGACACCCAGGAGGGCGCTGACGGCTGGGAGTGCCAACGCGCGATGAGCGTGGCGAACAACGTGATCGTCGACGTCAACGCCTGCGGCTACCACATCTCCGACCAGGGCGGCCAGATCGCCGACCAGATCACCGACAAGATCCGCAAAGAGACCAAGCCGGCCGGCTAATCCCCCAGATCAGGTCCCTGGGCGCGCAGGTCGTCCACCGCCGCCATGGCGGTGCGCAACTTGGCCAGCCATTCCTCGGTGTGCTCACCGACCAGCCTGACCGACCACGCGAGTGCGTCGGCGCGTGACCGCGCGACACCGGCGTCGACCAACGTGTCCAGCACCTGGCGCTCGGGTTGCCTCAGGCGTGTCATCACCGGAACCGCGATGTGGGTGAACAGGATCCGCTCGGTGCCGGTGTCGGAGACGACGTCCACGCCCCAGGACACCTTGCGTCCGTATCGATCCTGAGCCTCGTCGGCGATCCGCATCCGCTCGGAGCGGGTTTCCTCCCGGAACCGCGAGGCTCGTCCTTTCCCGCGTGCCGGACTCTGCTCCTGTCCGGAATCCTGCGGCGCGGCCAGCTTGCCGATCACCGTGATCTCCTCGCGGTCCACGATGACAGCGGGATCGCCGTCGAACCAGTCTTCGGGGAGACGTCCGGCGAACCATTCGGGCGCATCGCTGGCGTCGGGTTGCTGGGCCTGCTGCCAGCCCCCGGGGCGCCCGTACCGGTGCCCGTGCATATGGTGTGCTTTCATAATTACATAATTACACCGTAATACCAATTATGGAATACCGTTCGCTTCCGGTGAACGTCCAAGCCGCGCGGAACGCTGCTCAAGCCGTGGGCGGGCCGGAAGGCCATTGCTATCGGGTAATGCCCAGTTGTATTTTTGGTAGCGAAGCAGGCCCGGAAGCGACCGAACTCAAGTGCCGGAAGACGGGGTGAGATCCGGCAGCGCAGGATCCGCATAAGACGGAGCCAGACGCCCCCGAGAGTCGCTCCGGGCCTGCCCATATCCGCGGTGGATTTGCCCTCCGGATCGGCCTGCCCTATCAGGGCCGCCGGCTGCCGTCGTCACCTCGCCGCACCCGGAACAATTTGGCTTCATTCTTGATGCCCTTGAGATGACGGGTGCCGGCGAATGACCACTCGAACCCGGCGCCGTCACCCACGGACTCCCAGACGGAATCGGCGACCAGCACCGTGCCTGGCCGCGCTACCCCGGTGACCCGGCTGGCCGCGTTCACCGGACTGCCGAACCAGTCACCGGCCCGGCTCACCGCCATGCCGGACGCGACTCCTGCCCGCAGCCGGGGAAAGGCCGCATCGGTGTCGACGACCTCGACCAACTTCAGGACCGTGTCCAGCAGGGGTACCGGATCCGGGCAGACGAACATCACCGCGTCACCGATCGTCTTGATGAACCGCACCGGCGGAGCGGTCAGGTCACGCGCCAGCTCCGCCAGCCGACCGGCAAGATGCCCCAGCTCTTCGGCCGACACCACCTCACCGAGCGTGGTGAAGCCGACGAGGTCGGCGAAGGCGACGGTGACCTGGCGCGCGCCCGGCAACGGCTTGCCGGCAGCTCGCTCACCGGCATTGACGGCCTCGGTTTCCATCATGTGCCGCAACTGCATGAACAGCATGTCCTGGATCATCGGGCCGAGCAGCGGCACGATCCGGCCCACCAGCGCCTGCGACGCCTGGGCGATCTGCACCTCGGTGACCCCCGGACGCATGATCGCCGATAGCGCGGTATAGCGCATGACCTCCGCGGTGTGTGACAGGCCCTCGGCGAGAACACGCACCACCATGACGATTTGATCGGTATTCAGCCCCAGCTCCACGAACCGCTGCGCGGTTGCGGCGGCTTCACCGTCGGCTCGCATATGTACGGCCGCGTCCGGGTCGTCGACTCTGGCCAAACCGATGGCGCGCTGCACCCGCTGCAGCAGGGTGAGGTCAATGCCGTAGGTCTCGCTGATCTCGCGGGCGGATACGTAGGTGCCGTCGTCGCCGATCAGCCGTCGAGTGGCCAGCAGCAGCGGCGGGTTGGCCAACCGGATCTCGTCGGCGGTGATGCCCTGTTCGAGCAGCCATTCGATCAGCTCGGCGCGCTCCGTGCGTGCGGTGCCATCGAGCCCGTCGAGCAGATCGGCGATATCGCGGTCGACCGGCTCGGGCAGGTGGTCCACGGTGGCCTCCAGTGTTGCTGTTATGACACCGGCGGTCGCCGGTGCGCCCACGGCCGGGCGGCTTCGATCTGCGCTGACAACGACAGCAGGGTCGCCTCGTCATAGGGCCGGCCGACGAGTTGCACCGACATCGGCATGCCGTCGTCGTCGAAGTCCCAGGGCACCACGGCGGCGGGCTGGCCGGTCAGATTCCAGACCTGTTGGTAGGGCACCCGTTGGGCCACCAGCAGCAGCGTCGACACCGCGCCCCGGCGCTGATAGGCGCCGATCTTTGACGGGCCGGCCGCCGTACCCGGGGTGACGACGACGTCGACGTCGTCGAAAATCGACTGGATCCGGCTGCTCAACGCGGCCTCCGCGGCACGTAGCGCCGCCATTTTGCGGTCGGAGAAGAACGAACCCATCCGCGCGATGGCCCGGGTGCGCGCTTCGAGGCGTTCCGGGTGGGCCTGTGCGTCGGCGTCGTCGCTGATACCGCGCAGATAGCGGGGCAGATAGTTGGCGTACAGCGTGGCCGGATACTCGGGGTCGCGAATGATCACGTCGTGGCCGAGATCGCGCAGCAATGCCCCCGCCTGGTCGACCGCTGCCAGTTGGGCCTTGCCGACCCGGACCGGCAGCGGGGTGGGGACCTTGGTGCTCAAGGCGATTCGCAGTCGTCCCGGCTCGCGCGCGGCAGCCTCGACGAATTCGCCTTCGGGACCGGGCACCATGGTCGTTACGTCGAGCAGGAGCGCGGCGTCGCGCACCGACCGCGTGATCGGGCCGTTGACGCTCAGCCCGTGCCACGCGTCGTCGTGCGGCTCCAACGAGATCCGGTCGCGTTGCGGCTTCAGCCCGAACACTCCGCACCAGGTCGACGGGATCCGGATCGACCCGCCGCCGTCGGATCCGAACGCCACCGGTGCCAACCCGGCAGCGACCGCCGCGGCACTACCGCCACTGCTGCCACCGGGAGTCCGCGAAGGATTCCACGGGTTGCGGGTGGCCCCGAACGTCAGTGACTCGGTGTAGGGCATCATCATCAGCTCGGGCACATTGGTCTTGCCGATGACAACGGCACCCGCGGCGCGCAGCCGGTGCACCAGCTCCGCATCGGAGCTCACGGCCGGACCGTGCCCGCCGCCGCCGTAGGTCGTCACCTCTCCGGCGACGTCGACGTCGTCCTTGACCGCGATCGGTACGCCGAGCAGCGGCAGCCGCTCGCCGGCGTCGAGGCGCTGCTGGGCGACCTCGGCCTCCTCGCGCGCGCCGTCGTAGCGCACCACGCGGTAGGCACGCAGCTGGCTGTCCAGCTGCTCGATGCGTTCCAGATAGACCTCGAGAAGCTCCGGTGCGGTGACTTCGCCGTCGGCCAGCATTCGCACCTGCTCCGTCGCGCCGGCGAAGGCGAGATCGCTAGTGTCCACTGCCGCAGCGTATCCCGCTCGATCGGGCGGTTCCAGATGCTCCCCGGAGCGTCGCCGGCCACGTGGTCCGTGCGGAAGGGGCAGCGCCCGGCGCAGTACCGTGGCCACATGCCCTGCGTGTTCTGTGCGATAGTCGCCGGTGAAGCCCCAGCCATTCCGATCTACGAAGACGACGGCTATCTGGCCATCCTCGACATCCGCCCGTTCAGCCGCGGCCACACCCTGGTGCTGCCCAAACGACACACCGTGGACATCACCGACACCCCGCCGGACACGCTGGCCGACATGGTCACGATCGGCCAGCGGATCGCCAAAGCCGCCCGCGCGACGGAGTTGGCCGACGCGACCAACATCGCGATCAACGACGGCAGCGCCGCCTTCCAGACGGTGTTCCACATTCACCTGCACGTGCTACCCCGGCGCAACGGCGACAAGCTGGCGCTTGCCAAGTCGATGGTGCTGCGCCGCGACCCGGACCGTGAGGCCACCGGGCGAATCCTGCGCGCAGCGTTGGCCCGGATCGACGCGAGCCAGTAAGACTGGACCATGAGCAATCTCACGCTGTTCGAACGATTAGTCGGCGCGCCGCTGTTGCGACTGCATGACACCGTCTACCAGAAGACCAATGGGCGCATCGGGCACCGGATCCCGGGTGTTCCACCCAGCCTGCTGCTGCACAGCGTTGGCGCCAAGACCGGCCAGCCGCGCACCACGTCGCTGACCTACGCACGCGACGGCGACTCATATCTGATCGTCGCCTCCAACGGCGGCGCCGATCGCTACCCCGGCTGGTACCACAACCTGCGCAAGCACCCACAGTGCGAAATCAACGTAGGCCCAAAGCGATTGGCGGTGACCGCACGACGGGTCATCCCGGACGACGCGGACTACTCCCGGATGTGGCAGCTCGTCAACAAGAACAACGCGAATCGCTACACCGGTTACCAGCGCCGGACGCCGCGGCCCCTCCCGATCTTCGCGTTGACCCCGGGCCCGCAAGACGCCGGGACGTAGTCAAGCCGGACCGGTCGTCACGGATTATCCTGCGCTGGAGCGCGCGATGAAGCTGCCAGTTGTCACCGGCAACGGGGTGCGAAGCGACTGGAGCGGCTATGAAACGCGGCACGCCCAATCCGTGGCGGCGCTGCGGACCGCCGGCGCGCGCTGATCGGCTCGTCGGCGGCGGATATGCAGTCCCGGCTCGGCCGGTCAACCAGCTTGTGCCGGTGTTGTCGTTACTTTTCACCGCGGCATGTGCCGCCAACGCGGCCCGGTGCGCGGCCGGGCGCCGCAGCTTGGGCCCAACCCACCAGTCATCGCACAGTTTACCGGCGCCGACGACGACCTGTCGGGACCTCGACCGCGAAACCTGTCGCTGCGAGCGATCACACGTCCGGCGCGGCGCAGGACGCCGACGGGTGGCCGTGCTGTCGATCAGCCGGCGAGCGGCCCCTGCTCGCCCCCGTTGGCGGCCGGGTCAGCGCCGTTGGTAGTCCTCGAGCGTGATCGAATCCACGACGCGTTCGAACTCTTCCTGGGGTATCGGTTCGCCACCGGGGATGTTGTCGCTGACCAGCCATTGGTTGCGTTCGACGTAGCCGCTGAATTCGGCATAGTAGTTGGCAAAGCCGCGCTGGTAGTCGGTGCCGGCCGCCGCGAGCTCGCCGGCCAGGATATAGGCGCCCAGCAGGGCGACACTGGTCCCCTGCCCGGACAACGGCGAACAACAGTAGGCCGCGTCACCAACTAGAACGACCCTGCCTTTCGACCAGCGGTCCATCACGATCTGCGACATCTCGTCGAAGTAGAAATCCGGTGCCGACTTCATGTAGTGCAGCAGCTGCGCCCGCACCCATCCGTCGGTGGCCATCCGCCGTTCCAGTTCGGCGAACTGAACGTCTTTGTCGCGGTAATCGATCCGCAGGTCGGGGTCCATGAAGGCCAATGCGGCGCGGGCCTCGGTGTTGCCCCGCGCGCTGTAGACCCCGGCCATGGTGGCGTCCCCGTAATGCCACTTCTGCCAATAGTCGAGTTCCAGGAAGTTGGGCACGGTGAAGATCGCCGCGAAAGTGCCCAGCCTCTTGATGAATTGCTCCTCGGGACCGAACACCAGCCGACGCACGTTGGAATGCAATCCGTCGGCGCCGACCACGAAGTCGAAGCTGCGGGCATCGGCGCGCTCGAAGGTCACCGCGACCGAGGCGCCGTCGTCGTCCAACGCGGTGATACTGTCGCCGAAGAGGTACTCGGTCGTCGGTTGGGTTGCGCCGTAGAGCAATTCGATGAGATCGTCGCGCAGCAGCTCGATATTGGGATTGTCGATGGGACCGCCGGTCGGGGTCGATTCGGTGTCACGGGACAACTCGTTGCCGTCGCGGTCGACGACCGAGGCGCCGCGGATGCCCGTCTTGCACGCCTGCGCGGCGGCCAGCAGCCCCATCCGGTCCAGCACTGTCAGCGCCGGGCCGCGGACATCGATCGCCTGGCCGCCCGGCCGCAATCCGGGGTGGCGCTCCACCATCGTCACCGAATACCCTTGCCATTCAAGCCAATACGCAACCGCAATACCGGCCACACTGGCGCCGGAAACCAGGACCGTTTGCACTGCACCCACTTTCTACGCGATTCCGGCACGTTTCTTGGCGTCGCGGAATACGTCGTCGAGCATTGCCGGAGTCAACCTACCGGTGAACATGTTCTGCTGGCTCGGGTGGTAGCAGCCGAGCAATCGCAGTCCCGACCCCAACTCGGCCACAACACCATGGCCGAACCGGGGCTTGGGCTTGGCGAACGCGCCCGACAGTCGCAGCGCGACCTGCCAGGCGAACCCGCCCAGGGCAACGATCACCCGGACGTCCTCGGAAACCAGCCGCCATTCGGTGTCCAGCCAGGGCGAGCAGGCCAACCGCTCGGCCGGGGTAGGCGCGTTGGCCGGGGGCGCGCACCGCACCGGCGCGACGATCCGAATCTGGTTGGCGCGCAAGCCGTCCGCAGCGTCGACGCTGGTCGGTTGGTTCACCAGGCCGGCGCGGTGCAGCGCCGCATACAGCTGATCTCCGGACCGGTCGCCGGTGAACATGCGCCCGGTCCGGTTGGCACCGTGCGCGGCCGGGGCCAAGCCGACGATCAACAGCCGCGGCCGCTCCGACCCCCAGCCCGGCACCGGCCGTCCCCAATACGGCTGATCGGCGAAGGCCCGGCGCTTGACCACCGCAACGTGTTCCCGCCAGCTCACCAGTCGGGGGCAGGCCCGGCACACGCTGACTAGGGCATCGAGTTCGCGAATCGAGCGAGCCGCGCCGGCCAGTTGCACGACTTGTGCGGCATCGGCCGCCACCGGGGTCTGCGGTGTCGCCGTATCGCCCGGCCAGCCGGTGCCGGGATCGACCGGAGACCCGAATGCCTGGCCGGTATTCGGATGCGTGAGCACACCAACATCCTGCACGGCGCCGAAATTCGGTGGTGCCGGATACGGCTTCGGCGCTAGATTCAGCCGCGATCACCCATGAACAACAACAACAACAACAGCCGCGGGCCGGTGTTTCTGGTCCTGTTCGCCACCTTGATGGCGTGTGCGGGCGACGGTATCTCGATCGTGGCGTTCCCGTGGCTGGTGTTGCAGCGCGAAGGAAGCGCCGGGCAGGCCTCGATAGTGGCCGGTGCGACGACGCTGCCGCTGCTGTTCTCGACGCTGATCGCCGGCACCGCGGTCGACTACTTCGGCCGTCGCCGGGTGTCGATGGTGTCCGACGCCCTATCCGGGACGGCGGTGGCCGCTGTGCCGCTGGTGGCCTGGGCGTTGGGCACCGGCGCCGTCGACGTGACCGTGCTTGCGGCGCTGGGCGCCTGTTCGGCCGCCTTCGACCCGGCCGGGATCACCGCCCGCCAGTCGATGCTGCCCGAAGCCGCCGCCCGGGCGGGCTGGTCGCTGGATCGGGTCAACAGCATCTACGAGGCCATCCTCAACCTCGCCTTCGTCGTCGGTCCGGGCATCGGCGGTGTCATGATCGCAACGGTCGGCGGCATCAACACGATGTGGATTACCTCCGGGGGGTTTGGGTTGTCCATCCTCGCCATTGGCGCCCTGCGGCTCGAGGGCACCGGCAAGCCGCATCACGCGACCCGCCCCGAGGGGCTGGTCTCCGGAGTCGCCGAGGGACTTCGTTTCGTGTGGAGTTTGCGGGTATTGCGTGCGCTGGCGCTGATCGACCTGTCCGTCACAGCGCTCTATCTGCCGATGGAAAGCGTGCTGTTCCCCAAGTACTTCGCCGATCGCCAGCAGCCCGCCCAGCTGGGCTCGGTGTTGATGGCGATCTGCCTCGGCGGATTGGTTGGCGCGCTCGGCTACGCGACCGTGTCGAACTACGTGAGCCGGCGCACGATCATGCTGACCGCGGTGCTCACCCTTGGTGCGGCGACGGCTGTCATAGCACTCCTGCCGCCGTTGCCGGTCATCCTGGTGTGCTGCACCCTGATCGGCCTGGTCTACGGGCCGATCCAGCCCATCTACAACTACGTGATGCAAACCCGGGCGCCGCACTACCTGCGCGGCCGAGTGGTTGGCGTGATGACGTCGCTGGCCTTTGCCGCCGGCCCGCTGGGTTTGCTGCTGGCCGGCCCGCTGACCGATGCCGCCGGATTGAACGTGACGTTCTTGGCGTTGGCGCTGCCGATTTTGCTGACCGGGATGGTGTGTATCCGGATCCCGTCACTGCGCGAACTGGACCGTGCGCCCGAGCCGGATTCGCATCAACCCTCGACGGTGTGACGTCCCTGCATTAGTCGCCGATTAGTAGTCGCCGAGGATCTGGCGTTTCTTGAGCCGCCGGTACCGCGCCGAACGCCTGCTGCTGCATCTCGGCGCCGGGGTGACCGCTGAACCCGGCTGTGATAGCGCCCAGCCTTTCAGGATCGCTCAACCGTCCAGCGGTCACCGGCCCGTAGGATCGATCCGGTGGACGGCTCGGTGAGCGCTTGGAACGATGAGGTACTGGCAGGCCTGATCGCCAGCCTGCCGGAGGGGATGGCGGTCACCGACCCCGCCGTCACCGAGGGCTACCGGCAAGACCGCGCTTTCGACCCGTCCGCCGGAAAGCCGCTGGCCGTGGTCCGGCCGCGACGCACCGAAGAGGTGCAAACCGTCCTACGCTGGGCCACCGCCAACCGCGTGGCGGTGGTCACCCGCGGCGCCGGTACCGGGTTGTCGGGCGGGGCCACCGCGTTGGACAACGGAATCGTGCTGTCGACGGAGAAGATGCGCGACATCACCATCGATCCCGTCACCCGCACCGCGGTGTGCCAGCCCGGCCTGTTTAATGCCGAGGTGAAGCAGGCCGCCGCCGAACACGGCCTGTGGTATCCGCCGGACCCGTCGTCGTTCGAGATCTGCAGCATCGGCGGCAATATCGCCACCAATGCCGGCGGCCTGTGCTGTGTTAAATACGGTGTCACCACCGACTATGTGCTGGGCATGCAGGTGGTGCTGGCCGACGGCACCGCGGTCCGGTTGGGCGGGCCGCGCTTGAAAGACGTGGCCGGTTTGAGCCTGACCAAGCTGTTCGTCGGCAGCGAAGGCACGCTGGGCGTCATTACCGAAGTGACATTGCGGCTACTGCCCGCGCAGCATGCGTCGAGCATCGTGGTGGCCAGCTTCGCCTCGGTGGAGTCGGCTGTCGACGCGGTGCTCGGCGTCACCGCGCGGCTCCGCCCGTCAATGCTGGAGTTCATGGATTCGGTGGCCATCAACGCCGTCGAGGACACCATGCGCATGGATTTGGACCGCGGCGCGGCGGCCATGCTGGTCGCCGGGTCAGACGAGCGCGGGCGAGCCGGCTCCGAAGACGCCGCGGTCATGGCCGGCGTGTTCACCGAAAGCGGTGCGACAGAAGTGTTTTCGACCGACGACCCGGACGAGGGCGAGGCGTTTGTCGCCGCCCGCCGATTCTGCATCCCGGCAGTGGAGACCAAGGGATCGCTGTTGCTGGAAGACGTCGGGGTGCCCCTGCCCGCGCTGGGCTCATTGGTCAGCGGCATTGCGCGGATCGCCGACGAGCGTGAGCTGATGATCTCGGTGATCGCCCATGCCGGCGATGGCAACACGCATCCGCTGCTCGTCTATGACCCCGCAGACGTCGCAATGGCCGAGCGCGCCCGAGTGGCGTACGGCGAGATCATGGACCTGGCGGTCGGACTGGGCGGCACGATTACCGGCGAACACGGCGTCGGCCGGCTCAAGCGGCCATGGCTGGCCGGTTACCTCGGGCCGGACGCGATGGACCTCAACCGGCGGATCAAGCAGGCCTTGGACCCGTTGGGCATCCTCAACCCCGGCAGCGGGATCTGACGCATCGCGGTGACGACGTCGGTCACGGCGTCGAGTGTGCGCTGGCGGCGTCGAGTGTGCGGTGGCGGCGCCGAGTGTGCGGTCAGGGCGCCGAGTGCGCGCCGAGGGCGAACCCGCGGACTTGGTTTCCGCCGTGGCTGCACTCCCGAATCCCTGAACGCACACTCGATGCCGCGTTGTTGACATATTGCCGACAATTGTCGTATCAATAAGACATGACTGCCGTTGTGTCTCATGATGCACCACCGGTGTTTCAGCTCGCCACCGCTGAAACCTGGCGCAATCCATGGCCGATGTACCGGGCCCTGCGTGACCACGACCCCGTGCACCACGTCGTCCCGCCGGGGCGTCCGGACCATGACTACTACGTGCTGTCCCGGCATGCCGACGTGTGGGCAGCGGCCCGCGACCACCAGACGTTCTCTTCCGCCCAGGGTTTGACGGTCAACTACGGCGAACTGGAAATGATTGGCCTGCAAGATAATCCACCGATGGTGATGCAGGATCCGCCGGTGCATACCGAGTTCCGCAAGCTGGTGTCGCGCGGTTTCACCCCGCGCCAGGTTGAGGCAGTCGAACCCAAGGTGCGCGAGTTCGTCGTCGAGCGCACCGAGAAGCTGCGCGCGGCCGGTGGCGGCGACATTGTCAGCGAGCTGTTCAAACCCCTGCCGTCGATGGTGGTCGCGCATTACCTCGGCGTGCCCGACGACGATCGCGCCCAATTCGATGGCTGGACCCAGGCCATTGTCGCGGCAAACACCGCCGAGGGCGGTATCGCCGGCGCACTGGGCACGGTCGGCGATGCGGTTGGCTCGCTGATGGCCTACTTCACCAGGCTGATCGAGCAACGCCGGACCGAGCCCGAAGACGACACCATCTCACACCTGGTTGCTGCCGGCGTGGGCGCAGACGGCGACATCGCCGGCACGCTGTCGATATTGGCGTTCACGTTCACCATGGTCACCGGCGGCAACGACACCGTCACCGGAATGCTCGGCGGCTCGATGCCGCTGCTGCACGAGCGACCCGACCAGCGGCAGCTGCTGGCCGACAACCCCGACC
Organism: Mycobacterium gastri; assembly: GCF_002102175.1. GTDB lineage: Bacteria > Actinomycetota > Actinomycetes > Mycobacteriales > Mycobacteriaceae > Mycobacterium > Mycobacterium gastri. The sequence continues at coordinate 63,245 of NZ_LQOX01000113.1, read as the reverse complement.
GCATACCCGACGCAATCGAGGAACTACTGCGGCTCACCTCGCCCGTGCAGGGCCTGGCCCGCACCGTGACCGATGACGTGACGATCGGCGATACCACCATCCCCGCGGGGCGACGGGTGCTGTTGCTCTACGGCTCGGCCAATCGTGACGAGCGCCAATACGGCCCGGACGCAGGCGAACTCGACGTCACCCGGTGCCCGCGCAACATCTTGACCTTCAGTCACGGCGCGCACCACTGCCTGGGCGCCGCCGCCGCACGTATGCAATCGCGCGTCGCACTGACCGAGCTGCTGGCCCGCTGCCCGGACTTCGCGATCGATAAGTCCGCCATCGTGTGGTCCGGCGGCAGTTACGTCCGGCGTCCGCTGTCGGTGCCTTTTGAAGTGAAGTCCTGATGGCCGGGACGGACTGGCTGGCCGAGCGCCGCACCGAGGTAGCCGCCGACCGGATCCTGGACGCCGCCGCGCAGCTCTACACCCAGCATGACCCGGCATCGATCGGGATGAACGAAATCGCCAGGGCGGCAGGCTGTTCGCGCGCGACGCTGTACCGCTATTTCGAGAGTCGCGAGGCGCTGCGAACCGCCTATGCGCACCGCGAGACCCGTCGGGTCGCTCGCCAGATCATGCAGGAGATCCACGACGTCGACGATCCACGCGAGCGGCTGGTCGCGAGCATTACCGCGACGTTGCGGATGGTTCGCGAAAGCCCCGCACTGGCGGCGTGGTTCGCTGCGAGCCGCCCGCCGATCGGCGGCGAGTTGGCCGGACAGTCTGAGGTGATCACCGCCCTGGCCGCAGCGTTCCTGCAATCACTAGGCTCCGCTGACCACGCCGCCGTCGACCGCCGGGCCCGTTGGGCGGTCCGCGTGATCACCTCGCTACTGCTGTTCCCCGGACGGGACGAAGCCGACGAGCGGGCAATGATCGAAGACTTCGTCGTCCCGGTCGTGGCTCCGGTATCGGCCTCCCCATAGGCGGCCTGACATGACCCGTCGGTCCGGATCTGATCGATTGGCGACGCGGGCTCGTTGCCTTCCTACTCGGCGCTGACGGCTGCGTTGTCCTCCTCCAATAGGGGGAGGAAATTTCATCCTTCAAACCCACCATTAGGCCGAGGGCGCTGCGGCCCCAATCGGGCGAAGGTGATCAGTGGAGTACTGGCTCGGTAGCCAAACCCCACTCGCTCAAAGGGGATCGAAGATGTCTTTCGTGTTGGCTAGCCCGGAAGCACTGGCGGCGGCAGCAGCTGATCTCGTAGGTATCGGTTCGTCGCTGCGTTCGACAAATGCGGCGGCAGCAACCCCGACGACAGCACTGTTGGCTGCGGGTGCCGATGAAGTCTCGGCGGCGGTGGCGTCGCTGTTTTCCCTGCATGGCCAGGCCTATCAGACGCTCAGCGTCCAGGCGGCGGCGTTTCACAACCAGTTCGTGCAGGCCTTGAGCGCAGCCGCAGGCTCCTACGCAAGTGCCGAGGCGGCCAATGTTTCGCCCTTGCAGACCATCGAGCAGGACGTGCTGGCCCTGGTCAACGCGCCGACCCAGGCACTGCTCGGGCGGCCGCTGATCGGCAACGGCGCCAACGGATCCGCACCGGGCCAGGCCGGTGGAGCCGGCGGTCTGCTGTATGGAAATGGTGGCAACGGCACGGCCGGCGGGACCGGTCAAGCTGGCGGAGCCGGCGGTGATGCCGGGCTGATTGGCAACGGTGGGATCGGAGGAACCGGCGGGCCCGGCCAGCCGGGCGGTCACGGCGGAGCCGGTGGGCTGCTGTACGGCAACGGCGGTGCGGGCGGCGCCGGAGGCGCCGCCCTCACCGCCGGAGGCAGCGGCGGACACGGTGGTGCCGGAGGCAACGCTGGCTTGTGGGGCGCCGGCGGTGCAGGTGGCAACGGCGGCGCCGGCGCGACCGGGGCTACCGGCGTCGCCCCCGGCGTCGATCAGGCAGGCATAGCGGCCAGCGGCGTTGACGGTCCCAGCAACGCGAACGGCGATGGCACCGACGGCGGCGTTGGCGCCGACGGCACTCCCCGGATCGCCGGGGGCGCCGGCGGCAGCGGGGGCGATGCGCGGTTTTCCAGCGGGACAATCACCGCGGGAAACGGCGGTAATGGAGGCATCGGCGGCGTCGGAGCACCCGGTGGAAGCGGCGGCAACGGTGGCGCTGCCACAGGTACGTCGATCAACACCACGAGTTTCGGCGGCAACGGCGGTGCTGGAGGTGCCGGCGGGGCCGGCGCTCCAGGCGGCGACGGCGGCAGCGGCGGGACGGCCGCCGGCGGGACCCTGGGTGTGTCCGGCGACGGCGGCACCGGTGGCACCGGCGGTATTGGCGCTGCTGGGGGCGCCGGCGGCGACGGGGGCGGTGGCGGAAGCCCTTTCACAGTCGGCGGTAACGGCGGCACCGGCGGCACCGGCGGCGTCGGCGCCCAGGGCGGCCTCGGCGGCACCGGCGGTGTCGGCGGCGCCGGCGGCCGGGGTGGGCTGCTGGTCGGCGACGGTGGCATGGGTGGTCTAGGCGGCGCTGGCGGTATGGGCGGCGCCGGCGGTGCGGGCGGACCCGGCGGCGACGGCGGCGGCGGTGGGAATACGAGCCAAATCTTTACCGGTGACTTCGGCGGCAATGGCGGCGTCGGCGGTGCTGGCGGCACCGGCGGCATCGGCGGTGTCGGAGGCGATGGCGGCAACGGCGGCAAGGGCGGCGGGCATGGATTGTTCGGCCAATCGGGCAGCTCCGGCGAAGGCGGTGCCGCGGGAGTCGGCGGCACCGGTGGAGCTGGCGGTGCCGGTGGGAACGGCGGAGCGCATGGCGTAGGCGGCCAAGCCAACGGTATCGACGGTGTCGCGGGCAACACCGGTGCCGAAGGCGCCGCAGGCGCGTCGGGCAATACCGGCCAGTCGGGGTAATAGCGGGCGATATCGGCCCTAGCCAAAAAGGTCATCGCCGGCAACTGCACGTCAACTGTGAGAACTGAATTTGTTGGTCTGCAGGATGATCCACCGGCAGGATTGAGAAAGCCGGCCGCTGTTGGAACCGGTGGAGTCAACAAAGTGTGACTCTTGGCCACGGAATTCCTGGCTTGAAATCGGGCTCTTGTGACGTTGTCGTGGGTCAGCTGACCTGAGGTTTTGGGCGCTGCCGCGGATCGGGATCGATGAGATCTCCTACCGGCGGGGCACCGCTATTCGACGGTGATTGTTGACCACGGGACCGGCCGGCTGGTGTGGGCGGCCGAGGGCCGCAACTCCGAGACGCTGGGCCGGTTCGTCGACGACCTCGGAGCCGAAGGGGCGCGGTTGTTGACCCTCATCAGCTGCGATGGGATCCACACCGTAGTGCACGAACGCGCCAGCCGGCGCTGCTCTGCCTGGACCCCTACCATATGGTGGCCTGGGCCATGAAAGCCCTCGACAAGGTGTGGGTGTGCGCCCTGGCCCGCGCCGGGGTCCGCGACCGCCGCGCGATGTGGGCGGTGCGCAAGGACCCGCACGATTTGACCGGCGCGCAGCGCACCAGCCTCGCGCAGATCGCGGCAACCTACGCCACCCTCTACCGGGCGTATCTGCTCAAAGAGCAACTGCGCGAAGTATTTCGGGTCAAGGGCGAACAGGGTCGGCAACTGCCGGATGGATGGCTGTCGTGGGCCAGCCACTCGCATACCCCGGAGTTCGTCGCGCTGGCCCGCACCATCCGCCGCCACGGCGACCTGCTCTGGAACACCCTCGACCACGGGCAATCGAACACTCGATCCGAAGCCACCAACACCCACCTGCGAGCATTGACCAAGCGCTCCCAGGAATTTCACAGCCCCGACGCCCTCATAGCCATGGCCATGCTCACTCGAGGCGGCCTATGCCACCAGCTACCCGGACGAGCCGCATGACACCACACCCACGGAAATGACAGTAGATTCTGAAATCCCTCATCGATTAAACGCCCGAGCATTTCTCGTTGACTTCCTAGACACGCCGTCGAGCCGGCGTTATGTTGTTGCTTATCGATCATGCGTGTGATCGACAGGTTAAATGTCGTGGAGGTAATACACGGCATGGCGGTTATGTGTCAACAGCCGACCATGGTGGCGGTAGGCGACATTGCGGCACCGAATTGGTCCGCCGTCAGCAGAGGCGTGTCCGCGCAGGGGGCGGTAGCCCGTTGGCACCGGTAGCCAAGGTGATTGAAGTCAGGTCCTCACGGAAGGATTGGCGATGACGTACCCCATGTTTCCTCCGGAGATCAATTCGGCGTTGTTGCAGACAGGCGCAGGATCGGGGCCAATGTTGTCGGCGGCAACGGCCTGGGGTGAGTTGGCCGGCGAATTGCGCTCGGCAGCAGCGTCATTCGCGTCAGTGACCGCCAACCTGACCTCCGGAGCATGGCAAGGCGCGGCAGCGGCGAAGATGACCGAGATGGCGGCGCCGTATGCGGCGTGGCTCACCGCGGCGGCTTCCCATTCCGAGGGGGCGGCCTGCCAAGCCGGCGCCGTGGTGGCAGCTTTCGAAGCGGCCCGCGCCGCCACCGTGTCACCCGTGATTATTGCGGCCAACCGGGCCATCACCCGAGTCCTGGCAAATACCAACATCTTTGGGTTCAACATCCCGGCGATCGCGGCAATGGAAGCCGAATACGAGGCGATGTGGGCCCAGAATGTGGCGGCGATGTTCGGCTACCACGTCGGCGTCTCGCAGGCCTGGTCGCAGTTGTTCCCCATCCAGCAACTGCTGAGCGGCCTGCCGCGGATACCCAGACCGCTGTGCGGGATCCCGTCACCGACGACACCGCCGCCGGTGACCCCGCCACCGACGACACCGCCGCCGGTGACCCCGCCGCCCACGACACCGCCGCCGCCGGTGACCCCACCGCCTACGACACCGCCGCCGGTGGCCCCACCACCACCTCCGAGGCCCACACCACCCCCGGCGCCCGCGCCACCTCCCAGACCCACTCCCAGGCCCGTACCGCCCATAGGCAGAGTTCCGGTGGAACCAAGGGTCCCGAAGGTACCGGTGATGCGGAAGTGATCGACCATTACACGCTAAGAGCAACACCCCGGACGACGGCGGTCACCCTCCGCGGCGCGTGATTCGCCGGGTTGAGCCGGGGTTGGTCTGCTCTCGCGCAGGTGATTTGCAGCCTTGTTACGGCCACTTCGCCGGTCAGGCCATCCAATAGGCTTGAGCCTTAATGGCTTTGCGCGGAATACCGAAGTCCTCGCGCAGTATCTTGGCGACCGAGCGGGTGGTGCGGGTGCTGCTGGCAACCCAGCCGAAGTGATCACCGGCGTCGAACGCCGCCCCGCGCACCGTCTGGAGCAGCGCGTCGCCGTCGTTCTTGCGATCCACCCATGTGACGTCGCCGGCGCGGACGACCGGCAGCGATTTGTCCTCGTCGTAGCCGGCCTCGAGAAACACGCGCGCGGGAGCGTCGCCGATCGATTCGAGCAAAGAGTTGATCGCCGGCAATGATGCGGTGTCACCGACGATGACATATCCGCTGGGTGGCGGATCCGGGATGGCAAACTTGCTGCCCAGTACCGTCGCCTCGATGGTGTCGCCGGGTTGCACGTTGCGTGCCCAATCCGACGCGATGCCCTCGTGCAGGGCGAACTCTACGTCGAATACGCCCCTAACTGGATCGGGGTCCACCAACGTGTAGCCGCGTTGGTGCGACTTGTCGCCGTTGGAGAACCACATCCGGATCCACATGGTCGGATGCACGGCATGCTCACCCAGCATCCCGCCGTCGTCGAAGCTCAACCGGAGATAGTGCGGGTTGATCTCGCGCCAGCCGGTGACGGTCAGCCGGTAGTCCCCGGCCCGCATGAGCTTCAACACCGCACCCTGCCAGCCCCGTGATGCCTTGTGCTCGGTCATGGGTCGTTTACGTTCCTTCGTCACATTCACATCGATTTAGCGCAGGCTACCCTAAAATGCTGACCGGCCGAACGGTGCTCGCACCCTATGTATTGACCCGGGTAAAGCGGTGCAGCAGCCATGCCACGGGAATTGTCACCACCATCGTCGCGATGAAGAGGTTCAGCATCGATCCGGTGTATACCCGGTAGCGGACCACGTGAACCATCGCGAATTCCATGGTCACCAGGTGGACCAGGAAGATCTCGTAGGAGATCTCACCAAGCCACACCATCGGTCGGCTGGCCAGCAGCCGCGAGTACCAGCCCTGATCGCCGAGGGCCAGCGGTGCCACCGCCAGCGTTGCGATCACGGTGTAGAAGCACGCCTTGACCACTGCTTCGGTCACCGCCGACGGCGATGTCGTGGGCGCGCCGGCGATCGGCGTGGAGGCGATGAAATAGCAGACGACGGCCAGCGGGAGTGCGGCAAACGCGTAGCATCGCACGCCCATCGCCTGCAAGACGGTCAGCATCATGCCGCCGAGAAACCAGGCCAGGTAACTGGGCAACCAGAGGCGAGCGCCGTCGGGAAACCAGCCAACGGTGTGTATCAGGACCAACCACACCGGTGTGATGGTTGCCATTCCCGCCAGCGCCCCGACCATCAACTTGGGCTGCCAGCGCCGCCGGCTGACCAGCACCAGGAGCACGTAGGCCAGGAATGGCAGGGCCACGTAGAAGGCTGCCTCCACCGCCAGGCTCCACATCTGGGTCAGCCCCTGATGCAGATAGGAACCGAGATAGCCATCGGTGTAGATCTGGGTCAACGTCAGGTTGCGCACCAGCCCCATCCAGCTGTGCCCGGGGTTGGGCCCGGCGGTGCGGAAGTGGTAGATCACGTAGGCGATCAGCACGACGACGACGTAGGCCGGCATGATCCGGCGGACCCGATGCCAGGCATAACGGCTCAGCGAAGGTGGTGGGCCGTCGGTGGCGGCGGAGCGCACCCACGGACGAAACAACAGGTAACCGGACAGCACGAAGAAGATCGGGACACCGATCTCCATCCGGGACGACACCAGGCCCCAATAGCCGTGGGTGTACTTGCCGGTGGTGTAGGCCGCGTGGGTGCCTACCACCAAAAGGGCCGCGACTGCCCGGATTCCGGTCAGCGACGCGACGCGGTCCACGTGTGAGATCTGCTCGAGTCCGCCTTGGTCGTCCTCGGCTTTGGACAGGGTCATCCGACCCGTTTCCGGCGTGGCTTGCCACTGTCGGAGCGGCGCGCCTTGTCGGCCGGCCGTTCCGGCCGCAGGTCGATCAACACGCCCGAGATCCGGGTGTGCTCGAGCTTTTTGAGGGTCGCGCGCGGCAGCTTGGCGGGCAGCTCCACCAGCGAGAAGTCCGCCCCGATGCTGATGTGGCCGAAATCGCTGCGGTGCAGCCCTCCTTCGTTGGCAATCGCACCGACGATCGCGCCCGGACCGATCTTGTGGCGCTTGCCGACTGAGATGCGGTACGTGCTCAGCGCCGGGCCGTTTCTTCGCCTTTCGGTACGCTGGTCAGTTACGGGTTTCTTGGTCTCGCTGCGCCGCTCGGGTGGTGGTTCGGGTGCCAGCAGGAATGCCTCGCCGTCTCGCGACTGCAACGCCAAGGCTGCGGCGATGTCGGCCATCGGTACATCGTGCTCGCGTTCGTAGTCCTCGACCAGCTTGCGGAACAGATCGACTCCCGGTCTTGCCAGCGCGTCGGTGATCGAATCGGAGAAGTTAGCCACCCGCTGGGCGTTGACGTCCTCGACGGTGGGCAACTCGGCCTCGGTCATCGTTTGCCGGGTGGCTTTTTCGATCGCCTTGAGCAGGTGGCGTTCGCGCGGGGAGACGAACAACAGCGCGGCTCCGGAACGGCCGGCCCTTCCGGTGCGCCCGATGCGGTGCACGTAGGACTCGGTGTCGTGCGGAATGTCGTAGTTGAGCACATGCGATATGCGTTCGACATCGAGCCCGCGGGCCGCCACGTCGGTGGCGACCAGGATGTCGATGCCTTTGGGGCCGCCTTCACGCAGCGCCGTGATGGTCCGCTCCCGCTGCTGCTGCGGAATGTCGCCGTTGATGGCCGCTGCGGAAAAGCCTCGGGCCCTTAGCTTTTCGGCGACCTCTTCGGTCGCCTGCTTGGTGCGGACGAACACGATCATCGCCTCGAAGGGCTCGACCTCAAGGACTCGGGTGAGGGCGTCCATCTTGCGCGGGCCGGCTACCTGGATATAGCGCTGTGAAATGTTCTCGGCGGTGGCTGTTTTCGCCTTGGAGGTGACTTCCAGCGGATCATGCAGATACCTGGTGGTGATCTTGCGGATCGTCGGGGGCATGGTCGCCGAAAACAGGGCCACCTGTTTGTATTCCGGGGTGTCGGACAAGATGCGCTCGACGTCGTCGGCGAAACCCATGGCCAGCATCTCGTCGGCCTCGTCGAGCACCAGGTAGTCCACCCGGGACAGGTCCAGCGTCCCGCGCTCCAGGTGGTCGATGACCCGACCGGGCGTGCCGACAATGATTTGCGCGCCGCGCCTCAGCCCGGCCAGCTGCACGGCATAGGACGACCCGCCGTAGATCGGCAGCACGTTGAGCTTGGGTAGATGCGCCCCGTAGCGGCTGAACGCCTCGGCGACCTGCAGCGCCAGCTCCCGGGTAGGCGCCAGAATCAGCGCCTGGGTCGCCGTGCTGGTGACGTCGATTTTGGACAGGATCGGAATCGCGAACGCTGCGGTCTTGCCGGTTCCGGTCTGCGCCAGCCCCACCACGTCGGAACCGGCCATCAGCGCCGGGATGGTCGCGGCCTGGATGGCCGTCGGCGACTCGTAGCCGACAGCCGCGATCGCCCGCAGAACCGAGGGATGGATCTGCAGGTCGCCGAATGTCGTGGGGCCCGCCGGGGGCGAGGGGTCCGAGATGGCCATTTCACACGGAGTTTAGTGGTGGCCCGCTGAGCCCGGCGTCGAAGGGCGCAGCGGGTCAGCCGACCTACGCCAGGGCGGCGTACCGCGAGCGGAACGCCAGGGCGAGATTTGCGTCGAAATTTCGCCGTGGCGTTACCCTCGGCAAACGACGCTGGTGATCGCGAGCCCGGCGTCGAAGGGCGCAGCGGGTCAGCCGACGCCAGTTCTCGATGGCACGGCCACGCCTGACACAATCCGCAGCCCGATAGCGCTACGGTGCCCGGTGTGTGGTCGCTCCCCCGACGTGCCGCGCCACTGATAGGCGTGTCTGCGACGGCACTGGTCGCCGCAGCCTTGACGGGCTGTGGTTCGGGGGATTCCACGGTCGCGAAGACGCCGCAGGCAACCACACCTCCCGTCGCTGCCTCCAGCGCGTCGAGCCCGACGAACCCGTCGCCGGCGACGGCTGCCCCACCCACCGGTAGTGCGGCCCCGGCCGACCCGTGTGCGGTCAACCTCGCCTCGCCCGCAATTGTCCGGGTCGTGTCCGAGCTGCCTCGCGATCCACGTAGTCAGCAGCCCTGGAATCCGGAACCGCTGGCCGGCAACTATAACCAGTGCGCGCAGCTGTCCGCGGTGATCATCAAGGCCAACACGAACGACACCAATCCCACTACTCGCGCGGTGATGTTCCACCTGGGCCAGTTCATCAAGCAGGGGGTCCCCGACGCCTACGGGTTCACCGGGGTGGACGAGTCGCAGTGCACGGGAGACACGGTCGCGTTGACGTACTCCGGGGGAATTACCGGCTTGAACAGCTTGGTGAAATTCCGCTGGAACGGCAGCGGCGTCGAAGTCCTCGGCAACACACCAGGCGCATAACCGAATAAGCGGCGGCGCTGACCGCCACATTTTCGGTCAAACCGCCGGCTTTTCGCACCGAGCGGTAGCACCTGGCCCGCCCCCGCCATGGCGTGCCTATGCTTCAGCGCGGGGCCTCAGGCGGCCGAGCGGTTCCGCCGATGCCTTCCGCGGCTCCGGAGGTAGCGCCCGCGGGCCCGTAGCCTCAGCGCATCTCGCCGGCCGGTCAGGTCACGTGGTGGACGACCCAACCAGGCGTTACGCCTGTTCGTCGTCGATGTCGGACCCCTGACCTACCGTTGCGGTTGTGTTCCTCAGTGACGGCACTCTGGTCTACAGCGCATCAGATCTCGCCGCCGCCGCGCGCTGTGAGTACTCGCTGCTCAGAAATTTCGACGCCAAGCTCGGCCGCGGCCCGGCTGTGCCAGTCGAGGACGAATTGCTGGCCAGAGCCGCCGTACTCGGAAACGAACACGAACGACGCCGGCTCGCCCGGCTGCGCGACGAGTTCGGTGATGACGTCGCCGTCATCGGGCGCCCGGCATACACGCTCGCCGGGCTGACGGCGGCCGCCGCGGCGACCCGGCACGCCATCGGCAACCGCGCCCGGGTGGTCTATCAGGCTGCGCTGTTCGACGGCCGCTTCGTCGGGTTCGCCGACTTCCTGATCCGCGACGGTGAGCGCTATCGGGTCGCCGACGCCAAGCTGGCGCGCTCGCCGCAAGTCACCGCACTGCTGCAGCTGGCGGCCTACGCCGACGCACTAACCGGCGCCGGGGTGCCGATAGCGCCGGAGGCAGAGTTGGAACTTGGCGACGGCACCGTCGTGCGGTACCGGATTGGCGACCTGATCCCGGTTTACCGGTCCCAACGCGCCGTCTTGCAGCGGCTGCTCGACGAGCATCACGCCTCGAGCACCGCGGTGCGCTGGGACGATCCCGGCGTGCGCGCATGTTTTCGTTGTCCGCTGTGCACCGAACAGCTTCGCGCAACCGACGACTTGCTGCTGGTCGCCGGGATGCGGGTCGCCCAGCGGGACAAGCTGATCGACGCCGGCATCAGCACAATCCGAGAACTCGCCGAACTCACACAACCGGTGCCGGGGCTGGTGCCCAGCGCCCTCGACAAGCTGACTGCACAAGCTAAACTGCAAGTGCGGCAACGTGATACCGGGACACCGCAGTACGAGATCGTCGACCCGCAGCCGCTGGCGCTATTGCCGGAACCCGACGCCGGCGACCTGTTCTTCGACTTCGAAGGCGATCCGCTGTGGACGGCCGACGGCCGTGAGTGGGGGCTGGAATACCTGTTCGGCGTATTGGAAGCCGGACCCGCGGGAAATTTCCGGCCGCTCTGGGCGCATGACCGGGCCCAGGAACGTCAGGCCCTCAAGGATTTTCTGGCGATGGTGGCCAAACGTCGCCGTCGCCATCCCAACATGCACATCTACCATTACGCGCCGTACGAGAGGACCGCACTGCTGCGGCTTGCCGGGCGCTACGGCGTCGGTGAGGACGACGTCGACGAGCTGTTGCGCAACGGTGTCCTCGTCGACCTTTACCCGTTGGTGCGCAAAAGCCTTCGCGCCGGCACGGACTCGTTCAGCCTCAAGGCGCTGGAGCCGCTCTACATGGGCGCCCGGTTGCGTGCCGGTGAGGTCACGACGGCCGCCGACTCGATCACCTGCTACGCGCGCTACTGCGAATTACGCGCCGAAGGCCGCACGGATGAGGCCGCGGCGGTGCTCAAGGAGATCGAGGACTACAACCACTACGACTGCCGCTCCACCCGCGAACTGCGCGATTGGTTACTGATGCGCGCTTGGGAAGCAGGGGTCACACCGATCGGGGTCCAACCGGTTCCCGACAGCGGCAAGGTCGAAGACCACGATGAGTTGGCCGCAGCACTGGCGACCTTCGTCGGTGACGACGCAGCACTCAACCGCACACCGGAACAGAACGTTGTCGCCTTGCTGTCGGCGGCCCGCGGCTACCACCGCCGCGAGGACAAGCCGTTCTGGTGGGCGCACTTCGACCGGCTGAACTATCCCGTCGACGAATGGTCGGACAGCACAGACGTTTTCGTTGCCGACAAGAAGTCGGTGGTGGTCGCCTGGCATACACCGGTGCGAGCGCGCAAACCGCAACGGCGGGTGCGGCTGACCGGCGAGCTGGCGCGCGGCGACCTCAAGCGCAGCGTGTTCGCCCTCTACGACCCGCCGGCTCCGCCCGCCATGAGCGACGACCCCGACCGTCGGGCCGCCGGCCACGCCGAGGTTGTCGGGGTCGACGACTCCGGCCTACCCACCGAGGTGGTCATCCTGGAGCGAACCGGCCGCGACGGCAACACGTTTGAGCAACTGCCGTTCGCGCTGACTCCCGGGCCACCGGTACCGACAACGGTGCTGCGCAAGTCCATCGAGGCCACGGCATCCGCGGTCGCCGCCGGGCTGCCCCGGCTGCCCCGCACCGCGCTGGTCGACGTGCTGCTGCGGCATCCGCCACGTACCCGGCTACCGCGCGGAACCGACATTGTCGCCGACATCACGGCGGCGGTGCTGGGACTGGACGCCTCATACGTCGCGGTACATGGACCGCCGGGGACCGGCAAGACGCACACCGCCGCACGGGTGATCAAGCGATTGGTCGTCGAGCATTCCTGGCGCATCGGCGTCGTCGCGCAATCGCACGCCGCAGTGGAGAACCTGTTGGACTGTGTGATCGACGCCGACTTGGATCCCGAATGCGTCGCCAAGAAAAAGTATGACCGCAGTGCTTCGCGCTGGCAGCAGATCGACGAGAAGCAGTACCCGGCATTCATCGCTGACCATGCGGGATGCGTGATCGGCGGCACCGCCTGGGATTTCGCCAACGATCAACGCGTGCCCCGGAGCGGCCTGGATCTACTGGTGATCGACGAGGCCGGCCAGTTCAGTCTGGCCAACACCATCGCGGTGGCGCCGGCGGCGACGAACATGTTGCTGCTCGGCGACCCGCAACAGCTTCCGCAGGTCAGCCAGGGCACTCATCCCGAACCAGTCGACGCCTCGGCGCTGGATTGGCTGGTCGACGGGCAGCGCACGCTGCCCGACGAGCGAGGCTATTTTCTGGACCGCTCATATCGAATGCATCCGGCGGTCTGTGCCGCCGTTTCGTTGCTGTCCTACGAGGGCAGATTGCAGTCTCACGCCGAGTGCACCGCCGCCCGCCGCATCGCCGGCTACCAGCCCGGCGTGCATGTGCTTTCCGTTGCACACCAAGGTAATTCGACCGAAAGCCTGGAAGAGGCCGAGGCGATACTGGCCGAGATCCGGACGCTGCTCGGACGGTCGTGGACCGACGAGCGCGGTACCCGGCCATTGGCGGCTTCCGACCTGCTGGTGCTGGCGCCCTACAACGCCCAGGTGGGGTTGCTGCGACAGCGATTGATTACCGCCGGTCTGGACGGAATCCGGGTCGGCACCGTCGACAAGTTCCAGGGCGGGCAGGCGCCCGTCGTCCTGATCTCGATGACGGCCTCCTCGGCAGACGACGTCCCCCGCGGAATATCGTTCCTGCTCAACAGGAATCGGCTCAATGTGGCCATCAGCCGAGCACAGTACGCGGCGGTCGTCGTGCGCTCCGAGCTACTGACCCAATATCTGCCGACCACACCGGCAGGATTGATCGACTTGGGAGCCTTCCTGGCATTGACCTCGAGGCCACCCCCATAGCAACGCGGGCGGCCCGCCCAATCAACCGGCGTAGATCACCCGCCGAACTGCTTGAAAGAACTCGAGAATGCCCAGGCGGTTTGGGTCACACCGCTGCACGTGTTCGACGGTTGCGGAGTTCCGGACGGGCATTGTGAATCACGGTTGGCCGACCACATGGCAAGCCGGCCCAGACCCTTCTGCCGGGCAAAAGCCGTCAGCTTGTCGGCGTCGGCAACCGTGAACACCTCCCTGAGGTCATCGTTGACTCCGATCATCGGTGTCACCCCCACCATCGCCCAGACCTGGGCGTCAGGCTTCGACGGATAGAGCGGAGCCAGCTGATCGTGGACGCGCTGAGCCGCCTGAATCGCGAGGTCGCCCATCTTGCCGTTGTAATCGAAGGCCGGGTCGTAATAGTCCATCGCCATCACGTTCACCTGGCCGATATCCACACCATTGGCAATGGCGTTCTGCACCACCCGCAACCCGTCGGCGGTCAGACCGGTCGGCAGCACCGGAAGGGTGAACGAGACGCGCACCGGGTTACCGGCGGCCTTGCCGTCCGCCTGCAACTTGGCGATCGCCTGCGACCGGCGGGTCAGTGATGCGACGTCATTCTGGGCCGCACCCTCGATGTCGAAGTCCAGATCGCGGATCCCATAGGCGTCGATCACCGACTTGTATTGCGCAACAAGCGCATCGACGCTGGTACAGGTCAACGCCAGCTCCTGGTTAGCGACTCCGCCGAAAGAGACGATCGCGTCGGCGCCGCCAGCGGTCAGCGCTCCGATCGCCGAGGTGACCCACTGGTCCTTGAGCCCGTAGTAGGTGCCCCATGATGCCGTGCATGGTGCGCCGCTGACGATGAAGCCCAGCGTCACGTGCCTGAGTCCGCCCGCGCGAGTGGCCGACGCATAATCGAACTGCGGGTAGAGCGTCATATCGACATAGGGGGCGAATCGCGCCGGGGTTGCCCCGCTGGGGGTGACGGGCGGGGTGGTGGTGGTCGGGGCCGTGGTGGTCGGCGTCGTCGTGCTCGTTGTCGAGGGTGGCGTGACACCACTGCCCGTGCAGGCCTGGCCGTTGAGCGTGCAGTTCGTCGGCGCGGTGAAGCTACCCGCGTATGCGCCCTGCATGCCGAGGCTTGCCGTGCCCCCGTTGGCGGCCACCGTGCGCGTCCAATCCTCCGGCGTGAGCACGTAGTGGGTCCCCTGCGCGGCAAGCTTGGCATTCCAGGCGCTGGTCACGGTCTGGCCGGCCGGCATGTCGAACTCGAGCTTCCAGTCGCTCAGTGGCGTCGGGCCGGGGTTGGTGATCGTGAAGTTGCCGTTGAAACCGTTGCCCCAGTCGCTGGTCTTGGCGAACGCGGCGGTGTAGGCGCCGGCAGTCCCGGTCGGCACGGTAGTGGTGGCCGGACTGGTGGAGGTTGTGGTCGGGGTAGTCGGGGTGGTCGGGGTGGTCGGGGTGGTCGGGGTGGTCGTCGTGGTCGTCGTGGTCGTTGTCGAAGGTGGCGTGGACGTGGTGGTGGTCGCCCCGGCACCACTGCACGGCTGTCCGTTGACCAGGCAGTTCGCCGGCGGTGAGTACGTCCCGGTCTGGGCGGCCTGGAACCCGACGGTGACCGAGCTGCTGGGTGCGATCGTTCGCGTCCAGTCTTCGGGGGTCAGCGTGTAATGCGTGCCGGACTGGGCGAGTTTGGCGCTCCACGCATTGGTGATGGATTCGCCTGCCGGCAGGTCGAACTCGACCTTCCAGTCGGACAGCGCAGTCGCACCCGAGTTGGAAATCGTGTAGTTGGCGACAAAGCCGGTACTCCATTGCGATGTCACCGCCAGCTTCGCCGTCACCCCGGCGGCCCGGGCCACCGGAGTGACTCCGACAACGCAGACGGCCACCAGAAGCATCGACAGGACGGCGACAAGCGATGGTTGCCAGAGTTTTCGTAATTCGAATCGAATTGAATTTGGCATCGGCCTAACGTATGACTCCGGCCGGTGATATTTCGCTGACAGCTGCGGGATCTTTCTCGAACCGATATCGGTAGGTAACCTTCTAATTCTCGAAATCATGCCTTTGCGGGATGCTTAGCATTGCTGTTCAAGCTGCTCGATATTGGCCGAATCGATGCCGGGATGAAATGTTCGTACGTTGCGCCTTCGTGCAGTGTGGAGGCACTTTTTCACAGAATTGAATTCTATTATGGGTCGCCACCACGGTCGCCCAGCCGGTTCCCGCGGTTCCATTTTCAGGCGAAATAATGGATCGCTCGGCCCTGATTACACACCGCTGGCCGAGCCGCCGATCGCATAATGCAGTGCACAGCGCCGAACCGAAATGATACGGCCGGCTGATCCCACCGGAGAAAGGCTAGCTAGCGGGCGGGCCCGTGCGGATCGTCGAGGTAGTGCGTGCGGTACTCCGCCTGGCCTGACCGAAGCAGCGACGGCGTGGACGTCGGTGGCGACGAGTCGATGTGGGAGCCGTTGCGGACGACGTCAATTGGGACGTCAACCGGTTCGCCTCGTGATTGCCCGTAGGCCCAGGGGATTTCGCCATCCGGCCGGTGCCACCGATCGGGTTCGCGACGCAGGATGTACTCGACGTAATCGTCGTCATCGAAGTCCTCCTCCTCGTCCTCGTAGTCACGCTGGCCGTGGTCCTCTTCCGACAGCAGCCGGCGAAAAGCCGTCGCACCCATGCCGCCGACCAGGAACAGCGCGGCCACGATCCCGAACAAGGCGATGAACGCGGGCAGCAGCATCGACTGGGACATGGCGGCCGAGAACGGCGCACGCACGAACTCGGGCAACTGCAGACCGCCACCGTCGCCACCGAATCCGGGCGCCCCGTCAGGCAGGGGCGGCATCTCGGCGCTGATCCGCGACGTCATGAACGCCGCCATGCTGGCGCTGCCCAGCACCGCCCCGAGCTGCCGGGTGGCGTTGTAGACGCCGGAGCTCGCGCCGGCCTGGTCGGGCCGCAGATTGCGGGTGGCGGTGGCGGCCAACGGCGACCAGACGAACGCCATCCCAATGCCTATCAAGCAAAACGGCAACACCAGCCGCCAGACGGGGGTATCCGGTTGCATCTCGATGGACAGCCACGTCATCGCGATCGCCAGTGCCGAAAAGCCGAACCCGACCACCGGCAGTGGGTGGGACGTGTCGACGATACGGCCGACGAACGGGGCGAGCACACCGCTGCTGATCGCCACCGGCGCGATCAGCAGCGCAGCGCGAATGGGCGACAGCCCGCACACCGACTGCGCATAGAAGATCAGCGGCAGCATCATCGCCGTGGTCGCGAACGCGGTGATGGCCACCCCGACCGTGCACAGGCTGAAGTCACGGTCCCGGAAGATCTCCAGCGGGATCAACGGCGCGCGCCGGTTGAGCGATTGCCAGTAGACGAACGCCGACATGAATCCCACACCGGCGACAAGCACCGCCCAGATCCACGGTTGCCACCCGGCGGATTGCCCCTGCTGCAGCCCGAAAACAAGCAAGAACATCCCGATTCCCGACAACGCCACACCGATCAGGTCGAACCGTTGTGCGCGCACCGGCAGGACCGGGACCAGCCAGGCCGCCAGCGCCAGGCCGAGCAGGCCGATCGGGATGTTGACGAAGAAGATCCACTCCCATCCCAGCCCGCCGACCAGCGCTCCTCCGGCCAGCGGCCCGATGAGGCTGGCGACGCCGGCAGTCGCTCCCCACATGCTCATCGCGACACCGCGGCGGGCAGCGGGAAAGGTCCGGGTGATGATCGACAACGTCTGCGGGGTAAGCAGCCCGGCGCCCACACCCTGCACCACTCGAGCGGTGATCAGCGCGCCGGCGCTGCCCGACAGGCCGCACCACAGCGATGCGGCGGTGAACACCGCCAGCCCGGTCAAGTACAGGTTCTTGGGCCCGAACCGATCGCCGAGTCGGCCGGCCACCAGCAACACCACCGCATACCCCAGCAGGTAGGCGCTGGTCACCCAGACCACGGTGGCATAACCGACATGCAGCACCGCCATGATGGTCGGGTTGGCGATGGCGACGATGGTCGAATCGAGCATGATCATGAAAAAACCGATCATCATCGACCACAGCGCGTTCCACGGGCTTCCCGAGTAGCTGCCTGCGGGCATCCGGCTCGTGGCCGTGGTCATCTACCCACCTCGTTTCGGCTACCGAATCCACGTGCATTATTCCGGAGCCCCATCGACTGCCATGCACCTGAATACCTTGTAGGTGTGACTCCGCTCGGTCCGCAATTCGCGCGACGGGCGCTAGCCTGAAGGTACGCCGTTCTCAGGAGAGGCAACATGAGCGCTCGACGAACCAAGAGGTCCGACCCCGACGAGCAGCCGGCCGGCACCGGCCGGCCCAAAGCGTCCTCGCGGGCGTTGGCACAGGTCATCGAACGCAGCTCACATCTCCAGGCCCCGGCGGCGGAGGCCTACGTGGCCCGGCTGCGCCGAGCGCACCCGGCTGCCGGTCCGGCCGAGATTGTCTCCAAGATCGAGAAGCGCTTCGTGGCCGCCGTGACGGCCAGTGGGGCGGCAATAGGTATGGTCGCCACCTTGCCCGGAATCGGCACCCTGGCCGCGCTGCTGGCGGCCGCGGGCGAGACCGCGGTGTTCCTCGAGGCCACCGCGCTCCTGGTGCTGGCGCTGGCCTCGGTCTACGGCATTCCGCTCGACCATCGGGAACGGCGTCGCGCCCTGGTGTTGGCGGTGCTGGTCGGCGACAACAGCAAGAGTGCGGTGGCCGAGCTGATGGGTTCCGGACGCACCAGCGGCGGCTGGGTATCGGAAAGCGTTGCGGCACTACCACTTCCGGCGGTGTCGAAGTTCAACACCCGAATGTTCAAGTATTTCGCCAAGAGGTTCGCGCTCAAGCGCGGGGCGCTGATGTTCGGCAAGCTGTTGCCGGTCGGCATTGGCGCCGTCATCGGCGCCATCGGCAACCGGCTGGTGGGCAAGAAGCTGGTCCGCAATGCGCGCTCGGCGTTCGGCGCGCCGCCGGCCCGCTGGCCGGTCACTCTGTACGTACTGCCGACGGTTCGAGACGCCAGCTAGCGGGCGGGCCGGCCCGGGTGTCTCTGGCGAATCGCCAGCAAAGCGTTAGCCTTGATGAGGCGGAAGCGTGCCTAACCGCCAAGGGTATGAGGTGCCCCATCAGCCGGGGCGGGCAAGAAATCGCAGGCGTCGCGCCATGGCGCTGGTAGGACGTCAAGAACAGAGAATCGAGGCGAGCAGCGGCCGTGGCCAACATAAGTTCACCGTTCGGGCAAAACGAATGGCTGGTCGAGGAGATGTACCGCAAGTTCCGCGACGACCCCTCCTCGGTCGATCCGAGCTGGCACGAATTCCTGGTCGACTACAACCCCGAGCCGGCTCAGAGCGCCGCGGCCCCCGCTGACAACCAGCACGTTGCGACCGCCCCGCCGGCCGAGTCCGTCCGGCCCGCGGCAGAGCCCGTCCGGCCCGCGGCAAAGCCGACCGAAGCCGCCGCCGCGGGCAACGGCTTACCCGCCGCGGCGCCCGCCAAGCCCGCCGCTCCGCCGCCGGCCGAGGGCGACGAACTGCAGGTGCTGCGGGGGGCCGCCGCGGCCGTCGTCAAGAACATGTCGGCGTCGCTGGACGTGCCGACGGCGACCAGTGTCCGTGCCGTTCCGGCCAAACTGCTGATCGACAACCGAATCGTCATCAACAACCAGCTCAAGCGAAACCGGGGCGGCAAGATCTCGTTCACCCACCTGCTGGGCTATGCGCTGGTCCAGGCGGTCAAGCAATTCCCCAACATGAACCGGCATTACGCGGAGGTCGACGGCAAGCCGAATGTCGTCACCCCGGCCCACACCAACCTGGGTCTGGCGATCGACCTGCAGGGCAAGGACGGCAAACGCTCACTGGTGGTGGCCGGCATCAAGCGGTGCGAGACCATGCGATTCGCCCAGTTCGTCACCGCCTATGAAGACATCGTGCGCCGCGCCCGGGACGGCAAGCTGACCGCCGAAGACTTTGCCGGCGTGACGATGTCGCTGACCAACCCCGGCACCATCGGCACCGTGCACTCGGTGCCGCGGCTGATGGCCGGGCAGGGCGCCATCATCGGCGTCGGCGCCATGGAATACCCGGCCGAGTTTCAGGGGGCCAGCCAGGAACGCATCGCCGAACTGGGCATCGGCAAACTGATCACGCTGACGTCGACCTACGACCACCGCATCATCCAGGGTGCGGAATCCGGCGACTTCCTGCGCACCATCCACCAGATGCTGCTCGCCGACGACTTCTGGGACGAGATCTTCCGCGAGCTCGAAATTCCCTATGTGCCGGTGCGCTGGCGCCCCGACAACCCGGATTCGGTCGTCGACAAGAACCCGCGGGTCATCGAACTCATTGCCGCCTACCGCAACCGCGGCCACCTGATGGCCGACATCGATCCGCTGCGGCTGGACAAAACCCGGTTCCGCAGCCACCCCGACCTCGACGTGTGCTCCCACGGGCTCACGCTGTGGGACCTCGACCGGCTGTTCAAGGTCGACGGCTGTTTCGGCGGATCGCCCTACATGAAGCTGCGCGACGTGCTCTCGATACTGCGCGACGCCTACTGCCGCCACGTCGGAGTGGAGTACACCCACATCCTCGAGCCCGAACAACAGCAGTGGCTGCAGCAACGGGTCGAGGCCAAACACGTCAAACCGACTGTGGCCCAACAGAAATACATCCTGAGCAAGCTCAACGCCGCCGAGGCGTTCGAGACGTTCCTGCAGACCAAGTACGTCGGGCAGAAACGGTTCTCGCTGGAGGGCGCCGAAAGCGTGATCCCGATGATGGACGCGGCGATCGACCAGTGCGCCGAGCACGGTCTCGACGAGGTGGTCATCGGGATGCCGCACCGCGGCCGGCTCAACGTGCTGGCCAACATCGTCGGCAAGCCGTACTCGCAGATCTTCACCGAGTTCGAGGGCAACCTGAACCCGTCGCAGGCCCACGGCTCCGGCGACGTCAAGTACCACCTCGGCGCCACCGGCGTGTACCTGCAGATGTTCGGCGACAATGACATTCAGGTGTCGCTGACCGCCAACCCGTCGCACCTGGAGGCCGTCGACCCGGTGCTCGAGGGCCTGGTCCGGGCCAAGCAGGATCTGTTGGATTCCGACGGCGAACAGCGGTTCTCGGTGGTGCCGATGATGCTGCACGGGGATGCCGCCTTCGCCGGCCAGGGTGTGGTGGCCGAGACGTTGAACCTGACGAACCTGCCCGGCTACCGGGTGGGCGGCACCATCCACATCATCGTCAACAACCAGATCGGCTTCACCACCGCGCCGGAGTATTCGCGGTCCAGCGAGTACTGCACCGACGTCGCCAAGATGATCGGCGCGCCAATCTTCCACGTCAACGGCGACGACCCGGAGGCGTGCGAGTGGGTCGCGCGGCTGGCCGTCGACTTCCGGCAAGAATTCCACAAGGACGTCGTCATCGACATGCTGTGCTACCGGCGCCGCGGGCACAACGAGGGCGACGACCCGTCGATGACCAACCCCTACATGTACGACGTCGTCGACACCAAGCGCGGGGCCCGCAAGAGCTACACCGAAGCCCTGATAGGCCGCGGCGACATCTCGCTCAAGGAAGCCGAGGACGCGCTGCGCGACTACCAGGGCCAGCTGGAGCGGGTCTTCAACGAGGTCCGCGAGCTGGAGAAACACGCCGTGCACCCGAGCATGTCGGTGGAGTCCGAACAGCAGGTGCCGCGCGGCCTGGCCACCGCGGTGGACAAGGCGCTGCTGGCCCGCATCGGCGACGCGTTCCTGGCCTTCCCTGACGGGTTCACCCCGCACCCGCGCGTACAACCGGTGCTGGAAAAGCGCCGGGAAATGGCCTACGAAGGCAAGATCGACTGGGCGTTCGCCGAGCTGCTGGCGCTGGGGTCGCTGGTGGCCGAGGGCAAGCTGGTGCGGCTGTCCGGGCAGGACACCCGCCGCGGCACGTTCTCCCAACGGCATTCGGTGAGCATCGACCGCAATACCGGCAAGGAGTTCTGGCCGCTGCAGCTGCTGGCCACCAACAAGGACGGCACCCCCACCGGCGGCAAGTTCCTGGTCTACGACTCGCCGTTGTCGGAGTACGCCGCCGTCGGCTTCGAATACGGCTACACCGTGGGCAACCCCGATGCCCTGGTGCTGTGGGAGGCGCAGTTCGGCGACTTCGTCAACGGCGCACAGTCGATCATCGACGAGTTCATCAGCTCCGGCGAGGCCAAGTGGGGCCAGTTGTCCAATGTGGTGCTGCTGCTGCCGCACGGACACGAGGGGCAGGGGCCCGACCACACCTCCGGCCGCATCGAGCGCTTCCTGCAGCTGTGGGCGGAGGGGTCGATGACGATCGCGGTGCCGTCGACCCCGTCCAACTACTTCCACCTGTTGCGCCGGCACGCACTGGACGGGATCATGCGCCCGCTGATCGTGTTCACGCCGAAGTCGATGCTGCGCAACAAGGCCGCGGTCAGCGACATCAAGGACTTCACCGAGATCAAGTTCCGTTCGGTGTTGGAGGAACCCACCTACGAAGACGGCATCGGCGACCGCAGCAAGGTCCGAAGGATCCTGCTGACCAGCGGCAAGATCTATTACGAGCTGGCCGCACGCAAGGCCAAGGACAACCGCGACGACATCGCGATCGTGCGCATCGAGCAGCTGGCCCCGCTGCCCAAACGCCGTCTCGACGAGACGCTGGACCGCTACCCCAATGCCACCGAGTATTTCTGGGTGCAGGAGGAGCCGGCCAATCAGGGTGCCTGGCCGCGGTTTGGCCTGGAGCTACCAGAGTTGTTGCCCGACAAGCTGACCGGACTCAAGCGGATTTCGCGCCGGGCCATGTCGGCCCCGTCGTCGGGCTCGTCGAAGGTGCACGCCGTCGAGCAGCAGGAGATCCTCGACACGGCGTTTGGGTAATCGCGCCTAGCTCGCCTAGCTCGACGACGATGCGCGCCGCGCAGCCTCCCCGGCCTCTCCGGCTGAACCCCCGCCGCTAACGGGGACCTGCGGTACCGGTTAACCTCGATGCGAGCCGACAGAGGGAGGGTGCTCAATGCAGGGGTTCGCCGGAAAAGTCGCCGTGGTGACCGGCGCGGGATCGGGTATCGGGCGGGCGTTGGCCCTCGAGCTGGGTCGCTCCGGCGCCGGCCTGGCGATCAGCGATGTCAATATCGAGGGACTGGCGGAGACCGAGGAAATGCTCAAGGCGATCGGCGCCCCGGTCAAGGCCGATCGGCTCGACGTGACCGAACGTGAGGCCGTTCTGGCCTATGCCGACGCGGTCAACGAGCACTTCGGCAAGGTGAACCAGATCTACAACAACGCCGGTATCGGCCATACCGGCGACATCGAGGTCTGCGAATTCAAGGACATCGACCGGGTGATGGACGTCGATTTCGGCGGCGTCCTGAACGGCACCAAGGCGTTCCTGCCGTACCTGATCGCCTCCGGGGACGGCCACGTCGTCAACATCTCCAGCGTGTTCGGGTTGTTTTCGTGTCCAGGGCAGGCGGCCTACAACGCGGCGAAGTTCGCCGTCCGCGGCTTCACCGAGGCGCTGCGCCAGGAGATGATCCTGGCCGGCCATCCGGTCGGGGTGACCACGGTGCACCCGGGCGGGATCAAGACCGCGATCGCGCGCAACGCCACCGCCGCCGAGGGACTAGATGCCGCCGAATTGGCCCGGATGTTTGACAAGCGCGCAGCGCATACCAGCCCGGAACGGGCCGCCAAGATCATCCTGGAAGCGGTGCGCAAGAACCGGGCGCGCGTGCTGGTCGGCGCGGACGCCAAGGTGTTGGACCTGGTGGTGCGGGTGACCGGTTCGGGGTATCAGCGGCTGTTCATGCCGCTTTTCGGCAGGTTGATTCCGGCGCCGCATCGCTGACCCTGCGGAGGTGTGACATCGAGCCTGCGCTCACCGCGCCACTTGGTCGCTCATGGCGTCTATGGCCGCAGGCTCGATGCCCCGGCCGCAGACTCGATGTTCAACGGCCCAGTGGGTGTTCGGCGAGCCAGCCGGCGGCCACCGCCTGCGGTTCGGCGCCGCCCGCCACCTGGCGGCGCATGTCGGTCAGGGCGGCGGTGTCCAGCACACCGGCTACCTCGTTGATGGCCAGCCGTTGCCGATCAGTCAGCACGTTGCGGCGATACAGCGGCACCACGTTCTCGGCCCGGATCAGCGCATCCTTCCCGTCATTCAGCACCACCAGATCGGCGGGATTGGCGGGGTTGGCGGTGGTGGTCCAGGCCGCGGTCAGCTGTCCGGCGTATAACGCCGTCAACATCGCTGGGTAGTCGGGGAATTCACGCGGCGCGGGCAGCCGGCAGGACCCCACCTGTAAAGGCGTGTCGACTCCGGTGACCATCCCGACGATCAGCCCGTCACAGTGGCGTGGCAACAGGTCCAGCTCGCTGCCGCCCCAGGCGGTCGAGGTCGCCGGCGTCACCATCACTGCGGGTTTGTCCTCGGCCGCGGTGGTGTAGTCCCCGGCTGCGACGCCCTCGGGCAGCGCGGCGACCATCGCCTGGTACACGGCCTTGTCGGCGAGCGCCGAGGCGTCAGGTTGCAGGGTCCGCAACGTCTGGCCGGTGAACGCCGGCACGATGGCGAACGCCCCGGAATCCAGTTTCGCCATCGGGTCACCGGCCGCTTCCCCTCGCGCGGCGAAACCATACGACCGCAACGCGGCCACGTAGATGTCGGCCAGCAGCAGCGATTCGGAGCCGGGCCTGGCTCCGACCACCAGCTCGGGGTGGCTTTCGCCGGTGTCGGCCGCGCAGCCGGCCATCACGAACACGGCCGCGAGCAGCAGCGGGGCTAGCCTGCCGATCCTCACCCCGCGATGTCTGAGGGCTCCACGGCGAGAGCCACCGCCTTGGCCACCGCATCCCCGACGCGCAGGTCCAGTGGGCTGGGAACGATCCGGTCGAGGGCAAGATCGTCGCTGACGACGGAGTAGATCGCCTCGGCCGCGGCCACCATCATCTTTTCGGTGATCTGGCGCGCCCCGGCGTCCAGCGCGCCGCGGAACACGCCGGGGAAAGCCAGCACGTTGTTGATCTGGTTGCAGAAGTCGCTGCGACCGGTGGCCACCACCGCCGCGTACTTGGCCGCCACCTGCGGGTGTATTTCCGGGTCCGGGTTGGACAGCGCGAAGACGATCCCGCCCGGCGCCATGGTGGCGATCAACTCCTCGGGGACCACGCCCGCCGACACCCCGAGGAACACGTCGGCGCCCACGATCGCCTCGGCCAGGCCGCCGGCGACACCGTCGGGATTGGTACGTTGCGCCAGATCGACCTTGACGCTATTCATGTCGTCACGCCCGGTGTGCAGGATGCCACGCGAGTCGAGCACCGTGATATCCGAAACACCCATGGCCAGAAGGAGATTCGTGCACGCCACACCCGCGGCCCCGGCGCCCGACACTACCACCCGCAGCGAGGACATATCGCGGCCCAGCAACTTGGTGGCACCCATCAGCGCGGCCAGCACAACGATCGCCGTGCCGTGTTGGTCGTCGTGCATCACCGGACAGTCCAGCGCCTCGATGAGCCGTCGCTCGATTTCGAAGCAGCGGGGCGCGGAGATGTCCTCGAGGTTGACGGCGCCGAACGTCGGCCGCAGCCGCACCAGGGTCTCGACGATCTCGTCGGGATCCTTGGTGCCCAGCACGAGCGGGATCGCGTTCAGGCCGCCATATGCCTGGAACAGGGCGCACTTGCCCTCCATCACCGGCAGCGAGGCCGCGGGTCCGATGTCACCGAGGCCGAGTACCGCGCTGCCGTCGCTGACCACGGCCACCAGCCGGTTCGCCCAGGTGTAGCGCGCGGCCAGCGTCTGGTTGGCGGCGATCGCGCGGCTGACCTGCGCCACGCCCGGGGTATAGGCGATCGACAGAGCCCGCTGGGTGTCCAGCGGCGCCTTCAGCGCTACGGAAAGCTTCCCCGCTACGTGGGCCTCGAAGATCTCGTCGGTTCCGATGACGATCTGTGGCGGCACGATTCTTGGCACCGCATCAGGGTACTGTGCCCGCGACTGCTCCCGACTGCGGCACGGCTCAGATCAGGCCGAGCCCGGTGACCGCGCTGCGTTCGTCGGCCAGCTCGGCGGTGGACGCGTCGATCTTGACGCGGGAGAAGTCGTCGATCTCCAGCCCTGGGACGATCGTCCAGTCGCCGTCCTTGGTGGTCACCGGGAACGACGAGATCAGGCCCTCCGGCACGCCGTAGGAACCGTCAGAGAAGACCGCCATCGACACCCAGTCGCCCTCGGGGCTGCCCAGCAGCCAGTCCCGGGCAGCGTCGATGGTGGCCGAGGCGGCCGAGGCGGCCGAGGACGCCCCGCGCGCTTCGATGACCGCCGCGCCGCGCTTGGCGACGGTCGGGATGAAGTCGTTCTCGATCCAGGCCTGGTCTCCCACCACCTCGGCCGCGTTCTTGCCGCCGATTTCGGCGTGGAACACGTCGGGGTACTGGGTGGCCGAGTGGTTACCCCAGATCGTCATCTTCTTGATGTCGGCGACTTTCGCGCCGGTCCTCTTAGCGAGCTGCGAGATCGCCCGGTTGTGGTCCAGACGGGTCAGCGCGGTGAAGCGCTCGCGCGGAATGTCGGGGGCATTGCTCATCGCGATCAGGGCGTTGGTGTTGGCCGGGTTGCCGGTCACGCCGATCCGGACGTCGGCGGCGGCGACGTCGTTGAGAGCCTTGCCCTGCGCGGTGAAGATGGCGCCGTTGGCCTCGAGCAGGTCGCCGCGCTCCATGCCCTTGGTGCGCGGGCGGGCACCGACGAGCAGGGCCAGGTTCACGCCGTCGAAGATCTTGTTGGCGTCCGCGCCGATTTCGACGCCGGCCAGCAGCGGGAACGCACAGTCGTCGAGTTCCATCACCACACCCTCGAGCGCCTTGAGCGCCGGCTCGATCTCGAGCAGCCGTAGCTCGATCGGGCGGTCGGAACCCAGCAGCGAGCCGCTGGCCAGGCGGAACAACAGGCTGTAGCCGATCTGGCCGGCAGCACCGGTGACGGCGACCTTGAGGGGACTTGCGCTCACGTCGGTTCGCTCCTTGTGGAGAAATCTGCGTAACAGGGTTTCACAGGGGGGTGATGTGTCGGGTCGAAACTAGCGCACCGGCCCCACCGGAAATCTGCGGACCCGCGCCGACACCGCTGCTGCCACGTTGACGTGGCAAAACGGCGTAGCATGGACCACCGCCCGGTCAGACCTGCGCTGCGATCGGAGACTGAGGATGTTTCAAGGATTTGACGCGCTGCCCGAATCGCTGCGGACGGTCGCTCGATCGCGGCCGCAGCACGTCCATCCCACACGCACTGCGACGGCGCAGGCGTTGGTTGATTGCGGTGTCTACGTCGACGGCCGGCGGATGCCAGGCAAGTACGCCTACAGCGACGCATCGCGCGAGGTGCGGGAGCGGGACCAGTCGGGTGAGCAGGCGTTCGTGTGGGTCGGGCTGCACGAGCCCGACCAACAGCAAATGCAGGACGTGGCCGACGTTTTCGGGCTGCACCCGCTGGCAGTCGAGGACGCCGTGCACGCCCATCAACGGCCCAAGCTGGAGCGCTACGACGACACGCTCGTTCTGGTCCTCAAGACCGTCAACTACGTGCCGCACGACTCGGTGGTGCTCGCCCGCGAGATCGTCGAAACCGGCGAGATCATGATCTTCGTCGGCAACGACTTCGTGATCACGGTCCGGCATGGCGAACACGGCGGATTGTCGGAGGTGCGCAAGCGGATGGACGCCGGCCCCGAGCATCTGCGGCTGGGACCTTACGCGGTGATGCACGCCATCGCCGACTACGTGGTCGACCATTACCTGGCGGTCACGTCGCTGATCGAAACAGATATCGACAGCATCGAGGAAGTGGCCTTCGCGCCCGGCCGCAAGCTCGACGTCGAGCCGATTTATCTGCTCAAGCGGGAGGTTCTCGAACTCCGCCGCTGCGTCAGCCCGCTGTCGACGGCGTTCCAGCGAATGCAGACCGAGAACAAGGACGTGATCTCCAAGGAAGTCCGGCGTTACCTGCGCGACGTCGCCGACCACCAGACCGAGGCCGCCGAGCAGATCGCCAGCTATGACGACATGCTCAACTCGCTGGTGCAGGCTGCGCTGGCCCGTGTCGGTATGCAACAGAACATGGACATGCGCAAGATCTCGGCCTGGGCCGGCATCATTGCGGTGCCGACCATGATCGCCGGCATCTACGGTATGAACTTCCACTTCATGCCCGAATTGGACTCAAGGTGGGGTTACCCGGCGGTGATCAGCAGCATGGTCGTCGTCTGCCTGGTCCTTTACCTCAGTTTCCGCAACCGGAACTGGCTCTGACGCGATCGAGCGTGCACTGACGGCGTCGAGCGTGCACTGACGGCGGCATTCTCGCGATTCTGCCGCCCTGGATGCACGTTGGACGCCGAGGACGCACACTCGACCACGCCGCCAGCCGTCGGAATCACGGGGCGACGGGAACTGTCAGGTTGACACCGGAGTCGGCGTCGAAAACGGCCAGCTTGGTGGTGTCGAAAGCCAACTCGATCGGCTGCCCGATCGCCGCCTTCGATTCCGCGGAAACCCTTGCCGCAAACTGGTTTTCGCGCATTTCCCCCTGAGCCTCCAGTTCATCCAGCTGCGCCGAGTGCACGGCCGGAGCCGAGGTGGTGAAGTAGACATATTTGTCCGCCCCCAACGATTCGACCAAATCGACACCGACCTGGAAGGTCAGTGCCTTGATGCGTTGGTAGGCATCGATCAGTGCGGCGTCCTGAATATGCTCGGGCCGCACGCCGACGATGACCTTCTCGGTTTTCGCGCGGGCGGCGATCAGCTCGTGCACGTCCGGTGCCAGCGTCACCTCACCGAAGGGCAGGGCCAGCCCGATCGACGTCAGCGTCGCGGGGAAGAAATTCATCGTCGGCGAGCCAATGAAGCCCGCAACGAACAAATTGGCCGGATGCTCGTAAAGCTCTGTCGGAGTGCCGATCTGCTGCGCAATACCGCCGTGCATCACTACCACCCGATCGCCCAGCGTCATGGCCTCGGTCTGGTCGTGGGTGACGTAGACGGTGGTGGCGCCCAGCCTCTTCTGCAGCCGGGCGATCTCACCGCGCATCTGCACCCGTAGTTTGGCGTCCAGGTTGGACAGCGGCTCGTCCATCAGAAAGGCCTTCGGATGGCGCACGATCGCCCTGCCCATCGCGACCCGCTGGCGCTGCCCACCCGACAACTGTGAGGGCTTGCGATCCAGAAGGTCGGTCAGGTCAAGGATTTTGGCCGTCTCGGAGACCTTCTGCGCGATGTCGGCCTTCTTCATCTTGGCCAGGGTCAGCGGAAACGCGATATTCTGCCGCACGGTCATATGCGGATAGAGCGCATACGACTGGAACACCATCGCAATATCGCGGTCTTTGGGCGCCTTCTCGTTGACCCGTTGACCATCGATGCGCAGTTCTCCCGACGAGATATCCTCAAGTCCGGCAATCATGTTCAGGGTAGTGGTCTTGCCGCAGCCGGACGGCCCCACCAGAATCAGGAATTCGCCGTCGGCGATGGTGAGGCTGAGGTCGGCTACCGCCGTCGCGCCGTTGGGGTAACTCTTGCTGACGTGCTCGAGCACGATTTCGGCCATTGCGCTATCCCTTCACAGCCCCGGACGTCAAGCCGGCGACAATCCGTCGTTGGAAGACGAGAACGAAGACGATGATCGGAACCGTGATCACCATAGCTCCGGCCGCAATCGATCCCGTCGGCTCCTCGAACTGCGAACTGCCGGTGAAGTTGGCGATCGCCACCGGCGCGGTAATCGCCGCCTTGGTCGCGGTCAGCGACAGCGCGAGCAGCAGGTCGTTCCAGGCGAAGATGAACACCAGGATCGCGGCGGTCACCAGCCCCGGAGCCGCCAGCGGCGCGATCACTTTGCGGAAGGCCTGCCCAGGCGTCGCGCCGTCCATCTTGGCCGCTTTCTCCAGATCCCAGGGTACCTCCCGGAAGAACGCCGACAGCGTGTAAATGGCAAGCGGCAGGGCAAAAGTGATGTACGGCAGGATCAAGCCCGGCCAGGTGTCGAACAGGCCGACAGCGCGCTCGATGTTGAACAGCGGTGTCACCAACGAGATCGCCGGGAACATGGTGATCAGCAGGGTGACGCCGATCAGCACCCGCTTGCCCGGAAAGTCCAGTCGCGCAATAGCATACGCCGCCATGGCACCGAGTGCCACCGCTATCACGGTGGTGATCAGCCCGACCCCGATGGAGTTGATCAGCGCCGAGCTGAAGAATTCGCCCCGGAAGACGCCGCGATAGTTGTCCAGCGTCACCGATGACGGAATCAACTTGCCGTCCTTGACCGTTGACGTCGGCTTGAGCGACAAGCTGAAAATCCAGAGCACCGGGAGCAACGCATACACCACGACCACCGAGTCGATGACTGCCCAGAACGTGGCCCGACGCGCTCCCAACGGCTCAGCGGCCATCCACGTCACTCCCCGAAGCTTCTGTTGGTCGTTGGGCGCCGAACAGCTTGATGAACAGCAGCGCGATGATACCCACGCAGCCGAAGATCAGCACGCTGATCGCCGAGCCGAGACCAACGTTGAAGCCTTTGAACAGGTTGTCGTAGCCCAGGATTGACACCGACTCGGTGTTGTTCTCGCCGGCGGTCAGCACATAGATGTTGTCGAAAATGCGGAAGGCATCCAGAGTCCGAAACAGCAGTGCCACCACCATTGCCGGCTTGATGATCGGCAGGGTGACTTTGGTCAACCGTCGCCAAGCGCCGGCCCCGTCGACTTGTGCGGCCTTCAACAGATCCTCGGGCACCAGCGCCAGCCCGGCCAGCAGCAGCAGCGACATGAACGGCGTCGTCTTCCACACCTCGGCAATCACCACGACCCCCAGCGACGGGACCTGGTGGGTCAGCGGGGCACTACCGTGCGGCAGCAGGTTGGCCAGGTATCCGGTGCCCGGGGTCCAGGCGTAGTACCAGCTGTACGACGCGACCACCGTGACAATCCCGTACGGGATCAGCACCGCGGTGCGCACCAGCCCCTTGCCGATCAGCGTGCGGTGCATCACCAGCGCCAGCGCCAGGCCCAGCACTAACTCGAGCGTCACTGACACCACCGTGATCGCCAGCGTCACCGTCAGCGCCGTCCACCAATACCGGTCGGTCAGAACGGTTCGGTAGTTCGCCAATCCGATGAACGCCGTGTCGTTGGGGGTAGCCAGGTTGTTGCGCTGCAGGCTGAGCCACACCGCGTAACCGATCGGATAGGCCGTCACCGCCAGCATCAACAGCGCCGCCGGTGCCACCAGGATGAACGCCAGCCGCTGTTCGGCCCGGCGGTTCCCCGAGCGCACGAAAGCGGCCGTCACGGCAGCAGGCCCGTGCCGTCGACGGCCTTTTGCACCTGCGCGGTGATGTCGTCGGCGGTGCGTTCCGGGTCGATCTTGGTGACCGGACTCAGCGCCGCCGCCAGCCGCAACGACACCGCTTGGTAGGCCGGCGTCGCCGGCCGCACGGCGGCGTTGGTGAGCTGCTGGCGGATGATCTCGTACATCGGATACTTCGCCTGAAACTGCGGGTCGGAGTACAGCGAGGCGCGTACCGCGGGAAGACCGCCCTGGATCGAGACGTACTTCTGGTTCTGCAGGTTACGCAGGCACCGGACCGCCTCGAATGCCTCGGCTTTATGGCGGGTCGTGCTCGCCACCGCCAGGTTCAGCCCGCCGATCGTCACCTTGGCCGGCCGGCCCGGCAAGACTCCGGGATAGGGCGCGAAGCCGAGCACCTGCTGGCTGGCTTGGTAGGCGACGCGGAACTGTTCGTCGCTGGGCTCGAAGGTGCCGACGCTGTTGACGGCGCCGGCCAATTCGGGAAGGCGGTTGAGCGGCAGAAACGGCACCCCACCCTTGACCGCATTCTCCAGCATGGAGGCAAACACGTACGGCCAGTTAACCTCCAGGGCCGCCTTCCCTTGTTCGAACGCCAGCCGGGCGGTGCCCTCCTCCGCGCGGCTGATCGACGGGTCGGCTCCGGGCGCGGTGGCCACCGATTTCAGGACCCGCAGTGCGGCGACGGTGGCGGCCCGATGAGCGGGGGTGTCGGTCAGAGTGACCCGTTTGCCGTCCTCGTCAAGCACCTGACCGCCGACGCTGGTCAGCACGGTGTTGAACCACACCACCAGACCCTCGCCCTGGCTGGCCTGCGCCGCAATCCAACTCGGCTGGCCGGCGGCGCGCAATCGGGCCGCCTCGGCCACCATGGCGTTCCAGTTGTCCGGCGGCTGAGGCACCAAATCCGGCCGATACCAAAGCAATTGGGTATTGGTCGTCACGGGCGCGGCGTACAGCCGGTGCTTCCAGGTGGCCGTCCTGATCGGGCCCGGAAGTGTGTCGGAGACCGCGTCGCCCTCGGTCAGCCCGGCGGGATCCGCCGACAGCGGCAGCGTCCATCCGGCCTCGGCGAATTCGGCCGTCCAAACGACGTCCATCGCCATCACGTCCAGGGTGTGGTCGTTTCCGGTCAGCCGCCGGGCCAGTTGTAGCCGCTGCTGGTCGGGTGATCGGGGCAGGCTCACGTGCTCGACGATGTATCGGCCGCCGGCCTGCTCGGTGCAGCGCTGCGCAATAGCGGTGAACGTTGCCCCGTCGGTGGCCGGGGTGTAGAAGCTGAGCACCAGTCCGTGGCCGCGCGACCCGCAGGCCGAGACCGCGGACGCGACCGTCAGCGCCGCCAGCGCGGCCGAGCCCAGCCGCCGTCTCACCTTTGCCACCGGCACCGGCGTCAGATCGCCAAACGCGCCAGCAGATCGCGTGCCTTCTCCGCGTTTTGCGGATCGCAGAGTACGTCGTAGCGGCCGGCCACCAATTGCATGGTGGAGCTGAAATCCCTGGTGCCGCGCGCCATCGCATACGGAACCGCGGAGGTGATCAGCCCGAAGAAGACCCCGGCGACCAACCCGGTGACCAACGCTGCCCACGGGTTGGGGCTGAAGAAGCCGAGCACCAAGCCGATGAACAGACCGAGCCAAGCGCCGCTGAGCACACCGCCGCCGAGCACTTTAGGCCAGGTCAGCCGGCCCGTCACCCGTTCCACCTGCATCAGGTCGACGCCGACGATGGTCACCTGCTGGACTGGGAATTGCTGCTCCGACAGGTAGTCGACAGCGCGCTGCGCCTCGGCGTAGGTGGGATAGGACCCGACCGGCCAGCCTTTGGGCGGGGTGGGCAATCCGGGCACAACCCGCCGACCAGCAGGCCCAGTGGGCGGTGTTGCACCGGGAACCTGTCCCGGTTGGAATGGGCTAGTCATCGGTCTTCATTCTCCTCTGCCCTGCTATGCCCTGGCCATCGTTTCATCTTCGGGATGCCCGCGCATTATCAGGGCGACCGCGAACGGCCCGCTCGCACCGGCTGTTACCCATAGTTCTCCTGGCGAGGGCCTTCCCGACGCAGGAGTTTGCCGTCATTTCGCGGAGCACTCGGCGCCGCCCGCACCCGGGCGTCGGCCCGGTCCCGTCGGCTAGGTTGATCACCATGACAGCTTCCGGCGGCTCCCCCGACGAGGGCGACGGCACGACCTCGCCTACCGCGGCCGGTGAGCAGCCCGGTTCCCCCGTGTCCGGCGCGCCGTGGGCGGCGCCGGGAACATCGTCGCCAGCCGCCGACTACCCGTCCGCGTATCCGCCGCCCGGTTATCCGCCCGTTTATCCGCCCGGCCCGTTTGGCCCGGCGGGGTATCCGTCCGGCTACGCGGCCGGCTACCCGCCGCCGATTTCGCCGCCCACCTATGCCCCGCCGGGATATTCGCCGTACGGCGCGCAGCCGGCAGACTACGCGGGCCCGTATCCCGCACCCATGGCATCGCCGTACGGTGGATCCGCATACCCGCCGCCCTCCTACCCGGACGGCAATTTCTCGCCGCCGTACCCGCCGCCGGACTACATGGGCGGTTATTACTCCGCGCCGGGCCCGGCGATGCCGGGCACCAACACCATGGCGATCGTCTCGCTGGTGTCGTCGTTCGTGGGCGTGTTCTGCTGCATCGGCTCGATCGTGTCCATCGTGATGGGCACGATCGCGCTCAACCAGATCAAGCAAACCCGAGAAGACGGCTATGGCCTGGCGGTGGCCGGCATCGTGATCAGCGTTGCGACGCTGCTGGTCTATCTGATCGTCGCGATCTTCAGCCTTCCGTCCCGTTAGAACCCACTAGAACCCACGAGAACCCATTAGCACCCGTTAGCAACCGCCGTCGGGCTGCCTACGCTCTCAGTCATGGGCTCGGTCAACAGGGTGTATGTGGCGCGGCTGTCGCGGATGATGGTGCTGGGTCCGCTCGGCGAATCCTTCGGCCGGGTTCGCGACGTCGTGATCAGCATCAGCATTGTCCGCCAGCAACCCCGTGTACTGGGATTGGTGGTCGACCTGGCAACCCGCCGCAGCATCTTCATACCGATCCTGCGAGTCGCCGCGATCGAGCCGGACGCGGTGACGCTGACCACCGGCAACGTGTCGTTGCGCCACTTCGAACAACGGCCGGGCGAGGTCCTGGCCATCGGCCAAGTACTCGACACGCCCGTCAAGGTCAACGACCCCGCCCTGCCGGAGCTGGCCAGCGCCGACCTGGTGGTGACCGACCTGGGCATCGAGCAAACCCGAACCCGCGACTGGCTGGTCACCAGAGTCGCCGTCCGCACCCAGCGACGCCTGAGGCGGCGCGGGCCGGTACATGTCGTGGACTGGCAATACGTACGCGGATTGACGCCGTCTGCCCTGGCCATGCCCGGTCAGGCCGTGGCACAACTGCTGGACCAGTTCGAAGGGCGGCGCGCCGTCGACGTCGCCGACGCCATCCGCGGCCTCCCGTCCAAACGCCGCTACGAGGTGTTCCGGGCGCTCGACAACGAACGGCTGGCCGACGTCCTGCAGGAGCTGCCCGAATCGGATCAGGCCGAAGTCTTATCCCAACTCGGGACCGATCGCGCTGCCGATGTCCTCGAGGAGATGGATCCCGACGACGCCGCCGACCTGCTCGGGGTGCTGAATCCGACCGATGCCGAGACGTTGCTGACGCGAATGGACCCCGACGACTCCAACTCGGTGCGACGGCTGCTGAAACACTCGCCCGACACCGCGGGCGGCTTGATGACCTCCGATCCGGTGGTGCTGACCCCGGACACCTCGGTTGCCGAGGCGCTGGCGCGGGTCCGCGACCCCGACCTGACCCCCGCGCTGTCGTCCATGGTCTTTGTGGCGCGCCCGCCGACGGCCACCCCCACCGGCCACTACCTGGGTTGCGTGCAGCTGCAGCGACTGCTTCGCGAACCGCCGGCCGACCTGGTGGGGGGACTCGTCGACACCGACCTGCTGACCCTGACACCGGAGACCCCGCTGGCCGCCGTAACCCGTTATTTCGCCGCGTACAACCTCGTGTGCGGGCCGGTGGTCGACGACCAGAACCACCTGTTGGGCGCGGTGACGGTCGACGACCTGCTCGATCATTTGCTGCCGCCTGACTGGCGCGTGGACGTGCAGCAGCTCGATCCCGCCGGCCGACCCGCCCGATCCGGAGGAGACCTGTGAGCAAACCCTCAGCACCTCGGCGGCTGTATACACCGCGGACGTCGCGCAGGTTCACGCCGCGGCTGGACCCTGAGGCTCTTGGGCAAGTCACCGAACGCATCGCACGGTTTTTCGGCACCGGCCGTTACCTGTTGCTGCAAACGCTGATGGTGCTGACCTGGATCGCGTTAAATCTGTTCGCGGCTCACTGGCGCTGGGATCCCTACCCGTTCATCCTGCTCAATCTGGCCTTTTCCACCCAGGCCGCCTACGCGGCGCCGCTGATCCTGCTGGCCCAGAACCGTCAGGAAAACCGTGACCGCGTCGCCCTGGAAGAGGACCGCCGCCGCGCCGCGCAGACCAAGGCCGACACCGAATACCTGGCGCGGGAGCTGGCTGCCCTGCGGCTGGCCATCGGCGAGGTCCCGACGCGCGACTACCTGCGGCATGAACTGGAGAGCCTGCGTACTCTGATGGCCGATTTGCAGTCTGCCCGTCCGGACGCCGACCCGGCGCGGGCGATTGACGGGGTGGAACGTGGAGCGAGGAAAACGCTGTGAGAACCATCGCCCCCATTGCGCCACTCCCGTCACAAGAGTTATGTATGGTGATCTAGTTCACGAGGCTAAGAAGCATAGTTATTCGACGGCTCGCATAATTGAGGACGGTCGAGGTGCGCATAGGGAGCCGCTGGGGTGTTCACCCGGCCGTTGCTGAAGGCGCCACCCAGTTGTGGGATTCAATGTGCCAGCGGGCACTGCGCGTCACGAAGTCACCGGCATTCGGCATAGCCATGATCACTCCCCTGGTGTTCGCCGGGGCGGTCAGCGGCGCGGCACCCGTATCCCACGGAAGGACGCCACCGGTGCGCACTGCCATCACGCCGGTGGCCGCGGTCGCCCCGTCCCGCCTCGTCGACCTGTCCGGACCGACCGTCATCGCCGTCCACCGTCCGCCGACCGGCTTCCACGTCGCCGCGGCCACCACCTCCGCCCCACCGCCGCCTATGATCGTGAATTCGCCTGGCGCGCTTGGCATTCCAATCATGGCGCTGACGGCCTATCGCAACGCCGAGCAGAAGATGGCCGTTGCCGCGCCGGCGTGCGGCATCAGCTGGAACCTGCTGGCCGGGATCGGGCGGATCGAGTCGATGCATGCCAACGGCGGCGCCGTCGACTCGCGCGGCACCGCGGTCAGCCCGATCTACGGGCCCGCCCTCGACGGCACGCTGCCCGGTAACGAGGTCATCATCCAAAGCATGATCGGCAACCGCGTCACCTACGCCCGTGCCATGGGCCCGATGCAGTTCCTGCCCGGCACCTGGGCGCGCTACGCCGTCGACGGCGACAACGACGGCGTACCCGATCCGCAGAACCTGTTCGACTCCACCCTGGCGGCCGCTCGCTACCTGTGCAGCGGCGGACTGAACCTGCGGGATCCCGCGCAGGTCATGGCCGCCATCCTGCGCTACAACAACTCGATGCCCTATGCCCAGAACGTGCTGGGCTGGGCGGCGGCGTACGCCACCGGCGTGGTGCCGGTCGACCTGCCGCCGATCACCGGGCCGCCGCCGCCCATCGGGGACGCGCACCTGGAGCATCCGGAGGGGCTTGGGCCCAACCTGCCGATGAACGTCAACGGCCTGGGCGTCTACGACCCGATGGGCCACCTTCCGCTGATCGACTTCGGCCCGCCGCAGCTGGCCAACACGCCGCCGCCGCTGTGGCCGTGGCTGCAACAACCCACCCCGCAGCCCCAGGCGCCGCAACCCGGGTGCACGCTGATCTGCATTACCTCGCAGAACCCGCCTGAGGCAGTTCCGCCCGGAGGTCCGCCGATGCCGTTCGGGGGCATCGTGATTGCACCGCCGGCTGCGCCCGCCGCTCCCCCGCCAGCCGAGCTGCCACCCCCAGGCGATCCGGGCCAGCCGGCACCACCGGCTGCCCCGGCACCGGCCAGCCCCGCACCCAACGGCTCGGCGTCGCCGAAACCGGCCGGGCCCTCGCATGCCCCGGCGCCCACCACGCCCGTTCCCGGCGGGCCGGTGCTCACTCCGGTCAGCTGACCACTCGGCCGGCCGATCGACGTCCGGGCCGCATACACTCGGCGGTGATGTCCGGAACTCGAGACCCCGCCGCCAACCTCACGGCCGCTGTGCGCAGCGCACTGGCCAAAGTGATCGACCCGGAACTTCGGCGACCCATCACCGAACTCGGAATGGTCAAGAGCATCGACATCGGTGCGCACGGCCAGGTGGACGTCGGGATCTACCTGACCACCGCCGCCTGCCCGAAGAAGACTGAGATCACCGAGCGTGTCGCCCGGGCGGTGTCCGACGTTCCAGGCGCCGGTGCCGTGCGGGTGAGCCTGGATGTCATGAGCGACGAGCAGCGCACCGAATTGCGCAAACAGCTGCGCGGTGACGCCCGGGAACCGGTCATCCCGTTCGCCCAACCCAGCTCCTTGACCCGGGTCTATGCCGTCGCTTCCGGCAAGGGCGGCGTCGGCAAGTCCACCGTCACGGTCAATCTGGCCGTGGCGATGGCGGCCCGCGGGTTGTCGGTCGGCGTGCTCGACGCCGACATTCACGGCCATTCCATTCCCCGGATGATGGGCACCACCGACCGGCCCACCCAGGTGGAGTCGATGATCCTGCCGCCCATCGCGCACGAGGTGCGGGTCATCTCGATCGCGCAATTCACCGAGGGCAACACGCCGGTGGTGTGGCGCGGGCCGATGCTGCACCGGGCGCTGCAGCAGTTCCTGGCCGACGTGTACTGGGGTGATCTGGACGTGCTGCTGCTCGACCTGCCGCCCGGAACGGGCGACGTCGCCATTTCGGTGGCTCAGCTGATTCCCAACGCCGAGATCCTGGTGGTGACCACGCCGCAGCTGGCCGCCGCCGAAGTGGCCGAACGGGCCGGCAGCATTGCCCTGCAGACCCGGCAGCGGATCGTCGGCGTCGTCGAAAACATGTCGGGGCTCACGCTGCCGGACGGCACCACGCTGCAGGTGTTCGGTGAGGGCGGAGGTCAGCAGGTGGCTGAGCGGCTGACCCGTGCGGTCGGCGCCGACGTGCCGCTGCTGGGCCGGATCCCGCTGGACCCCGCGCTGGTGGCCGCCGGCGACTCGGGCGTGCCGCTGGTCTTGAGTGCGCCCGATTCGGCGGTGGGTAAAGAGCTGCTCAACATTGCCGAGAGCTTGGCGGCACGGCGCCGCGGGCTGGCCGGCATGTCGCTAGGGCTCGACCCAACCGGGCGCTGAGCGGCTGTTCAGGTCGCGTCGGAATCGAACGGAGGACGGGCGGGCTCGTCGGGAACGGGCCGTTCCGTCCCGGGCGGCGGGGGTGCCGGCTGCGCGGGAGTCGCGGCGGCCGGCTGGTCGAAGTTGCCGGTGAAGAGGGAATCGTCGCCGTCGAGCAGGTGTTTGGTCAGCGCCGCGCGGGGCGTCATGCCCCGCAGCTTCTGCAGCTCGCTGAGGTGCCCGCGAAGGTCGTCGAATTCGGGCCCCATGTCCTCGCGCAGCTGATTGGTCACACCGCTGAGGTATTCCCGCGCCTGACGCAGCGCGCCCGCGGTCCAGCGGATCGCGCCGGGGAGCCGTTCGGGGCCAAGCACCACCAGCCCGACCACAACGAGTACGAGCATCTCCCCCCAGCCGATGTTGGCGAACATCAGATCGGACGGTGATGACCCGCTGCGCCCGGCTGCGCCGCGCTTGCGATCATCACGAGCTGGTATCGGGTTCGGGTTTGACCGTCAGCGTGACGTGGCGACCCTCGCGGACCACCTCCACCGGCGCGTCCTGCCCGATTGTCAGCTGCCGCACGGCGACGACGAACTCATCGGAGTCGGCCACCTTACGGTCGCCGATTTTGACGATCACATCGTTTTCCAGGATTCCGCCCTTCTGGGCGGGACTACCGGCCTTCACGTTGGCCACCTGCGCACCCGATGCGATCGCGTTGCTCACCGAACGGGTGCTGATACCCAGCGTCGGGTGGACGATCTTTCCGTCTTTGATCAGCGTTTGGGCGACCACCTTCATCTCGTTGACCGGAATGGCGAAGCCCAGGCCGCTGGCGCTGTCCGAGAGCGACTTGCCGGCGGTGTTGATGCCGATCACCTGCGAATCCATGTCGATCAGCGGACCGCCGGAGTTGCCGTGGTTGATCGAGGCGTCGGTCTGCAGGGCGTCGATCACCGTATCGGTGTCCGAACCCTCCCCCGACAACGGAACGGGACGGTGCAGCGCGCTGATGATGCCATGCGTCACGGTGCTGCGCAGTCCTAGCGGCGCACCGGCGGCCAGCACCTCGTCGCCGACTCGCACCTTGCCGGAATCACCGAGCCGGGCCACGGTCAGGTTGTCGACATTGTCGACCTTCAGCACGGCCAGGTCGGTCTTGGGGTCACGCCCCACCAGGCTGGCGGGCACCTCCTTGCCGTCATTGAACACCACGGTCGTCTTGAACTGGCTGGGGTTGTTCGCGGCTTCGGAGATCACGTGGTTGTTGGTGACGATGTAGCCGCGACCGTCGATGATGACACCGGAACCCTGCATGCCCTCCTGGTCGCTCTTCGATTCGATGGTCACGACCGAGTCGGCGACCGCCGCGGCCACCTTGGTGAACCTGCCGGCCGGCTCCTCGGCGTTGCCGCTGGTCGACAACGTCACCTTCGATGTCGTGAACGCCTCGACGACTTCGGCGGTCTTGCGGCCGATCACACCGCCGGTCACGCCGATCACCAGCGCGATGATGGCCAGGACGACCAGCGCCAGATAGGACACCTTGCCGCCGAACAGCACGTCGCGCACGCCGAGCTTGCCCCGCTGGCCCAGCGCGCTGTGCGGTGGCGGCGGGGTCAGCGCCGGAGTTCCCAGAGCGGCCGCCGCGGCGGGATCGCGCCACGGATCGTCGGGCTCGTCCTGTTGGCCGTCCTTTTCGGCGGCCAGCGCCCCGGCGTCGATGGGGTGGCGTTGCAGCGAGTCGACGCCGCCGGGTGGCCGGCTGAAGGCTTCCTCCAGCACCGGATCGGGCGGTTGCTCGTGTGACCGGAACTCGGCCTGGTCCTGGTACTTCGGCGGACGCACCCGCTCCGCCACAAACGAACCCCGCACCCCCGATGGTCGCCCGAACGCTTGACGCGATGCGGAATCGACCGGTGGCCGAAAGACGGGGCGCGGCGCCAGGCGGGGTCCGCCGTCCCCGACACCGGTACTGCCACTGTTTTTGCCTTGGTCGGAGGTCACGTGATCCTCTTCTGGTTCTCGGCTGAGCGTTGGCGACACGGACCACGACGGCCCGCCCTGCCGGACGCGGCGTTATCGGTGTCCACACTAGTATCCGTGACATTTCTGATGGCTGAAGCCAGCAGCCGGCCGGCCTTCATTTCGGGGTGCAGCCAACCAAGCTAGCGACGCTTGCGCTGGCCACGGATATCGCGCTGAGCGAAGGGATCCGGCAGCGGCGTCGCGTCGTCGGACGGCTGATGCGGGATTTCCGACAGCAACCCGAGCAGCGTGCTGGGGATGCGGATCGGGCGCGAGTCGCGTAGCGCGGCGCGAGCACGGCTGTGGTCGTCTACCTCGGCCGCGCACTGCGGGCACAGCGACAGGTGATGCGCCGCGCGCAGGTGGGCGTTCATTGTCAGCTCACCATCGACAAACGCGGCAATGGCCTCGATGGAGAGGTGCTCGGTGGACCGGAACCGGCGCGGCGCACCGACCGGCGCATCACTTTGGGAAGCGAATTGGGTAGGAAGCCAGGAGAACGCGCGCCGAAACACATGTCCCCGGTCGGCCATCACCAGCTCCTTCCGCGCTTTCGAGCCATTTCCAGGCGTTATCGAGTCTTTTCTCGCCCTGGTATTTCGAATGTAGCGCGGCCCGGTGCCGGATAACCATCATCAGCGAGCAAAACCAGAGGATTTGGGACCAGTTGGCAACCATGCAGCAGCCAAACCGATGGTTCGGCTCCTGGCGCTTGTCTTAACCGCCTGTCCTCACCGATCGCGCGTAGGCCTCGCCGTGTTCGGGATGGGCGGCAAGATAGTCGCGCAACGCCTGGCGTCCGCGGTGGATCCGGCTCCGCACGGTGCCGAGCTTGACACCGAGGGTGGCACCGATCTCCTCGTAGGACAGACCTTCGATATCGCACAACACGACTGCGGCACGAAACTCCGGCGGCAGCGAATCGAGGGCAGCCTGCAAATCGGGCCCCAGCCGTGCGTCGTGATAGATCTGCTCGGGGTTGGGGTCGTCGGCAGGCACCCGGTCGTAATCCTCGGGCAACGCCTCCATCCGGATGCGGGTCCGGCGGCGGACCATGTCGAGAAACAGGTTGGTAGTGATGCGGTGCAACCAGCCCTCGAAGGTTCCCGGCTGGTAATTCTGCACGGACCGAAAAACCCTGATGAACGTTTCTTGCGTCAGGTCCTCGGCATCGTGCCGATTGCCGGAGAGGCGATAGGCCAGCCGGTACACCCGGTCGGCGTGCTGACGCACCAACTCGTCCCACGACGGCATTGTGGCCTTGTCCCCGGTCGCGTCGAATACCGCAGTACCAAGCAACCCGTCGGACGGTTCGACCCACTCGTCGTCGCGAACCTGTTGGGGGTGAGACATGATTGTCGTGCTCAAAGTGGTGATTTCGGGTCCCTCCGGAACTCCCCTGCCATCCCTGCCGTCAAGAGTTGGCAGCTCGTTACCGGCAACGCGAAGTTGCCACTCGGTATTCCCCGCCCAGCGTCCGCCTCGTTCCATACCGATACCGTCGCGTACCGGCGTGTGGGCGGTATATGAGCAAACTGAGCTTTAGCTGAGAAACCATTCCGTTACCTTGATTTTCCTGGGCTTTTCGGGTGCGGGGTGACCTTGGTCGCGCGGTGCGTCCCGGGTGTGTCGGCAGCGGCTGCGCGGCGCGGGCTCAGGTCCGGCCATCGGGCGCGCCTGCCCGACGGCGTCGCCGATCCGGCATACGCTGCCGACATGGACGGCACCGGTGATAACTCGGTCGCCCGCGGCCCGCAGGCCCCCAGTCGAGCCGAACTGATGTCTGCGCACGCCGAGGGGTCGATATCGGAAGACGCGATCCTGACCAGCGCCCGTGAGCGGGCCATGGACATCGGCGCCGGAGCGGTGACCCCCGCCGTCGGCGCCCTGCTGAGCCTGCTGGCCAAGCTCAGCGGCGGCAAGGCGGTCGCCGAGGTGGGTACCGGAGCGGGTGTCAGCGGACTGTGGCTGCTGTCCGGAATGAGCAATGACGGCGTGCTGACCACGATCGATATCGAGCCCGAGCACCTGCGACTCGCCAAGCAGGCTTTCCACGAGGCCGGAATCGGACCGTCGCGCACCAGACTGATCGGCGGGCGTGCCCAAGAGGTGCTGACCCGGCTCGCCGACGAAGCCTACGACTTGGTGTTCATCGACGCCGACCCGGTCGATCAACCGGACTACGTGGTCGAGGGGGTCCGGTTGCTGCGATCCGGCGGGGTCATCGTGGTGCACCGGGCAGCGCTGGGCGGACGGGCCGGTGATCCGGCGGCGCGCGACGCCGAGGTGACCGCGGTCCGGGAGGCGGCCCGACTGATCGCCGAGGACGAACGGCTCACCCCGGCGCTGGTGCCGCTGGGTGATGGTGTGCTGGCCGCGGTTCGGGATTAATTTAAGGCGGAGGCTAACGCTGTGTCGGAGCCGGAACATCACGGATCGAACTCCTGGACAATCTTCGCCAATTCGGCGCGAGTAGCGATTCCGGCCTTGAAGGTGGCGCGGTAGATATGCCCCTCGACTGTGCGAACGGACAGTGACAAGGCGTCGGCGATCTCCCGGTTGGTGAGGCCCTTCGACACCAGAAGTGCGATCTCGCGTTGACGGTGGCTGAACGGAAAAGCGATCTTGGCCCCTACTAGCGCCGGACTGGTCGCGCCGCCACAACGCTTGGACAGGCTCTCGGCGCGAGCGCCGGCAGTCAAAGCGCTGCCGTTTCGGTTGGCCACTCGGTAGGCCGATGACGAATGGGCGGCCGCGTCCGCGGCGGCAAGGAGATCGCCCATCGCTTCGAAGTCGGCGGATACCGCTTCGAGTTCGGGCGCGGCGTCGTCGGCCAGCGCTTTCGCGTAGCGCGCCGCGATCGGCGCGCGTGGCCCCTCGACGAGGGTGGCCAGCTCGGCTAGTCGGTCCGCGGCGGTGGTGTCGCAGAACTGAACCGAGGTCTGCAGACACAGGACTTCGCTGGCCAACAGGCCGCGCCGGCGTGCGAAGGTTGCGGCCTGCGCGGCCGTGTCGCGGGCGCGTTCGATCTGCCCTTGCGCGGCTGCCACCCAGGCCTGGGCCAGCAGGTAGGTGACTTCGAGATACAAGAGATGGGGGCGGCGCACTTCGGCGGCCCGCTCGAGTGCGCGCACCGCGCCGTCGACGTTTCCCGATCGCGCCAGCGCCGTCGCGTAGTGCACCTGGTACCGATACGTGTGACCCATGATCAGCCCGAATTGCCCCAACTCCCGCTGGCCGGGATGCAAGCGTCGGCGAGCCACCGCGAGGTCGCCGGAGGCCAGGGCCACCATTCCGATGGTGGCGGAGCACAGCGTGCGAGCTACCGGCGCCATCCTGGCGTACCGGCGGTAGGCCTGCTGGGCCACCTCGGTCGCCCCGGCGAGGTCTCCGGCGAGCACCAGCACGTGGGTGTGCAGCTTGGCGAGGTTGGCCGCGTTGAATGCGTCAGGGGCGTCATCCAGGATTCCCCACGCGCTCGCCGCCTCGCGGCGTACCCGGCTGAGGTGCCCGCGCTCCCCATGGGCAAATGCCCGCATCCCCAGGCAAACGACGGCACCGTAATTGTCGAGTTGCTCAGGATCGGCGGCGTATAACGCATCGATGGCGCGGACCGGGTTGGCGGTGAACCCGAAGTGGAATCCGAGCAACGTATTGAGCTGATGCGCGCGGATGCCGGTCGAACCCTGCAATGCTCGCTCGACCAGGCATAAAGCTTCCGTCGGCTGAGCGAACCCGAACAGGAGGTTCATCACCATCAGATTGAATTCGTTGAGGAAATCGTTGCCGCGCAGTTCATCCGGGCGAATGCGGCTCAGTTCGGCCTGCGCGTCGTTGGCCATACCGAGGAGAAACAGGCAGTAGGCGTGCTGGAGTTTCGCCCCGACGCCGCCTCCGGCGTCGACAGCGGCGCGCGCGCAACGCTCGGCGAACTCGATATCGAGTTGCGCCAGGGCGGCCGCCGCGGCCCCCAACAAGATGTCCGCGTCGGGCGGCAGATCCGATTCCAGCCAGAGCAAGCCCAGCTGGGCGGGATCAACCGCGGCGGTGTTGTGTGGGCTGGCCATCGCCGCGGCGAGACGACCGCGCAGACGACTCTGCCGCAGCTGACCGCACTGTGCCAGCGTGATAGCGGAATACAGCGGGTGTGCGACCCGGATGACGTCGGGCGTTGATTCGTCGGCGCGGATCAGTCCGAGCCGCTCGGCCTCCGCGGACGCCTCACCGTCGGAGAGCGAATTGAGCAAGGATCGGCCAATCGAACC
The DNA here is from genome assembly GCF_002102175.1 of Mycobacterium gastri. GTDB lineage: Bacteria > Actinomycetota > Actinomycetes > Mycobacteriales > Mycobacteriaceae > Mycobacterium > Mycobacterium gastri. Next base: position 18,747 of record NZ_LQOX01000113.1, on the reverse strand, counting down.
GGCGACCGCGACCAGATCGACGACCTCCTGCACGGACTCGGTGAGCGCACCGAATTGCATTTGCACCAAGTCCCGCAAGGACGGTGACACCATCGGAGCAGCACGCAGACTCCACATCCCGTCGTCCTCGACAAGATTTCCAGCGGCGCGTTCCGCACCGATGATGTGTGTCAGGTAGGCGGGGTTACCGCGTGTCAAATCCCAGAGCTGCTCGGCACAATCGCCGCTAACCTGTCCGCGCAATTCGCTGCGCAGTAGCTCATCGCTTTCGGACTGGGATAGTGGCGGTAAGTCGACGCGGCGAAGGATCCCCTCTTTCCACGGCTTCATTACCGCGTCGGGCGCGGGAGCGCCGCTGCGGACCGTGACGAGCAATTTGGTTCCGGGATGCTGCAGGAGGCTGTACACGACGAAAGCCGACAGGTTATCGAGCAGATGCGCGTCATCGATGCTGATCAGAATCCGGTCCGACGCGTCGGCGTCGGTCATTGCCGCAACCACCTGGTGGGCGGCATTGTGCGGGTTCTCGTGGCTCCCGTTTGACCATTTGGTGAAGGCGCCCAACGGAATTGACTGCGCGGTGACGCTAGCAGTGACACGGTGGACAACCCAGCCCAATGCCTCGGCTGCCGCGGCCGCGTCCTCGGCAAGCCGCGTCTTGCCGACCCCCGCATCGCCGACCACCAGCACGCCGCGACAGTCGTCCGCGGCGAGGGCGTCGGCAATCACCAGAAGTTCCTTGCCCCGGCCTATTAAGGGGCAGCGGATCATCACATGACGAATGTAGGTTCTAGTGTCAATCCACGGTTGTCGTTCGGCCGACATTTCTGCGCATTCTTAGGTGTGCGATCTTTTTGCGGCCGTTTACTCGCACCTCGACGTCGGTCAAACCCCTTCGGCTGATCCCACGGCATTACCGCGCCCCGCCGACTGCACTTCGGCTGGTCTGAGTGGGGTAGCGCGATGGGTGTCGAGGGGTGGCGATTAGGTAGTCGGCTACGTGGTCCTGCGTGCGCTTTTTGCTCGACGATTCGGACAGTCGGAAGTTTCTACGGGGGTCGTGTTCGGCCTCGTCAGTAATGGAGGCCGCAGATGTCGTCCTTTGTGATCGCGAGCCCTGGATTCTTGGCGGCGGCAGCGGCCGATTTAGCCGGGCTTGAGCAGGCGGTTGAGGCGGCCAACGCGGCGGCGGCCGGCTCGACGACGCAGCTGCTGGCGGCGGCCGGCGATGAGGTGTCCGCGGCGATCGCGAGGTTGTTTGGCATCTACGGCCACGAGTATCAGGCGCTGAGTAGTCAGGCGGCGACGTTTCATGCCCAGTTTGTGCAGGCGCTGAATGCAGGTGCGCGGGCGTATGCGGCAGTCGAGGCCGCCAACGCCTCGCGATTGCAGACCCTGGGGCAGGACACGCTTGTCGCGATCAATGCCCGCACCGAGGCACTGCTGGGCCGCCCGATGATCGGCAACGGCGCTGACGGGACGGCCGCCCATCCCGACGGTGCGGCCGGTGGGCTGCTCTACGGCAACGGCGGCAACGGCTATTCCCAAGCGGGAGCCGGCACTTCCGCTGGTAACGGCGGCGCTGCCGGATTGATCGGCACCGGCGGTGCCGGCGGAAACGGCGGCACCGGCGGCCTCGGTGGTGCCGGCGGCCGTGGCGGATGGCTCTACGGCTCGGGCGGGGCCGGCGGCAACGCAGGTGCCGGCGGCATCGCCGGTAACGGCGGCGCTGCCGGGTTGATCGGTAGTGGTGGCGCCGGCGGCATCGGCGCTGCCGGCGGCCACGGGGGCGACGGCGGCAATGGCGGATGGCTCTACGGCGCGGGTGGAGCCGGCGGCTATGGCGGTGACAGCGGCAACGCCGGTAACGGCGGAACCGCCGGGTTGATCGGTAGCGGCGGAGCCGGCGGGGTCGGCGGCGACAACGGCGGCAACGGCGGCAATGGCGGCAGGGGCGGGTGGCTCCATGGCAGCGGCGGTGACGGTGGAGCGGCCAGATTTGCCGGCACCGGCGGTGACGGTGGCAGCGGCGGGCTGCTGCACGGCGACGGGGGGGCCGGAGGTAATGGCGGGGCCGCCGCCATGGCCGGCGGCGACGGCGGGACCGGTGGGGCCGGCGGCAACGGCGCGCTGCTGTTCGGCAGTGGCGGCGCCGGCGGGGCCGGTGGTTCGGGCGCTACCGGCGCCCAAGGTGCCGCCACGGTGATTCCCGGCGGCAACAGCGGGCTGCTGCTCGGTAACGCGGGTAACGGCGGGGTCGGCGGTAACGGAGGGCTGTTGTTCGGTGCCGGCGGGGCAGGCGGCCAGGGCGGTGTAGGCGGGGCCGGCGGGGTCGGCGGCGTCGGCGGCGCGGGCTGGAATGCTGTCGGCGCCGGGGTAACCGGCGGCGACGGCGGCGACAGCGGCGCTGGTGGCCAGGGTGGAATGGGGGGCGCGGGCGGGGCCGGTGGGCGCGGTTCGGCCTTGTTCGGCGGTACGGGTGCGACCGGCAACGGCGGGGCCGGGGGAGCCGGCGGCAATCCCGGTGCACCCGGCGACGGCGGTATGGGCGGGGCCGGCGACGCCGGCACTCCCAACGGTGGCACGGGCGGTAACGGGGGCGACCCGGGCCTTGTGGGCATTGGTGGTATCGGTGGCGCTGGCGCCGTTCCCGGCGCAACCGGCGCCGCAGGCACCATCACGCCAGGCAACGGCGGCAACGGCGGCCTCGGCGGGGCCGGCTACACCCAAACCGTCAGCGGCAACGGCGGTACCGGCGGGAATGGTGGAATTGGTGGCCTGTACGGCAACGGCGGCGGCGGCGGACACGGCGGTGATGGCGCTGGCAATGGCAACGGCGGCGGCGGCGGTGTCGGCGGCAACTCCGGTGCTATGGCCGGGGCCGGCGGTAACGGCGGCGACGGAGGCAATGGCGCCGGCACCGGCAACGGCGGCAACGGCGGCAGCGGCGGCATCTCCGACCACAACCCCATCTCTACCGCAAACGCTACCGGCGGTGTCGGCGGCCAGGGCGGCACCGGTGTTACCGGCGGGGACGGCGGCACCGGTGGCGGCGCGTTTATCCGCAACCCTGCCGCTACGGCTACGGCCACCGGAGGCCAAGGCGGGGCCGGCGGAAGCGGCAGCACCCAAAGCGGGAACGGCGGGAATGGCGGTTTTGCTTACACCAAGGGAACGGGCGCCATCACCGCCGGCACCGGCGGCGATGGCGGCAACGGTGGCAGTTTCCGCGGCGGGAACGGCGGCAACGGCGGCAGCCTGGAAATAGACACCAGCGCCTCTACCTTCGTCCCCGTCGGCGCTACCGGCGGCAACGGCGGCAGCGGCTTCAACGGCGGGTCCGGCGGGGTCGGCGGCACGGTGCAGATCGACGGCACTACCTCTGCGCAAAACGCTACCGGCGGCCAAGGCGGGATGGGTGGCGTCGGCACCGGCATCACCGGAATCGGCGGAAGCGGCGGGCAAGGCGGTTTGGGGATCACCTACGGACATGGAAACGCCTTTGGCGGCGCCCCCGGAGCCGGCAACACCGGCGGCCTCGGGGGCGGCGGAAACGGCGGCAGCGGCGGCAATGCGGAGAACTGGGGAACCGGAAACGCCACCGGCAGCGCCGGTGCGAACGGCGTCGACGGCGGCAACATCGGCGGGAGTGGCGGCGTCGGCGGCGTCGCGGCCATCCACAACACGGCCTCTACGGGCACCGTCACCGCCGGTATGGGCGGGAACGGCGGGAACGGCTCCATCCAAGGTGGGAACGGCGGCACCGGCGGTTTCGCATTCACCGACGGAAAGGGCCCGATCACGGCCGGCGCCGGCGGCAATGGCGGCACCGGCGGCACCTTCCGCGGCGGGAACGGCGGCAACGGGGGCAGCCTGGTCATCGGCAGCGCCAGCACCTCTACCTTTGCCCCGGTCGGCGCCACCGGCGGCAACGGCGGTAACGGCTTCAACGGCGGGAACGCCGGGGGCGGCGGCAGCGTGGAAATCGGCATTGCCAGCTCTACGCTCAACGTTGTCGGCGGCACCGGCGGTGTGGCCGGCAACGCTACCGACGTCAATGGCAACGGCGGGGGCGGCGGGGCCGGCGGCACCGCGATCACCTACGGAAGCGGGAGCGCCACCGGCGGCGTGGCCACGGCCGGCGGCATCGGGGGCGCTAACGGGGCCGGCGGCAACGGCGGCAGCGGCGGCAATGCGGAGAACCGCGGAACCGGAGACGCCTTCGGGTCCGCCGGCGTCGACGGCACCGCCGGTGGTGCCAGCGGCGGCGCCGGCGGCAACGGCGGCTCCGCGTACGTCACGAATCCCGCTTCTCCTGGTAACGCCACCGCCGGTGACGCCGGCAACGGCGGTGACGGCGGTACGGGTGGCGCCGGCGGTTTGGGCGGTTTCGCATCCAACACCGGGACCGGATTTGCTAAAGCCGGCAATGGCGGCAATGGCGGCGACAGCTCCGCAGCGTTCACCGATGGTGGGGGCGGCGGCAACGGGGGTGACGCACATGCAGTTTCCGGCACTCCCACTCCCGGTACCGGGGGTTCCGGTGGGGGCCCCGGACCCGGCGGCAACCCGGGCTCACCCGGCTCCAACGGCAACATTGTTTAGCGTGACCGCGGGGACGGGCGGTCACTGACGAAGATTCCGGCCCCAGGTCGGCGATTCGGGCCGGAAGCGGGATGCCGGCGTAGCACTGGCATGGGCGATCGCCGCGCCTCGCTGGACTCGGACTGCGCGCAGCCACCGGCCCAGGCTGGCGGCTTTCAGCCGCATGATCGCCGAAACCTAGTCCGCACAACCACTTACGCGGCAGTCCCGACAATCTGCTCAACGAGCAAACGCATCAACCCATTGAACTGGCATGCCGACCCAGCGGAAACAGCAACCCACAAAGCCCGTTACACACCAGCGCCCTCAGCAGGCGGCGAAAAGGCAAAGCTTTAGGGCGATTTCGTCGACGGCCAGCTCACTGCGCTCCGCTACCTCGTATATCAGCTTCTCGGCGGTGTCTACATCGAACCTGGGCTCAAGTTCAATGCTGTTGCAACCCAATAATATTCACGCCGTCGGCTATTGCCGCGCACCAGAGCATGATTACGGGCCAGCCAACTGCAGTAGTACCGCCGCCTTGGTAGAGAGACCGGGATAGGTGTCTATTCCGTACACGGTGGTCTGCGGCCGCGCAACCGCGGCGTCGAGCAACCCGAAGTCGACGACTTCGAGCACCCGCCACGGCGATTGCGCGCGGTGAGGACGTCGGCGTGATCGGGGAACTCCACCAGATTCAGAGCTGACAGGGCGTCGAGCCGGCGATTTTCCCGCACCACCGTTGCTTGTGTGGGACCCTCGGGTGCGAAAGGAGCGTGCCCCATGACCGATACCACCCGCGAGCTGGGGGCGATCTTCGACGAACACGTCGCGCGCGAGTTCGTCGCCAAGGATCTCGCCGCGACCATGGCGACGATGACCGCCGATCCCTACGTCAACCATGTGCCCACCATGATGGGCGGCGTCGGCGCTGCCGGGGTAGCCCAGTTTTACGGCCGGTACTTCATCGGGCACTGGCCCGACGACACCAGGATCATCCCGGTCTGTCGTACCGTCGGCGCCGATCGCGTCGTCGACGAAATGGTCATGTCGTTCACCCACGACATTGCGATGCCGACCTTCCTGCCCAACGTGGCGCCCACCGGCCGCGCGGTGCTGCTGCCCGTCGTCGTCGTGATGGGATTCGAGGCAGACCCGGACTCCGGGGAACCAAAAGTCGCCTACGAACGGATCTACTGGGATCAGGCCTCGCTGCTGGTGCAGGTCGAACTGCTGCACGAGGACCTGCTGCCGGTCACCGGCGTGGCCCAAGCGCACAAGGTCCTGGACAAGGACCTGCCGGCCAACACGCTGCTACGCCCCGCTTGAACCGGCGGCGCGCCAGGAATTGACCCGCCGATGAGGCGCCCCACTGGGCACCAGCGGGTGTGTATTCCCCCGGCTAGTGGGCATACCAGAACCATGGGCCTTGCAACCAGACTGGTGTCGACCCCCGCCTGGAGAGTCTTCGCCAAGTACTACTACCCCTTCATCACCCGCCACGGCGCCGACGACGTGGCGTTGCTGAATCTTGGCTACGAGGAAGACCCGCCGATGGCCATCCCGCTGTCGGAGTCGGACGAGCCGGACCGGTATTGCATTCAGCTCTACCACCGCACGGCAACCCAGGCCGATATCGCCGGAAAGCGGGTGCTGGAGGTGAGCTGCGGCCACGGCGGCGGAGCCTCCTACCTGATGCGCACCCTGCACCCGGCCTCCTACACCGGCCTGGACCTCAACCCGGCCGGCATCGAGGTCTGCCGCAGCACCCATCGGCTGCCAGGGCTGGACTTCGTCCAGGGGGACGCCCAGAACCTGCCGTTCCCCGACAATTCCTTCGATGTCGTCGTCAATATCGAAGCCTCGCACTGTTATCCGTCGGTGCCCCGATTTTTCGCCGAAGTCGCGCGGGTGTTGCGCCCGGGCGGGCAGCTGCTTTACGCCGACGTCCGGCACAGCGACCACGTCGCCGAATGGGAGGCCGAGCTGGCCGACGCGCCGCTGCGGATGCGTTCCAAAGAGATCATCAGCGAGCAGGTGGTGCGCGGGCTGGAAAAGAGCCTGCCGCGCTCGCAGAACATGTTCACTCGGCGTACCCCGGCTCTGTTCCGCGGCCTGGTCCGCGACGCCGTAGCCGCGTCGAACTCCAAGATCTGCCGCGGGCTGCAGAACGGCGAGAGCTCGTATCGGATGTATTGCTTCGAAAACGAGTGAGTCGTCCCATCTTTCGATATCCGTGCCGGCGACACCCGCCGGCGACTCAACACTGTGGAGATGTATCCCATGACAGCGGCGGCGCAACGAGACGTCTATTGGCTGACCCGTAATCCGGTCGGGTGTGCGCGGCAGGCGCTGCGATCGCGGCGAGGCCCTCAAGGATCTCGGGGCCCTCGAGCCGCGCCGCGCCCGCCCGGCCCGCGCGGGCGGCCCTTCCTCGGGGTCGTTCCGGAACTGAAGTCCGACCCGTTCGGATACCTGCAGCAGCTGGGAAAGACTTATGGCGACGTCTACCGACTGCCGTTGCCGCTGTACGACGTGGTGGTGCTGAATCATCCCGACCACGTGCGCCACGTCATGAGCCACCGCGACGGCGAGTACAGCCTGATCGGGGCCGCCGCGGGTGCGGCGAGGAAGGTGCTGGGCGCGTCCATGCAGATGATGGAGGGCCGCGAGTTTCGTCGCCGGCGCAAGCCGCTGACACCGATGATGGGCCGCCAACAGCTGAGCCGGGTCGCCGCCACCGTCGCCGACGAATTCGCCAACCGCCTGACCGGATGGGAGCGGTTCGCGCAGACCGGCGAATCGATCGATCTGCAGCACGAGATCAACGGCGTGGTGATTCCGGCGTTCATGCGCGCGATGTTCACGATGGGGCTCTCCGATGCCGAGTTGCATCGGCTCGACGTCGACGTCCGCACGCTGATGCAGAGCGCGTCGTCGCCGCTGCTGCTCGGCGCCCCGCCGCGAATGCTGCCGGGAGACGGTAACCCCGTGCAGGCGTGGTTGCGGATGCGGCGCTGGGTGAAGCGGCGAGTAGAGGAACGGCTGGCCGACTCGCGCTCCTACGACGACCTGCTGCAGATACTTCTGGACGCGCGCTACGAGGACGGCACGCCCATCAGCCGGCGCGACGTGATCACCGAAGCGATCATGTTGATCGGCGGCGGGTATGAAACCGTGGTCGCCGCATTGGCCTGGACACTGGCGCTGCTTCCGCAGAATCCGCAGGCGCAGCAGCGACTGTACGACGAGGTCGACCAACTCGGCGGAGCTTTGCCCAGCTACGCCGACCTGGACCGGCTCGAGTGGGCCAAGGCGTGTTTCGACGAGGGACAGCGCCTGCAGGGCCTGCTGTTGCAGCCGCGGTTCGCCATGATCGACGACGTCATCGGTGGCTACCGGATCCGCCGCGGCACCCTGGTCGGCTTGCCGATCTACGCGCTGCAGCGCGATCCACGCTGGTGGGGCCCCGACGCCGAAACTTATGAGCCGATCCGGTTCTACGACAAGGACATCGTCGCTGCCCGGCCCAACCTGGTTTTCCTGCCCTTCGGCGCCGGCCCGCACCGCTGCTTCGGTGCGGCCATGGGTTACCTGGAGGCCCAATTGTTCCTCGCCCAGCTTCATCAGCGGTTCCGGATACAGATCCCCGTCGGCTGGGCTCCCGAACACGACCCTGCGCTACCGTGGCCGGTCAAAGGTGGCGTGCCGGCGGTTGTCACCAAGGTGCCCGTCGCCGCGCAACGGATCTAGCGCCCGGGCGCCCCCTGGGGTTCGCGGGCGTCGGTTCCCGGGCGGCATTTCCCGCGGAGCAGGCCTGCGGAGCGCATGCGGCGCTAGACTTGACTACCGGCTGTCGTCGCCCGAGAACACAGAAAGTAGGCATCAGAAACCACGTGACGCCCCGCGAAACCAAGGCTGCTGACGCATTATCGGCCTCATCTCAGGTTCGCAGCAGCATCGATGTTCCGCCTGATTTGGTCGTGGGCTTACTCGGATCGGCAGACGAGAACCTGCGCGCGCTGGAACGCATCCTGGCCGCCGGCCTGCATGTGCGTGGCAACTCGGTGACTCTGTCCGGCGAACCGGCCGATGTCGCGCTGGCCGAACGGGCGATTTCCGAGTTGGTCGCGATTGTTGCCGGGGGGCAGTCGTTGACGCCGGAGGTGGTGCGCCACAGCGTTGCCATGTTGCTCGGCGCGGGCAACGAGTCGCCGGCAGAGGTGCTCACCCTTGACATCTTGTCGCGACGCGGCAAGACGATCCGGCCCAAGACGCTGAACCAGAAACGTTATGTCGACGCGATCGATGCCAACACCATCGTGTTCGGGATCGGCCCGGCCGGCACCGGGAAGACCTATCTGGCGATGGCCAAGGCGGTGCATGCATTGCAGACCAAGCAGGTCACCCGCATCATCTTGACCCGTCCGGCGGTGGAAGCCGGTGAGCGCCTTGGCTTTCTGCCCGGCACACTGAGCGAGAAGATCGACCCGTACCTGCGGCCGCTGTACGACGCGCTGTACGACATGATGGATCCCGAGCTGATTCCGAAGCTGATGACCGCCGGGGTCATCGAGGTGGCGCCGCTGGCGTACATGCGCGGCCGCACCTTGAATGACGCCTTCATCGTCCTCGACGAGGCGCAGAACACCACCGCCGAGCAGATGAAAATGTTCCTCACCCGATTGGGGTTCGGGTCGAAAGTCGTGGTCACCGGGGATGTCACCCAGATTGACCTGCCGGGCGGCGCCAAGTCCGGCCTGCGGGCGGCGGTCGACATCCTCGAGGACATCGACGACATTCACATCGCGGAGCTGACCAGTGTGGACGTGGTGCGCCACCGCCTGGTCTCGGAGATCGTCGAAGCCTACGCCCGGTCCGAGGAGCCCGGCTCCGGGATGAACCGGGCGGCTCGGCGCGCCTCCGGCGCGCGTGGTCGTCGATGATGAGTGCGTGAGAACTCTCGTGAGCATCTTATGAGCATCTTATGAGCATTGAAGTATCCAACGAGTCGGGCATCGACGTCTCCGAAGCCGAGCTGGTCAGCGTCGCGCGATTTGTCATCGACAAGATGGACGTCAACCCGGGCGCGGAGTTGTCGATGGTACTGCTGGACACCGCCGCGATGGCCGACCTGCACATGCGCTGGATGGATCTGCCCGGGCCGACGGACGTGATGAGCTTTCCGATGGACGAGCTGGAGCCCGGGGGGCGCCCCGACGCGCCCGAGCCCGGCCCGGCGATGCTCGGCGACATCGTGCTGTGCCCGGAATTCGCGGCGGAGCAGGCGGCCGCGGCGGGCCACAGCCTCGGACATGAGCTGGCGCTGTTGACCATCCACGGCGTGCTGCATCTGCTCGGCTACGACCACGGCGAGCCGGATGAGGAGCGGGAGATGTTCGCCCTGCAGGAGCGGTTGCTGGAAGAGTGGGTGGCCGCCCAGGTCGAGGCTTACCAGCACGACCGCCAGCACGAACGAGACCGCCGGCTGTTGGACAAGTCCAGGTACTTCGACGAGTCGTGACCGGTCTTGCTCAGCTGCTCGGTGCGATCCTGTTGATCGGACTGGGCGGAATATTCGCGGCGCTGGATGCCGCTTTCAGCACCGTGTCACTGGCCCGGGTGCAGGAGCTGGTGCGTGAGGCCCGGCCGGGGGCGGTGGCACTGCTCAAGGTGATGGTCGAACGGCCGCGCTACATCAATTTGGTGGTGCTGCTGCGGATCGTGTGTGAGATCACCGCCACCGCGTTGCTGGTGGTGTTCTTCCGGCACAACCTGAACATCAACGGCGGGTTGTTCGTGGCCGCGGCCGTCATGGTGGTGACCAGCTTCGTCATCATCGGTGTGGGTCCGCGCACGCTCGGCCGCCAGCATGCCTATTCCATCGCGCTGGCCACCGCCGTTCCGTTGCAGGTGATTTCATGGCTGTTGATGCCGATCAGCCGGTTGCTGGTGCTGCTGGGAAACGCGCTCACCCCGGGCCGGGGCTTTCGCAACGGGCCGTTCGCCTCCGAGGTCGAACTGCGCGAAGTCGTCGACCTGGCTCAGCAGCGCGGCGTGGTTGCCGCCGACGAGCGCAAGATGATCGAGTCGGTCTTCGAACTCGGCGACACGCCAGCCCGCGAGGTGATGGTGCCGCGCACCGAGATGATCTGGATCGAAGGGGACAAATCACCGGCTCAGGCGATGAACCTGGCCGTGCGCAGCGGCCATTCCCGCATTCCGGTGATCGGCGAGAATGTCGACGACATTCTCGGCGTGGTTTACCTGAAAGACCTTGTGCGCCAAACGTTCTTCTCGCCCGACAGCGACCGGGAAAGCACCGTGGCCGACGCCATGCGACCGGCGGTGTTCGTGCCGGACTCCAAGCCGCTGGACGCGTTGCTGCGGGAAATGCAGCGCGACCGTAACCACATGGCGCTGCTGGTCGACGAATACGGCGCCATCGCCGGCCTGGTCAGTATCGAAGACGTGCTGGAGGAAATCGTCGGTGAGATCGCCGACGAGTACGACGAGGCCGAGACGGCGCCGGTAGAAGACCTGGGCGACAAACGATTTCGTGTGTCGGCGCGGCTGCCCATCGAGGATGTTGGCGAATTGTACGGCATGGAATTCGACGGCGATCTCGACGTCGACACCGTCGGCGGTTTGCTGGCATTGGAATTGGGCCGCGTCCCACTGCCCGGCGCCGAGGTCGTATCCCATGGCCTGCGACTGCAGGCTGAGGAGGGCCGCGACCACCGGGGCCGGATGCGGATCGGCACCGTTTTGGTGAGCCCGGTAGAAGTTGCAGCAACCGACGGCTCCGCGGACCGCCCAGACGAAGGCGATTCCGATGGCTGAGCCGATCGGTCTCGACGCTGCCGCGCTGGTCGCCGGATCCGTCGACGATCCGGGCATCGCGGCCTTACGGGAGCTGTCGCCGATGGCGGTGGTAATCGTCACCGACGGCACCGGAATCCCGTTATGACGGCTGAATTCCGTTCCGGCTTCGTCTGTTTGGTCGGCCGGCCGAACACCGGAAAGTCGACGCTGACCAATGCGCTGGTGGGTGCCAAAGTCGCGATCACGTCGATGCGGCCGCAGACCACTCGGCACACCATTCGCGGGATCGTGCATCGAGAGAACTTCCAGATGATCCTGGTCGACACGCCGGGCCTGCACCGGCCGCGGACGCTGCTGGGCAAGCGACTCAACGACCTGGTCCGGGCCACCTACGCCGAGGTCGACGTGATCGGACTGTGCATTCCGGCTGATGAAGCGATCGGCCCGGGTGACCGGTGGATCCTCGAGCAGATTCGCTCCGTGGCACCCGGCACAGCACTGGTTGTCATCGTCACCAAGATCGACAAGGTGCCCAAAGACCGGGTGGCCGTACAACTCTCGGCGGTCGGTGAGCTGATCGGAAACCTGCCCGGCGCAACCGAAATCGTCCCGGTGTCGGCCGTGACCGGAGCGCAGGTCGAGGTGCTGATCGATGTGCTGGCCGGGGCTTTGCCGCCCGGCCCGGCGTACTACCCCGACGGCGAGCTGACCGACGAGCCCGAAGAGGTCCTGATGGCGGAGTTCATCCGCGAGGCCGCCTTGGAGGGCGTCCATGACGAACTGCCCCATTCGCTGGCCGTGGTGATCGACGACGTCAGCCCGCGCGACGGACGGGACGACCTGATCGACGTGCACGCTGTGTTGTACGTCGAGCGGGACAGCCAGAAGGGGATCGTCATCGGCAAGGGCGGCGCCCGGCTGCGACAAGTGGGCACCGCGGCCCGCGGTCAGATCGAGAAACTGCTGGGGACCAAGGTTTATCTCGACCTGCGGGTCAAGGTGGCAAAGAACTGGCAGCGCGACCCCAAACAGCTTGGCCGGCTGGGATTTTGAACGGCGAACGGGTCAGCGCTGCTAATGCTGTGGCGGGTAGACGCTGTGCGGGGCGGGAGTGTCGGTGCCGTCGTCCCACCAGACGGTCGGCTGCTTGGCCGCCCAGCCGCTGACGGCTTCCAGCTCGGCGGCCAGCGAGATCAGCATGCCTTCGCTGTTGGCCGGTCCCATGAGTTGAACACCGATCGGCAGGCCCTCGGCGGTGAACCCCGCGGGCACGTTGATGGCCGGCCAGCCCAGCAGATTCCACGGCCAGGTGTAAGGGCATGCCGCGATGATGGCGCGGTCGGTGGCCAGCCCGCCCATCTGGTCGAACGCGTGCGCCAGCGGCGGGGGCTGCGCGGTGGTCGGTGCCAGCACCACGTCGACGATGTTGAAGATCGAGCCCACTCGCCGCTGCGCGGCGGCTTCGTGGCGGCGCGCGCTGCGCAGGATGGCCTGGGAAAGCATGTGCCCGGTGCGCAGGTTGGAAACCGTGCGGGGGTCCAGCGTGACGCCGTCGCCCAGCCGCTGCGCCCACTCCCACAATCCGGCGGTGGACCGGGCAAGAAAGTCCCACGACATCTGCACGCTGTAGTCGGGGTTGCCGCGTACCACGGTGTGGCCGAGCAGCTGCAGCTGTTCGCCCACCTGACGCGTCGCGGCCAGGATCTCCGGATGCAACTTTGCCCGAAAACCGTTGAAAGGAGCCCGGGTCGACAGGGCGATCTTCAGCGGACCGGGGGCGATGCCGACGTAGTCGGATGCGGTCACCGGCGGCGGCCGGTGCAGATCGCCCTCGACATTGCCCGACGCCGCATCCAGCACCAGCGCCGCATCGGCCACCGTGCGGGCCAGCACACCGTTGACCGTGATGCCATTGAACGCCTCCGGCAGCGGCCAGGTGGAGATGCGGCCGCGCTGCGGTTTGATGCCCACCAAGTTGGTCCACGCCGCGGGAACCCGGATGCTGCCGGCCCCGTCGGAGCCGATCGCCGCGGTGACCAGGCCCGCGGCCACTGCGGCCGCACTGCCGCCCGACGATCCGCCCGGTGTATGCCGGCGCGCCCACGGGTTGCGGGTGTGTCCGAACCCGGGCCCGCTGGTGAATGGCCACTGGCCCAGCTCACAGGTGTTGGTCTTGCCGACGATCACCGCCCCGGCCGCCTTGAGCCGCCGGACGACCTCCGAATCCGCGGTGGCGGGAGCGACATACCCCTGGGTGCCGTAGGCGGTGGGCACTCCAGCAACGTCGACGTCGTCTTTGACCGCGATCGGGATGCCCAGCAGCGGTCCGGTGTCGCCAGCCGCCCGTCGCCGGTCTGCCGCGGCCGCGTCGGCCAGGGCCGACTCGGTGAGTACCACCCGGAATGCGTTCAACGTGGACTGGCTCGCCTGGATCTCGCGCAGGGATCGGCCTACCAGCTCGACGGAGGTCACCGAGCCGTTGGCCAGCTGATAGAGAAGATCGGTCAAGGTGGGCAAGCGCTGGTTACCGGACCCGGAAACGGCCCCGGAAGCGGACCCAGAAGCGCCAACCACGGGGTACGAGACTATCGGCGCGGATACCCGCGATGTCGCGGCGGGGTGCGAAACTATGGGGATGCGGCTATATCGAGACCGGGCTGTTGTGCTGCGCCAGCACAAGCTCGGCGAAGCCGACCGGATCGTCACCCTGCTGACCCGCGACCACGGGCTGGTTCGTGCGGTGGCCAAAGGAGTACGTCGCACCCGCAGCAAATTCGGTGCCCGGCTGGAGCCGTTCGCTCATATCGACGCGCAACTGCACCCCGGCCGTAACCTCGACATCGTCACCCAGGTCGTCGCCATCGATGCCTTCGCCACCGACATCGTCAGCGACTACGGCCGGTACACCTGCGGGTGCGCGATGCTGGAAACCGCCGAACGCCTCGCCGGTGAAGAGCGGGCGCCCGCCCCGGCCCTGCACCGGCTCACGGTGGGCGCGTTGCGGGCGGTCGCGGACGGACGTCGTCCTCGCGACCTGCTGTTGGACGCCTATCTGCTCCGTGCCATGGGTATCGCCGGCTGGGCGCCGGCACTGACCGAATGCGCTCGCTGCGCCACACCCGGGCCGCATCGGGCGTTTCACATCGCCGCCGGGGGCAGCGTGTGCGCGCACTGTCGCCCCGCCGGTGCGACGACACCGCCGCTGGGCGTGCTGGAGTTGATGTCCGCCTTGCACGACGGCGATTGGGCGGCCGCCGAGCAGGCGCCGCAATCGCATCGCGGCTACGTCAGCGGGTTGGTGGCCGCGCACCTGCAATGGCACCTGGAACGTCAGCTCAAGACGTTGCCGCTGGTGGAGCGGACCTACCATCGGGCAGGTAGGTGAACGTGGCTAGAAAGGCCGAACAAAAGCTGACGTCCACCGACTTCCCGCAGCTGCCCCCCGCGCCGGACGACTACCCGACCTTCCCCGACACCTCGACGTGGCCGGTTGTCTTCCCGGCATTGCCGCCGTCGCCCGACGGCGGCCCGCGCCGGCCGCCGCAGCACATTTCGAAGGCGGCTGCGCCCCGAATTCCGGCTGACCGGTTGCCCAATCATGTCGCCATCGTGATGGACGGTAACGGCCGGTGGGCTACCCAGCGTGGCCTGCGTCGCACCGAGGGCCACAAGATGGGCGAGGCGGTGGTGATCGACATCGCTTGCGGCGCGGTGGAACTGGGAATCAAGTGGCTCAGTCTTTACGCCTTCTCCACCGAGAATTGGAAGCGTTCGGCCGAGGAGGTCCGCTTCCTGATGGGATTCAACCGTGACGTGGTGCGACGACGACGGGAGAACCTCAACGAGATGGGTGTCCGGATCCGGTGGGTGGGTTCCCGGACCCGGCTGTGGCGCAGCGTCATCAACGAACTGGCCATAGCCGAGCAGCTGACCAGGCACAACGACGTCATCACCATCAACTACTGTGTCAACTACGGTGGCCGCACCGAAATCGCCGAAGCCACAAGGGAAATCGCTCGTGAGGTGGCCGCCGGCCGGCTCAGTCCGGACCGGATCAGCGAGTCCACCATCTCCCGTCACATGCAGCGCCCCGACATCCCCGACGTCGACCTGTTTCTGCGGACCTCGGGGGAGCAGCGGTCCAGCAATTTCATGTTGTGGCAGGCCGCTTACGCCGAGTACATATTCCAGGACAAGTTGTGGCCCGACTATGACCGCCGCGATTTGTGGGCGGCCTGCGAGGAGTACGCTTCCCGCAATCGACGGTTCGGGAGCGCCTAGTGCCCTCACTGCAGCAGCGGCTGGCATCGATTCTGCCTGACGTCCTTTCCGTCGAGCAGGAACCCGACGGCGCGTTGACGGTCCGCCATAACGGCACGTTCGCTTCGTTGCGGGTGGTGAGCATCACCGAGGGCCTCGAGTTGGTGTCGCTCACCCAGATATTGGCCTGGGACCTGCCGCTGACCAGGAAGATTCGCGATCGGGCGGCCAAGCAGGCGCGCGACGTCAACTTCGGCGCGGTCACCGTGCTGGAGAAGACCGCGGCCAGGGGTGCGGCCAAGGCGGCCGCCAAGACAGCGTCCAAAACCGGGGACGTGATGCTGCGGTACAACTTTCCCGGCGCCGGACTGAGCGACGACGCGCTGCGTACCTTGATCCTGCTGGTGCTCGACACCGGCGTCCAGGTACGCGACGCGTTGATTGCCGCGGTTCCCTGACGCCGAGATCGACGGCAACGCGGAAAAGTTCGAGGAGGACTTCGCGGTGTGGCAGCGCGCGCCGAATTTCAGGACCGGCAGTCTGCGCAGGTGCCGAAGATCTCGATGGTGTGGCTGACGTCGGAAAACCCATGCCTAGCAGCCACTTCCGCGGCCCAGGCCTCCACTTCGTGGTCTGCCACCTCGATGGTGGAGCCACAGCTGCGGCACACCAGATGATGGTGGTGATGTTCCGAGCAGCGGCGGTAGACCGACTCACCGGTGTCGGTGCGCAGCGTGTCAACCACGCCCGCGGCAGCCATCGACTGCAGGGTGCGATAGACGGTGGTCAGACCGATGTTTTCGCCGCGGCGGCGTAGTTCGTCGTGCAATTCCTGTGCCGAGCGGAAATCGTCGACCGTCTCCAGTAGCGTCGAGATCGCCGCCCGCTGGCGGGTGGACCGGACACTGGGTCCGGTCATGGCGACTCCTCACTGGCGTGGGTGACCGCGTCGACGACGATATGCGCAAGGTGATGGTCGGCAAGCCGGTACAGCACTTCACGGCCCGACCGCTCTCCGGTGACGACTCCCGCTGCCTTGAGGATCTTCAAATGCTGACTGACCAGTGGTTGCGGTACACCCAGCGCATCGACGAGTTCATGCACACAACGTTGCGATTCGCGCAATTGCAACACGATGGCGATGCGTACCGGTGCGGCCAGCGCGCGCAGCAACTCGCCGGCGGCGTCGAGAATTTCCCGTGGCGGGGGTGCGGGGAGGGCAGGATGCCCCGACGAGCTGCGGGCGCCGTGCTCATGATGACCGACTAGGTCGTCGACGGCGACAGGCGTAGCGGGGGGCGTCGCCATATCTGAACCACCTCGAGACGTAGTGGCATCGGGACCGCTCGTCGCGAACAGCTCGCGAACCCCTGCGGCTGTCCTCCACTGTCACATGCGTGATGGTGCATGTCAAAGAACCGCCGGTAGATCGTTACCATGACTGAGGTTCGTGCGCAGTGATTGCCCGCTGCATGTAGTTGCCCAATTCGGGAAGGGAGTGCGGTACCGCGTGGCGTCTGTCATCGACACTGTGGTGAACCTGGCCAAACGGCGCGGCTTCGTCTATCCGTCCGGTGAAATCTACGGCGGTACAAAGTCGGCGTGGGACTACGGCCCGCTGGGGGTGGAACTCAAAGAGAACATCAAACGGCAATGGTGGCGGTCGGTGGTCACCGGCCGCGACGACGTGGTGGGTATCGATTCGTCGATCATCTTGCCGCGCGAGGTATGGGTTGCCTCGGGCCATGTGGATGTCTTCCATGATCCGCTGGTCGAGTCGCTCATCACCCACAAGCGCTACCGGGCCGACCATCTGATCGAAGCCTACGAGGCAAAACACGGGCATCCGCCGCCCAACGGGCTGGCCGATATTCGCGACCCGGACACCGGCGAGCCCGGCCAGTGGACGGAGCCGCGCGAATTCAACATGATGCTCAAGACCTACCTCGGACCAATCGAGACCGAGGAGGGGTTGCACTATCTGCGGCCGGAAACCGCACAGGGCATCTTCATCAACTTTGCCAACGTTATGACGACGTCCCGCAAGAAGCCGCCGTTCGGCATCGGCCAGATCGGCAAGAGCTTCCGCAACGAGATCACCCCCGGCAATTTCATCTTCCGCACCCGCGAGTTCGAGCAGATGGAGATGGAGTTCTTCGTCGAGCCGTCGACAGCCAAGGAATGGCACCAGTATTGGATCGACACCCGGCTGCAGTGGTACGTCGACCTGGGCATCGATCCGCAGAACCTGCGCCTGTGGGAGCACCCCAAGGACAAGCTGTCGCACTACTCCGACCGCACCGTCGACATCGAGTACAAATTCGGCTTCCTCGGCAACCCATGGGGTGAGCTGGAAGGTGTCGCCAACCGCACCGACTTCGACTTGTCGACGCATTCAAACCATTCCGGTACCGATCTGAACTTCTATGACCAGGTCAACGACACTCGGTATACGCCGTATGTCATCGAACCGGCAGCGGGCCTGACCCGGTCGTTCATGGCCTTCTTGATCGACGCGTACAGCGAGGACGAGGCCCCGAATGCCAAGGGCGCGATGGAGAAGCGGACGGTACTGCGACTGGATCCGCGGCTGGCCCCGGTCAAGGCCGCGGTGCTACCGCTGTCCCGCCATGCGGATTTGAGCCCCAAGGCCCGCGACCTCGCCGCCGAATTGCGCACCTGCTGGAACATCGACTTCGACGATGCGGGCGCCATCGGGCGTCGCTACCGGCGCCAGGACGAGATCGGGACTCCATTCTGTGTAACGGTCGACTTCGACTCGCTCGAGGACAACGCCGTCACGGTGCGCGAGCGCGATGCCATGACCCAAGAACGGATCGCGATCGACAAGGTCGCCGATTATCTGGGGGTCCGGCTCAAGGGCTGCTGCTAACGGCACCCGGATTTCACCGCGCCGACTGTTTGCTGCGGGGTAGCGGCGCCCGCGACGCACCCGCCTGCGGCTGCCAACGAGCGACGAAGACACGGTACGCATCCGGCACCGGCGATCCTGTTTTTTTGATCGTGGTTGGGTGGCCGACACGGGTTTGTGGTGGGGGTAAATGCGGGGGTTTGGTG
>NZ_LQOX01000112.1 GCF_002102175.1 Mycobacterium gastri | reverse complement strand
CGTAATCCCTTGCACCACAACATCATCACACGCCACACCGCGCACAGCCGTCAGACACGACCAACAATGGACAGGTTATTCAGCGCGTTCCTAGCCGGGCGCAGCGGGTCGCCACGGTCACAGCACCTTCTGGAATACCTTCGATTCGACGCGGCGCGTCATCCGCCAGCCCTCGGGCGTGCGCACGAATTCGTCGTCGTACCACAGCCCGCAGAACAGCACCTGCTGCTGGTCGCCCGGCAGCACCATCGGATTGAAACAGATCACCCGCGACGACGCGGTGTCGGCGTCGATGCGCACCGAGAGGTTGCCCAGCATGTGGGCGTACACGGGAAAATTCGGCAGCACCTCAGCCAGCCACTTCTTCACCTCGGGATAGCGGCCGTCGATACCGCCCAGCGCGCGGTAGTCGATGTACGCGTCAGCAGTGAACACCTTGTCGAGATCGTCGAATCGGCGCAAGTCGATCGCTGTGGAGTAGTCCACCAACAGTTGCTGGATCTCCAACCGGTCAGAAATTTCGGCCAGGCTCAACACGGTTTGATTCAACACCGCCGACCTGACCGATTTTTCAGCCGGTAGCGATCCACCGCGTCATGGAGTCGGCGAAAGTGGAGATCGGTATCGCCGCGGCGGGTGTCCACTTGCGAAAGAACCGCCTGGCGCTGCAGAGAAGTCAACGTGACCGTAGGTCGCGATCACGGTATTTTCCCAGCACGCGCCGTATTGCCGGGGAGATTATCCGGGCATTACGAAATCAGCGATCGCGGGACTGGCAACGACACTGCTGCTGAGCGGTGTGGCGCTGGCAGCACCTTCAGCCCACGCCGCTTCCGGTGGATGCCCGAGCACCAAGTCGTACCAACAATGGCGCCCGGGTGACCCCGATCCGGAGGGCAGACCCGTGCCCTGGCACGGGAGTGTCCGCCGCGACTATTAGCCTTGGGTGTCCATGACGTTGGCACCGGAGCTTTCTGCTCTTGGCGTGACATGCCGTGGCCGTAGGCATCCCCGCCGACGCGCCGGGGCGCCCGCCGCAGTGGGCGTCGCGCAACACTGGACGATAAACTTTGCGCCCATGCGGAAGCTCATGGCTGCGGCCGCAGCGTTGCTCGCGGTCGCCACCGTCAACGCGGCCGCCACCTCCCCGGTCTCAAGGGCAGATACCGACGTCCAGCCTGCCGGCTCGGTACCGATCCCTGACGGTCCGGCCCAGACCTGGATCGTGGCCGATCTCGACAGCGGACAGGTATTGGCCGAACGCGACCAGAATGTCGCCCACCCGCCCGCGAGCACGATCAAGGTGCTGCTGGCGTTGGTTGCGCTGGACGAACTCGATCTGAACTCGACCGTCGTCGCCGATGTCGCCGACACCGAGGTCGAATGCAATTGTGTCGGCATCAAGCCGGGCCGCACGTATACCGCGCGGCAGCTGCTCGACGCGCTCCTGCTGGTTTCGGGTAATGACGCCGCCAACACACTGGCGCACATGCTGGGCGGCCAGAACGTCACCGTGGCCAAGATGAACGCCAAAGCCGCTGCCCTCGGTGCGGGAAGCACCCATGCGGCCACTCCGTCCGGCTTGGACGGACCCGGCGGCTCCGGCGCCTCGACGGCGCACGACCTCGCCGTCATCTTCCGGGCCGCCATGGCCAATCCGGTGTTTGCTCAGATCACTGCCGAACCCTCGGCGATGTTCCCCGGCGATAACGGTGACCAACCGATCGTCAACCAGGACGAGCTGCTGCAGCGCTATCCGGGCGCGATCGGCGGCAAGACCGGGTTCACCAACGCCGCGCGCAAGACATTCGTCGGCGCCGCTGCCCGAAACGGCCGCCGCCTGGTGATCGCCATGATGTACGGGACGGTCAAACAGGGCGGCCCCACCTATTGGGATCAGGCCGCCAGCCTGTTCGACTGGGGATTTGCCCTCGGCCCGCAAGCCAGCATCGGCGCCCTCTAGGACCGCCGGCCCCGCGAGCAGACACAAAATCGCCCCTCGCTCAGCGAAAAGGGGCGATTTTGCGTCTGCTCGCGGTCACAAGGCGCCGGTCAGCAGCGCGGTGAGCACCGGGATCCGCCGCTCCTCGATCTCCGGCTGTGGCAGAACCCCCTGCACCACGGCGGCTCCGTCGAACACGTTCGTCAGCAGTGCCACGATGACGGGAAACGTCTCCTCCGGGAAGCTCTCAGCACCGGGCAGCGCCCGGGCCGCCTCGTAGATCTTGGCTGAATACTGGCCGAGTTCCTGCTGCAATGTCTCTCTGAGCTTGTCGTCGGTGCGCGCGGCGATCAGCAGTTCGTACAGTACGGCGTTGGTCGGACCGCTGGTGATGTCCCGCAGGATTGCCAGCGCCGATTCTAGCGCCGGCCGGTCGGCCGGTATCTCGGCGACGCGCTTGGTGAACGTCTCGAGCTGACGGCGCAACACCTCCGAAGCCGTGGCCGCCATGAAGTCGCCCATCGTGTCGAAGTGGCGAAACAGTGCGCCTACCGACACCCCGGCCCGCTTGGTGATCACGGCCGCGGACGCCCGGGCGTAGCCCACCTCGATGATGGTGGCGATGCAGGCGTCGAGAAGCCGTCCAACGGTTTCCTCGCGGCGTTGCTGCTGGGTGCGCGCCATCTCAGGCGCCGACCCTGATGGCATTGCGTTCACCCGCTCGCAAGTACCGTCCCGACTGCACGGTCTGCCCGTAACCGTCCCGGAACTGACCCCCGCGGAAGACGACGGCGCCGTTGACCCCGGTTGCGACGACGGTCGCGTCGTTGCGGTTGACCATGCGCCGCAAGCCGCCGTAGAAGGAGGCCTCCGCCTCGTGGTACCCGTCCACCGATTCGTCGAGATGGGCCGGGTCGATCACCACGAAGTCAGCGCGGTCGCCCTGGCGCAGCGTGCCGGCGTTGATGCCGAACCACTCGGCCACTTCACCGGTCAGGCGATGCACCGCGCGCTGGATGGACAGGAATGGCTTGCCGGCCCGGTCGGCGTCGCGCGTCCGCTTGAGCAGCCGAAGCGGGAAGTTGTAGAAGGCCATGTTGCGCAGGTGCGCACCGGCGTCGGAGAAGCCCATGTGGACGCTCGGCTCGGCGGCGAGCTTGTTGAGCTCGTTGGGCCGGTGGTTGGCGACGGTGGTCGTCCAGCGCACGTTGCGTTCGCCGTTGTCCACCAGCACGTCGAGGAACGCGTCGAGCGGATGCAGTCCACGTTCGTCGGCGATCGCCCCAAAGCTCTTGCCGATCAACGATTTATCGGGGCACTCGACGATCACCGCGTCGTGGAAGTCGCGGTGCCACAACGTGGGCCCGAGCTTGATGCGGTCGAACTCGAGCCGGAACCGCCGGCGGTAGGACTTGTCGGCCAGCAATTCGTTGCGTTCCAGTTGTTCACGCAGATGCAGCGCCGCCGTGCCGGCGCCGAATTCTTCGAAGACCGGCAGATCGATTCCGTCGGAGTACAGCTCGAACGGGACCGGCAGGTGCTGGAAGCGCACGCTGGCGCCCAGCAGCTTGTTGAGGATGCGGGTGCCGAGGCCGAAGGTGTGCACGGCCAGCGGCATCGACTTGGCGTCGGCCGACACCAGCATGCTCATCCGAACTCCCTTGCGGCGATTGATGATTCGGCTGCTGGCCAGGAAGAACAGCAGTCCGGTCGCCGGCCTGTCGAGGTCGGGTGCGCTCTGCAGGATCCGGCCGCGCCTGCGCAACACCGAGATGAGCTTGCGCCGCTCACGCCAGGTCGCGAAGGTGGACGGCAGCGCGCGGGACCGGAAACGGTCGCCGTCGAGCTTGTCGATCGCCGCGTCCATCCCGGACATGCCGAGCATTCCGGCGTCAAGCGCCTCGTCGAGCAACCTCGCCATCGTCTCCAGTTCGGCATCGGTGGGCCGAACGGTGGCATCGGTGGCGCGGTCAAGCCCGAGCACCGCCGCCCGCAAATCCGAATGGCCAAGCAGCGAACCCACATTCGGGCCCAGCGGCAGGGTGTCGATGGCCTTGATGTATTCGGCTGCCGTGGACCACGTCCGATTAGTGTCCAGGGCACGGTAGACGAACTCGCGCGGCACCGCTTCGACGCGGCTGAAAAGGTCGGCGGCGTCCTCGGAGTTGGCGTACACCGTCGACAGCGAACAGTTGCCCAGCAGCACCGTGGTGACGCCATGGCGCACCGATTCGCGCAGTCCGGGATCGAGCAGCACCTCGGCGTCGTAATGGGTGTGCACGTCGATGAATCCGGGCACCACCCACTTCCCCGCCGCGTCGATCACCTCCGGGCAGCCGGTTTCGTCCAGCGGCTTGTGGGACACCGTGGCCACTACTCCGTCACGGATGCCCAGGCTTCGGGTCTGCGGCGCGGCGCCGGTGCCGTCGAACCACAGTCCGTCGCGAATGATTACGTCGTAGCTCACAGTTCCTCCGGTTCTTCGAGTTGCCACGAACGTAACATAGATAGTGATCGCTCGCAATCTTTCCGGGCGCGCGCGATTCCCCGCCAAAACGGCCGTCGTAGTCTCAGCGGCCCGGGCCGGACGGCGGCGTGGTCGGCGTTGTGGTTGCCGGCGGGTTTTCGGGAATGGTCACCGGATCCGGCACGTTGACCGCGGGCGGCAGATCACCGCTGCGGCTGGCCACCGCAGGGATGCGGATGACGGCTCCCTGTTGACCGCATTCGTTGCTGTGCACGGTGACCACCATCTCGCCCACGAGATCCCCGACCGGTTGTGGCCGCAACGACAGCACCTGGGTGGTGGCCTGGGTGCTGGCCGCGCCGTTGGGACCGATGCACGCGAACTGCACCGCCTCGGGCCGGGACTTCCACTGGCCTTGGCCGAACTCCAAGACCAGCGGGCGAACACTCGACTTTGCCTGCGTATGGTCGTTGTCGTCGAGCATGGTGGCCGCGGCCAGACAGCCCGTCGGCGTGCACGAAGACCGGATCGCCCACCAGCTGTTGACGTCCGGAGGCTGCGGACTCGGGGTGTAGTCGTAGGTCTGCTTCGAGCGTTGGAGCTCGATTTGGTAGGTGCCGTCAAGGGGGGCCGGCGGGGCGGCCGGGTCACCGGTCGCCGGCATGCTGGATGCAGCGGATGAACTGGTCTGCGGACCGGCAGCCTGAGGATGGTCGCTGGTCGTCTTGCGGCCGATCGCGATGCCGACGGCGAGCAGGCCGACGAGCAGGACGACGACGGCCGAGCCGAGCAGGATCCGGTGGCGTCTGCGCGTGCTTGGTTCTCGCGTTGATTGCGAGAACGCGTCGAGGCGCCGGGCCAGCGCCGCGGCCGCCGACTGCAGCGGGGTGCCGCGCCGTTGCCGTGTCACCGGTTGGGGCGGTGGGGACGGTGGTGCTGCTGGGCTCTGCGGCCAGTCGTAGACCGGGTAGTCGACGACATAGGCCGGTTCGGCAACGGTAGCCGCCGGCCAGGCCGTCGCTGCATCGCCAGCCTCGGGGCGTTGATCGACCGGCATGATCCCGGCCTGCTCGTTGAGCGCATCGGCGAATTCCCGGCAGCTCCCGAAACGGCCGGCGGGGTCGGCGTTGAGCGCCCTGGACAAGGCGGTATCGAGTCGTGCCAGGTCCGGGCGCAGGTCGCTGAGTTTGGCCGGTGCGTCGACCGGTGGTGTGCCGGTGAACAGCTGAAAAGCCGTAGCCGCCAGGGCATACTGGTCGGCGCGCCCGTCGGCCTCGGCCCCCGCCGCCTGAGCCGGCGCGGGCTGCGCTATCCCGAAGTCGCTCAACAGAATCCGCGGCTCACCTGGCCCCGGGCTGGTCACCAGGATGTTGGCGGGCTTGACGTCACCGTGCGACAGCCCCCGCTGATGGGCGTAGTCGAGAGCGGCGGCGGTGGCGCTGACCATGGCGAGCACCTCGCCGATTGGTAACACCGCCGGAAACCGCTCGCGCATCAGCTGCTCGGCGCTGATGCCGTCGATGTAGTCCATCGCGATCCACAGTCGGCCTTCGAACTCGCCGCGGTCGTGGACCTCGACGATGTTCGGGTGATAGAGGTTCGCGGCGACGGCGGTCTCCCGGTGGAATCGCCGGCGGAACTCGGGGTCCGACGACAGGGCGGGTGAGAGAACCTTCAGCGCCGCCCACTGCGCCGAGCGCGGATCCTCGACGAGATAGACCTCGCCCGTAGTGCCCGACCCCAGCGGTCGCACGATTGTGTAGGCGGCAAAGGTCGCGCCGCCGGCCAACGCCATTCCGCGATGGTAACCGCCGCCGCGCCAGCTCGCCCGGCAAGCGTCCGGCTAACAGTCGGTTAACACTTGGCCCGAAACATCTTGCCGCGCAGGATTATCACATCGGGCTGGTTCAGCACACCGGGGCCCTGCCGCGGGTCCTCGACGTAGCACAACAAATCAGCCGATGCGCCGTGGTCCAGGCCGGGCCGGCCCAACCAGCGCCGAGCGTCCCAGCACGCCGCGCCCAATGCATCGGTCGGGCTCATCCCGATCTTCGTGAGGGCCTCGACCTCGTCGGCAATACGTCCATGCC
Source organism: Mycobacterium gastri (assembly GCF_002102175.1). GTDB lineage: Bacteria > Actinomycetota > Actinomycetes > Mycobacteriales > Mycobacteriaceae > Mycobacterium > Mycobacterium gastri. The sequence goes on along the minus strand of NZ_LQOX01000112.1, from coordinate 103,501 downwards.
GGACCGTGCTGCCGGCATCGCTACCGGCATACACCGCGACTCCGGCCTCCCGCGCCGCGGCCACCCGTGGGTAGGTGCGGGTATAGAGGTCGCGCATGTGGGCGGCATAGGCCGGGTAGCGAGTCGCTGAATCCGCGATACCCGGGAAGTTTTCGACGTTGATCAGCGTGGGCACCAATGCGGTTTGGTGTTCGAGCATCAGCGCGATGGTGTCGTCGGTCAGCCCGGTACCGTGCTCGATACAGTCGATTCCGGCGGTGATCAGGCCCGGCAGTGCATCCTCACCGAAGACGTGTGCGGTGACCCGGGCCCCGTGCGTATGCGCGGCATCGATGGCGGCCTTGAGCACGTCGTCGGACCACAGCGGGGCGAGATCGCCGGCTTGGCGGTCGATCCAGTCGCCGACCAGCTTGACCCAACCGTCGCCGCGGCGGGCCTGCTCGGCCACCGCGGCCGGCAGCTGCGATTCGTCCTCGAGTTCGGCGCCGAAGCCGGGGATGTAGCGCTTGGGCCTGGCCAGATGCCTGCCGGCGCGGATGATGCGAGGCAGGTCGTGGCGGTCGTCGAGACTGCGGGTATCGGTCGGTGAGCCGCAATCGCGCAGCAGCAGTGCGCCCACGTCACGTTCGGTCTCGGCCTGGGTTGCCGCCTCGTCGAGGGCGATGGCACCGTGTTGCCCGAGCCCGACATGGCAGTGCGCGTCCACCAGGCCCGGCAGGATCCAGCCGGCCCCAGAGGCACCGAAGACGGTGTCGGCGCCGGCGACGGGCTCGGTGCTGATGCAACCGTCGACGATCCACAGGTCGATCGGGGTCTCGTCGGGCAGCGCCAGGCCTCGCACGTGCAGGGGCACGGCGCGGCTACTTCTTGCCGGGGTTGCCCGGGAACTTCAGCTTGGATAGGTCGAAGTCGGCCAGTCCGGGCGGCAGCTCGTCGAGGCCTTCAGGCATGTGCGACAGGTCCGGGAATCCTGCCGGCATACCCGGCATACCCGGCATACCCGGCATACCGAAGGGGCTCTTGACCTTCGGCGGTGTCGGACCGCGGGCGCCCTTCTTGCCCTTCTTGCCGGCCTTTCCTCGGGCGGCCTTGGATTTGCGTGTCGCGGACTTGCGGCCCAGACCGGGGATACCCATGCCGCCGAGCATCGAGGACATCATCTTGCGGGCTTCGAAGAAGCGGTCGACGAGCTGGTTGACCTCCGACACCGTCACGCCCGAGCCGTTGGCGATGCGCAGCCGCCGCGACGCGTTGATGATCTTGGGGTCCGCCCGCTCTTCGGGCGTCATCCCGCGGATGATGGCCTGCACCCGGTCGAGCTGCTTGTCGTCGATCTCGGCCAGTGCTTCCTTCATCTGACCCGCGCCGGGCAGCATTCCCAGCAGCGTGCCGATGGGGCCCATCTTGCGGACGGCGAGCATCTGCTCGAGGAAGTCTTCCAGGGTCAGCTCGCCGGCGCCGATCTTGACCGCGGCTTCCTCGGCTCGCTGGGCGTCGAAGACCTGCTCGGCCTGTTCGATCAGGCTCAGCACATCGCCCATGCCCAGGATGCGGCTGGCCATCCGGTCCGGATGGAAGACGTCGAAATCCTCCAGCTTCTCCCCGGTGGAGGCGAAAAGGATTGGCACACCGGTCACTTCGCGGACCGACAGCGCCGCGCCGCCGCGGGCGTCGCCGTCCAGCTTGGTCAGCACCACACCGCTGAAGCCGACGCCCTCGCCGAACGCCTGCGCGGTAGTGACAGCGTCCTGGCCGACCATCGCGTCGAGTACGAAGAGCACCTCGTCGGGTTCGATGGCGTCCCGGATGGCGGCGGCCTGGGCCATCAGCTCCTCGTCGATGCCCAGCCGTCCGGCGGTGTCGACGATGACGACGTCGAAGTGTCTGGCCCTGGCCTCGGCAAGTCCCGCCGCGGCGACGGCGACCGGGTCGCCGGGTCCGGACTCAGGTGATGCGCCCGGGTGCGGGGCGAACACCGTCACCCCGGCGCGTTGGCCGACGACCTGCAGCTGATTGACCGCGGCGGGGCGCTGCAGGTCGCAGGCCACCAGCAGCGGGGTGTGCCCTTGGCTCTTGAGGCGCACGGCGAGCTTGCCGGCCAGCGTCGTCTTACCGGAGCCCTGCAGGCCGGCGAGCATGATGACGGTCGGCGGCGTCTTGGCGAACACCAGTTCGCGGGTCTGTCCACCGAGGATGCCGATGAGTTCGTCGTTGACGATCTTGACGACCTGTTGGGCCGGATTGAGTGCCCCGGACACTTCGGCGCCGCGGGCGCGTTCTTTGATCCGGTGGACGAACGCCCTGACCACGGGCAGCGAAACGTCGGCTTCCAGCAGCGCCAACCGGATTTCACGTGTCGTGGCATCGATATCGGCGTCGGTCAGGCGACCCTTGCCGCGTAGCCCCTGGAGGGCACTGGTCAACCGGTCGGACAGCGATTCAAACACGCTCGCCAGCCTAATGGTGGGTGGCAGTTGATCGAGGGCCTGGGGGCGGTGCCGCCGGCGTTGGGGCCACAGGCGTTGGTGCCCGACGACGAGGGCGCCAGGGCGTAACAGCCGTCAAGCCGTTCTTTGCGTCAGGGTCCCGGCGCGAACTGTGCGACCCGCGGGCTCGATGGTAGGGGCCGGATCGCCGGCCGGTACTAGCTAGACGGACTGGCCGGCGCTGCCGCGCGCGGGGCCTGCGGCATAAGTGGACCCGCCACCACCGCCGGCGCCGGCGACGCCGCCGTCGCCTCCGCCGTTATCATTGGCATTGCCGGCGGCGCCGTTGCCGCCTGTCCCGCCAGCCGCGCCATCGGCGCCGGGGTCTCCGGCGCCGTCCACGGAGGTACCGGCATTGGCGCCGCCACCGCCACCGCCGCCGGTGCCGGCGCTGATGGCGTTGCCGCCGGCGCCCCCGGCGCCGCCACCGCCGCCGCCACCGCCGTAGATGGTGTTGTTGGTGCCCTTGCCGGTCGCGTTGGCGCCCCCGCCGCCCCCGTCGCCGCCGGTGCCGCCAGCGCCGCCGATGCCGTTGGTTCCGGCGCCTAGGACGTTGCCACCGGCACCGCCTGCGCCGCCCTGGCCGCCGTTGCCGCCGCCCCCGCCGAAGCTGCCGCCACCGCCGGAACCCGCACCGCCGGAGCCGCCCTTTTGGCCGTTGCCCCCGGTGCCGCCCTGGCCGCCTTGGCCGCCGTCGGTGGCGGTGCCACCGGCGCCGCCGGCCCCGCCGTTGCCGCCGCCGCCGCCCTGGCCGCCGTTGTTGCCGTAGGGGGCGCCGTCGCCGCCGACGCCACCGCCGCCGCCATCACCGCCAGCCCCGCCGTTGCCGCCACCGACGCCGCCCACGCCGGCGCCGCCCGGACCGCCCACGCCGCCCTGTCCGCCGTTGGCGCCGGGGCCGCCATTACCGCCGCCGGCGTATACGCCGCCACCGCCGGTGCCGCCGTTACCGCCGGCTCCTCCGTCACCGCCGTGGCCGTTGATCCCCGTGCTGCCCGCACCCGCGGCGCCACCGGCGCCGCCATTGCCACCGAGGCCGCCCTGGCCACTCGCGCCGCCGTCGCCACCCAGACCGCCGACGCCACCACCACCGCCCGTGCCCGCAGGACCGTGCGCCCCTACGAACCCGAATAATCCGCCCGAGCCCCCGGCGCCACTCGCGCCGCCGGCACCGCCGGCTCCGCCGTCACCGCCGTTCCCCCCGGCCGGGTTTTGCCATGGCCATATCCCGGCCCCACCAGCTCCGCCACCGCCGCCTACACCTCCGTGGCCACCTGCGCCGCCGTTCCCGCCCGAGCCCAAAAGACCCGAGACGGCACCGCCGGACCCGCCGTTCCCGCCCATACCACCGGCAAATCCGTTTTGGCCGGCCCCGCCGGCACCACCGGCACCGAACAGACCCGAACTCCCGCCCTGTCCACCGGCCTGCCCGGCTGCCCCGGCCGCACCGTCACCGCCGTTGCCGACCAAGAACCCGCCCGGCGCACCCGACTGCCCTGGCGCTGCGCCATTGGCGCCGTTGCCGATCAACGGGCGCTGGAACAAATAAAGGGTGGGCGCATTGATTGCGGCGAGAAGGTCTTGCTCGAGGACCTGCAGCGGCGACGCATTAGCCGCCTCGGTCATCGCGTACAACAAACCCCCGCCGCTCAACAGCTGGACGAATTGCTCATGAAACAGCGCGGTCTGCGCGCTGACCGCCTGAAACCCTTGCCCCAAATCGCTAAACACCGCCGCGATCGCCACCGACACCTCATCGCCGGCCGCGGGCAGCAGCTGCGTCGTCCCGACCGCTGCCGCAGCGTTAGCCGCTCTGAGTGCCGAGCCAAGGCTGTTCAGATCCGCGGCCGCCGCCGCTGTCGTCTCGGGGGCTATTGCTACGTACGACATCGGCGGACTTCCTTTACCTCAGCAATATCATCCGCACCATTACGGTGGGGCAAGCACACTTTGGGCGTAGCGTACAACGGCCTATCGAAATTTGGGAAGGCTTTGCTATTTACTTTTTCGCGAAGATTTAAGCCGCCATCGATGCTGTTGGGTCACACGGACCAGGTGACGGATACATGGCGGCGACAGCAAACTCCGGTGCGTGCCGACCGCAGTGAGCTGATCACTGTGATGACAACGAACTGCCCTTTGTCACAAGACCTTTCGGGTGTTACCTGTGTGGGATCACCATGTGCTTCTCCGACCTACACTTTATTGCGCAACAGCATATGTCGACTGCGGTACGGACGTGGGCACTTTGTTAACATCAATGACAACGACCACCAGTCATAAAGGGCCCATCATGCAATGTAAAGTACTTTTACGGCGCTCATTAAAGCTGAACGCTTGTACTATTTCTCTACGTACGGCGCTCTACTTGACATCGTCCCGTAGCTCGTAAATACGCCAGAATTAGTTGTTAGCTACTAGCCGGGCTATCAAGCCTAGTCGGGCGACAATACTGGCCTCACCATCGAGCCCCGTGGAGAGCGCCAGCCCCGCGAAGCGGGGCGCAGCAGCTCACCACCATCGAGTCCCGCGCCGCGATATCTAAAACACCGCGGCGACACGCGCGAGCAGATCGCGGTGACGTAAATCTCGGTGAGCGCGTCCGGCCCAATCGAGGTGGCCGAGCTCAGCCGGGCGGCTCAGGAAAGAAGCGCTCTGGTCCGGCCGTCGTTGCGCGAGCCAACTCCCAGCCTTTCCTGCGGGATGTGAATCGCTCTTTGGGCATTTCTTATCCCCGACAACGACGGAGCCTTCAGCGCCGTCGCTGGGTAACCAAACGCCAAGCGTGGCCCCGTCGAGGCCAGCAGGTAAAACTCACGATGCCGTAGGGGCATCCCCAGCGGTTCGCTGCGGGTTAGTCCCAAAGGCTCGGGACTGCTGCCGTCGGGGTGATTAACGCGGAATCCGCGGCGGCCGGCGGTATCGCCCCGACGGCAACGGCCGCGACGACCGCCGCGACGGACAACGCGCGCATCATGGAGGCCGATTTTCGCCGGTTATTCGTCTTCGCACCAGGATCTTCGGACGGGGCCCGGGTGCCCGGCAACCGTACGCCCGCCAACCTTCACACCGACACACGCTTCACAGATGTGGAAGCGAAATCTCTCACCAGCGCAGCGGTCGGCCCGAGGAACACGGCGAGCTGATCCGGAAGTGACACCATGTCGCGACTGCACCGAAAAGCGTTGCCATGCTAGATTTCACACTCGCCGCCCAGCCGCATTGACCCGACCCGGAAGACTTTCGTCGCGCCCGCCGGTGTGCCGACAACGGCTCCCCGCGTGTTGTGCCGCAACATGCCACCACGTCGGGTGGGCGTGCGGAGCCATGTGACGGCGTGAACGTGAACCACCACGCGCGGGTGAGCATCGGGGGGAGTGTTCGATGCAGCAGGTCAGTCACTCCGACGGCGAAAGCAGTCGGCCGTTGCGGGGCTGGCAGCGCCGGGCAATCGTGAAGTACCTGGCCGCCGAGCCGCGGGATTTTCTGGCCGTGGCCACCCCCGGATCGGGCAAGACGACGTTCGCCCTGCGGATCGCGGCCGAATTGCTGAGCCATCGGGCGGTGGAGCAGCTCACCGTCGTGGTGCCCACCGAACATCTGAAGATCCAGTGGGCACGGGCCGCGGGACGGCACGGGCTGGCCCTGGATCCCAGGTTCACCAACTCCAACCCCCGGACCTCATCGGAGTACCACGGCGTCGTCGTCACCTACGCCCAGGTCGCTGCACATCCGACGCTGCACCGGGTGCGCACCGAACAACGCAAGACCCTGGTCGTTTTCGACGAGATCCACCACGGCGGCGACGCCAAGACCTGGGGCGACGCCATCCGGGAAGCGTTCGGCGACGCCACGCGCCGTCTCGGCCTGACGGGCACACCGTTCCGCAGTGACGACAGCCCTATCCCGTTCGTCAGCTACGCGCCCGACGCTGATGGCGTGCTACGTTCGCAAGCCGACCACACCTACGGCTATGCCGAAGCCCTTGCCGACGGCGTGGTCCGGCCGGTGGTGTTCCTTGCCTACTCCGGGCAGGCGCGCTGGCGCGACGGCGCCGGCGACGAGCATGAGGCGCGCCTGGGTGAGCCGTTGTCGGCCGAGCAGACCGCACGGGCCTGGCGCACGGCGCTGGACCCTGCCGGCGAGTGGATGCCGGCGGTCATCATGGCCGCCGATCAGCGGCTGCGTCAGCTGCGCGCCCAGGTGCCCGACGCCGGCGGCATGATCATCGCCTCGGACCGGACGGCGGCCCGAGCCTATGCCGGGTTGCTGACCAAGCTGACGTCCGAAGCGCCCACCGTCGTCTTGTCCGACGATCCCGGATCCTCTTCCCGCATTGCGGAATTCGCCTCCAACACCAGCCGGTGGCTGGTCGCCGTGCGGATGGTTTCCGAAGGTGTCGACGTGCCTCGCCTGTCGGTGGGCATCTATGCCACCGGCGCCTCGACGCCGCTGTTCTTCGCGCAGGCGGTTGGCCGGTTCGTGCGGTCACGTCGACCCGGCGAAACCGCGAGCATCTTCTTGCCGTCGGTTCCCAGCCTGCTGCAGCTGGCCAGCGAGCTGGAGGCCCAGCGCAACCACGTGCTGGGCAAGCCGCACCGGGAATCCGGCGACGATCCGCTCACCGGTGATCCCGCCACCAGGAAACAAACCGAACCGGGCGAAGCCGGCTTCACCGCACTGGGAGCCGACGCCGAATTGGATCAGGTCATCTTCGACGGATCGTCGTTCGGCACCGCCACTCCGGCGGGAAGCGACGAGGAGGCCGACTACCTCGGCATCCCCGGGCTGCTCGACGCGGAGCAGATGCGCGCCCTGCTGCACCGCCGCCAGGACGAGCAGCTGAAAAAGCGCGCCCGGCTTCAGCACGGGGCCTCGCCATCAGTCCCCGCCCAGCCAACCACCACCCACGGCCAACTCCGCGAGCTGCGCCGCGAGCTCAACAGCCTGGTGGCGATAGCTCATCACCGCACCGGCCGGCCGCACGGCTGGATCCACAACGAACTTCGCCGCCGCTGCGGCGGCCCGCCGATCGCCGCGGCAACCCGCGAGCAGCTCAAGGCGCGCATCGACACCTTGCGCCAGTTGAACTCCGAGCGGGCTTGACCGGGGGGCGGGTCAATCGCCGACGGGCTCGTCGACCAGCACGTCGGCGGGGGTACCCAGCACCGCCGACAGCTGCTGCTCGACCGCGGCGGGTATGTCGGACTCTCCGGGAACCGTCACGCAGAAAACGTCGGCCGCGGTCGACCCGAACGTGTTGACCTTGGCCCACCGGATATCTGCGCCCGCGCGCTCCAGAGCGTGCGCGAGCAGCGCGAGCAATCCCGGTCTGTCCATGGCACGAACCTCCAGGATCAGCTGACGGGAGCTGGCAGATTCCAGCCACAGGATGCGCGGCGGCGCGGCCGAACGCGTGACCGGCACTCCGGCCACCACTTCACCGGCTCGCTCGGATGCGAAACTGCTGGCCTCGCTGTCCCGCTTTTCCACCATGGCCAGGACGTCGACGTCGCCGCCGAGGGCACCGACGAACTGCTGGCGCAACAGTTCGGCCGCCGGCGGCGAACCGAACAGCGGGGACACCACGAATTCAGTGATCGCAACGCCGTCGTGGCTGTTGACCGCCGCCGAATGGACGCCCAGCGAATTCAGCGCCAGCACGGCAGCGGCTTTGGAGACCAATCCCGGCTGGTCCGGGGCGACCATCACCACCTGGTACATCCGCGCGCTGTCACCGGGCGCGATCTCCACGTGCACGCCGTGATCGGTGGCCAGCGAAAGATAGTGCGGGGCAAGGGGCTTCGCCTGCGGCAGGGCCTCACCAGCCATCACCATCCGGCAGCGTGACACCAGTTTGTCGACCAGCGACGCCTTCCAGTCGCTCCACACCCCCGGGCCGGTGGCCTTCGAGTCGGCTTCCGTCAAAGCGTGGAGCACCTCGAGTAATTGCGGGTCCCCGCCCAGGGCCTCGGACACACCCTCGATGGTCTTCGGGTCGTTCAAGTCGCTGCGGGTGGCTACGACGGGTAGCAGCAGGTGATGACGGACCAGCTTCGAGAGCACATCGACGTCCGTGGACGGCAGACCCAGCCGCTCGCCGATCTGCATGACCATTTCGGATCCGAGGACACTGTGGTCGGCGCCCCTGCCCTTCCCGATGTCGTGCAGCAGTGCACCAAGCGCCAGCAAATCGGGTCGAGCCACTCGGGTGGCCAGCGGCGCGGCATGGATGGCGGTCTCGATCACATGACGGTCCACGGTCCATTTGTGGGCAACATCGCGGGGCGGGAGGTCGCGAATACTGCCCCATTCCGGCAACAATCGGCCCCACAACCCGGTGCGGTCGAGCGCTTCGATAGTCCCCACCGCGGTGGGGCCGGCCAGCAGCACCACCAGCAGGTCGTCCAATACCTCACGCGGCCAGGGCGTCGGCAGCTCCGGAGTGCAGGTGGCCAGTCGGCTCAAGGTCGCGGCGCCGATGGGCAGTCCGGTGTCGGCCGCGGCGGCGGCCACTCGCAGCGTCAGTCCGGCATCGCGTTCGGGTTGAGCGTCACGGGCGAGCACGATTTCGCTGGCGTACTCGACGACGCCCTCGTCCAGCGGTCGCCGCTTCGGCCGGTGCCGTAATGCCGAGATGCCCCGCCGCGGCAACGCGTTGGCGGCGGTGCGCAGCCCGGTTTCGGATTGGTAGGCGATGGTGCGGCCGGCGCCGGACAGCATCCGGGCCAGGTCGAAGCGGTCGCCGAAATGCAGGGCCGCGCTGATGTCGTCGGCGTGCTGGGCCAGCAGCAGATCGTGTCCGCGGCCCGATACCCGGTGCAGTTCGGTGCGCACGTTGAGCAGCGTGAGGTAGGCGTCGTCCAGCGAACCTACCGGCAGGCCCGGAGCGGCCATGCCGTGGCGGTCGATGAGCTGGGCTATCGCCAGCGCGTTGAGCAACTGCACGTCGCGAAGGCCACCGCGACCCGATTTGAGGTCGGGTTCGGCGCGGTGGGCGATGCGGCCGTAACGCAACCAACGGTCGTGCGTTATTTCGACGAGTTCGTCCATGCGCGAACGTATTCCGCTGCGCCATTGCCGGCGCACGCCTTCGATCAACCCGTCCGAAAGGCGCTTGTCACCGGCAATGTGACGGGCTTCCAGCATGCCCAGGGCGGCCACCAGGTCGGAATTGGCCACACCCAGCGCGTCGGGAACCGTACGCACACTGTGGTCGAGCCGAATGTTGGCGTCCCACAACGGGTACCACAGCTTGTCGGCGACCTCCCCCAGCATCTCGGCAGGCTTGCCGTCGTGCACCAGCAGCAGGTCCAGGTCGGAATGGGGCAGCAGCTCGCGTCGGCCGAGTCCGCCGACCCCGACGATCGCGAAGCCGCTGTCGTCGGTGACCCCGATTTCTGCGGCCTTGGCGGTCAGCCAGGACTCGTGCAGCTCCAGCCAGGCCTGCCGCAGCTCCGCAGGATGCGGTGCGCGCTGGTCGTCGGACAGCAACTGGCGCCGCGCGGCGACCAAATCGCTTGCCGGGCAGGCAGTTCCGAATTGGTCGCGCTGGTCGGGTGTCATCCCGGGCCGGGCCGGCGCCAGCCCGTCCCAAATCGGTTCAGCAACGCACGGCGACCCTCACAGCGCGTCGGACCCGCGTTCACCGGTGCGTACCCGCACGATGGTGTCCACGGGGCTGACCCACACCTTGCCGTCGCCGATCTTGCCGGTGCGCGCCGCCCGGACGATGCTGTCGACGACCTTGTCGACAATGGAATCGTCGACGACGACTTCCACCCGGACCTTGGGCACGAAATCGACGGAGTATTCGGCGCCCCGGTAGACCTCGGTGTGGCCCTTCTGCCGGCCGTAGCCCTGGATCTCGCTGACGGTCATCCCCAGGACTCCAGCGTCCTCGAGGCTGGCCTTGACGTCGTCGAGGGTGAACGGCTTGACGATCGCGGTGATCAGCTTCATCTCGGCTCCGCCTCCACTTTCTCGCTCACTCGCTCTTCCTGGCCGTTAGGCGAACCCAGCGCCGGGCCTGGACGGGGAAGAACCGAACCGCTGGTGACCGCGAAATCATAGCCGCTCTCGGCGTGCTCAGCCTCGTCGATGCCCGCATATTCTGCCTCCGCACCCAGCCGCAGTCCGATGGTGTACTTCAGGATAAGAGCCAAGATAAGCGTGACGACGCCAGAGTAGACCAGAACGCTGAACGCGCCGACCGCTTGCCGTTCCAACTGGGCGAACCCGCCGCCGTAGAGTAACCCCTTCGACACCCCGGCCACGCCGTTGATGGCCACGCTCTCGGGCGCGGCCAGCAGACCGATCAGCAACGTGCCCACCAGACCGCCGACCAGGTGTACCCCGACAACGTCCAGCGAGTCGTCGAAGCCCAGCTTGAATTTCAGGCCGACTGCCAGCGCACACAGCACACCGGCCACCGAACCGACCACCAATGCGCCCAGAACGTTGACCGACGAGCAGGACGGGGTGATGGCGACCAGTCCGGCGACGATGCCCGAGGCCGCGCCCAGCGTCGTGGCCTTGCCGTCGCGGATGCGTTCGGTCAGCAGCCAGCCCAGCATGGCCGCGGCGGTCGCGGCGGTGGTGGCGATGAATGTCGACCCGGCGGCGCCGTTGGAGCTGGTCGCCGACCCGGCGTTGAATCCGTACCAGCCGAACCACAGCAGCCCGGCCCCGAGCATCACGAACGGCAGGTTGTGCGGCCGGAACAGCGTCGTGGGCCAGCCCTTGCGCTTGCCCAGCACGATCGCCAGCATCAGGCCGGCCACACCGGCGTTGATATGGACCGCGGTGCCGCCGGCGAAGTCGATGGCGTGGAGCTTGTTGGCGATCCAGCCGCCGTGTGCGGAGGCGAACTTGTCGAACGCGAAAACCCAGTGCGCCACCGGAAAGTAGACGAACGTCGCCCAGAGCCCGGCGAACGCCAGCCAGGCACCGAACTTGAGCCGGTCAGCGACCGCACCCGAAATCAAGGCCACTGTGATGATCGCGAACATCAGCTGGAATGCGACGAACACGGTGGCCGGCAGGGTGCCGGCCAGCGGAATATTCACCGCCGCGGTTTGCGTCGCGGGATCGGCGGCCACCGCGTTGCCACCGATCAGGCCTTTCAGGCCCCAGTATTCGGTCGGGTTGCCGGCAATGTTGCCGACGTCGTTGCCGAAGGCCATCGAGTAGCCGTAGAGCACCCACAGCACGGTGACGACGCCCATCGCACTGACGCTCATCATGAGCATGTTCAGCACGCTCTTGGCGCGCACCATGCCGCCGTAAAAGAAAGCCAGGCCGGGCGTCATCAACAGCACGAGCGCGGAACTCGCCAGCATCCAGGCCGTATCGCCGGTGTTGGGAACACCCATGATCGGGAATTGGTCCACTCGCTATCACCTCCAGTCAGCGTTGGGAGGGCCCCAGGACTATGACTGGCGACCTGATCCAGAACCATGCGCAGTAGTTGTTGCGGCGATGGTGCGGTGATGTTTCGTGAGGATTAACGTAAAACTTGCTGTGTAAGAGCTGCTAGCCGAGCAGGGCGTCGACGAAGGCGGCCGGTTCGAACGGCGCCAGGTCGTCGGGGCCTTCGCCGAGCCCGACCAGCTTGACCGGCACGCCAAGCTCCTGTTGGACGCGGAAGACGATGCCACCCTTGGCCGTTCCGTCCAGTTTGGTGAGCACCACGCCGGTGATGTCGACGACTTCGGCGAAAACCCTGGCCTGCGCCAGTCCGTTCTGCCCGATCGTGGCGTCGAGCACCAGCAGCACCTCATCAACAGCAGCGCGGCGGGTGACCACGCGCTTGACCTTGCCGAGTTCGTCCATCAACCCGACCTTGGTGTGCAGCCGGCCGGCGGTGTCGATGAGCACGACGTCGGCACCGTGGGCGATGCCCTTGTCGACGGCATCGAAGGCCACCGATGCCGGGTCGGCGCCTTCGGCCCCACGCACCACCTCCGCACCCACCCGGGCCGCCCAGGTCTGCAGTTGATCGGCCGCCGCGGCCCGGAAGGTGTCGGCCGCGCCGAGCACGACGCGCCGGCCGTCGGCCACCAGCACCCGCGCCAACTTACCAACGGTGGTGGTCTTGCCGGTGCCGTTGACACCCACGACCAGCAGCACCGAAGGATGGTCGGCGTGCGGCAGCGCCCGGATCGAGCGGTCCATGGCCGGCTGCAGTTCTTTGACGAGGACGTCCCGTAGTACGGCCCGGGCATCGGCCTCGGAACTCACATTGGCGCTGGCCAGCCGGCTGCGCAGCTGCGACACCAGCGACGCCGTGACCACCGGGCCCAGATCGGCGACCAGCAAGGTGTCCTCGACGTCTTGCCAGGAGTCCTCGTCCAGGTCACCGCCGCCGAGCAAACCCAGCATGCTGCGCCCGAAGGCGTTCTGCGACTTGGCGAGCCGCCCGCGCAGCCGCTCCAACCGCCCTTCCGGCGGCTCGATGGCCTCAACTTCCGGCGCTGCGGGCGGCGCAAGGGTCGCCGGTTCGGGCTCAACTTCGGGCTCGACTTCGGGGAGATGGACATCGGAGATGGTGCGTTTGACCGCGTCGCGCGGGACGGTCGCATCGTCGCCGACTGCGGGCAGTCCGCTCGTGTCGATCCGATCGGCCGGTTCGACCGTCTCGACAGCCGACGGCGTCTGGCTAAAGATGATGCCGGACGACGCGGTGTAGCCACCCGAACGGTCGATTACGCCCGGTGTCGGCTGGGTCGACAGGCGGATTCGGCGACGGCGGTAGCGCACCAGGCCGATGACCAGCGCGGCGATGACGACCAGGGTGGCGACGACCGCAATGGCGATCCACAGACCTTCCGACACACTGACATCCTTCCAGGGGCATACCGGGGCGCCCGGACCCTACGCTACGGATCACCGTCAAGAAGAATTGGCGACCAGCTCATCGAGCTGCTGACCCCGCATTCGCTGCGAGATCACGGCGGTGATGCCATCACCTTGCATGGTCACGCCGTAGAGGGCATCCGCGACTTCCATCGTCGGCTTCTGGTGCGTGATGATGATGAGCTGAGAACGGTCGCGCAGTTGTTCGAACAGGCCGAGTAGCCGGCGCAGGTTGGTGTCGTCCAGGGCGGCCTCCACCTCGTCCATGATGTAGAACGGCGACGGTCGGGCCCGGAAGATCGCCACCAGCATCGCGACCGCGGTCAGCGCCTTCTCGCCACCCGATAGCAACGACAGCCGGGTGACCTTCTTGCCCGGCGGACGGGCTTCCACCTCGATGCCGGTGGTCAGCATGTCGTCGGGCGCAGTCAGGCGCAGCCGGCCTTCGCCGCCGGGGAAGAGCGAGCCGAACACGGCCCGGAATTCGCGTTCCACGTCGACGAACGCGTCGCTGAAAACCTGCAGGATGCGGGCGTCGACGTCGGCGACGACGTCAAGCAGGTCCTTGCGGGCGGCCTTGACGTCCTCGAGTTGGGTGGACAGGAAGTTGTAGCGCTCCTCCAGCGCCGCGAACTCCTCGAGGGCCAGCGGATTGACCCTGCCGAGTTCGGCCAGGTCACGCTCGGCGCGTTTGGCCCGACGCTCCTGGGTAGCGCGGTCGAACGGCATCGGCGCGGGCGCTACCACCTGCTCCCCGCGTTCGCGGGCCTGCTCGAACTCGGCCATCTCCAGCTCCGTGGGCGGCAGCGGAACCTCGGGACCATACTCGGCGATCAAGTCGGCCGGCGCCATCCCGAACTGCTCTAGCACCAGGTGTTCGAGCTGCTCGATCCGCATTGCCGCCTGGGCATCTGCCACCTCGTCGCGGTGCAGCGAATCGGTCAGCTTGGCCACTCGCGCACTCAAGGTGTTGGTCTCTTCGCGAACCGCCGCCATGGCCGCCGACCGCTCCCGGCGTTCGGCGGCGAGCTCGTCACGCAGTTGCGACGCCGCGTCGACCACTCGGTTCAACCGCGACGCCAACAGTCGCCCGGACTCGGCGACGGCCGCCGCCACCGTAGCCGAGCGCTGTCGCGCTTCCAGCGCCTGCTGGGCCCGCAGCCGCGCCTCCCGTTCGGCCGCAGCGGCGCGGCGCAGCGAATCTGCCTTTCCCCGAACGGCATTGGCGCGTTCCTCGGCGGTCCGCACCGCCAATCGCGCCTCCACTTCAACGGCTCGCGCACTTTCGGTCGCGGCCGCGATCGCCTGCCTGGCTTCGGCCGTGCTGGGCTCGGCCGCCTGCACGTGTTGGGTCTGTTGGGCGTTGCGCAGCCTGGTCTCGAGCTCAACGACCTCCTCGAGCGCCTGCGCCCGCCCGGCTTCCAGTTCCTCGCGCTGCCGCAGCAGCCTGGTCCACTCTTCCTCGGCCGCACGCGCGTCCTGACCGAGCCGGCCCAGCTGCTCGTAGGTCGCCGAAATGGTGGCGTCGGATTCGTTGAGCGCGGCCAACGCCTGGTCAGCCGAGTCCTGGCGAGCCGCTTGTTCGGTCAGTGCGCCGGACAGCACCGCACTCAGGTGAGCCACCTGCGCCTCGGCCGCGGCCAGCTCGCTGCCGGCCTTGTCGATCTCGGAGGTGATCTCCAGCGTGCTGGGCTTGCGGTCGGACCCGCCGCTCACCCAGCCGGCTCCGACCAGATCGCCGTCCAGGGTGACGGCTCGCAGCTGAGGCCGAACTGCCACCAGATCCAGCGCTTCGGCCAGGTCGTTGACCACCGCGACGCCCGCAAGCATCGCGGTGATCGCCCCGCGCAATCGCGGCGGCGCCTCGATCAGATCCAGTGCCCACCGCGCGCCGCCAGGTAGCTCCGGGGCCGGGTGGTCCGGAGCCGGCCAGTCACTCAACACCAGCGCCGCCCGGCCGCCGTCGGCTTGTTTGAGCGCGCTGACCGCGGCGCGGGCGGCGCCGAGGCCGTCGACGGCCAGCGCGTCGGCGGCTGCTCCCAGCACCGCTGCCAGCGCGGCCTCATAGCCCGGGCGGACCTTGACGAGCTGGGCGATCGGCCCGAGAACACCCGCCCCGCCGTGGTTGCGGGCAAGCCAGGCCGCGCCGTCCTTGCGGTCCAGCCCCACCGAGAGGGCGTCGATGCGGGCCCGCAGCGACGCCACCCGGCGTTCGGCGTCGCGCTCGGCCACCTGGAGTTCGGCCACGCGCTGGTCGGCGAGCCGCAACGCGGCCACCGTCCGCTCGTGCTGCTCGTCCAGGCCGACCTCGCCCTGGTCCAATTCGCCGACGCGGTTCTGCACGGCTTCGAATTCCGCGCGAGCCTGCTGAGCACGCGCGGCGGCCTCTTCGATCCGTTCGGACAGCCGCGCAACGCTGTCGTCGATCGACTCCACGCGTGCCCGCATGGTCTCCACCTGCCCGGCCAGCCGCGCCAGGCCCTCGCGCCGGTCGGCCTCGGCGCGAACTGCCGCCAGATGGGCGCGGTCGGCCTCGGCCGCTTGACGCTCCCGCTCGGCCAGCTCGGCGCGGGCGGCATCCAGCCGGGTGCGCGCGGCGGCCAGCTCCGCCACCAACCGCCGTTCGGCGGCGGCCACCTGCTCGGCCTCGGCTTCCAGCTCCTCGGGTTTTCCGGGGTCGGCGTCGGCGCTGGTCAACGGCTCGACGTCGAGATGCTGAGCGCGCTCCTTGGCGATGCGTACCGTCGCGCCCACCCGTTCGGCCAGGGCCGACAGGCCGAACCAGGTGTGCTGTACCGTCTCGGCCCGTTGGGAGAGCTCGGTCAGCGCGGCCTCGTGTGCGGCCAGCTCCTCGGCGGCCACCGACAGCCGCGCGGCGGCCTCGTCATGTTCGCGGCGCATCGCGTTCTCGGCGTCCAAGATCGCTGCGCGCTCGGCGCGCCGGCCGACCAGGTCGTCGGCGGCCAGCCGCAGCCGGGCGTCGCGCAGGTCGGCCTGGATGGTCGCCGCACGCCGGGCGACTTCGGCTTGGCGGCCCAGCGGCTTGAGCTGGCGCCGCAGCTCGGTGGTCAAGTCGGTGAGCCGCGCCAGGTTCGCCGCCATCGCGTCCAGTTTGCGCAGCGCCTTCTCTTTGCGCTTGCGATGTTTGAGCACGCCCGCGGCTTCTTCGATGAAGGCCCGGCGCTCCTCGGGCCGCGACTGCAGGATCTCGTCGAGCTTGCCCTGCCCGACGATCACATGCATCTCGCGGCCGATGCCGGAGTCGCTCAACAGCTCCTGCACGTCCATCAAACGGCAACTGCTGCCGTTGATTTCGTATTCGCTGGCGCCGTCGCGGAACATCCGCCGGGTGATCGACACCTCGGTGTACTCGATCGGCAGCGCGTTGTCGGAGTTGTCGATGGTGACGGTGACTTCGGCCCGGCCCAGCGGGGCCCGCGACGAGGTGCCGGCGAAGATGACGTCCTCCATCTTCCCGCCGCGCAGCGTCTTCGCGCCCTGCTCCCCCATCACCCACGCCAGCGCGTCGACGACGTTGGACTTGCCGGAGCCGTTGGGCCCGACGACGACGGTGATGCCCGGCTCGAACCGCAGAGTCGTCGCCGCGGCGAAGGATTTGAAGCCCTTCAGCGTCAGACTCTTGAGGTACACGAGCAGCCAGATTACCGCTCGCTGAACCCGGCGATCCGCTCCGACGCCTCCGACCAGTCGGCGACCACCTTGTCAACGCGCCCGGGGGTGGCGCCGCCCCGCAGCAGCCGCAGCAACTGCTCCCCCGACTCACGCGGCCCCTGGGCGACCACCAGCACGCGGCCGTCGGCCTGGTTGGCCACGTAACCGGTCAGGCCAAGCTCCAGCGCCCGGCAGCGGGTCCACCAGCGGAAACCGACGCCCTGGATCCGGCCGTGCACCCAGGCGGTCAGCCGCACGTCAGGAACCGACATCGGCGACCTCGACGTTGACGGTGGTACCCGACTTCAAGGTGCGCCCGACGGTGCATGCCAGGTCGATGGCCCGGTCGACGACCAACAACACGCGCTCCTTCTCCTCGGCAGCCAGTCCCGACAGGTCGAGCTCAAGGATTTCCTCGAGCAGCGGGTAGCGCTCCTGGTCGCGATCGGCCGCACCCGATACCTTGATCACCGCCTGGTAGTCGTCGCCGAGGCGACGGGCCAGCGGCTGATCACTGGACATGCCGCTGCACGCGGCGAGCGCGATCTTCATCAGCTCACCGGGGGTGAACACCCCGTCGACGTCTTCGGAGCCCACGAGCACCAGCGCGCCGCGCGAGCTGTATCCCGTATAGCGGCGAGTGCCCGTGCGTTCTACCCACAGTTCCGTCATGGCTTCTTTGTACCGGTTCGTGCCGGGGCGTCCTCGCGCCGAGTGACGCCGACCTCGATACGCTAACGCCGCGGCCGCGGCTGGCATCGCGGACAGTAGAACGACGAGCGGTTCATGAACTTTTCGCGGCGAATCACCGCACCGCAGCGCCGGCAGTTCTGGCCGTTGCGGCCGTAGGCGTCCAGCGATCGGTCGAAATAGCCCGACTCGCCGTTGACGTTGACGTACAGCGAATCGAACGACGTCCCGCCCTTGGCCAGCGCTTCGCGCATCACGTCGTCGGCGGCATCCAGCACGGCGCGCAGCTGCCGGCGGGTCAAGGTGGCGGCGATCCGGGCGCCATTCAGCCGGGCCCGCCACAGCGCTTCGTCGGCGTAGATGTTGCCGATTCCGGAGACCACCTGTTGGTCCAGCAGCTGGCGCTTGAGTTCAGAATGCTTGCGCTGCAAGACCTTCACAACGGCAGCGGCATCGAAGCGGGGGTCGAGCGGGTCGCGCGCCAGGTGGGTGAGCGGCGCCGGAACCACACTGCCGTCCACGGTTACCAGATCGGCAAGCAGCCATCCGCCGAAGGTGCGCTGGTCGGCAAAGCTCAGCACGGTTCCGTCGTCGAGCAGGGCGGAGATCCGGACGTGGTCGGAGCGCGGGACTGCCCCCAGCAACATCTGTCCGCTCATGCCCAGGTGCACCACGAGTGCGCTGTCGGGGTTACCCGGGCTATCCAGCGTCAACCACAAGTACTTGCCGCGCCGGTCGGTTCCGGTGATTCGCGCGCCCAGCAGCCGCGCCGTCAGGTCGGCGGGTCCGGCCTGGTGGCGGCGTACCGCCCGGGGGTGATGAACCCGAACCGCGGTCATCGTCTTGCCCGCCACATGGGCCGCTAAGCCACGCCGCACCACCTCGACCTCAGGTAGTTCGGGCATCTAGAGCGAAGGTTTCCCGGCGGGGTCCAGCACGTCCAAAGCCTCGAGTGTCTTATAGGCGGCTGACGCGGCTTTCTGCTCGGCTTCTTTCTTGGAGCGACCCATACCCGACCCGTACTCGGCGTCCATCACGACGACCACCGCGGTGAACTCCTTGTCGTGGTCCGGGCCGGTGGAGGTGACCAGGTAGGACGGGGTGCCCAGCCCGCGCGCCGCGGTCAGCTCCTGCAAGCTGGTCTTCCAGTCCAGCCCGGCACCCAGCGTCGCCGCCGCGTCCAGCAATGGTCCGAACAACTTCAGGATCACCTTGCGCGATACCTCGATACCGTGCTGCAGGTAGATCGCGCCCAGCAGCGATTCCATCCCGTCAGCCAGAATGCTGGACTTGTCGGCTCCACCGGTGTTGGCCTCGCCGCGGCCCAGCAGCATGTGCACACCGAGGCCGTTGTCCGACAGGTTGCGCGCGACGTCGGCCAGCGCTTGGGTATTGACCACGCTGGCCCGCAGTTTGGCCAGGTCGCCTTCGGAACGGTCGGGGTGGCGGTGGTAGAGCTCGTCGGTGATGGTCAGCCCGAGGACGGCGTCGCCGAGAAACTCCAGCCGCTCGTTGGTCGGTAGCCCGCCGTTCTCGTAGGCATAGCTGCGGTGCGTCAACGCCAGCGACAGCAGTTCATCGGAGAGGTCGACACCGAGCGCGTCGAGCAGACTCTGCCGTGACGCCGTCACCGCTCACCTCGATCCGCGGCATCGGGGCGTTGCGCCGTGACGATATCGGCCAGCTTCGCCCACCTGGGGTCGATCTGGTCGTGGTGATGGTCGGGGTCGGTGTCCAGCACGACACCGCACTGCGGGCATAACCCGGGGCAGTCGGGCCGGCAGACCGGGGAAAACGGCAGTTCCAGGCCGACCGCGTCGATGATCGACTGCTCGAGATCGATCTTCTCGTCGACGACGTGCCCGACCTCGTCCTCCTCGGTGGTGGCCGCGGTGGTGCTGCCGGGATAAGCGAAAAGTTCGGTCAGGGCAACCTGTACCCGGCCCTGAATCGCGGTCAGGCAGCGGGAGCACTCCCCGGTCGTGGGGGCGGTAACAGTCCCGGTGACCAACACTCCCTCCGATACCGACTCCACGCGCAGGTCCAGGGCCAACGGGGCACCTCGCTGGATGGCAATCAGCTCCACGCCGATGCGGGTGGGGCTGTCCACGGTGTCCTGCACGGTGAACATGGCCCCGGGGCGACGCCCCAGCCGAGCGATGTCAATCGCCAGCGGCGCGGTCAGACGCCCGTGGGCTGTCCGGCTGTGCTGCCTCGCCATAGGAGAGATCCTACGGCGCGCGCCGGGCTCTGGCGGGAATCCACCGCCTGTCGCGCCGAACCCCACCCCCCGCGGCGGACCCTGCTGCGGCGGGAACTCGACTAGCGCGTTGCGTAGTCGTGCGTGCCGGCAGCGGTGCGAAGCTGATGGCGGCCTCGTCCGACGGAGCGCAGTGTGCCGTTGAGCATTTCTTCGAATTCGGCAAGCTTGGTGTCCACATAGACGTCGCATTCGCCGCGCAGCCGGTCGGACTCGGCGTGCGCCGTGTCGATGAGGCGGGTGGCCTCCGCAGTGGCCGCCTGCACGACCTCGTTCTGCGACACCAGGCGCTGCTGTTCCTTGATGCCCTCTTGCACCGCCTTCTCGTAGGAGATGTTGCCGCTTTCGATCAGTCGATCGCATTCGGACTTGGCCCGGCTGATGCTGGCCTCGTACTCCCGTTTGGCTGAGGCGGCAATGCGCATCGCCTCCTCCCGGGCGTCCGCGACCATCCGCTCACTGTGCTGACGCGCTTCACCCACCATTCGATCGGCCTGGGATTTCGCATCGGACAGAATCCGGTCCGCCTCCGCGCGGGCATGGTTCAGCATCGAGTCCGCCTCGGTGGTCGCCGCGGAAACCATCGAGTCGGCATGCGCTTTTGCGTCGTGCAGCATCGAATCACGGGCGTCGAGCACGTCCTGCGCGTCATCGAGTTCGCCGGGGATCGCGTCCTTGATGTCGTCGATCAGCTCGAGCACGTCGCCGCGTGGTACCACGCAGCCCGCGGTCATCGGCACGCCGCGGGCTTCTTCGACAATTGCGCTCAATTCGTCGAGCGCTTCAAAGACTCGGTACACGACCATATCCTCCCGGCATCCCTGCATGACTTTGTTGTTACCAGTGTGCCTGTTGTTATCCCTGTGACGCCGGTGGTGACGTCGGTGTGTCGGCCTGTTTCCCGGCTTCAGCCGACACCGCGGGCGCCCGCCGATCCCCCGACGCAGCCCGGGCTGGCACGGTTTCCGTGCGCGACGGCCGCGATGTCATCGCTACCTCGGTGCCGTCGGTCATACGGGTTCCCGGCGCCGCCGTTGGTCGAGGTTGGGTGAGGTTGGGTGAGGTTGGGTGACGTTAACCGACGTCGATGTGCACGTTCGGTGGGCCACGGTAGGGTGGCGCCGTGCACGCCCGCTCGAACGACGGCAAAAACCCTACGCTGTATATCTTCCCGCATGCCGGTGGAACCGCAAAAGACTATGTCGCATTCTCTCGCGAGTTTTCCGGTGGCCTGAAGCGAATAGCTGTCCAGTACCCGGGACAGAACGACCGGTCGGGCCTGCCGCCGCTGGAAAGCATTCCTGGCCTCGCCGACGAGGTGTTCGCGATGATGAAGCCGACCGCCCCGATCGGCGATCCGGTCATCTTCTTCGGTCATAGCATGGGCGGAATGCTGGCCTTCGAAGTGGCATTGAGGTTTCAATCAGCCGGTTACCGCATCCTCGCACTGTTTGTGTCGGCCACGTCGGCACCGGGCCATATCAGATACAAACAACTCCAGGGTTTCTCGGATAACGAGATGCTGGATTTGGTAGCCCGGGCCACCGGCACTAATCCGGATTTCTTTGCCGATGAAGAATTTCGGGTGGGTGTGCTACCAACATTGAGAGCCGTCCGCGCCATTGCGGGTTATACCTGTCCGCCCGAGACAAAACTATCGTGCCCAATTTATGCATACATCGGGGACAAGGATTGGATTACGACCCGAGAAGACATGGAGCCGTGGCGTGACCGAACGACGGGCGAATTCGCGATCCGTGTCTTCCCAGGGGATCATTTCTATCTCAACAACAATTTGCCAGAGCTCGTAGGAGACATCGAGGACCGCGCACTCCAACAGCTCCACAAAGCTTAGCTGCGACAAACCTGGCCGGCACCGTACGCGCCAGCGGTGTCATTCCTGGCGCCTTGTTGCCGAAGTTCGCCCCCGCTCGGCGCCGGAGCCGGCCCGGATGCCGCGTCGCCGGCGTATGCCGACCCCCGGGCCGGCCGGCCGACCGACCGCCGCGCGCCCGCTGGCGCATCACACCGGGGCAAGGCTGTGAACTTTGTCACAACGAGACGCCGGTCCCAAAGTGCTGGCACCTGCGTGCCAGAATCGAGATACCAACTCTCACTGCACTAGTCATCTGTCACTGATGTACCAAATGTCACATCTACCACCCCAGCTCACGGCGGACTCCCTGGTACAAAGGCTTAATACAGGTCGGAACGGTGCGATAGCAGGCGGTAGCATTGGCGGTCGCTGTGGGGAAAGTGTGGATTTTCCAAATACTGCCCGTACCCGTCCCGAGAGGTGGTTACCTTACGTAGACCGACTAGTCGTATGGGGAACGGGGTCATTCCGGGGGCGGTCAGCATGGGCACGCCGGTGTGCTTCGACGGCAAAAGCTGCCTCCTCGTCATAGCGGACTAGTCAGCTCAGACCAGCGGGTTCCACGATGCTGGTCAGTCGCACTGTGCCAGTGATTCACAGGTGCAGCACACAATCAAAACCGACAAGCCGATGGGAGTTAAGTGCGATGCCGGTGATCGACTCTTCTGTCCCTGCTTTGCTGAAGCAGCGGGCGGATCAGCACGCTGACACCACTGCGTATACATTCATCGACTACGGATTGGATCCGAAGGGGTTCGCTGAGACTTTGACGTGGTCGCAGGTGTACGGCCGTGCCTGCACCATCGCTGAAGAGCTCAAATTGTATGGGTCACCGGGTGATCGCGTGGCTATTCTGGCGCCGCAGGGTCTGGAATATGTCATTGCATTTCTCGGCGCCCTGCAGGCCGGATTTATCGCAGTTCCGCTCTCCACGCCGCAATATGGTATTCATGACGATCGCGTGTCCGCGGTATTGCGTGACGCCAACCCGGTCGCGATTCTGACGACGTCGTCGGTCGTCGCCGACGTCACGAAATACGCGAACGCGCACGACGGACGGCCCGCGCCGTTCGTCATCGAGGTCGATCTGCTTGATCTGGACTCGCAACGTCAGCTCGCGACGCCACCGCAGCTGTCGACCGGGGCGGCTTACCTGCAATACACCTCCGGTTCGACTCGCACGCCGGCCGGTGTCATCGTGTCGCACAAGAATGTCATCGCCAACGTGACACAGAGCCTCTATGGCTATTTCGGCGGTCCCGAAATGCCGATCGACGCGGTGCTGCTGTCGTGGCTGCCCTTGTTTCATGACATGGGCCTGATTCTTGGAATATGCGCGCCACTGGTCGCGGGCCGAAGCGCGGTCTTAATCAGTCCGATGTCGTTCTTGCGCCGGCCGGCCCGCTGGATGCAATTGCTTGCCACCACCGGAAGCTGCTTCTCCGCGGCACCGAATTTCGCCTTTGAATTGGCTGTGCGGCGGACATCCGACGAGGACATGGAAGGGCTCGACCTCGGCAATGTGGTCGGAATCGTCAGCGGCAGCGAGCGCATCCACGTGGCCACCGTGAAGCGCTTCACCGAGCGTTTTGCCCGCTACAACCTCAGCCCCACGGCCGTGCGACCCTCCTACGGGCTCGCCGAAGCGACCCTCTACGTGGCGGCTCCCGAGCCGGGCACCGCGCCCAGGACCGTTCGTTTCGACTACGGACAGCTGACCGCCGGGCAGGCCAGGCGCAGCCGAACCGACGGGCCGGTCGGCACCGAACTCATCAGTTACGGTTCGCCGGACCCGTCGGCGGTGCGCATCGTCGACCCCGAGACCAAGATCGAAAACCCGCCGGGGACGGTCGGCGAGATCTGGCTGCACGGTGACCACGTCGCGTTGGGATATTGGCGCAAACCGGAGCAGACCACGCGCACGTTCAACGCCAAGTTGGTCGATCCCGCCCCGGGGGCGCCCGAGGGACCGTGGTTGCGGACCGGAGACCTGGGCGTCATCTCCGAGGGCGAACTGTTCATCATGGGCCGCATCAAAGACTTGCTGATCGTCGACGGCCGCAACCACTACCCCGACGACATCGAGGCGACGATCCAGGAGATCACCGGTGGCCGCGTCGCGGCGATATCCGTCCCGGACGACATCACCGAGCAACTGGTCGCAATCATCGAGCTGAAGCGGCGCGGAGCGTCGGCCGAAGAGGCCATGCGCAAGCTGCGTTCGGTCAAGCGCGATGTCACCTTTGCGATCTCGAGGTCCCACAGCTTGCGCGTGGCCGACCTGGTTCTGGTCTCCCCCGGCTCGATTCCGATCACCACCAGCGGCAAGATCCGCCGTTCGGCCTGCGTCGAAAGGTATCGCCGCGACGGCTTCAAACGCCTGGACGTGAGCGCATGACGGCGAGTATCAATGACGAAGCCGACCTTCGCCATTGGCTCGTCGACTACTTGGTGACCAATATCGGCTGTACCCCCGATGAGGTCGATCCCAATCTGTCGCTGGCCGATCTGGGCGTGAGTTCGCGTGACGCGGTGGTGCTGTCCGGAGAGTTGACCGAGTTATTAGGCAAAACCGTATCCCCGATCGACTTCTGGGAACACCCGACGATCAACGCCCTGGCCGCATATCTCACCGCGCCCGAGCCCGATTCCGAGTCCGACGCGGCGCTCAAGCGCCCCGGTCGAAGCTCGCTGGAAGAGCCGATCGCCGTGATCGGCATGGGGTGCCGGTTTCCCGGGGGGATCACCGGCCCAGATGCGTTGTGGGAGTTTCTTTGTGACCGCCGTTCGGCGATCGGGAAGGTCCCCGACGAACGGTGGGAACAGTTCGACGACGGCTCGCCGGAAGTGCGGGCACTGCTGGACCGCACCACGCGGTGGGGCTCATTCCTGCCCGACATCGACGCATTCGACACGGAATTCTTCGAGATATCCCCCAGCGAAGCCGACAAGATGGACCCCCAGCAACGACTGCTGCTGGAAGTGGCCTGGGAAGCGTTGGAACACGCCGGAATTGCGCCCAGCGCGCTGCGGCGCTCGCAGACGGGAGTATTCGCCGGGTCGTGCTTGAGCGAATACGGCGCTATTGCCTCCACCGATCTGTCGCAGGTCGACGGTTGGAGTAATACCGGCGGCGCGATGAGCATCATCGCCAACCGCCTCTCGTATTTCCTCGACCTGCGCGGCCCGTCCGTGGCGGTGGACACCGCATGCTCGTCGTCGCTAGTGGCGATCCACCTGGCCTGCCAGGGCCTGCGGACGCAGGACTGCAACCTGGCCATCGCCGCCGGAGTGAATTTGTTGTTGTCCCCGGCCGTATTTCGCGGCTTCGACCAAGTCGGTGCGTTGTCGCCCACCGGTCATTGCCGCGCCTTCGATGCGGCCGCCGACGGTTTTGTGCGCGGCGAAGGCGCCGGGGCGGTGGTGCTCAAGCGGTTGACCGACGCGCAACGCGACGGCGACCGCGTACTGGCGGTGATCTGCGGATCGGCGGTCAACCAGGACGGCCGCTCCAATGGGCTGATGGCCCCCAACCCCGCGGCCCAGATGGCCGTGCTCCGCGCGGCCTACACCAACGCGGGGATGCAGCCCAACGAAGTCGACTTCGTCGAAGCTCACGGCACCGGAACCCTGCTGGGCGATCCGATCGAAGCCCGCGCCCTGGGCACCGTGCTGGGCCGCGGACGCCCCGAGGACGCTCCCCTGCTCATCGGTACCGTCAAGACCAATCTCGGACACACCGAGGCCGCGGCCGGCATCGCCGGTTTCATCAAGACGGTGCTTGCGGTACAGCATGGCCGGATTCCGCCGAACCAGCGTTTCGAAAGCCCCAACCCACACATCGCGTTTGCCGACCTGCGGATGAAAGTCGTTGACACGCTGACGGAATGGCCGGAGACAGGCCATCCGCGGCGCGCTGGTGTGTCGTCATTCGGCTTCGGCGGTACCAACGCGCACGTGGTGATCGAACAGGGCCAGGAAGTGTCGCCGCCACCTGAGCACGGCCCGGCTCCGGCGGTGTCGACTCTGGTGGTGGCGGGTAAGACGGCGCAGCGGGTGGCCGCGACGGCAGGGGTGCTGGCCGACTGGATGGCGGGCCCCGGCGCGGCGGTGCCGTTGGCCGACGTCGCCCACACCGTCAATCATCACCGGTCCCGGCAGGCCCAGTTCGGCACCGTCGTCGCGCGTGACTGCGCGCAGGCGGTAGCCGGATTGCGTGCGCTGGCCGCCGGTCAGCACGCCATTGGTGTGGTCGGCCCGCAGGAGGGTTCACCGGGGCCGGGCATCGTGTTCGTCTATTCCGGTCGCGGCTGGCAATGGCCCGGCATGGGCCGCCAACTACTGGCTGACGAGCCCGCTTTCGCTGAGGCCATCGCCGACCTGGAGCCGGTATTCGTCGAACAGGCCGGCTTTTCGCTGCGCGACGTGCTCGCCAATGGCAAGGAACTGGTCGGCATCGAACAGATTCAGCTGGGCCTGATCGGCACGCAGCTGGCGCTGACCGCGCTGTGGCGCTCCTACGGAGTGCAACCCGACGCGGTGATCGGCCACTCGATGGGCGAGGTGGCCGCCGCCGTGGTCGCCGGAGCGCTGACACCTGCCGAGGGCTTGCGGGTGACCGCGACGAGGTCTCGGCTGATGGCGCCGTTGTCCGGGCAGGGCGGCATGGCCCTGCTCGAACTCGACGCCACCGAGACCAAGGCGCTCATCGCCGACTACCCGCAAGTGACCCTGGGTATATACAACTCGCCGCGCCAGACCGTGATCGCCGGTCCCACCGGACAGATCGACGAATTGATCAACCGGGTGCGGGCCCGGGATCGGTTCGCCAGTCGCGTCAATATCGAAGTGGCCCCGCACAATCCGGCCATGGATGCGCTGCAGCCCCTGATGCGTTCGGAGCTGGCGGATTTGAGCCCGCAGACCCCGACGATTCCGGTCATCTCCACCACCTACGAAGACGTCGACACCCGCCCGGTGTTCGACGCCGAGCACTGGGCCACCAACATGCGCAACCCGGTGCATTTCCAGCAGGCCATCGCGCGGGCCGGCGGCAACTACCACACCTTCATCGAGATCAGCGCCCACCCGCTGCTGACTCAGGCCGTCATGGACACATTGCGCAGCGCCCAGCACGGAACTCGATACACCAGCATCGGCACCCTGCAACGTGACGGTGACGACACCATCACCTTCCGCACCAACCTCAACACCGTCCACACCGACCACCCACCGCACACGCCACACCCGCCCGAGCCGCACCCGACCATCCCGACCACTCCCTGGCAGCACCACCGCCACTGGATCACCACCAAACGCTCGGCCCACGTTGCCGGTGTGGCTCCCGCGGCGGGCACCCTGCTCGGCCAACACACCTCGGTCCTGTCGAGTCCGCCGTCGCACCTCTGGCAAGCCAGGTTGGCACCGGATGCCAAGCCGTACCGGGGCCGGTATCGATTCCACGGGATCGAACTCGTCCCAGCCTCGGTCGTGCTGCACACAATGGTCTGCGCCGCAACAGAATTGGGCTACCGCTCGCTGACCGACATCCGATTCGAGCAACCCGTTTTCGCCGACCAGCCGCGACTGATCCAGGTGGTCGCCGACAACCTGTCGATCAGCCTGGCCTCGATTCCGGCTGCCGAAGCCTCGTCGAATCGGTGGACACGGCATGCGACAGCGCGACTTTCGTCGTCACCGCCGGGTTCGGCCCTTCCCGGCAACGGACACCACCCTCAGAATGTTCGCGGCGACGAGATTCCCGACGTTGCAGCGCTGTTCGCCGTCCATGGCGTCGACGGCCTGCCCTTCACCTGGTCGGTGGATTCATGGACACCGGAAGCCACCGGGCTCACCGTGGGGATCGATCTTCCCGAGGCACTGCCCGAGGGCTTGACCGCACCGCTACTGGACGCCGCAGTGCACGTCGGGGCGCTGGCCGACGACACCGACCCGCGGCTCCACGTGCCGGCCGCCATCGAGCAGATGTGGTTCGGCGACCCTGTCGGGGCGCCGCGCGCCTCGGTGATGCTCACCCGAACCGCTCGCGACGGCGACGGGATCACCGTCGATGTCGACATCACCGCCCCCGGCGACGCAGCCAGCATGTCGATGCGCTCACTTCGCTACCGGGCGCTGGACTTCGGCGACGGGCAACCGGCCGCCGAGAGCACCGACGCCCGGAGCTTCGTGCACACCATCGACTGGCAACCGCGCGCCGATGTCGTTGACGCGCAAGCCCACCCGGCACCCGGTCGGGTGACCGGGCCGCAGCCCGTCGCGGTGATCGGTGATGACGGTGCTCCGCTGCGGACACATCTCGAGAACGCCGGATACCCGCCCGCAGCGGTATCGGATGCCCGTTATCTGCTTTACGTCGCGGACTTTCACCCGGCAACCGCCGACGAGACCGACATCGACTTCTCCGTGCGGGTCACCGCCGAAATCGGCACTCTGGTAAAGACTTTAGCGGTACGAGATGCCGGTGAGCCCGCCTCGTTGTGGATCGTCACCCGCGGAGTCCACGAATCGGTGACCCCGTCGGCGCTGCGCCAGAGCTTCCTGTGGGGCCTTGCGGGTGTCATCGCCGCCGAACATCCCCAGCTGTGGGGTGGTCTGGTCGATCTCGCGGCCGACACGGACCTGGACGAATCCGCGCCGATACTCGTCGATCTGCTTGCGGCACCGAGCAAGTCGATCCTGGTATCACGAGACGGCGTGGTACTGGCCCCCGCCCTGGCGCCGGTGCGCGGCCAGCCGGTGCGCCCGTCTATGCAGTGCCGGCCCGATGCGGCCTACCTCGTCACCGGCGGGATGGGAGCGCTGGGTCTGCTGATGGCCGAGTGGCTCGCCGATCGCGGCGCCCGTCGTCTGGTGCTGACCGGTCGTACCCCGTTGCCGCCACGGCGGGACTGGGAACTCGACACCCTCGACGCCAGCCTGCGAACGAAGATCGACGCCATCCGTGCGCTGGAAATGCGCGGCGTGACGGTGGAAGCCGTCGCCGTCGACGTCGGATGCCGCGACGACGTACAGGCCCTGCTGGCCAAGCGCGATCGGGACGGAGCCGCGCCGATCCGCGGGATCATCCACGCCGCGGGCGTCACCAACGATCAACTGGTGACGCAGCTGACCGACGATGCGGTGCGACAGGTCATGTGGCCCAAGCTCGCCGGCAGCCAGGTGCTGCACGAGGCGTTCCCGCCCGGCAGCGTGGACTTCTTCTTCCTGACCGCGTCGGCTGCAGGGATATTTGGTATACCGGGACAGGGTTCGTACGCGGCCGCCAACTCCTATCTGGACGCGTTGGCACGGGCCCGCCGCCAACAGGGCTGCCACACCATGAGTCTGGACTGGGTTGCCTGGCGGGGGCTGGGTTTCGCCGCCGACGCCCAGATCGTCAGCGACGAGCTGCAGCGCATGGGTTCGCGCGACATCACGCCGTCGGAAGCTTTCACCGCGTGGGAATACGTCGACGGCTACGACGTCGCGCAAGCCGTCGTGGTGCCGGTGCCCTCGCCGGCCGCCGCGCCCGGGTCGATCGATGCGGCCGCGCACCTGAAGCCGGCGCAGGACTGGTCGCAGATGTCGGCCACCGAGGTGCGCACCGAGCTCGAGAAAGGACTGCGCGGCATCATCGCCGCCGAACTGCGGTTACGGGAAACAGAACTGGACACCGACCGACCGTTCGCCGAACTGGGGCTCAACTCGTTGATGGCGATGGCGATTCGGCGCGAAGCCGAGCAATTCGTCGGGATTGAGCTGTCGGCGACCATGCTGTTCAATCATCCGACGGTGGCATTGCTGGCCCAGTACCTCACCAAACTCGTCGCGCCACAGCAGGATTCGGCCGCCGATGAGATGGCCGCGTTATCCGCCTCGGCGGGAAGTGTGTTGGACAGTCTGTTCGACCGGATCGAATCGACCTCGACCGAGGGCGAAAGGTGATACGCACCGCCTTCAGCCGGATCTCCGGTATGACCGCACAGCAACGCGCCACGCTGGCCGAGGAGTTCACCAAGATCTCCCGGATCGCGGTGGCCGAGCCCGTCGCGGTGGTAGGGATCGGCTGCCGGTTTCCCGGCGGCGCAACCGATCCGGACAGCTTCTGGGACTTGCTGGGTGACGCGCGCAACGCGATTTCGCGGGTACCGGCCGACCGGTGGGACGCCGACGCGTTCTACGACCCCGACCCGTTGACACCGGGCCGGATGACCACCAAGTGGGGCGGATTCGTGCCCGACGTCGCCGGCTTCGACGCCGAGTTTTTCGGCATCACCCCGCGCGAAGCCGCCGCCATGGACCCGCAGCAGCGGATGCTGCTCGAGGTGTCCTGGGAGGCCCTCGAACATGCCGGCATTCCACCGGATTCGCTGGCCGGCACTCGAACCGGCGTCATGATGGGGGTCTATTTCAACGAATACCAGTCCATGCTGGGCACCAGCCCGGAAAGCGTGGACGCCTACAGCGGAACCGGAAACGCGCACAGCATCACGGTGGGTCGTATCTCGTACCTGTTGGGGCTGCGCGGTCCGGCGGTGGCGGTGGACACCGCGTGTTCGTCGTCGTTGGTGGCGCTACACCTGGCCTGCCAGAGCCTGCGGCTGCGCGAAACCGACTTGGCGCTGGCCGGCGGCGTCAGCATCACCCTTCGCCCGGAGACCCAAATCGCGATATCGGCCTGGGGATTGCTGTCCCCGCAGGGCCGGTGCGCCACGTTCGACGCGGCGGCCGACGGGTTTGTGCGCGGCGAGGGCGCCGGCGTGGTGGTGCTCAAGCGGTTGACCGACGCGGTGCGCGACGGCGACCGGGTGCTGGCAGTGGTGCGCGGCTCGGCGGTTAACCAGGACGGCCGCTCCAACGGGGTGACTGCGCCGAATACGGCGGCCCAGTGCGACGTGATCGCCGATGCGTTGCGATCCGCTGACGTCGCACCCGAAAGCGTGAACTATGTCGAAACCCATGGAACCGGCACGGTGCTGGGCGATCCGATCGAGTTCGAGGCGCTGGCGTCGACATACGGCGGGGGCGAGGGTTCGTGCGCGCTCGGGGCGGTGAAGACCAATATCGGGCATCTGGAGGCAGCGGCCGGGATCGCGGGGTTCATCAAGGCCGCGCTGGCGGTGCAGCACGCCACGATCCCGCCGAATCTGCATTTCTCGCAATGGAATCCAGCCATCGACGTCGCGCCGACGAGGTTTTTCGTTCCCACCGAGAACACCGCGTGGCCGGCCACCGAAGGTCAGATCGGGCCGCGGCGCGCGGCGGTGTCGTCGTTCGGACTGGGCGGGACCAACGCGCACGTCATCATCGAGCAGGGTACCGAACAGATTCCGGTATCGGGTCGCGGCTCTGACACCGACACCGACACTGAGGTGTCGACGCTGCTGGTGACCGGCAAGACGCCGCAACGGGTGGCGGCCACGGCGGCCGTGCTGGCCGATTGGATGGAGGGCCCGGGTGCCGAGGTGGCGCTGACCGATGTGGCCCACACCCTGAATCACCACCGCGCCCGGCACCCCAAGTACGGCATCGTGGTCGCCCGGCAGCGTGCCCAGGCGGTGGCCGGGTTGCGTGCCCTGGCGGCCGGGCAGCACGCCACCGGCGTGGTCGGCCCCCGGGACGACTCGCCCGGGCCGGGCACGGTGTTCGTCTACTCCGGACGTGGATCGCAATGGGCCGGGATGGGTCGCCGATTGCTCGCCGAAGAGCCCGCTTTCGCCGCTGCGGTGGCCGAATTGGAGCCGGTTTTCGTCGAGCAGGCCGGCTTCTCGCTGCATGAGGTCATCGCCGGTGGTAAGGAACTGGTCGGCATCGAGCAGATTCAGCTGGGCCTCATCGGCATGCAGCTGACCTTGACCCAGCTGTGGCGCTCCTATGGGGTGCAACCCGATTTGGTCATCGGCCACTCCATGGGCGAGGTGGCCGCTGCCGTGGTCGCCGGAGCGCTTACTCCCGCCGAAGGATTGCGGGTGACCGCCACCCGCTCGCGGCTGATGGCGCCGCTGTCCGGGCAGGGCGGCATGGCCATGCTCGGCCTCGATGCCGCCGAGACGGAAGCGCTCATCGCTGACTATCCGCAGGTGACATTGGGGATCTACAACTCCCCGCGCCAGACCGTCGTCGCCGGGCCCACCGAGCAGGTCGACGAATTGATCGCCCGGGTGCGCGCGCAGAATCGTTTTGCCAGCCGGGTGAATATCGAAGTCGCCCCGCACAATCCGGCCATGGACGCGCTGCAGCCCCAGATGCGTTCGGAACTGGCCGATTTGGCGCCGCGCACACCGACCATTCCGATCATCTCCACCACATACGAAAACCTGGCTACCCCACCGGCGTTCGATGCAGAGCACTGGGCCACCAACATGCGCAACCCGGTGCGGTTCCAGCAAGCCATCACCCAGGCCGGGACCGGTCACCACACCTTCATCGAAGTCAGCGCGCACCCGCTGCTAACTCAGGCCATCACCGACACGCTCGAAGCCGCGCGCCCGGAAGGCAGCACGGGCACCTTCGCGAGTATCGGGACGCTGCAACGTGATACCGATGACACCGTCACGTTCCGCGGCAACCTCTGCACTGCCCTGGACCACCCACCGCAGACCCCGCACCCGCCGGAGCCGCACCCCGCCATCCCCAGCACCCCGTGGCAACACACCCGCCACTGGATCACCGCCGCGGCGGGCGCCGAACGTCCGACTCCCAACAAGGTACCCGGACAAGTGCACTCCGGAAACCGGGCACTCGACGATTGGTGCTACGAGCTGACCTGGCCGGCCTGCCCGGCATCGGAGGCCGACCCACCGAGCAGCGCGCGCTGGCTGGTGGCAGCCGACGACGAACTGTGCACCGAGCTGCGCCGTGTCGCGGGTGCGGATTTCCGGGTCGAGATCCTGCCGTTGACCGCACTCGCCGACGACGGCGACCTGAGCGCGCTGCTGGAAGCCCTGCCCGCGCCCGACCATGTGCTCTACGCGCCGCCGGTCACCGCCGACCCACTGGACGTGGGACAGGCCTACCGGGTTTTCCATGCAACCCGGCGGCTTGCCGCCGCGATGAGGGCCAGCAGCTCACCGGCGAAGTTGTTCGTCGTGACCCGCAATGCCCAGCCCGTCGCGGAGGGGGATCGGGCCAACCCCGCGCATGCGGTGCTGTGGGGCCTGGGTCGCTCGCTGGCCCTGGAGCATCCCGAAATCTGGGGCGGACTCATCGATCTCGACCATTCGACGCCGGCAACGCTGGCCGTGCGGCAGGTGCTGGCCGCAGTCCGGGGCGCCGACGAGGAGGATCAGGTCGTGTACCGGCTGGGTGCCCGCCACGTGCCCCGGCTGCGGTGGCGGCCGGTGACCGCCGAAGCGGTCACCCTCAATTCCGAGGCCAGCCAACTGGTGATCGGGGCTACCGGCAACATCGGGCCGCACCTGATCCGCCAGCTCGCCCAGATGGGCGCCGCGACCGTCGTCGCGGTATCCCGCAACCCCGGCGACCGGCTGCACGAGCTGGCCGAAAGCCTTGCCGCAGTTGGCAAGAACCTCCTCACGGTTGCCGCGGATGTGACCGACGAAGGCGCCATGACGGCGCTGTTCGACCGGTTCGGCGCCGACTTGCCGCCGCTGGAGGGCATCTACCTGGCCGCTTTCGCCGGCCGGCCGGTCTTGCTGGACGAGATGACCGACGATGACGTCGAGGCCATGTTCGCGCCCAAGCTGGACGCCGCGGCCCTGTTGCACCGGCTGTCGGTGACGACGGCGGTGCGCTATTTCGTCCTGTTCTCCTCCATCTCAGGCCTGACCGGTTCGCGGTGGTTGGCGCACTACACCGCGACCAGCGGCTACTTGGACGCCCTGGCGTATGCGCGCCGTGTTATGGGCCTGCCGGCCACCGTTGTCGATTGGGGATTGTGGAAATCCCTGGCCGATGCCGAACACCAGGCCAATCAGGTCAGTATGGGATCGGGGCTGCTGCCCATGGACGACGAGGTCGCCATCGGGGCACTGCCGCTGGTGATGAACCCGGCAGCCGGGGTTCGCACTGCCGTGGTAGCCGCGGATTGGCCGCTGCTGGCGGCGGCCTACCGCACCAGGGGATCGCTGCGTATCGTCGAGGACCTGTTGCCGGCGCCGGAAGATGTCAGGTTGCCGGAAAGCGAATTCCGCCAGGCCTTGCGCAAATGTCACCCGGAACGCCGAGGGGACATGCTGTTCGACCACGTCGGCGCATTGGCCGCCGCTGTGATGGGCATGCCCGCCATCCAGACGCTGGACCCATCGGCGGGCTTCTTCCAACTCGGCATGGATTCGCTGATGAGCGTCACGCTGCAACGGGGGCTGTCGGAAAGCCTCGGCGAGTTCCTGCCCGCATCGGTGGTTTTCGACTATCCGACGGTGTACAGCCTTACCGACTACCTGGCCACTATCCTGCCCGAGCTCATCGAAGCAACGGAGGCGACCAGCGCGGCAACAGCAGCGGTGACACCCGACCAGCCGGACCCCGACACCTACGACGAACTCACCGAAGATGAGCTCCTGGAACAGCTTTCCGAACGACTAAGGGGAACGCGATGACCGCCGCGACACCGGATCGCCGAGCGATCATTACCGAGGCGCTGCACAAAATCGACGACCTGACGGCGCGCCTGGAACTTGCCGAAAAGTCCAGCACCGAGCCCATCGCGGTGGTGGGCATGGGATGCCGGTTCCCGGGCGGGGTGAACAACCCCGAACAGTTCTGGGAGTTGTTGTGCGACGGCCGAAGCGGCATCGTCCGGGTTCCCGCCCAGCGGTGGGATGCCGACGCCTTCTACACCGACGACCACACCGTACCGGGGACCATCTGCAGCCGGGACGGGGGATTTCTCACCGACTGGCAGCCCGACGAATTCGACGCGGAGTTCTTCTCGATCTCCCCCCGTGAAGCCGCGGCCATGGACCCCCAGCAGCGGTTGTTGATCGAAGTTGCCTGGGAAGCGTTGGAGAACGCGGGCGTGCCACCGCATTTGATCCGCGGTACCCAAACCTCGGTATTCGTCGGCGTCACCGCCTACGACTACATGCTGACATTGGCCGGCCAGCTGCGCCCCGAAGAGCTCGACGCTTACATCCCGACCGGGAACTCGGCGAACTTCGCCGCCGGACGGCTGGCCTACATCCTGGGTGCTCGCGGCCCCGCGGTGGTCATCGACACGGCCTGCTCGTCGTCGTTGGTGGCGGTGCACCTGGCCTGTCAGAGCCTGCGTTCGCGGGAAAGCGACATGGCGCTGGTCGGTGGGACCAACCTGTTGCTCAGCCCCGGACCGAGCATCGCGTGCTCGCGTTGGGGAATGCTGTCCCCGGAAGGCCAGTGCAAGACCTTCGATGCGTCCGCCGATGGATACGTCCGCGGCGAGGGCGCCGCGGTGGTGGTGCTCAAGCGGTTGGACGACGCGGTGCGCGACGGTGACCGCATCCTTGCGGTGGTGCGCGGTTCGGCGGTCAACCAGGACGGCGCCAGCAGCGGGGTGACCGTCCCCAACGGGCCCGCCCAACAAGCACTGCTGCGCACCGCATTGACGTCGTCCAAATTAGAAGCTGCCGACATCGACTACATCGAAGCCCACGGGACGGGAACTCCCTTGGGCGACCCGATCGAACTCGACTCGCTGAGCAAGGTTTTCAGCGAGCGGGAGAGCTCACCTCCGTTGGTGATCGGCTCGGTGAAGACCAACCTGGGTCACCTGGAAGCCGCGGCGGGTGTCGCCGGATTCATGAAAGCCGCACTCGCCGTGGGCAACGGCTACATTCCGCGGCACCTCAACTTCCGGCAGTTGACGCCGCATGCCAGTGCGGAAGCGGCTCGGCTGACCATCGCGGCCGACGGCATGGCGTGGCCGGAAACCGGCCGGCCGCGGCGCGCGGGCATCTCTTCATTCGGTGTCAGCGGGACGAACGCACACGTGGTGATCGAGCAGGCGCCCGCCCCGGCGGCCGTTACGCCGCACGGCCCGACTCCGGCGGTGTCGACGCTGGTGGTGTCGGGAAAGACGACGCAGCGGGTGGCCGCGACGGCATCGGTGCTGGCCGATTGGCTGGAAGGCCCCGGCGCCGGGGTGTCGCTGGCCGATGCCGCGCACACCCTCAACCACCACCGGCCCCGGCACGCCAAGTTCGCGACGGTGGCGGCCGTGGATCGGGGCCAGGCGGTGGCGGGGTTGCGGGCGCTGGCCGCGGGTCAATCCGCCCCGGGCGTGGTAGCTCCCCGGGAGGGCTCGGTGGGGCCGGGCACGGTGTTCGTCTACTCCGGACGTGGGTCCCAGTGGGCCGGAATGGGCCGCCAGCTGCTGGCCGACGAACCGGCCTTCGCCGCCGCCGTCGCCGAACTGGAGCCGGATTTCGTTGCGCAGGCCGGGTTTTCACTTCAGGAGGTAATTACCGGCGGCAAGGAGCTGGTCGGCATCGAGCAGATCCAGCTCGGGGTGATCGGCATGCAGCTGGCGCTCACCGAGCTGTGGCGCTCCTACGGGGTGCAACCCGACCTGGTGATCGGCCACTCCATGGGCGAAGTGGCCGCCGCGGTGGTCGCCGGCGCGCTCACCCCGGCGCAGGGCCTGCGGGTCACCGCCATCCGGTCGCGGCTGATGGCGCCGCTGTCCGGGCAGGGCACGATGGCGCTGCTCGAACTCGACGCCGC
The DNA here is from genome assembly GCF_002102175.1 of Mycobacterium gastri. GTDB lineage: Bacteria > Actinomycetota > Actinomycetes > Mycobacteriales > Mycobacteriaceae > Mycobacterium > Mycobacterium gastri. The sequence goes on along the minus strand of NZ_LQOX01000112.1, from coordinate 66,996 downwards.
CGAGACCGAAGCCCTCATCGCCGACTACCCCCAGGTGAGCCTCGGGATCTACGCATCACCACGCCAAAGCGTGATTGCCGGACCGCCGCAGCAGATCGACGCTCTCATCGAGACGGTGCGCCAACGGGGCGGCTTCGCCACCCGGGTCAACATCGAGGTGGCCCCGCACAACCCGGCCATGGATGCGCTGCAACCCCAGATGCGTTCGGAACTGGCCGATCTCACCCCGCGGCCGCCGACCATGCCGATCATCTCCACCACCTACGCCGACCTCGACAGCCAACCGGTTTTCGACGCCGAACACTGGGCCACCAACATGCGCAACCCGGTGCGTTTCCACCAGGCGATCACACGCGCCTTCGACGGCCCGGGCGGCCCGCACCACACCTTCATCGAGATCAGCGCACACCCGCTGCTGACCCACTCGATCAGCGACACCCTGGCGAGCACGCATCACAACGCCGAGTATCTGAGCATCGGCACGCTGCAACGCGACACCCACGACACCCTGACGTTCCACACCAACCTCAACACCACGCACACCACCCGCCCGCCGCAAACCCCGCACCCGCCCGAACCACACCCCGTACTGCCCACCACGCCGTGGCAGCACACCCACCACTGGATCAGCGCCACTTCGCACTCCGGGTCCGCATTGCACCGGGCAGGCATCCACCCGCTGCTCGGCGTCGGCGTCACCGACCCCACTAACGGCATCCGCATTTGGGAAAGCGAGCTCGCCCCGGATCTGTTGTGGCTCGGCGATCACGTCATCGACGATCTCTGCGTGCTGCCGGGAGCGGCCTACGCCGAGGTCGCGCTGGCCGCCGCGACGGAAGCCTTCCCGGTCGAGCACGACGGACCCGAGCGGCCCTGGATGATCTCCGAGCTCGACCTCCACCAGATGCTGCACGTGACCGAAGGCACCGTACTGGTCACCACGCTCACCGGCGACGAACAACGCTGCCGGATCGAAATCCACTCTCGCAGTGGGTCTTCGGAATGGACAACCCATGCCACCGCCACCGTCGCGCGCACCCAATCGGTGGCGCCGCCGGATCACAAGGCACCACGTGCGGCGGTCGGCGACACGGCGGACGAACTCGATCCCGACGAGCTGTACCAGCGGCTGCGCGGCGCCGGCCAACAACACGGACCGGCGTTTCAAGGCATCGTCGGACTCGCCGTCGAGCAATCCGGCGCGGCCCGCGCCGACGTGCGGCTACCCTCGCCGGCCAGACCGGGTTCCCGCGACTTCTTGCTGCATCCGGTCATGATGGATATCGCGTTGCAGACGCTGGGCGCCACCCGGATGGCCACCGACCTGGCCGGCGGGCAGACCGCCCGGAAATCCTTGGTGGTGCCGGTACGTTACGCGGGCGTGCATGTGTACGGCGAGGTCACCCGCGGCGTCCGCGCCGTCGGCACTCTCGCCGCCCGCGAGGGTTCGGACCGGCTGGTCGGCGAAGTCGTCCTGACCGATCCGGATGGCCTGCCGCTGCTGGTCATCGACGAGGTCGAGATGGCCGTTCTTGGATCCGTCAGCGGTGCAACCGAACTCATCCAACGCCTGTTCACGTTGGAGTGGGAGCCGGCGCCGCTGACCAAAGCGGCCCCGGTATCCCCGGGCCCGGACCGGCTGTTGTTGATCGGTGACCCTGCCGCGGCCGACCCACTGCTGCCCGCGTTGCGGTCGTCGCTATCCGACCGTACCGAGGTGGAACTGATCTCGCCGCACGACGAGGCGGCGCTGCGCGCGACGATCACCCGATCCGGCTCCGGGTGGGACGGCATCGTCATGGTCTGTCCCCCTCGCAGCGTCGACGAATCGTTGCCCGACGACGCTCAGCTGGAGCTGGCGCGGACGCGCACCCTGCTGATCGCGCGCGTGGTGGAGACCGTGACGCGGATGGGCACCCGTAAGAGTCCGCGGCTGTGGATCGTCACCCGCGGCGCCCAACAGTTCGATCCCACCGACTCGGTCACGTTGGCGCAGGCCGAGTTACGTGGAATCGCCCGGGTGTTGACATTCGAGCATTCCGAACTCAAGACCACACTCGTCGACATCGAACCCGAAGGCACCGGCTCACTGGTCGGCCTGACCGCGGAGCTGCTCGCCGGGTCGGACCACGACGAGGTCGCCTACCGCGACGGACAGCGCTACGTCAACCGGCTGGTGCCCGCGCCCACCACGGCGAACGGTGATCTGGCCGCCGAGTCCCGGCGCACCGTCGTGAACCTCGACCGCACCGGGCCTTTGGGCGGAGCTGTCCGGCTGCAGATCGACCAGCCCGGCCGGCTGGACGCGCTCACCGTCCACGAGGTGAAACGGGCTAGGCCGCAGGGCGATCAGGTCGAGGTCCGGGTGGTCGCCGCGGGACTCAACTTCAGCGACGTGCTCAAGGCGATGGGCGTGTATCCCGGGCTCGACGGGGCTGCGCCAGTGATCGGCGGCGAGTGCGTCGGCTACGTGACCGCCGTCGGCGACGACGTAAGGTCCGGGGAGGCCTCGGTCGAGATGGGGCAGCGCGTCATCGCCTTCGGTCCCGGCACATTCGGCACCCACGTGGGCACGCTTGCCGATCTGGTCGTCCCCATCCCCGACACGCTGCCCGACAACGAGGCGGCCACGTTCGGCGTCGCATATCTGACCGCCTGGCATTCACTGTGCGAGGTCGGGCGGCTGGCCCCGGGCGAACGGGTGCTCATCCACTCCGCCACCGGCGGCGTCGGCATGGCCGCGGTCTCGATCGCGAAAATGATCGGCGCCCGCATCTACACCACAGCCGGCTCGGACGCCAAACGCGACATGCTGTCCAAGCTCGGCGTCGAGTACGTCGGCGACTCCCGCGGTGTGGACTTCGCCGACGAGATTCTCGAGCTCACCAACGGCTACGGGGTCGATGTCGTGCTCAATTCGCTGGCCGGAGAAGCGATTCAGCGTGGCGTGCAGATCCTGGCGCCCGGCGGCCGCTTCATCGAGCTGGGCAAGAAGGACGTCTACGCCGACGCCAACCTGGGGCTGGCGGCCCTGGCCAAAAGCGCGTCGTTCTGCGTGGTAGACCTCGACCTGAACCTGAAGCTGCGACCGGCAAAGTACCGCCAACTCCTGCAACACATCCTGGAGCACGTGGCAGCCGGTCGCCTGCCGGTGCTGCCCGTCACCGAATTCAGCCTGCGCGACGCGGCCGACGCATTCCGGCTCATGGCCTCCGGCAAGCACACCGGCAAGATCGTCATCTCGATACCGGATAGCGGCAGCATCGAAGCAGTCGCGTCGCCGCCGCCACTTCCCCTGGTCAGCCCCGACGGCGGCTACCTGATCGTCGGCGGCATGGGCGGTCTCGGCTTCGTCGTCGCCCGCTGGCTGGCCGAACAGGGCGCGGGATTGGTTGTCCTGAACGGACGTTCGGCTCCCGGCGACGAGGTCGGGGCGGCCATCGCGGAGCTGCGCGCCGCGGGTCACCGGATCGAGGTGATCACCGGCGACATCGCCGAACCCGGCACCGCCGACCGGCTGGTGCAGGCGGTCGAAGCGGCCGGCTTCCGGCTGGCCGGTGTCCTGCACAGCGCGATGGTGCTGGCCGACGAAATCGTGTTGAACATGACCGATTCGGCCGCCGCGCGGGTTTTCGCCCCGAAGGTCGCCGGCAGCTGGCGGCTGCATCAGGCGACGGCGTCGCGGGACGTCGACTGGTGGCTCACCTTCTCCTCGGCCGCCGCGCTTCTCGGCACACCCGGGCAGGGCGCCTACGCCGCAGCCAACTCGTGGGTCGACGGCCTGGTCGCGTACCGGCGCTCCCGGGGACTGCCCGCGGTCGGAATCAACTGGGGCCCATGGGCCGAGGTCGGTCGCGCCCAGTTCTTCGCCGACCTGGGTGTGTCGATGATCACCGCCGAGCAGGGCCTGGCCGCGATGCAGGCGGTGCTCGCCGCCGATCGGGCGCGCACCGGTGTGTTCAGCCTGGACGCTCGGCAGTGGTTCCAGTCCTTCCCCGCCGTGGCTGGGTCGTCGTTGTTCGCGAAGCTGCAGGAGTCGACGGCGCCCGAGCGAAGCGGCGGCGGCAAGGTCCGGGCGCAGCTGGACGCCCTCGACGCGGCCGAACGCCCGGGCTACCTGGCGTCGGCGATCGCCGGCGAGATCCGCGGCGTGCTGCGTTCGAGCGATCCGATCGACCACGACCGGCCGTTGGAGACGCTGGGGCTCGATTCGCTGATGGCCCTGGAATTGCGAAACCGGCTGGAAGCAAGTCTGGGCATCACCTTGCCGGTCGCGCTGGTGTGGGCCTACCCGACGATCACCGACCTGGCGGCCGCCTTGTGCGAACGCATGGACTATGCACCGCCGGCCGCCGCGCAGCAGACCGCTGACGCGGAACCCGAACTGTCTGACGAGGAGATGGACTTGCTCGCCGATCTGGTCGAAGCCAGCGAGCTGGAAGCTGCCGCACGAGGTGAGTCATGACCAGCCTGGCAGAGCGCGCGGCGCAACTGTCGCCCAACGCCCGGGCCGCCCTGGCTCGCGAGCTCGTCCGCGCCGGGACGGCCTTCCCCACCGACATCGCCGAGCCGGTTGCGGTGGTGGGCATCGGTTGCCGCTTCCCGGGGAATGTGACTGGGCCGGAAAGCTTTTGGCAACTGCTGGTCGACGGTGTGGACACCATCGGTGAGGTACCGCCGGATCGGTGGGACGCGGACGCGTTCTACGACCCCGACCCGTCGGCGCCCGGGCACATGACGACGAAATGGGGCGGATTCGTTTCCGACGTCGACGCTTTCGACGCCGACTTCTTCGGCATCACGCCCCGCGAAGCCGTGGCGATGGACCCGCAGCATCGGATGCTGCTCGAAGTGGCCTGGGAAGCGCTCGAGCACGCCGGTATCCAGCCGGATTCCCTGAGCGGCAGCCGAACCGGCGTGATGATGGGGCTGTCGTCGTGGGACTACACGATCGTCAACATCGAGCGCAGAGCCGACATCGACGCCTACCTGAGCACCGGAACGCCGCATTGCGCGGCGGTGGGCCGGATCTCCTACCTGCTGGGATTGCGCGGTCCGGCCGTCGCCGTGGACACCGCGTGCTCGTCGTCGTTGGTGGCGATCCACCTGGCCTGCCAGAGCCTGCGGCTGCGCGAGACCGACGTCGCACTGGCCGGCGGGGTGCAGCTCACCTTGTCCCCCTTCACCGCGATCGCGCTGTCCAAGTGGTCGGCGCTGTCGCCGACCGGTCGATGCAACAGCTTCGACGCCAACGCCGACGGATTCGTACGCGGCGAGGGCTGCGGTGTGGTAGTGCTCAAACGGCTGGCCGACGCGCTGCGCGACCGGGACCGGGTACTGGCGGTAGTCCGAGGTTCGGCAACCAACTCCGACGGCCGCTCCAACGGCATGACCGCACCCAACGCGCTCGCCCAGCGCGACGTGATCGCCTCGGCGCTGCGGCTCGCCGACGTCCCCGCCGACAGCGTCCAGTATGTCGAAACGCACGGCACCGGAACAATATTGGGTGATCCCATCGAGTTCGAGTCGCTGGCGACCACGTATGGCCTTGAAGGCCAGGGCGCCGGCTCGTGCGCGTTGGGCTCGGTCAAGACCAACATCGGTCACCTGGAGGCCGCCGCCGGGGTGGCCGGATTCATCAAGGCGGTGCTGGCGGTCGAGCGCGGACAGATTCCGCGCAATCTGCACTTCACCCGGTGGAACCCCGCCATCGACGCGTCGGCGACCCGGCTGTTCGTGCCGACCGAAACCGCCCCGTGGCCCGCGGCGACCGGACCGCGCCGTGCAGCGGTGTCGTCGTTCGGCCTCAGCGGGACCAACGCGCACGTGGTGCTCGAGCAAGGCCCGGACCAGGCGCCACCGCCCGCCGTCGAAGCACCCCCCGTCACGACCGTGACGGTATCGGGCAAGACGGCGCAACGCGTAGCCGGCATGGCCGCGGCGTTGGCCGACTGGATGTCCGGGCCGGGCGCGGCGGCATCGCTTGCCGACGTGGCGCACACCATCAACCATCACCGGCCCCGGCACGCCAAGGTCGCCACCGTGATCGCGCGTGACCGCGCCGAGGCTGTCGCAGGATTGCGGGCGCTGGCGACCGGACAGCCGCGGGTCGGTGTGGTGGGTTGTGATCAGCGTGCTGGCGGGCCGGGCCGGGTATTCGTGTACTCGGGTCAGGGTTCGCAGTGGGCCGGGATGGGCCGGCAGTTGCTGGCCGACGAACCGGCGTTCGCCAAGGCGATAGCCGAGCTGGAGCCGGTATTCGTTGCCCAGGTTGGCTTTTCGTTACAACAGACACTATCCGCGGGCGACGAGGTGGTGGGCATCGACCGCATCCAGCCGGTGCTGGTCGGGATGCAGCTGGCCCTGACCGAGTTGTGGCGGTCCTACGGCGTGACACCCGATGCGGTGATCGGGCACTCGATGGGCGAGGTGGCCGCGGCGGTCGTGGCCGGCGTATTGACGCCCGAGCAGGGCTTGAAGGTGATCGCCACCCGGTCGCGTTTGATGGCCCGGCTGTCGGGTCAGGGCGCGATGGCGCTGCTCGAACTCGATGCCGATGCCACCGAGTCGCTGATCGCCGACTATCCGCAGGTAACGCTGGCGGTGTATGCGTCGCCGCGTCAGTCGGTGATCGCCGGGCCGCCCGAGGCGGTGGACTCGATCATCGCCGCGGTTGCCGCACAGAATCGGCTGGCGCGACGCGTCGAGGTCGACGTGGCCTCCCATCACCCGATCATCGACCCGATCCTGCCCGAATTGCGAAGCGCACTGGCGGATTTGGCCCCGCAGCCACCACGCATCCCGATCATCACGACCACGCGCCTAAGTGACGAACACTCACACCCGGTGATGGATGCCGACTATTGGTCGGCCAACCTGCGCAACCCGGTGCGATTCCACCAGGCCATTAGAGCCGCAGCCGCCGACCGCCACGGCTGCCATGCCTTCATCGAGATGAGTCCGCACCCGGTGCTCCTGCACGCCATCACCGAAACCCTGGAGGGCGCCGGCGACCAGATCGTCACGGGGACGATGAACCGCGACCACGACCAAACGCTGTTCTTCCACACCCAACTCGCCACGGTCGGAGCGACCACCCCGGACGACGCCAACGGGCGCCTCGTGGACGTACCGCCCACACCGTGGCAGCACAGCAGATTCTGGGTCACGGATCGATCCGCGATGTCGGAACTGGCCGCCACCCATCCACTGCTCGGCGCCCACATCGAGATGCCCAGCGGCGGAAACCATGTGTGGCAGGCCGACGTCGGAACCGACGTATCCCCGTGGTTGGCCGATCACAAGGTGTTCGGCCAACCGATCATGCCGGCCGCGGCGTTCGCCGAGATCGCGTTGGCGGCGGGCACCGAAGCGCTGGGCGTATCCGCCGACTCGATCGGCATCACCCAGTTCGAGGTCGAGCAGATGCTGCCCCTCGACGGCCACACCCAGCTGACCACCCAGTTGATTCGCAACGGCGACAGCCAGATTCGGGTCGAGATCTACTCCCGCTCGCCCAACGGCGACTTCCGCCGGCACGCCACGGCCAGGGTCGAACCAGCACCGCCCGACGCCGTGCGCACCCACCCGGATGCACACCGTTCTTCCACCGCGCCAACGGTGTCGCCCGCCGATTTCTATGCCTTACTTCGTCAAACCGGTCAACACCACGGTCCCGCCTTCGCGGCGCTGAGCCGAATATCGCGTTTATCCGACGGTTCCGCCGAAACCGAGATCACCCTTCCCGACGAGGCTCCGCGGCACCCCGGATTTCGGCTGCATCCGGCCATGCTGGATACCGCCCTGCAAAGCCTGGGTGCCGCAATACCCGACGGCGAGGTCGCGGGGTCAGCCGAAGCCAGCTATCTGCCGGTGTCCTTCGACAAGGTTCGGGTCTACCGCGACATCGGCCGCCACCTCACATGTCGCGCGCAGCTGGCCAACCTCGACGGCGGCGGCGGCAAGCTGGGCAACATCGTGTTGATCGACGACACCGGGCAGGTAGCCGCCGAAATCGACGGCATCTACCTACGCCGCATCGAGCGCCGGGCGGTGCCACTGCCGTTGGCGCAGAAGATCTTCGACGTCGAATGGATCGAAAGCCCGATCGCCGGAGACCTTGCCCCCCAGGCCGCGCAGCCGGCGCCCGGCAGTTGGCTGGTGCTCACCGACGCGACCGCGGACAGCCAAACCCAGCTGATGGCCGACCAGTTCATCGAGCGGTGGCGCTCGGTGCGGCGGGTGCTCACCGCCGATCTCGGGGACGAACCGGCAATGCTGGCCGCATTCGCGGAAACCGCAGGCGATCCGGACCACCCGCCCGTCGGCCTGGTCGTCTTCGTCGGCGGTGCCTCGTCCGGATTGGACGACGGGTTGACGGCAGCGCGAGACCGGGTGTGGTCGATCACGACCGTCGTTCGCGCCGTCGTCGGCACCTGGCACGGCCGATCACCGCGGCTGTGGCTGGTCACCGGCGGCGGGCTGCCCGTTCACGACGACGAGCCGGGAGCCCCCGCAACGGCGTCCTTGAAGGGTCTGGTGCGCGTTCTCGCCTTCGAGCATCCCGATATGCGCGCCACCCTGGTCGACCTGGACGGCACACCAGACCCGCTCGCCGCGCTGACCGCGGAACTGCGGGATTCGGGCAACGACGATGTGATCGCCTGGCGGGGTGACCGCAGGTTCGTCGAACGCCTGTCGCGCGCCACTTTCGATGCACAAGCGGGTCACCCGGTGGTCCGCCCCGGAGCCTCGTACGTCGTCACCGGTGGTCTCGGCGGACTCGGGTTGGTGGTCGCCAACTGGCTGGTTGACCGCGGCGCCGGCCGGGTGGTGCTCAATGGCCGCAGCGAACCCACCGACGACCAGCGCCAGGCCTTGGCCGCATTGGAAGCCCGCGCCGACATCGTGATCGTCCGCGGCGACGTCGCAGCGCCGGGCGTGGCCGAACGTCTCATCGAGGCAGCGGGACAAGCGGGGGCGCAATTACGCGGTGTCGTGCACGCCGCCGCGGTCATCGAAGACAGCCTGGTGTTCTCCATGAGCAGGGACACCCTCGAGCGGGTATGGGCACCCAAGGCGGCCGGAGCACTGCGGATGCACCACGCCACCGAGGGCTGCCAGCTCGACTGGTGGCTCGGATTCTCCTCCGTCGCTTCACTATTGGGCTCTCCGGGCCAGGCGGCCTACGCCTGCGCCAGTGCCTGGCTCGACGCGCTGGTCACCTGGCGCCGAGCATCCGGCCTGCCGGCGGCGGTGATCAACTGGGGGCCGTGGTCAGAGGTGGGTGTCGCGCAATCCCTGGTCGGCAGCGTCCTTGACACCATCACCCCGGCAGAGGGCATCGAGGCATTGGACTCGCTGCTGGCCGCCGGCCGGGCCCGCACCGGCGTCGCCAGGCTGCGCGCCGACCGGGCTCTGATCGCGTTCCCGGAGATCCGCGGCATCAGCTACTTCACCCGGGTGGTCGACGAGCTGGACTCGGCGGGCGATCTCGGCGACTGGGCCGGACCCGACGCGCTTGCCGACCTCGACGCGGCCGAGGCGCAGCGGGTGGTGACCGAGCGGATGCGCGCGCGGATCGCGGCGGTGATGGGCTACGCTGACCGGTCAGCTGTCGATCCCGCCGTGCCGCTGACGGAGCTGGGGCTGGACTCCCTGATGGCGGTGCGGATCCGCAACGGCGCGCGGGCCGACTTCGGCGTGGAACCGCCGGTGGCACTGATCTTGCAGGGGGCGTCCCTGCACGACCTGACCGTCGACCTGATGCGCCAACTCGGGCTCTCGGGCCCCGACCAGACGCTGGAAAACCAAAAAAGCATGGCCACCGTTCGCGACCGGGCGCAGCAGCGCGCGGCAGCGCGACATGGAGCCGCGATACGGCGGCGGCCCAAGCCTGGACTACACGGAGGACAAGACCTGTGAGCACACCCGACAACGCCATCGCGGTAGTCGGCATGGCCGGCAGATTCCCGGGCGCGAACGATCTGTCGACCTTCTGGAGCAATCTTCGGCGCGGCAAGGAGTCGATCGTCACCCTGTCGGAACAGGAACTGCGCGACGCGGGGGTCAGCGACAAGACGCTGGCCGACCCGGCATACGTGCGCCGCGCACCGCTACTGGACGGGATCGACGAATTCGACGCGGACTTCTTCGGATTCCCCCCGCTGGCCGCGCAGGTGCTCGACCCGCAACACCGGCTGTTCCTGCAATGCGCGTGGCATGCGCTCGAGGACGCCGGGTGTGACCCCGCCCAGTTCGACGGCTCGATCGGCGTGTACGGAACCAGCTCTCCCAGCGGCTATCTGCTACACAACCTGCTGTCGCATCGAGACCCGAACGCGGTGCTGGCCGAGGGGCTCAACTTCGACCAGTTCAGCCTGTTCCTGCAAAACGACAAAGATTTCCTGGCGACGCGGATATCGCATGCGTTCAACCTGCGCGGCCCGAGCATCGCGGTCCAAACCGCCTGCTCGTCTTCGCTGGTCGCCGTGCACCTGGCCTGCCTGAGCCTGCTGTCCGGCGAGTGCGACATGGCACTGGCCGGCGGGTCCTCGTTGTGCATCCCGCACCGTGTCGGTTACTGGAACTCGCCGGGATCGATGGTGTCGGCGGTCGGCCATTGCCGGCCCTTCGACGTGCGCGCCGACGGCACCGTCTTCGGCAGCGGTGTGGCGATGGTGGCGCTCAAGCCGTTGCAGGCGGCCATCGACGCCGGCGACCGCATTCACGCCGTCATCCGCGGATCGGCGATCAACAACGACGGATCGGCGAAAATGGGCTACGCGGCCCCCAATCCGGCCGCCCAGGCCGACGTCATCGCCGAAGCCCACGCGGTGGCCGGCGTCGATTCCTCGACCATCAGCTATGTCGAGTGCCACGGAACCGGCACCCCGCTCGGTGATCCTATCGAAATCCAAGGGCTGCGAACGGCATTCGAGGTTTCTGAAACGGCCCGCCCAGGGCCATGCGTACTGGGGTCGGTCAAGTCGAACATCGGCCACCTGGAGGTCGCCGCCGGAATCGCGGGTCTGATCAAGACGATCCTGTGCCTGAAGCACCGGGCGATTCCTGCGACACTGCACTACACCAGCCCCAACCCGGAACTGCGGCTGGACGAGACCCCGTTCACGGTGCAAAGCAAGTACGGCCCCTGGGAGTCCGATGGTGTGCTGCGGGCCGGGGTCAGCTCGTTTGGGGTCGGCGGCACCAACGCGCACGTCGTCTTAGAACAGGCCCCAAAGGAAGCACCAGCGGTTCCGGCTCACCCCGCGCCGGCCGGGCCGCAAGTGCTGCTGCTGTCGGCGAAAAGCGCGGCAGCGCTTGGGGAGTCGCGCAACACCCTGGCCGCCGCGCTAGAACGGCCGGACGCACCGGACCTGTCCGACGTGGCCTACACGCTCACCCGGCGCCGCAAGCACACTGTCACGATGGCCGCCGTCGTCCACGACCGTGAGCACGCGGTCAAGGTGCTGCGGGCGGCCGAGCACGACAACGTCTTCGTCGCCGAATCCGGCACGGACGGCGCCCCTGAAACAACCACGTCAGACCGCGTCGTTTTCCTCTTCCCGGGCCAGGGCGCGCAGCACGTCGGCATGGCGAAAGGGCTTTACGACACCGAGCCCGTCTTCGCCGAACATTTCGATGCCTGCGCCGCCGGATTCCGCCGCGAGATGGACATCGATCTATACGCCGAGGTGTTCAGCGGGACCGCAACGGATCTGGAGCGCATCGACCGATCGCAACCGGCACTGTTCACCGTGGAGTACGCGCTCGCCAAGCTGGTCGACAGCTACGGGGTGCGTGCGGGCGCCTACATCGGCTACAGCACCGGCGAATACATCGCGGCCACCCTGGCCGGGGTATTCGACGTCGAGACCGCGATCAAGACCGTCGCGTTGCGGGCCCGCCTGATGCATGAGTCACCGCCCGGCGCCATGGTCGCGGTGGCGGTCGGCCCCGACGAGGTCGCGCAGTACCTCTCGCCGGGGGTGGAGCTCTCGGCGGTCAACGATCCCGGCAACTGCGTGGTCGCCGGCCCCAAGGACGCGATCCGCGAGTTCACCCAACGTCTCAACGAGGCCGGGATACCGGTTCGCCGGGTCCGCGCGACCCACGCGTTTCACACCAGCTCGATGGATCCGATGTTGGAAGAATTCCAGGCATTCCTGTCCCGGCAGCAGCTGCGTGCCCCGCGCACGCCGCTGCTGAGCAACCTCACCGGAACCTGGCTGACCGAGCAGCAGGTCACCGACCCGGCCACCTGGGCACGTCAGATCAGCTCCCCGATCAGGTTCGCCGACGAACTCGACGTGGTGCTGACAGATCCGGGTCGAGTCCTCGTCGAGGTCGGTCCCGGCGGCAGCCTTACCGGTTCGGCAATACGGCATCCGAAGTGGTCGGCTGGGCATCGCGCCGTCCGGCTCATGCGTCATCCGATTCAGAACGCCGATGACCGCGACACCTTCCTGCGCGCGCTGGGTGAGCTCTGGTCAGCCGGAATCGACGTCGACTGGACGCCGCGGCGTGCGGCCCAGCCGCAGCTGGTTTCCCTGCCCGGCTATCCGTTTGCCCGCCAACGGCATTGGGTGGAGCCCAAGCACATGGTCTGGTCGCAGGTTCCCGCCGCGAGTAACGGCTCACCGGTAGGTGCGGGGACTGGTGCCGGCACCGTCGAAGTGGCGCAGAACGGAGAGTTGCAGACCGAGACCACGTTGCGGCGCATCTGGGAACAGTGCATGGGCGTCAGCTCCATCGATCGAAACGCCAATTTCTTTGACATGGGCGGCGATTCCCTGATGGCCATCAGCATCGCGATGTCCGCCGCCAACGAGGGCCTGACCATTACACCGCAGGACCTTTACGAATACCCGACCTTGGCCACGCTGGCGGCCGCTGTCGACGCCTCCTTCGCGGCCAGCGGGTTAGCGAAACCCGCTGAGCCCCAGGCGCATCCGGCGGTTCCGCCGAACCTGGCGTACTTCCTCGACCGTGGGCTGCGTGACACCGGCCGCTGGCGCATCCCGCTGATCCTGCGGCTCGACCCCAAGATCGGCCTGGAAGACGTCCGGGCAGTGCTGACCGCGGTGGCCAACCACCACGACGCGTTGCGGCTGCAGCTCGTCGACAAGGCCGGAATGTGGGAGCAGCACATCGCATCACCCGCGGAGTTCACCCGGCTCTCGACCGCGTCACTTCCCGACGACGTGTCCGCCGGCAGCCCGCAGGAGCGGACTGCGGTGTCCGCCATCGTGGCCGAACTGGCTGCCCGCCAAGACCTCTCGGACGCGCCGCTGACTGCCGTGCACATCACCGCCGGGCACGGCGGTCCGCACTACCTGGGCCTCAGCCTGCACGAGACGGTCAGCGACGACGCGTCGCTGCAGATCCTGGGCAACGACATCGTCGCCGCGTTCGGCCGGCGGCTGGCGGGCGAGGAGGTCACGCTGGAGCCGGTCACCACCGGGTGGCGGGAGTGGTCGGTGCGCTGCGCGGCCCTCGCCACCCATCCGGCGGCCCTCGACACTCGCTCCTTCTGGATCGAGAACTCCAGCAAGGTGACCTTGTGGCTGACCGACGCCCTGGGGGCTGCGGAAACCACGCAACCACCGAGCGCCGATGACCTGATGAGGTCGTCGACCACGCTGAACTTCGAGCAGACATCCGAGCTCGATGACGCTCGGCGCCGGTTCCGGCGCTCGATCCAGGAGATCGTGCTGGCCGGGCTCGGCCGAACGATAGCCAAGACGGTCGGTGACGGTGTGGTCGCCGTGGAACTCGAGGGCGACGGGCGCTCGGTGCTGCGACCGGACGTCGACCTGCGCAGAACCGTGGGTTGGTTCACGACGTACTACCCGATTCCACTGGCATGCGCGAACGGGCAAGGCGCGTCGGCGATTCGGCAGCTCGACGCCGTTCACGACACGCTGCAATCCGTTCCGCACTACGGAATCGGATACGGGCTGCTGCGGTACCTGTATGCGCCGACCGGACGCGTGCTCGGTGCGCAGCGCACGCCCGACATCCACTTCCGTTATGCGGGCGTCATTCCCGAGTTGCCGAGCACCGATGCACCGGTACAGTTCGACTCCGACATGACGATGCCCGTACGCGAGACGATCCCTGGGTTGGGCCACGCGATCGAACTCCGGGCTTATCGCTCCGGTGGCTCATTGCATCTCGATTGGTGGTATGACGCCCGCCGCATCCCGGCAGCAACGGTAGAAACGCTGGCGCGGACCTTCCCGGCCACACTGAGCGAGCTGATCCAGGAGGCCATAGCGGCCGATCATGACGAGATCGAAACGGTCGGGGCACCCGAACCGGGCGCCCTGGTGGACTTGTCCAGCCTGGATGCGGGCTGAGGAGGATCGGAATGCGCAACAACGACATGGCTGTAGTGGTCCGCGGGATTCGCAAGGCGTTCGGCTCGGTAGTGGCCCTCGATGACATCAGTTTCGAAGTGGGCCGCGGCGAAGTGATCGGGCTGCTCGGTCCCAACGGAGCCGGCAAGACCACCATGGTGGACATCTTGTCGACGCTGACCCGGCCCGATGGCGGCTCGGCGACGGTCGCCGGCCACGACGTCGTTTCCGATCCGGCCGGTGTGCGCCGCTCGATCATGGTCACCGGACAGCAGGTGGCCGTCGACGACGCGCTGACCGGTGAGCAGAACCTGGTGTTGTTCGGTCGCCTGTACGGGCTGAGCAAGTCTGCGGCACATCGCAGGTCGCAGGAACTGCTCGAGCAGTTCGGGCTCATGCACGCCGCGAAGCGGCGGGTGAGCACCTATTCGGGCGGGATGCGTCGGCGCATAGATATCGCGTGCGGATTGGTGGTCCAGCCGCAAGTGGCGTTCCTCGACGAGCCCACCACAGGGCTGGACCCAAGAAGCCGGCAAGCCATTTGGGATCTGGTGGCCACCTTCAAGAAGCTCGGCGTCGCCACCTTGTTGACGACGCAGTATCTCGAGGAGGCGGATGCGCTCAGCGACCGGATCATTTTGATCGACCACGGCACGATCATCGCCGAGGGCACCGCGAATGAGCTAAAGCACTGTGCCGGCGACACATTCTGCGAAATCGTGCCGCGAGATCTCAAGGACCTGGACGCTATCGTCGCGGCGCTCGGTTCACTGTTGCCCGAGCAGAGCAGGGCCATTCTGACACCCGAATCAGACCGGATTACCATGCCGGCGCCCGGCG
Source organism: Mycobacterium gastri (assembly GCF_002102175.1). Classification (GTDB taxonomy): domain Bacteria; phylum Actinomycetota; class Actinomycetes; order Mycobacteriales; family Mycobacteriaceae; genus Mycobacterium; species Mycobacterium gastri. Next base: position 51,793 of record NZ_LQOX01000112.1, on the reverse strand, counting down.
GCACGCGCACCCTGATCGAGGCCGCGCGCCGACTCGACGAGGCGAACATCGAGCTGGCCGACATCGCGCTGCGCCGGCCATCGCTCGATGACGTATTCCTGTCCATGACAACAGATCCCAGCGAATCTCTGAGTCATCTAGCGTCTGCGGCCATGCGATGAGCGTCCCCGCGGCAGTTCCGGCCTCAGCACCGGCCTTCGAGGGGTTCAGCCCAACCGTGGGGAAGCTAAACCAGTCGACGCTTCGGCAATGGAGGGTGCTCATAAGCCGCTTGTTCTTGCGCACGAACATCGGCGAGTTATTCACCACCGCCGGCGCGCCCGTGGTTTTCATGGTGGGCTTCTACATACCCTTCGCCATACCGTGGAACCACTTCGTCGGGGGTGCAAGCTCCGGCGTCGCCAGTAACCTTGGGCAATACATCACGCCATTGGTCACACTGCAGGCCATCTCGTTCGCCGCCATCGGGTCGGGCTTCCGGGCGGCAACCGACTCTCTGCTGGGTGTCAATAGACGGTTTAGCTCGATGCCGATCGCCCCGGTGACGCCGGTGCTTGCCCGCGCGACGGTCTCGGTGTACCGGTGCTCCATCGGTTTGGCGGTATCGCTGGTCTGCGGCTATGTGATCGGCTTCCGGTTTCACCGCGGGGCCCTCTATATCGTCGGCTTTTGCCTCTTGGTGCTTGCGATCGGGGCGGTGCTGTCATTCGGCACTGACCTGCTTGGCACAGTTACCAAGAACCCCGACGCCATGCTGCCCCTGCTGACCTTGCCCATTTTGATCTTCGGACTACTGTCGGTCGGCCTCATGCCGTTGAGGCTGTTTCCTCGGTGGATCCACCCGTTTGTCCGCAACCAACCGATCTCGCAGTTCGTTGAGGCGATGCGGGCGCTCGCCGGGGATACCACCAAAAGAGTCTTACCGGTGACGTGGCCTGTCATGGCACCAACGTTGGCGTGGATCGTCGGTTTCACACTGTTCTTGGTGCCCATGTCCATCGTCGTTTTGTCCAGGCGGCGATGATGCCCGTGACAACTGAGGAAGTCGGGCTCGCGCCGGCGCGCTCGCAGGACCCGGAGAACTCTGTTCGCCTGCTCATTGAGCAAACTCTCTTGCAGACCAAACGGTTGCTCATTCGGTGGGCGCGTGACTATGTCACCGTCGTCGGAGCGATCGTGTTGCCGATTCTGTTCATGGTGGTGTTGAACATCGTGCTCGGCAACCTGGCTTACGCCGTGACCCACGACAGCGGGCTCTACAGCATTGTTCCGCTCATCTCGATCGGTGCCGCGATCACTGGCTCAACATTTGTCGCGATAGACCTGATGCGCGAGCGCTCCATGGGTTTGCTTTCCCGATTGTGGGTGGTGCCGGTGCACCGGGCATCGGGCCTGATCGCTCGAATCCTGGCAAACGCGATTCGGACTCTGTTCACCACTCTCGTGATGCTGGGCACGGGGGTTGTCTTGGGTTTCCGGTTTCGCCAGGGCATGATCGCGAGCCTCATGTGGGTGAGTGTCCCGGTAATACTTGGCATCGCAATCGCCGCTATCGTCACCACCGTCGCGCTCTACACTGCGCAGACCGTAGTGGTCGAAGGCGTTGAGCTGGTGCAAGCAATCGCGATTTTCTTCTCCACCGGTCTGGTACCGCTCAACTCATATCCAAGCTGGATTCAGCCGGTCGTCGCCCATCAGCCAGTGAGCTATGCCATCGCGGCGATGCGAGGATATGCGATGGGCGGTCCGGTCCTGTCTCCGATGATCGGGATGTTGTTGTGGACCATAGGTATTTGCGTCGCATGCGCGGTACCCATGGCTATCGGCTATCGACGTGCCAGCACGCACTGACCGAGTGTGCGCTCGCCCGGCATGCAATGACCAGTAGGGGGTCTCGAGGTGTTTTCCGGATCCGTGATTCGAAAGCTGTCACACAGTGAGGAAATCTTCGCGCAGTACGAAGTTTTCACTTCGATGACAATCCAGCTGCGCGGCGCTGTCGACGTCGACGCGCTGTCGGATGCTTTCGATGCCCTCCTCGAGGCCCACCCGGTCTTGGCGGGTCACCTCGAGCCAAGCGCTGATGGCGGTTGGAATCTGGTTGCCGACGACATGCTCCACTCCGGGATCTACGTAGTCGACGGCATCAACGGGGCGTCGTCGGGTAACTCGCAAATCCGGCTCGACCAGAGTGTGTCGTTGATGGATTCGCGGCTGACCCTCAGCGAGGGAGGGGCCGAGCTGACCCTATATGTCCATCACAGCATGGCCGATGGTCACCATGGGGCCGCTCTCGTCGATGAGCTGTTCTCCCGGTACACCGACGCGGTAACTACAGGTGATCCCGGTCCGATAATCCCGCAGTCCGCGCCGCTGCCCATGGAGATCCTGCTGGCGCAGCGGGGCGTCAAAAAGCAAGGGCTATCGGGAGCCGAGCGTTTCTTGCCGGTGATGTTCGCCTATGAGCTCCCTGACACCACCAAGGCGGCTGTTCTCGCCGATCCTGGATCGCCCCAAGCTGTTCCAGTCAGCAGACTCCTGCTCTCCAAGCTTGAGACATCGGACCTCGTTGCGTTCGGCCGTGAGCATCGACTCAGCATCAACGCTGTGGTCGCGGCGGCTATCCTGCTGACCGAGTGGCGGCTGCGCAATACCCCGCATGTCCCGATTCCCTACGTCTACCCCGTCGACTTACGATTTCTACTTGCGCCGCCGGTGGCCCCGACCGAAAGCACGAACCTGCTCGGGGCGGCCTCCTACCTTGCAGAGATCGGCCCGGATACCGACATCGTAGATCTCGCAAGCGATATCGTTGCCACCCTGCGCGCCGATTTGGCCAATGGTGTGATCCAGCAATCGGGGCTCCACTTCGGCACGGCATTCGAAGGAACTCCTGCCGGGCTGCCGCCACTTGTCTTCTGCACTGACGCCACCGCGTTCCCAACTATGCGTACACCGCCGGGTCTCGAGCTGAAAGACATTCGGGGCCAGTTCTATTGCTCCATCAGCGTGCCTCTCGATCTGTATTCGTGTGGCGTCTACGACGGGCAACTGATCGTCGAGCATCATGGGCACCTAGCCGAACCCGAAAAGTCGCTCGAGATGATACGTTCCATGTTGCGCACTGTTCCCTCCGAATATGGCTGGGTCATGGAATAGCCGGAAGTTAACCGCCGCAGATCGATTCGTCAACCACCCTGGGGGCTGGCGTCCTGTGGATGATGCGGGTAGAGCCAGCGTTGTAAGATAGCCGGTTTGCCGACCACGTCGGCTCGGCGCCTGATCTGCCTCATTGAGCCAGTCCAACGGATTGTGTCGACCAATTCCTTTCCGGTGGGGCACAGGAGATCAGCGGGCGCGGTGATGCCGGCGGCAATGGTGTCAGGCTGAATGAAGAGGAGACGATCGCCGCGGCTACCTTCGCTACTGATCCCTCGGGCACTTGACACTGCTGTGGCTCCAGCAGGCGGATTCGATTGGGGGACATGCCATGTCAGTGGACCGCTCCGGCCTACGTCGTCGGACTGGACGAGGTGTTCTTCGACCACTGCGGCTCTAACGGCGAGTGGATGCCTTGCGTCGCAACATTCTTGGATTCCGCATCCCTTTCCATCACCGACTGCGTTCACTACTGCACCGCCGCGGCGCGACGCCGGAAACGGCACTACCTTGTCTGGTGTGCCAAAAAGTTCGGCGTGTCATAACGGCGTCCAGCGTGCTGCATCACGCCGTCGCTTCCTGATGATCACAACGAAGCTCACTTTCATTTGCGGGACGGGCGTGTTCGCTAACGTGGAAAAAGGCCAACGCCAATCGTATTAGCCCGAATTTGCCGCCAATCGTCGTACCAGCGAATGCGGGCATCTGTTACGATCCTGCGGTGCAGTGGCCGCCTCAGAACATGTTGAGCCGGTGGGCCCGGGTCACGCTGACCTGGTAATGAGCCGGAGCGGGCCTGAGGATCGCCACGGCCATACTTGAGTCCGCGCCGACACCATCGGTTCCGTTCAGCGACCGGCCAAATGGCCAATACTTCAATAACCACGGATTGGCTAGTGAGGAGATGACAGGATGGACGTGGCAGGCGCATTCATGCGACTGATGGACGTTTTGCGGAAACTCACGAGCGCTGTAGCCCAACTGATTTACCGACCGACCGGCTCGGCGGCGGAAGAATACCATAAGTGGTACTACAGCAACTTGGTGTGGAATCAGACTACGTGGTTGGGCGTCCAATGCTGGAAGTCCGTGAGCGATATGTGGAATTACCAGGAGATCCTGTTCGACTTGAAGCCCTCGCTGGTCATCGAGTTCGGCAGCCGCTACGGCGGCTCGGCGCTGTTCTTCGCGGACGTCATGAGACACACCGGCCAACCGTTCAAAGTGGTTTCCGTGGACATCTCACACAAAGCCCTCGATCCAATGGCGCGGCGGGATCCCGACATTCTGTTCATTGAGTCCTCATCCACTGTCCCAGCCGTTGCCGAGCACGTCGAACGACTCAAAGGCGAGTACCGCGGAAATATCTTCGCCATCCTCGACAGCGACCACTCCATGGATCACGTACTGGCCGAGATGAAGCTGCTGCGGCCCCTACTCTCCTCCGGCGACTACCTGGTAGTCGAAGACTCCGATATCAATGGGCATCCCGTCCTCCCGGGGTTCGGACCCGGCCCATACGAGGCCATCGAGGCTTACGAACGTGAATTCCCAAACGATTACAAGCATGACGCGGCGAGAGAGAACAAGTTCGGCTGGACATCTGCTCCTAACGGATTCTTGATCCGCAACTAAGCCGTCAGCCACCAGAATTGGATGGCCGAGGCCGTATGCGCGGCACGAGTCGGGCACGCGAGCGACCGGCGCGGCGGGTGATCCGTTCGGTCGCGGACGCCAATTGCGCTGTGCCGAATAGAGCATCCGGGTGCATCGTACGGTCGAGAATAGCGCCGTGGGCATTGTCGACGGGTCTGGGCGCCCTAGCCGAATGCCGTCGACATGCTCGGTCATCGGCTAACCGACCGGCCGACCGGCCGGCTCGCTGGATAGAGCCGGAACGCAACCCGCGTCTCGCAGCGACGCCCTCACGGGCGCAACGAGTTTGTCGCCCACAAACGCGCGGCGCAGACAACCCGAAGCCCCGTGACGCGTGCGGCTGAGGTGATCAGCCGCCGCGGCGCCGAACAGCTGAAGGGCCGCGGTATCAACGGTATCAACGGTATCAACGGTATCAACGGTATCAACGGTATCAATATCGGACATGGCGGCGGAGGCGTGGCGGACCGCTCTGGCGGCGATCGGACTGACCATTTGGATCTAGACCAGCAATCTGTCATGTCATACTCCGCATATGGCATTCAAAGACCGCGTGTACGACGTGGTTCTCCCGGTCGGCTGGAAGCTGAATCAGAAGGCCCAGAAGTATATTTACCCCTCTTTCACCAAACGCGTCGCCACCGATGATCTGGTGTTCCTCAACATGGGCTATGAAGAGGATCCACCGATGACGATACCGCTGGAGCCCTCTGACGAGCCCGACCGGTACTCCATCCAGCTTTACCACCGTGTTGCGACCCAGGTGGATCTCACTGGCAAACGAGTGCTGGAGGTCGGTGCCGGACACGGCGGCGGAGCCTCATACCTCACGCGTACCCTGCACCCGGCGTCGTACACCGGATTGGACCTGAACCCGGCCGGCATTGCGTTTTGCCAGAAGAAACACGACGTTCCCGGCCTCGATTTCGTGCAGGGCGATGCCCAGAACCTGCCCTTCGCCGACGAATCGTTCGACGCCGTGATCAACATCGAATCCTCGCTCTACTACCCCGATTTCCCCCGTTTCCTCGACGAAGTGGCGCGGGTCCTGCGCCCGGGAGGACATTTCCTGTACACCGATTTCCGGCTCCCGTTTGGCATTGCCGCCTGGGAGGCGGCGCTGGCCAACCCGCCGATGCGAATTGTTTCGCAGACCGAGATCAATGATGAGATCCTGCGCGGATACGAGAAATTGTCGCCGTCGTTGAAGGCGCTCTACGATCGCAATACGCCGCGGCTCCTAAGGGGTGTATACGCAAAGCTTTTCGCGGTCGATGGCAAGACCACACATCCCCTGAAAAGCTGGGGATTCTCTTACCGCGTCTATTGCTTAGCCAAAGCCTGAGGCGGCGTCGAAGTCATTGACGCTGGACCAGCGGCTGACCCAGGCTCGTCTTCGAAGCCGCTGATGCTCCGTCGCCGCAACAGCGGCTTTTCTCGGCGGTGACGTCGCGCGCCTGCGATCAGCGCCATGGAGGCATCCGCCGGTAATGTTGTCCGCCAACGCTTTTGGCAGTTCCGGTAAGAGGCGCCGGGGACGACTACCGAGTCGCCCCCGGGCCGACTAAGCTCCGGCCGCTATGCCGCCGGTGTCGCCGCTTCTTCCTGGGCCAGCGTGTCCGCCAGGTGCTGGGCCAAGGCGCGCGCGGTGTTGTGTGTCGCGATGACCTTGGGAGACAGGCGTATCCCGGCCTCGGCTTCAATATGGGTACGCATCTCGAGCATGCCCAGCGAGTCCAGCCCGTACTCGAGGAATGGACGGTCGGCGTCGACTGTGCGACGCAGGATCACGCTAGCCTGCTCGACTATCAGACGCCGCAGCCGGGCGGGCCATTCATCTTGCGGCACCGACATCAGCTCGGTTCGGAATTTGCTTGGGCCCCTTGAGCCTTGGCCAGCGGATTGGAACATTTCACCCCATGGGCTGCGCCGGACGAGGTCGGGTAGCCATGGTGCCCCGATGATGGGGATGTATCCGGTGTATGCGCGGTCATAGCGCAGCAAGGTTTCGAAGGCGTACGCACCTTCGTCCGGGGTGATCATGACTTCGCCACCCTCGGCCAGGAACGTGGCGCGGCCGACCTCTGCCCACGCACCCCACGCGATCGCGCAGACCGGCAGTCCTTGCGCACGGCGCCAGTGAGCGAAGGCGTCGACCCAGCTGTTGGCCGCGGCGTAGGCACCCTGCCCGGGCGAGCCCAACAGGGCCGCGCCCGAGGAGAACAAACAGAACCAGTCCAGCGGCTGCCCGCTCATGGCGCGGTGCAGGTTCCAAGATCCGAAAACCTTGGGGGACCAGTCGCGGTCGATCAGCTCATCGGTGATGTTGGTCAGCGTGGCGTCCTCGACCACCGCGGCCGAATGCAGCACGCCGCGTACCGGAAGCCCGGTGGCGGTTGCCACACTCACCAGGCGGTCACCGGTCTCAGGTTCGGCGATATTGCCGCACTCCACCACGATGTCGGCACCGGCCGCGCGGAGACTCTCGATGGCCTGCCGCGCCTTGGGGTTTGGCTGGGAGCGAGCGGTCAGCACGATCCGGCCGCAGCCCGCCGCAGCCATTTTTGAGGCGAAGAAAAGGCCGAGGCCCCCTAAGCCACCGGTGATGATGTAGGCCCCGTCGCGCCGGAAGACCGGCACCCGCTCCGGGGGCACCACAGCACTGCTGCGCCCGCTGCGCGGCATGTCGAGCAGCAGCTTGCCGGTGTGCTCGGCATTGCTCATTGCCCGGATGGCGTTGGCCGCGTCGGCCAACGGGTAGTGCGTGCACTCCGGTGCGCTCAGCACACCATCTGCGGTGAGTTTGAACACCGTGGTGAGCAACTCGCGCACCCGGTCGGGCTGCAGGACGGACATCAGCGCCAGGTCCAGATAGTAGAACGTCAAGCCGCGACGGAACGGGTACAGACCCAGCCGGGTGTTGCCGTACACGTCGGCTTTGCCGATTTCGACGAACCGCCCACCGAACGCCAGCAGCTCCAGCCCCGCGCGCTGGGCCGCGCCGGTCAGGGAGTTCAGCACGATATCCACCCCGTACCCGCCGGTGTCGCGCCGGATTTGATCGGCGAACTCGACGCTGCGGGAGTCGTAGACGTGCTCGATGCCCATGTCGTGCAGCATGGCGCGCTTGCGCGGATTGCCGGCGGTCGCGAAGATCTCCGCGCCGGCAGCACGCGCAATCGAAATGGCCGCCTGCCCCACGCCACCGGTTGCGGAGTGGATCAGCACCTTGTCACCGGCCTTGATCCCGGCCAGGTCGTGCAGCCCGTACCAGGCGGTGGCGTTGGCGGTGGCTGCCGCGATCGCCTGCTCGTCGCCCAGGCCGGGCGGAAGCGTGACGGCCAGGTTGGCGTTGCAGGTGAGGAAGTTACGCCAGCAGCCGCCTTCGGAAAAGCCGCCGACCCGGTCACCGACCTGGTGGTCGACCACCCCTTCCCCGACTGCCGTCACCACACCCACGAAATCCATGCCCAACTGCGGCTCGCGGTCGTCGATGATGGGGAACTTGCCGAACGCGATAAGAACGTCGGCGAAGTTGATGCTCGAGTGGGTGACAGCCACCTCGATCTGCCCGGGCCCGGGCGGGATGCGGTCACACGCGGCGAGTTCCAGTGTTTGCAGGTCGCCGGGCGTACGGACGTGCAGCCGCACACCGTCGCGTTCATGGTCGACGATGGTGGTTTGCCGCTCGTCATGGCTCAGCGGGCTGGGGTACAGGCGCGCCACATACCAGTCACCATCGCGCCAGGCGGTCTCGTCCTCATCGGAGCCTCCCAGCAGTTGCTGGGCCACCTTTTCGACGTCGGTGTTCTCGTCCACGTCGATCTGGGTGGTCCGCAACAGCGGATGCTCACTGCTGATCACCCGCAGCAAGCCACGCAGCCCGGCCTGTTCCAGGTTCGCCTCGTCGTCCGACCGAACTATCTGGGCTTGCCTGGTCACGACGAACAGGCGAGGAAGCTCACCCTCCAATTCGGCGAGTTCCCGGGTGATCCGAACGAGATGACGCACCCGCTCGCGGCCCTCCAGCAGGCTGTCGTTGTCCGGCTCGCCGCCGCGTGGCCCACAGAGGACCACCACACCGTCGACGGAACGCGCCCGCAGTTGACCGCCGAGCTTTTCGATGCTGGCCGTCAGATCGGCCTCCCTCGGCCAGTGCAGGGTGGCGCATTCGGTGCCTTGGGGGCCATGGGATTTCAGCGCGTCCGTCAATGCGGACGCCAACATGTCCGCGTCGTCGGAGGTGTCGATCAGCAGCCATGATCCCGCCTCGGCCGCGGTGGCCTCGGGCAGGGTCCGCTGCTGCCACGCCAGGGTCAGCAGCCGCTCGCTGAGCACGCGGTTGCGCTCGGCGCTTTCGGACGTGCCGGTTCCCATGTGCAGGCCACGCACGGCCAGCAGGACGGTCCCGTGCTCGTCCAACACGTCGAGGTCAGCCTCGCCCCCAGTGACCCCGGCCTTGGTCAGCCGGGTGTAGCAATAGCGGGCATTGCGGGTTGGTCCATAGATACGCACGCTGCGCACACCCAACGGCAACAGCAGACCACCGCTGCCGGCGGCTTCGACGCCAGCACCGACTGACTGGAAACAGGCATCCAGCAGCGCGGGGTGGACGCGGTAGGCGCCCTGCTGGAAGCGGATCGAGGCGGGCAACCCGACCTCCGCCAACACGGTGCCGGCTCCCGCCTCCGCAGTGTGCGCGGTGGCCAGACCACTGAACGCGGAACCCAACTGAACGCCACGCTTGGCGAACGATTCCCGCATCTCGGCCCCGTTCACACTGGACGGATGCGCCGCCAGCAGGGCGGCCATGTCGTACGCCGGCGTCGGAGATTCGTCCTCGACCGCATGCAGCGTCGCGGTGGCGTGCCGCGTACTCTCACCGTCCTGATTGGATGCCACCGCGAAGTTGACGACACCTGGCGCATCCACCGACGCGATTGCGTCGACCGGGGTCTGCTCGTCGAGCAAAAGCATTTGCTCGAAGGCGATGTCGCGGACCTCCGACGCTTCGCCGAAAACCTCTCCCGCCGCGGCCAACGCCATCTCACAGTAGGCGGCGCCGGGCAGGGCGGCGACGTTATGCACCTGGTGGTCGCTAAGCCAGGACAACGTCGCAGTACCGATGTCAGCCTGCCAGACATGGCGCTCCGGCTGCTCGGTCAGCCGCACATGGGAGCCCAGCAGCGGATGCACGGTAATGGTGCAGGCGCCTTGTGCCCGCTGTTCCTGCCCTTCGCCTTCGATGAACAAGTGCGGGTGGGTCCACGCCGGCAACGGCGTATCGACCAGCCGGCCCGTGGGATACAACACCGAAAAGTCCACGGCGGCACCAGCGCTGTGCAGATCAGTCAGCAACCCGCGCAGCCCCAGGGGCAGCGGCTGCTCGCGCCGCATGCCCGCCAGGGCCGCCGCCGACATGTCGAGACTATGGGCGGTCTGGTCGACGGCGCGGGTCAGCAACGGGTGAGGTGACAGTTCGGCGAAGACCCGGTAGCCGTCCTCCAGCGCAGCCTGCACCGCGGCGGCGAATTGAACCGTGTTCCGCAGATTGTCCACCCAGTACCGGCCATCGCACACCGGTTGCTCGCGCGGGTCGAACAGCGTCGCCGAGTAGTACGGAACCTTGGGTGCCATCGGTTTGAGATCGGCCAATGCTGCGGCCAAGTCGTCAAGGATCGGGTCGACTTGAGGTGAATGCGATGCGACATCGACGGCCACCTCCCGCGCCATCACGTCACGCTGCTCCCACCGTGCGACGAGATCGCGCACCGTTTCGGTGGCGCCACCGATCACCGTCGACTGCGGCGAGGCCACCACCGATACCGCGACATCATCGATTCCGCGCGCCATCAGCTCCGAATTCACTTGCTTGGCAGGCAATTCCACCGACGCCATCGCGCCGGCCCCGGAAATGCGGCACATCAACTTCGAGCGGCGGCAGATAACGCGCGCCCCATCTTCCAGCGACAGCGCTCCAGCGACCACGGCCGCAGCCGCTTCGCCCAGCGAGTGTCCGACCACCGCGCCCGGGCGGACCCCGTAGGACTGCTCCATCGTGGCGGCCAACGCGGTCTGCATCGCAAAGATGGTCGGCTGCACCTTATCGATCCCGGTCACCGTCTCCGGCGCCGTCATGGCCTCGGTGACCGAAAAACCCGATTCTTCGGCGATGACCGGCTCGAGCGCCGCGATGGTGGCTGCAAAAACCGGTTCGCTGGACAGCAGGTCGACGCCCATCGCCGCCCACTGCGACCCCTGCCCGGAAAATACCCACACCGGTCCGCGATCGCCGTGCCCCACCGCGGCCTCATACGGGAGCTCGCCATCGGCCACCTCCCGCAAACCCTGGACCAGCTCGGGCAGACCGCTGGCCACCACCGCGGTGCGCACCGGCCGGTGCGCGCGCCGCCGCGCCAGCGTGTAAGCCACATCCGACGGCACTACGGAGTCCTGGTGTGCTTCCACCCATTCGGCAAGCCGGCGTGCGGTTTGTCGCAGCCCGTCGGTGGAGCTGGATGAGATGGGGAACAGTAGCGGGCCCCCCGCCTCGGCCGCCGGCGCGGAAGCTTCTGCGGGGACTGGTGCCTGTGCTGGTGCTTGCGCTGGTGCTTGTTCCAGGATGGCGTGCACGTTGGTTCCCGACATCCCGAACGAGGACACCGCGACCCGTTTCGGCGCGTGGCCGTCGCCATTGGGCCATGGCGTAACCGCCTGCGGCACAAAGAGTCCCGTCTCGATCCCGGCAAGCTCATCGGGAAGCCGGTTGAAGTGCAGCAGCGGCGGCAGCACCCCGTGCTGCATGGACAGAATGGCCTTGATCAGCCCGATCGCCCCCGCCGCGGCCGTGCTGTGGCCCATGTTGCTCTTGGCCGATCCGAGCGCACAACGGGTGCCGGCGCCGTACACCCGCGCCAGGCCCCGGTACTCGATCGGGTCACCGATTGGTGTGCCGGTGCCGTGCGCCTCCACCGCGCCGACCGTTTCGGCCTCCACGCCCGCCGCCGCCAACGCCGCGCGGTACACGGCCACCTGGGCGTCCTCCGACGGCATGGTGAGCGTCTCCGTGCGACCGTCCTGATTGGTGGCGGTGCCGCGCACCACGGCGAGAATCCGGTTGCCGTCGCGCAACGCATCCGGCAGTCGCTTGAGCAACACCATCGCGCACCCCTCGGAACGCACAAACCCGTCCGCGTCGGCGTCGAATGAATGGCAACGGCCGGTCGGCGAGAGCATGCCCTGACCGGATGCCGCCACGCTGGCATGCGGCTCCAGGAGCACCGCGCAGCCGCCCGCCAACGCGAGGTCGCTTTCGCCGTCGTGCAAGCTCCGACAGGCCAAATGCACCGCCATCAAACCCGACGAACACGCAGTGTCAAAAGTCAACGCCGGACCATGCAAGCCCAGCGCGTAGGCAATCCGCCCAGATGCCACGCTGTTGTTCAGCCCGGTAACCACGTAGGGGCTCGCCAAGCCGCTGGCCCCATGGGTGACTACCAGGTAGTCCTCGTGGGTCAGCCCGGTGAACACCGCTGTCGAGGACCCGGCCAACGACGCCGGGTCCATGCCGGCATGCTCGATCGCCTCCCACGAGGTTTCCAGCAATAGCCGGTGCTGCGGATCGATCGAGATCGCCTCCCGCTCGCTGATTCCGAAGAACTCGGCATCGAACCCGGCGACGTCGTCGAGGAACGCACCCCACCGCGACACCGTCCGCCCAGGCACTCCGGGCTCAGGGTCGTAATAGTCGTCGGCGTCCCAGCGGTCCGGCGGAATCTCGGTGACCAAGTCGTCGCCGCGCAGTAACGACTCCCATAGTTCCTCGGGCGAGTCGATTCCCCCCGGAAGCCGACATCCCATGCCGATGACCGCAATGGGAGTGACACGTGTTTCCATTCGCTCTCTAACCTCGTCTCAGCTCAGCTCAACGGGAGTTACCCGACGACATCCCCGAATTTTTCAAAACAGGCAGCGAGCTGGCCGCAGCGCCGCTCTGCCAGTCCCCAGCCCGGATTTCGACACCAAGGCAGGTCTCGGAGAGACAAGCTTAGACGGCTGTACAAGATTCTGAGGACCAATGTCGCGAATTCTCTGGGTTTCGGTGTCGGTTCGGCGGCTGAGCAGCGCAAACGGAATCGCTGACTGCCGCCAACGCGTGTGCCGAGGGTGGTCCCGGTCCAGCCGGGTTTCGTCTCGGCGCGACGTGGCGTCCACAGCGATGCGGTCCCCGGCGGCCACAGCGCAGAGCCCGGCAGGTCCGCATGGCGCGACTAGCCCGGACTAGCGATGTCGGCATCGCCTGGCTGCACCTGCTTCACCGGCGCATGCCGCTGAATTGGCGGTTGTGACCTTGCAGCCCGCTGGGTCATACCCTGCATATGCCGTCTCACAGCCGTCATGACGGCTGGACGGTAACGTGATAGCTCATGAGTGTGCGTTCCCTGCCTGCTGCGCTCCGCGCGTGCGCCCGGCTACAGCCCAATGACCCAGCGTTTACCTATATCGATTACGAAAAGGACTGGGCAGGTGTCCCGGAAAGCCTGACGTGGTCACAGTTGTACCGGCGAACGTTGAACGTTGCACGGGAGCTGAGTCATTGCGTTCCGGCCGGTGAGCGCGCGATGATATTGGCCCCCCAGGGACTCGATTACATCACCGCTTTTCTCGGCGCATTACAGGCCGGAGTTATCGCGATTCCGCTTGCGGTCCCACAGGGCGGCGCCACCAATGAACGCGTTGATGCGGTACTACAGGACGCGTCGCCGGGTGCCATTCTCACGACATCTTCTGTTATCGACGATGTCAGCCAGCACGTTACGGCGCAGCCTGGTAAGTCCGCGCCCTCAATCATCGAAGTTGATTTACTGGACCTGGATTCTGCGAGTGGATCCAGTGCCGGCGACGATAACCACCCATCGATTGCGTATCTGCAATATACCTCCGGGTCGACCCGTACCCCGGCGGGCGTCGTAATGACACATCAGAACCTTCGGACCAATTTCGAACAGCTGATGGCCGGCTACTTTGCCGACACCGACGGGATCCCCCCGCCAGGTTCGACCCTTGTTTCGTGGCTGCCGTTTTATCACGACATGGGTTTGGTTCTGGGAGTTTGTGCAGCTATTTTGGGGGGGTATTCGTCACTGTTGACCAGCCCAGTCGCGTTCCTGGCACGTCCGGCACGGTGGTTGCACATGCTGGCCAGCACTCCTCACACATTCTCAGCAGCGCCGAATTTCGCCTTCGAACTGGCGACAAAGAGGGTATCTGACGACGAAATGGCCGGGCGTGACCTCGGCGAGGTACTCACCATCCTCAGCGGCAGCGAGCGGGTGCACCCAGCGACGATCAAGCGCTTCGCCGACCGATTTGCGCGCTTCAATCTGCAAGAGAAGGTGATCCGTCCCTCATACGGCCTGGCAGAAGCAACTGTCTTCGTGGCCACCAGCAGGCCTAACCATCCGCCAAAATTTGTCGATTTCGAAAGTGGAAAATTGACCGACGGCGAAGCAAAGCCCTGCGACAACGGAGACGGCACATCGCTAGTCAGCTATGTTTTGCCGCAATCACCGATCGTGCGGATTGTCGATCCGGAGACCCGTACCGAGTGCCGGGACGGAACGGTCGGTGAGATTTGGGTGCACGGCGACAACGTCGCTACCGGCTATTGGCAAAAACCTGAAGAGAATGCACGCACTTTCGGCGCAAAGATTGTGAACCCCCTGGCGGGAACACCCGAAGGTCCTTGGCTGAGAACCGGAGACTCGGGTTTTGTCAGGGAAGGCGAATTGTTCATCATCGGCCGGATCAAAGACCTGCTGATCGTTTACGGGCGCAACCACTCTCCCGACGACATCGAGGCGACGATCCAAGAGATCACCCGGGGCCGCTGCGCGGCGATATCGGTTCCCAGTGATCGCAGCACCGAGAAGCTGGTCGCCATTATCGAACTCAAAAAGCGCGGCGACTCGGATCCGGATGCGATGGCGCGGCTGGGCGCCATTAAGCGTGAAGTCACCTCGGCTTTATCGGCTTCACATGGTCTTAGCGTCGCGGACCTGGTGTTGGTTGCGCCGGGCTCGATCCCGATTACCACCAGCGGCAAGGTCAGACGAGCAGCATGCGTCGAGCAATACCGCCGCGATCAATTCGCTCGCTTAGACGTCTAACAAGGCCGGCCGTCATCCCCAGAATTGGTACATCCGTGTGAAAACGTCGTGCCCGGACACCGACGTCAGTACGATCGCGAGCGTGCCAGGCGACGAGAGCCGTCGGCGATCTCGGCTCGCCCCCCTACTGGTCGTCGCCGCCTGGATTGCGGCAGCGGTGATCGCGAATGTGATTCTTGCGCTGACGCACGCGAAACCCGGCGATACCGCCTCGGCGCTGCTGCCCCCGGACGCCAAGACGGCGGCAGCCACCAACCGGATCGCGCAGTCGTTCCCGGGCAGTGGCACCAACGCCATCGCCTACCTGGTGGTGGACGGCCGCGACCAGCTCGGGCCGGCCGACCAGCATTACTATGACGCCGCGGTGAGCGCACTGCGCGCCGACACCGCCCACGTCGGATCGGTCCTCGACTGGTGGTCCGATCCCCTTACCGCGCCGCTGGGAACCAGCCCTGACGGCCGGTCCGGTGTCGCGATGGTATGGCTGGTGGGCCAAGTCGGTAGCGACAAAGCGCGCGAATCGCTCGATGCGGCCCGATCGGTGGTGCGCAAGCTACCGCCGAGTCCGGGGCTTCGCGCCCGCATTGTGGGCCCGGATGCCATCGACCACATCCCGCTGCGCATGCAGGTGTGGCAGGGTGCGGCGATCGCGGCCGCCGCGGCGGTGCTCGCCGTGCTGCTCCTGCTGCGCTCGCGACAGTCCCCGCGTTCGGTCGCGATGGTGCTGCTGGCCACCGGAATCTCGTTGACGGTGGCGTGGCCGCTTCAGGCCATGGTGCCGCGAAGCAGCACGGCGTTAACGGTGTTTTCCGGGGCACTGGCCGTCGTCTTGACGATCGCCACAATGACCGCAGCCACCCTGCTTGCTGCCCGGCTCAGGCCCGACGGCAGTGTTGCGGTGACGGACCGGCGCGCTTACCGCGAACTGCTGCCCGGGTTGGCCCTGCCCGGAGCGTGCGTCGCACTGGTCACCGGCCCGCTGTTGCTTGCGCAAACGCCAGCGCTGCACAGCGTCGGCACCGCCGCACCGGATGTTGCGGTGGCACTTGCGGTTTCGTTGACACTCCTGCCAACCTTGCTCGGGTTTGCCGGGCCTCGGGGGCTGGCATCGCCGCGAACCGGCGATGTCGGCTGGCCAGGCCGGTTGCCCAAACCCGGCTTCTCCAATCCCATTGCCGTGGCTTCCGTGGTGCTGGCGATCTGCGCGCTACCCATCATCGGAATGCGGTGCGGTATCGGTGAAAGCCGAGCGAACCCGCCCGGGACCAGCGCCGCGCGGCTGCTGCCCGGAAATCCCCTGCCCGACGTGGTGATGGTCAACTCTGCTGCGGACCTTCGCCAGCCGGCCGGACTCATCGCCATCGATCAGCTCAGCCACCGGCTGATGGAGATTCCCGGGGTGCGCAAGGTGGAGTCGGCGGCATGGCCGGCCGGTGTTCCGTGGGCCGACGCCTCGCTCACCTCCGCCGCGGGCAAGCTCTCCGATCAGCTGAACCGAGGGGCCGGGTCGTTCATGCCACAGCTGAACGCCATCAAGTCCCTGGGGGCCACGATCGATCAGGTCGGCGCCGCAATCGACCAGCTGGACAGCAGCGTGAGAATCGGTCTCGCCGGGGCGAACCAGATACAGCAGAACATCAACCGGGTCATCTCCGTGACGCAGAACCTCCGGGGCAGAGCTGCGGAGGTTTCGCAATACCTGAACCCGTTGCGTGACATGATCACCGGCGGTACGTATTGTCCCGACGAGCAACTGTGCTCGGCCGCGCGCCAGCTCGTGGGACCCCTTGACCTGGTGGTCACCGATGTGGCCGCGCTGACCAACGGCGCCGACCGCATGGCCGCGGTATCGAGCCAAACGATGGGCGCCTTCGCCTCGACACCGCACGTGGTGGCGGAAATGCGGTCTACGCTGGGCCAGCTGCGCTCCTTCGTGCCAAAGCTCGAATCGAGTATCCAAGAAATCCTGCCGCAACTCGTGCAGGTGTCGGCGTTCCTGAAAAACATCAGCGTCGATTTCGCCGACACCGGCGAGGGCGGCTTCCACCTCACCCGCAAGGAACTGGCGGATCCGTCGTATCAGCGTGTGCGGCAATCGATGTTCTCACCAGACGGCACGTCGACCCGGTTGTTCGTCTATTCCGACGGTAACGGTCTGGATCTCGGTGCGGCGGCCCGTGTGCAGTCGCTCCGACTAGCCGCGGGCGCGGCGATGAAGTACGGAAGCCTTGTCGACAGCCAGATCACCGTGGCCGGGGCCGCGCAAGTAGCCGCAGCCGTCCGCGGTGCCCTCACCCATGATGCCGTGCTGCTGGCCGTGACGATGCTCGCGGTGGCGGCCCTGATCGGCCTGTGGCGCGGCGCGGTCAGCGGACTGGCGGCCGGCCTGGGGGTGACGGCGTCCTACCTTGCCGCGCTGGGGATTTCGGTGGTGCTGTGGCAATACCTACTGGATCGCGAGCTGCAGGCCGCGGTTCCGCTGGTGTCGTTCGCCATCCTCGCTGCGTTCGGCGTCCCGCGTCTCGTCGCCATTCTTCTCGCCACCGAGTCTGCGGAGACGGAGACGCTCTCGGGCGCCGTCGCCCCACTGACCGGCCTTTGTGCCGTTTTCGCCGGCGGCCTGCTGTTGGTGTCGGCAGCTTCCCCCGGCGCTCTCAGCCAACTCGGTACCGTTGTGCTGATCGGGCTGGGCGTGCTGACCGCGGCGGCACGCGTGTTCATCCCGGCCGCGATCCGCAACAACCCGGCCCAGCAGCCACCGGTCATCGAGCCCGCAATGGACAGCTGAACGTGTTGGCCCCCAGCGAAGCTGGTCGTTGCTAGTCGTTGCTAGTCGAGGTTGAGTGGTTCGTTCCATTTCGACAGGGTGAGCTCGACCGTCCCGGACCCGATGTCGATGTTTGCCCGAACGAGGCGGTGCGAACCGTCCGACGCGATCCACACGGTCGCCGGCCTCGGCTGCTTGGCACCTGACTTTCATCACTGTGCGCGTTGCCCTCCGCTGTATCGCCCTGACTTTGCGGGTTCGGTTCGCACTTGGTGCGGACGCGCTAGGGGCCAACTTCAGAGCGCACCGGCGGCGCGCAGCGGGCGGGCAGTGACGTGCCGGTTGGCCGGGAACCTGATCCGTGTGTGCTCGACGGCATCAGTAACTCGACTGGCTCACGATCCGCGATTTCGAGCAGTGACACATTGCTGAACTGCGCGTTTGCGCCGCGGCCAGTCGAAACGTCCGCACTAAACCAAGGCCGAAAGCGCCACCGTCGACCGTCACGCGCGCTTATCGCAGTCACCAGGATTTCGCCGAACGTGTTCTCAGTGTGAGAAGTTGGCCGATTTTTCGCAGCCATGGCACGCTCGGCGCACCAGGTTGCGCCCGGCGCACTTGTCATTTGCCACGTTCATGGGACCCTTTGAGCCGAGTTTTGCCACGGTCATGGGACCACCTGGTCGCCAGTAATGGGACCACCCGGGGTGTCTGCCGGGCGGTCCTCGGTTTCCCGGTTCGGATCGCTGCAGGTCGATCGATGTGGACGTTTTCGTGGGGATGGTATTCAGGGAGGTTTCGGTGATCGAGATTAGTTAGGTGCTGCGCGCCTGGCTGGCTGGCAAGGGCCCGCGGAAGGTGGCTGAGCAGGCCGGCGTGGACCGCAAGACCGCGCAGAGCTACAGGGATGCGGCGATCCCGGCCAGACTGGTTCGCGACGGCGGTGAAGGGCCGGTTAACCGACGAATTGGTTGGGCAGGTGACCGCCGCGGCGCGTCCGGCCCGGCCGCAGGGCCACGGTGCCGCGTGGGATGCGTTGGAGGGCGAACACGCGCAAATCGTCGACTGGGTTGGTCTGGAGCTGACGGTTTTCAAGATCGGTGATCTGCTTCACCGCCGCGGTCTGCGGGTGCCGCATCGCATGCTGCACCGCTATTGCGTGGATCGCACCGATTATCGGAGTCGATCCGCGCGGGAGACGGTGCCGGTGGTCGACGGTGAGCCGGGAGTGGAGTGCCAGATCGATTTCGCCAGAATGGGTTTGATCTACGACTCGGAGTCGGGACGGCGTCGGGTGGTGCACGCGTTGATCTTCACCGCGGTGTTCTCACGGCACATGTTCGTGTGGCTGACGTTCGCGCAGACACTGGAGGCGATCGTCGCCAGCTGTGAGGCGGCGTGGGTCCGCTCGTCTCAAGACAAGCCCCGCGTCGAGCGAGTGGTGCAGTATGTACGCGGAAACTTCTTCGCCGGTGAGGAATTCATCGATTTGACCGACGCGCAGGGCCGCGCCGAGATCTGGTGCGCGGACACGGCCGGCCAGCGGATTCATGCGACCATCTGAGCGCGCCCGGCCGAGGTGTTCGCCGAACGCGAGGCCGGGGTGCTGCTACCGGCACCGCAATCGCGGTACGCGGTGCCGATCTACACCGAGGTCACCGTTAACCGGATTACCAAGTACAAGTCGGCAAGGCGTTGTATTCGGCTCCGAAACATCTTATAGGTCAACGTGTTCAGGCTGGTGCCGATGATGAGCTGGTCAAGTTATTTCATCGTAGGCAGCTGGTCAAGACCCATCCGCGACAGCTGCCGGGCAGCCGGGTCACCGACCCCGATGATCTGCCCGCCGATAAGACCGCCTGCGCCATGCGGGACCTGCAGCGGCTGATCCGCACCGCCACCTCGCACGGACCCAACGTCGGCATCTACGCCGAGCGCCTGCTCGACCACCATCTGCCGTGGACGGCGATGCGTCAGGTCTACCGGCTACTCGGACTGGTCAAACGCTACGGCGAGGACCCGGAGGACACCGCGTGCTCGCGGGCGCTGGACCTCGACGCCGTCTCGGTGGCCAAGATCGCCTCCATGCTGCAGCGCGCCACCGAGAGCACCCCGGCGCCGCCGCCACAGGCGGCCAGCGGCGTCGTCTCGGCGCGTTTCGCCCGCGACCGGGGCGAATACCGGCGGACCAAACCGTCCTGGACGACCGTCATCGGCGGCGGCGCTACGACAGAGGCTGACAAGTGACGAAACCATAGCGACTCAAACTCGGGCAGATGCTCGACACCCTGCCCGAGCGGCTCACCCTGGCCAAACAACAACACCTGTCGCATGTGGCGTTCCTCGAACTGGTTCTCGGCTACGAAGCCACCCGCCGCGACACAACGTCGGCGACCCGGAGTGCCCACGCCGCCATCCTCGACCCCGGCATGCGCCTGGACACCAGGGCCGACACGGCGGCGGTGCGCTACGACCGCACCCTGTGGAATGAGCTGACCAGCCCGCGGTTTCTCGACGGCCCTCACGGTGCCTGCCTTCTGGGCCCGGTGGGGGTCGGCAAAACGGATCTGGCCACCGCGCTCGGCCACATTGCGGTACGCCGCCGAGTCAGTATTCTCAAGTTGCGCGCCAATGCAATGTTCAAGCGGCCCAACGCCTCCCGCCTCGACAACAGCGTCGAAGCTGAGATACGCCGGCTCGCCCAAGTCCAGCTACTGCTGATCGATGACTTCGCGCACCAGCCGCTCGACGCCACCGAAACCGCCGATTTCTACGAGCTTGTGGTGGCCCGCCACCACAAAGCCGCCACCGTGACGACTTCCAGCCGCGAACCAGATGAGTGGCTGACCATGATGAGCGACGCACTACTCGCCCAAGCGGCTGTCGACGGCCTCACCTCAACCGCACACGAACTCGTCATCGAAGGCGAGTCCTACCGGCGCCGCCAGAAACTCTCACCGGCCGGTTGACACTACCAGCCCAGACCCACATGCTCGACGACCACCGGTGCTCCCATCCTCATGGCAATTCGGTGGTCCCATCCCCGTGGCAAATGATACTCAAACACGCCAGTTCACGAAAAGAACAGGCACACAAGCCAATCCGATCCACAGCCGAAGCCCACACCTACCGACATGCAAAATCGAAGCTAGCCCTTGATCGCCCGCGCTAAATCGTGTGCTTGATCCAGGCGCCTCCGCCGGCAGCGTCCACCGCATTCAGTTGCGAGTTCTGGTACCCGGACAGAGGCAGGTCAAATGTCGAGCCGCCTGCGGTGCAGGCAGCCGGAGCCCCTGCGTACGTTACCGGCGCCGTCACAGACCACGTGCTTCCGTTGAGGCAGGCCGCGGGGTGTGAGTCCGTACACGGTGCGGCTACCCAGTGACCGTCCGCTCTCTGCAGGGTGCAGCTTCCGGCATTGGCGCGCGGTTCGTCGGGTGCCCAGCTCCAAAGCGATGCCTGGATGCGCCCATCCTCGGGCAGAATCTGGTCGAAGCCGAACATCTGGACGCCGCAGTTGGTCATCGACTGCACCTTCGACGGTGAAAGCGCATTTGGATTGATGGGTGGCATGGTGGGGTCGGCCAGACTCGACACAAAGGTGGTGTCCTCGTAGTAACGGACGATCTTCGTGTCGTAGACCGTGCGGTTGAAATTGGGATCGCACGCCGGGTACGGCTGGTAGCCGGAGCTTCTGTTGCTCTCCACCTCCACCGGGTTCCAATTGAACACGTCGGCCGACCAGTCGGGTGCACATTTGCTGACAATGATGACCTGCGCGCCGGCGGCGCGGACCTGGTCACGTGTCACGCTGAGCGGGAGAGTAACGCAGCCGTCGGGGCCCTTGTCGGCAGGGTTGGGGTGGTAGATGAGGCTGGTGTGGTTCGGACGCTGCAGGACGCTGGCCATGGTCGCCACCGCCGAGGCATACGCCGCCGCGTCCTGCAAGGCGTCTTCGAGATAGAGCATGATGACCTGGTCGGGATGGGCGTTGAGCCAGGTCGCGATCTCAGGCAAGACGTGGGCGAAGGTGGGCTCGTTGGTGCAGCCCAAGTTGCCTTGGGCCGGTGAGAGCCCGTGACACACGACCACGGCGCGCGCCCCGAACTGCCACAGGCGTGGGACATAATGCAGGTCCAGCTCGATGGAGCGCATGTCGATGTTCAGCTGCTGAGTCAACGACAGCTGTTGGTTTGAGTCGGCGTGCGAGAGGGTGAACCCTTCGGTGAGGCTGTTGTACGAGTTGTGGGTGCCCAGCCACTGGGCGTTGTGTAGCGACGACGAATCTTGCAGCGCGTACTGGAATTGGGCCGTGCGATGCACCCAGGACTGCAGGTAGGCATCGGTAGCAGATTGGGTTACCCGGTGGGCGAGCGGAAGCAGGCACCACCGATCGGACACCGGGAGGCGGCGACATTCCGCAGCGACGGCGTCGGCGAACTTGCCGGTGCCGACGCAGGGAAAGGCAACCGGACTGTAGGCATCGCAGGGTGCTGTGGGTGCGGGCGGAATAGGCTGGTTATCGGTGTCGGCGGCCGCTGGTGCGGACATCGCCAGCGCCAACACGACCGCGCTGGCTAAGGCCGCACGCTGAAGCCGTCGTGTGTAGGGCACGCGCGCCACCTTGGCACGCCGACACGCGCCGAACCTAGCGATGTTCTCAAAGCGTTGTCATCGAGTAACACCACCGACGCCAGCCTCCCCTACAGCAGCCCGACGGTCCCCTGCATCCCTATGCCAACATCGACCGGCAGCGACCAACGGCGGCTCAGCCTCAACCGCTCCCACCCGCGCCCCCGACGGCCCCGTGGGCTACCGACAGCACAACGCGGCCGGTTTTGAAGGTCGGGACGGTCTCGGAGTCGGCGGGGTTGCGGGTGAATCTGCGCGCAGGCGCCGGCGGCATAGTCCGGCGGTGTGCTGGTTAGTTGCCGTTGAGGCCGCTGGCGCCGATGAGCAGCCCGCCGGCGCCGCCCTGACCAGCCGTGCCAAATGTCACGCCAGCACCGGCGTTGCCGCCGTTGCCTCCATTGCTGATAATTCCGGCGTCGGCGCCGGTTCCACCGCTACCGCCAGTGTTTGCCAGGCCTTCTCCGCCCGCGCCGCCTGCGCCGCCGTTGCCCAAGAGCTGACCGGTGTAGCCGCCGGCGCCACCGAACCCGCCGAAGGAGGCCCCGAGTGCGCCGGCACCGCCATCGCCGCCGTCACCCCAGACCAGGCCGGCAGCGCCGCCGTCGCCACCGCCACCTCCGGTATTGCCATGGCCCCCAACCCCGCCGGTACCGCCGTCACCGACCAGCCATCCGGCATTTCCGCCAGCTCCGCCTTGTCCGCCATACCCGCCGCCTGGGCTGATCCCGCCGGTGCCGCCGGTGCCGCCAGTGCCGAACAGCACGCCGGCAGTGCCGCCGGTCCCGCCGGCCCCTCCGACCGAGCTCCCGGCGCCGCCGGAGCCGCCGAGGCCACCGGGGCCGAGGAGCAAACCGCCGGTGCCGCCGGGCCCGCCGGCCCCGCCGACAGTGCCGCCGGAGCCCCCGACGCCTCCGGGACCGCCGCCAGCACCAGCCAGAACGGCGAGCAGCCCACTATTGCCACCGGCCCCTCCAGTTCCGTCGACACCACCGCCGGAGCCGCCTGAACCACCGGCACCGCCGCCGCCTAGCAGTCCGCCGGCACCGCCGGGTCCGCCGTCGCCGCTGACGATGTTTGAATATCCGCCGGTTCCGCCTGGACCCCCGGCGCCGAGCAACAGGCCACCGGCACCACCCGGTCCTCCGGCTCCGGCGTATCCGGTCGGAAAGCCTCCGCCTGCGCCACCCGAACCGCCGACGCCGATCAGTCCAGCCGCTCCGCCAGCACCGCCATTGACACCAGCCTTGCCGGCCCCTCCAGCACCACCGTTACCGATCAAGAACCCGCCCGGGCTGCCCGCCAACCCGCTTCCCGCGGGCGCGTTGGCGCCGTTGCCGATCAGCGGACGCCCGAACAACCACTCGGTGGGCGCGTTGACCACGTTGAGCACCGTCTGGTTGAACAGGTACCCGTTGGAACCAGCAGCACCACTGTTGCCGCCCGTCGTACCCCCCAGCCCACCGTTGCCGCCGTTGCCGCCGACGCCGAGCAGCAGGGCATTGCCGCCGTTGCCCCCGTTTCCGCCGTTGGCTGCGCCTTGCCCGCCGGAACCGCCGGCGCCGCCACCACCAAACAACAGGCCACCTTGGCCGCCGAAACCGCCGTTACCGCCATTGCCGAGGATGCCCGCACCTCCGGCCCCGCCGATACCTCCGTTGCCGAACAAACTGCTGATGCCGCCGGGCCCACCGGCCCCACCCGCGCCCAGCGCACTGTTGTTGAGGCCACCGGCGCCGCCGGGTCCGCCATCGCCGAACAGCAGGGCCGCGTGACCGCCCGCCCCGCCTGCCCCGCCAGGGCCGCCGTCTCCGCCGGTGCCTCCAGCGCCACCAGCGCCGAAGAGCAGGCCGCCGTTGCCGCCGGTCCCGCCCATCCCCGCGGCCGCGCCACTGAACCCCGTCCCGCCGGTTCCGCCGGTACCACCGTTACCGCCGATCAGACCGGCATTGCCGCCCGCACCACCGGCTCCGGCCGTCCCACTTGACGAGGCGCCGCCGCTGCCACCCGCGCCGCCGCCGGCTCCAACAAGCCCGGCAAGTGCTCCGGCGGCTCCACCGCTGCCACCAGCGCCGCCGTTCCCATTGGGAGCGGAACCGCCGGAACCACCGACTCCGCCGGCGCTGAACAGTCCACCCACGCCTCCCCCACCGCCCTGCCCACCCACGCCTGTCGCGCCGGCATTCCCACCCGAGCCGCCGGCGCCCCCGGGTCCGGACAAGAACCCGCCTCGCCCACCGGGGCCACCGGGCCCGCCGGCCCCGGTGGTTGAGGACCCACCGGCCCCACCCGCTCCGCCCGTTCCGATCAGCCCAGCGGCGCCACCGGCCCCGCCTGCCATACCGGCCTTACCCGACCCTCCGGCCCCACCATTGCCAATTAACAGCCCCCCAGCCCCGCCGGCGTCTCCGGTGCCCGGTGTACCCGGGGCGCCATTGCCAATCAACGGCCGCCCCAACAACGCCTCCGTGGGCGCATTGACCAACGCCAACAACTCCGCCAACGGCGATGCACTAGCCGCCTCGGCTGCAGCATAGGAACGCCCAGCTGCCCCCAGTGCCGACACCAAGTCCTGGTGAAACACTCCCGCCGCGGCAATCAGCCGCTGAAAATCCTGACCATGAGCACCCAACAACGCGGCCAACGCGACTGATATCTCATCCCCACCGGCAGCCGCCACCGCTGTCGTCGGCCCCGCCGCGACCGCGCTCGCCGAGCGCAGACACTGCCCGATATCGTCCAGCTGCCCGGCCGCAGCCACTATTTCCGCGGGGACAGCCCACAACAACACCATCGACGCCAGCCTCCCTGCCAGACATCCCGACGGTCCTTCGTCAGCACCGGCCCACAGCAACAGCCAGCCGCGGCTCAGCCTACCCTGGACTTTTCATGAAACGGCCGAGTGTGGCGCGGTGTTGATAGGCGAAAGTGCCTGTCCTGCAGTGCAGGATCGACTTGACGAAGGTCCGATCGGCGCAACCGGAAAGGCGCTTTGCAGGTGAAGGGTATCGCGGCGGGGCCGCGGGTGAAGTGTCGGCGGACGGGCGCGGCGTGGCGCCGCATGCGTCAGTTCACGAAACGAACACCCACACAAGCCAATTGGGCCACAGACGCAGCCCACACCTACCGGCATCCAAAATCGAGGCTACGGCTAGGCTGATGAAGTCGGGCCCCAGCGAAGTTGGTCGTTGCTAGTCGACTTTCTAGTCGACACTGAGGGGTTCGTTCCATTTCGACAGGGTGAGCTCGACCGTCCCGGACCCGATGTCGATGTTTGCCCGCACGAGGCGGTGCGAACCGTCCGAGGCGATCCACACGGTCGCTGGCCTCGGCTGCCTGGCACCAGGATCCAACATCTTGACGGTGTCCGTCGGGACGGTTCCGCTGATCTTGGTGGTGGGAATTCCGTCGATCACCTCCGAGCCTTGCGACTGCAGATTGGTGATACCCGAGAGCACCTTCGCCACCCCGTTGCTGGGATCAACCACCCGTGAGGCCGCCAAGTCGGAGATGGAGCCCAGGTTGGTCCAGTCATCGAACAACTTCACCGAGATGTTGTCGTCCTTGGTGCGGAACGGGACGTCCGGCTGGCCCTGATAGGTGCACACGCCTTTCGCGGCAAGCGGATTGGCCCGGACATCGACGTCGGCGCTGGTGATACCGAGCAAACTCTCGACTTTCCCGGCCGTTCGGATCGCCACGTGCACACTCGTCAAGGCCTTTGTCGCCTCGAGCGACTGCTTGACCTCGGCCACCAGCGCGGGGTCGCTCGTCGTACTGGCCGAACTGTGCGCCTCGGATTCGGGTTTGTCAGCGGCGCAGCCGGGTAGCCACAGCACCAGCCCAGCGGCCACCGCCATCAGAAGGGCGAAAGTCACCGGCGGTTTCCGATCGTTCATTGCTCATCCTCTCGATGATGTTTCGCCCGAACCGCTCGCGACCCGCGCGGCACCGACCCAACACACAGACCAGTCAAGCCACCACAGCGCAGCAAGACAGCGACGACGTTCACCGGTTCGGCGCCCTGTCCCCGGTCTTGTCCCGACCGTCTCCGGCCCCCGCGATCCGCCGTGTGTCGGCCGATCAACCCGGCCGACTACAGGTCCGGTGCGTCCACACTAGCCCGGTGCGGTACCGCCCGGGTGGCTGTCGCCGGCCCGGCATCCGAACGGCACGACGGGCCGTCGGCACCGCCGTGTCGACCGGCCGATGCCGCAAGCCTGCCGGTGCCGGCCGGACCAGGCTACGCATGGACCGACACTTTCTCTTGGTCTTCTTCGTCGCGTTCGGCAACCGGTGACCGGTCACCATTGGATTCGGGACGTATTTGCCGTGCGATGTAGTCGGCGACAGCGGTCGGGGTGGGGTGGTCCAAGATCACGGTGGGCGGCAGGGTCAGCCCGGTAGCGTTCTTGAGACGGTTGCGCAGCTCGACGGCGGTCAGCGAGTCGAAGCCCAGGTCTTGGAACCCGGCGTCGGGGTCGATGTCCTCGGGAGCGGGACGACCCAGCACCGCCGCGGCCTGCGCTCGCACTATCCCTACCAGCAGGCCGTGTTGTTCGTCGGGTGCCAGCCCGTGGAGGCGTTGGGCGAGCGCCGACTTGGACTGGGTGGCATCTCCGGTGTCGTCGATTTGGCGGCGACGTGGGCGGCGGGTGAGCCCGCTGAACAATGCCGGCAACCCGCCGGCTTGGGCCCGGGCATCGAGCGCGGCCCGGTCCAGGCGAGTAGCGACCATGACGGGGTGATCGATCGTCAACGCGGCGTCAAACAACTCCAATGCCTGCTCCGGGCTCATAGCGACCAGCCCGCTACGGCTCATCCGGGCCAGGTCACGCTCACTCAAATGAGCGGTGATGGCGCTGGTTTGTTCCCACAACCCCCACGCCAGCGACGTCCCCGCCAGGCCCGCGGCCTGCCGGCGAGCGGCCAAGCCGTCCAGAAACGCGTTCGCCGCCGAGTAGTTGCCCTGCCCCGGAGAGCCCACCGTTGCCGCGATCGAGGAGCACAGCACGAACATCGACAAATCCAGACCCCGGGTGGCCTCGTGCAGGTTCCAGGCCGCATCCACTTTGGCCCGCAACACCGTGTCGATGCGATCCGGTGTCAGCGAGCTGATCACCGCGTCGTCGACCACCCCCGCGGCGTGAATCACCCCGCGCACCGGCGGCCACTCCGCCGCAAGCTGCGTGAACAAGCCCGCCACCGCGTCCCGATCGGCCACGTCGCAGGCCACCACCTGCACCCTGGCACCCGCCTCCGCCAACTCGGCGGCCAGCTCCGGAGCCCCCGCGGCGCGATCGCCGCGCCGACTGGCCAGCACCACATGACGCACGCGAAAGGCGCTGACCAGGTGGCGGGCCAGGACCGCACCGACCATCCCGGTGGCGCCGGTGATCAGCACGGTGCCGTCGGCGAGCCCGTCGGCCAACGCCGAGGGCATGGTCAACACCACTTTGCCGATATGGCGGGCCTGGCTCATGAACCGGAATGCCGCCGGCGCGCAGCGCACATCCCAGGTGGTGACCGGCAGCCGATGCAGCACCTGGGTGTCGAACAGCTCCTTCACCTCGCGAAGCATCGCCTGCATGCGCACCGGACCGGCCTCCGACAGGTCAAACGCCCGATACCGCACGCCCGGATAGTTGGCGGCGATCTTCTGCGGATCGCGGATATCGGTCTTGCCCATCTCGAGGAAGCGCCCGCCGCGGACCAGCAAACGCAGCGAAGCGTCGACGAATTCGCCGGCCAGCGAATCGAGCACCACGTCGACCCCGCGGCCGTCGGTGACTGCCAAGAACTTTTCCTCGAACTCGAGCGTGCGGGAATCGCCGATGTGGTCGTCGTCAAAGCCCATGGCGCGCAACGTGTCCCACTTACCACGGCTGGCGGTGACGAAGACTTCGACTCCCCAGTGGCGAGCCAGTTGCACTGCCGCCATGCCCACGCCACCGGTGCCGGCGTGGATGAGCACCGATTCGCCCGCCTTGATCTCGGCCAGGTCCGACAACCCGAACAACGCCGTCAAGAACACCACCGGCACCGCCGCGGACTCCGCGAACGACCAGCCCAGGGGCGCCCGGACAACCAGCCGCTGATCCACCACCGCCAGCGGGCCGGCGCCGCCCAGGAAGCCCATCACCGCGTCGCCGACGGCCACACCGGTCACGTCGGGGCCGGTCTCGATCACCACTCCGGCGCCTTCGGCGCCCAGCGCTGGCGCCTGGCCCGGATACATCCCCAACGCGGCCACCACATCGCGGAAATTGACCCCGACGGCGGCCACGGCCACCCGCACCTGGCCCGCCTGCAGCGGTGCCCGGGCCTCCGGGCAGGGCTGGATCACCAAATCCTCCAGGGTCCCGCCGCCACCGGCGGCCAACCGCCACGCCTCTTCGGCGGGCAAGGCCAGCAGCGGCGGCGCCGAGGCCAGCCGGGCGTTGTGCACCACGCCGCCGCGCACCACCAGTTGGGGTTCGCCGACGGCGGCGAGCGCCACAGCATCCACCCCCCGATCCACCACTGCGTCGGTGTCGACCAACACGATCCGTCCGGGTTGTTCGGCCTGTGCCGAACGAACCAGACCCCACACCGCTGCGGCAGCCAGATCATTGACATCCTCACCGGCCAATCCGACCGCGCCGCGGGTCAGCACCACCAAAGTGCCGGGCCGGTCGGTGCCCAGCCAGGACTGCAATACCCGCAAGGCGGCGTGGGTGGCCGCATACGTCGAGCCCACCGCATCCGCGCCGGCAGAACCGCACTCCCACAGCACCACGGGCGCATCGCCGGCCCCGGCGCCATTACCGTTGGCGCTCGCCGGCATACCCGCATCAGCGGCGCAATAGTCCTCCCAAGACAGCACCGACAGCACCGCGGGCTGGTCAGACTCGTCATTACTGTTGTGGTTCAACGGCATTGGTGACCAGATCACCTCCAGCGGTCCCTGGTCCGGCCCGCGGCCGGCGGCGTTCACCGCGGCGCGCAACTGCTCGGCCGTCGTCGCCCGGGTCACCAGGGCGCCGACCGTCAGCACCGGCAGCCCCTCGGCATCGGCGATCTCGACCGAGATGGCATCGGCGCCTGCCGAGGCCAGACGGGCCCGTACCCGCCCGGCGCCGCCGGCGTGCAGCGACACCCCGCGCCAGCAGAACGGCAGCATCGTCTCGGTGGTTTCGATAGCCAGTCCCAGGGCGTGCAGCACCGCGTCCAGCACGGCCGGATGCATCCCCATCCCATCGACCGCCACCCCGTGCTGCGCGGGAGCAACCACCTCGGCGAACAACTCCGACTCGCGCCGCCAGACCGCCACCAGCCCCTGGAATGCCTTGCCGTAGGCATAACCGCGGGCGGCCAACCGTTCGTAGCCGTCGGAAATGTCGACAATCTCCGCATCTTCCGGCGGCCACACCGACAAGTCCGCCGAGGCCTGCGCGGGGCTCTCCCCGAGCGTGCCCATGGCATGCAGCGACCACTCCCCGTCGCAGTGGTCACCGCGGGAATACACCGACACTGCCCGGGTTCCCGCATCATCGGCGGCGCCGACCACCACCTGCACCTTGACCCCCGCGCCAGGGTGCATCACCAGCGGCGCGGCCAGGATCAGCTCGTCGATGACCGCACAGCCGACCTCGTCCGCGGCGCGGATGACCAACTCCACGAAACCCGCCCCGGGGAAGAGCACCACTCCGCCGACGACGTGATCGGCCAGCCACGGTTGATCGGCCAACGACAACCGGCCCGTCAGCACCACTCCGTCGGAGTCGGGCCGCTCGACCACCGCACCCAGCAACGCGTGCTCGGTCGGGCCCAGACCCAGACCGACCGCGTCGGCGGGCCCGTCCCCGCCCGGCGTCTCCCAAAACCGCCGCCGCTGAAAGGCATACGTGGGCAAGTCGACCCGCCGCCCACCCGAGCCGGCGAACACTGCCGGCCAATCCACCGGCACACCAGTGGCGAACAACTGGCCGGCCGCACCCAGCGCAGCGGCTAATTCGGGACGGTCTTTGCCGAGCATCGACACCACGACCGCCTCAGCCGGGGTCAACGACTGCTCGATGGAGCTCGTCAAACCACTGCCGGGACCGACCTCGAGGAAGTGCGTCGCGCCGAGCTGCTGTACCTGACGCGCGCTGTCGGCGAAACGCACCGGCCGCCGGATATGGTCGACCCAGTACCGCGCCGACCCGAAATCGCCTGTGGCGCTGGCTAATTCACCTGTGACGTTCGACACCAGGCCGATTTGCGGCGTCCGTGGCTCGAACCGGGCCGCTATCCGCGCGAACTCGTCGAGCATCGGCTCCATCAGCGGCGAATGAAAAGCGTGCGACACCGCCAACCGGTGCACCCGCCGACCCTGCTCGGCAAAGCGATCCGCAATCGCGCTCACGGCGGCCTCGGCACCGGAGATGGTCACCGATCCGGGCGCATTGATCGCGGCGATGCCCACCCCCTCGCCCAGCAACGGCATCACCTCTTTTTCAGAAGCGGCCACCGCCACCATCGCTCCACCCGCCGGCAGCGCCTGCATCAACCGCCCCCGCGCCACCACCAACATCGCCGCGTCCGCCAGCGTCAACACCCCGGCCACGTACGCCGCCGACAGCTCCCCCACCGAGTGGCCCATCACGAAATCGGGCTGCACACCCCAGCGCCGCAACACCGCGAACAACGCCACCTCGACCGCCAACAGCGCCGGCTGAGCAAACTCGGTGGTGTCCAGCAAAGCCGCGTCGCTGCCCCAAACAACATCGCGCAGCGGCAATCTCAGATGCTGATCCAACTCATCGGCCACTTCGTCGAACGCTTCGGCGAATATCGGCAGCCGGTCGTACAACTCGCGGCCCATCCCGAGGCGCTGGGCGCCCTGCCCCGGAAACACCACCACCGTCTTGCCCACCGGACCCGCTTGACCCACCGCTACGCCCGCACCCGGGTCACCATCGGCCACGCTGGTCAGCCCCGCGATCAACGCCGGCCGGTCGGCGCCGACCACCACGGCTCGATGCTCGAACACCGACCGCCCGGCAAGCGTGCAGCCCACGTCGAGCGGATCCAACGCCGGGTCGGCCTGCACATGGGCCGCCAATCGGCTCGCCTGCGCCGTCAACGCCTCAGCCGATTTCGCCGACACCACCCACGGCATCACCGACAACCGCTGTCCGCCCCCGGTGGTTTGGTCCGCCGCCACCGGGGCCGGCGCGGGAGCCTGCTCCAGGATCACGTGCGCGTTGGTGCCGCTGATCCCGAACGAGGACACTCCGGCCCGGCGCGGACGCCCGTCAGCGGGCCAGTCCCGGGCCTCGGTCAACACCGACACAGCGCCGCTTTCCCAATCCACCCGCGGCGAAGGCGTATCCACATGCAGCGTCGCCGGCATCAGGCCATGCCGCATCGCCTGCACCATCTTGATGACCCCGGCAACCCCCGCCGCAGCCTGGGTATGACCCATGTTCGACTTGATCGAACCCACCCACAACGGCCGCTGCGCAGGACGACCTTGCCCGTACGTGGCCAACAACGCATGCGCTTCGATGGGGTCACCCAACGTGGTGGCCGTCCCGTGCGCCTCCACCACATCGACGTCCGCCGCGGTCAACCCGGCACTGCCCAAAGCCGCCCGAATGACCCGCTGCTGGGCCAGCCCGTTGGGCGCGGTCAAGCCATTGGACGCACCGTCCTGATTGATGGCGCTGCCGCGCACCACCGCCAGCACCGAGTGCCCCAACCGCAGCGCGTCCGAGAGTCGCTCCAGGACCACCACACCGGCGCCCTCACCCCAGCCCGTCCCATCGGCCGCCGCGGCGAACGCCTTGCAGCGACCGTCGGCAGCCAGCCCCCGCTGCCGACTGAACCCGACGAAGATCGACGGCAACCCCATCACCGTCACGCCGCCGGCCAACGCCAAGTCGCACTCCCCCGAGCGCAACGCCGCCATCGCCCAATGGATGGCCACCAACGACGAGGAGCATGCGGTGTCCACCGACACCGCCGGGCCTTCCAGCCCCAACACGTAGGAAACCCGACCCGAGGCCACGCTAACCGCCGTGCCGGTCAATCCGTACCCTTGCAGCCCCCCGGTTTCCTTGCTGCCATAACTCGGCGCGAAGATCCCGGTGAACACCCCGGTCGCCGACCCCCGCAACGACAACGGGTCAATTCCCGCGTGCTCCAACGCCTCCCACGAAACCTCCAGCATCAACCGCTGCTGGGGATCCATCGCCAACACCTCGCCGGGGGCGATCCCGAAAAACCCGGCGTCAAAACCCGCGGCATCGTCTAAGAACGCACCCCAGCGCGTATAGGTCTTGCCCTCGGCATCGGGATCCGGATCGAACAACCCCTCCACATCCCAGCCGCGATCCGTCGGAAACTCCGATACCAGATCCCGACCTTCGGCGACCACCTCCCACAACTTCTCCGCAGAATCGACCCCGCCCGGAAAGCGACACCCGATCCCCACCACCGCGACCGGTTCGGTGGCCCGGTGTTCGTAATCCCGCAGCCGGGCGCGTGCCTCATCGAGCTCGACAGCAACCTTTTTCAGATAGCGGAAGAGCTTTTCGCTCTGCTGGTCGGCGCCTTCCATGCTCGTCGTCATCGCCACTTGCTCCTCTTCATGATTCGCCCAACTCCGAATCGATCAGCTGGAAAATTTCGTCGGGAGTCGAGGCGTCCTGGATCCGTTTGCCCAAGCGATCCCCGGCGCCGGTGATGGCGCCGAGGATGGCACGCAAACGGTCAGCCACGCGCTGCTTTTCGCCGTCCCCGATCGTCACCACCAGCTCGTCGATTCTTTTCAATTCCTCGTCGACTCGCCCCTTCGCGTCGATACTTGCCGGCAGGGGCATGGCCACCCGGCCCGCCTGCCGGTCCCCGCCGGACAGTTCAGCCTCCAGGTATTGGGCCAGTCCCGATATCGAGCCGTAGTCCCAACCGACCGTTTCCGGCAGCCGCAGGCCGGTAGCCGCGGCCAGCCGATGACACAGTACGACCGTCATCTGGGAGTCAAAACCTAGCTCGGAGAACGCAAGATCCCGATTGAGCGACTGCGGATCCGACTCACCCAGCATCTTGGCGGCCTCGGCAGACACCGCCTCCACCACCAGCCGGTGACGTTCCTGCTGCAACGCGGCCAGGCGTTCCTTCAGCGTCACTTCGCCGGCATGCCCGACGACGGTCCGCACGGCAGTCCGCCCATTGTCGAGCTGAGGGTCCGCGTCGGGCAGGACCGACGAGAGTTCCCAGATCGGTTTCGCCGGGCACTCGGCACGAAGCGCGCTGCGCAACAACTTTCCGTTGGCGGTCCGGGGAAGCCGCTCGACGACGGCAAGTCTGTGCGGCACCTTGAAGGCGGACAGTCTGGTAAGCAACCTCCGGTGGATGTCTCGCATCACCGATTCATCGATAACCGCGTCGCCCGCCGGCACCAGAAATGCCTGCAGTGCCGACGCGCCGGTGGATTCCTTTACTCCGACAACCGCGACCTCAGCCACCGCGTCGTGCTCGACCACGAGTCGTTCGACTTCCCGCGGATTGACGTTGACGGCTCCGACGATTTCCGTGTCGTCCGCGCGGCAACGGTAGGAAACCCAACCCTTGGCGTCGATGCGGACCGCGTCGCGGGTGTCGAGCCACCCGTCAAACTCCACGGTCGGGTCGGGACAATTCCAGTAGCCGGTCGCGATCGATGGTCCCCGCACCCATAGATTTCCGTCCGCCCCGGGTTCTGCGGGTGTGCCATCCGGTGCCAGAACACGAATCTCGTAGGGCGGAAGAACTTTCCCCAGAGTTCCCGGACGCCATTCGCCGACGGTATTCGAGACGAAGGTCTGCCCCACCTCCGTCGATCCAATTCCGTCAAGAATGGGGATACCGCCGAAGAATTCGATGAGCCGCTCGGCGAGTCCCATGTCGAGGGCCTCCCCCGCTGACACGATGCACCGGAGCGTCCGAAAAGACTCGGAAGAACAGGTGTCGACGACTCTGGCAAAGAAATTCGGCACGCCGTAGAGCACCGACGGCTCGAATCTCTCGCACAGCGTGGCAGCCATTTCCGCACCCACCGGCAATGGATTGATGACGGCGGAACCGCCTGTCGCAAGCGGGAACCAGACCGAATTACCCAGGCCATAGGCAAAATACATGCGTGCGGTACTCAGGCCCGTGTCGTGGGCCGTGAGCCGCAGTGCTTGGTGGCACATGGCGTCAACGAATGTCAACGGGTCGGCGTGCCGATGGATGGCCGCTTTCGGTGGCCCGGTGGTACCCGAGGTGTAGGTCGCGTATGCGTCAGCATCCCCTCCGAGCTGCTCGTATTCTGCGGGCTCGGCCCGCGCCGCCGCCGACAACAGCTCGGCGGCATCGACCACGCCCGACGGGCGAAACCGGCCGCACAGCGGGCCGGAGGTGACGACAAGCGCCGGCTTGGTGTCGCGCTCCAGAAACGCGTGGTCGTCGCGATGCAGCTCCGGATTCGCCAGGAAAGCCATGACGCCGCGAGCCAGGCACGCCAGCAATAGCTGCACCAGCTCCGGTGAATCCGGAAGGCACAACAGGACGCGATCGGCGGGGCCGAGGCCCCGGTGTCGCAGCACTTGCGCAAGCCGCGCGCCGCCGTCATGGATTTGGCCATGCGTGACGATCTGCGGGGCATAGTAGGCGGGCCGGTCGTACCATCCCGCTTGCGATGCCCGCTCAGCCAGCAGCCGTGCCAAGTTGCCATTCCGCATTACTGGGTGACCGCCCTAGCGCGCCGCGGTGATGACATTCGAAAACTGGCGGCGATCGGCTTCTTCATGCGGGACATCTTGGAATACGGTGCGAAGAAAATACTCGGTGATGACCATGATGGGCTGCCCGCCGGACAAAATGCGGTAGCGGCGCGAGACGGTTCTCCGGCGGGAGTGCTGGTATCCGTCGAGAGCGAGCCAGCGGGGCGATGCTCCGACCCAGACTTTGGCCGCCTCCTTGAATGTCTCGATGTAACTGGCTGCCATAACCTCGCCAATAGGGTGGTCCGTCCTGGTCAATCGCGCCACTATTTCGGTGGGCAGCAGATCAATGGCGACCAACGACTCCGCGGCCACGAACACGGTCCCTGAATTTCGGCCCTTGAGCAGGATATTACGTTGCAGAACCCGGCTCGCCGCCGATTGGCCGAGCTCGACCATTTTCGGTGCGGCCTGCCGAATATGTTGATTGACGATCTGCACGACGATCTCTTCGTTGGCCACCACGTTGAGAATCCGGGTCAGGGTGCCATTGGTTGCGATGAGTATCCGAAGATCGCGATCGAGGTGTCGGATCTCTTCATCAGACAGCGTGCAGTCGGTCATATTCCGTGTCTCGGGTAACGCGCAAACCCCCATACGTGCGCCGTCATGCGGCACCGTCCACGCGGGTGAATTCCTGGTTCAGATAACGCTCGACGCAGGTTGAACGTCGGACCTTACCGCTGGTAGTGACGGGAATCGAGCCCGGAGCCACCATAACGACATCCGCGACGCGCACCCGGTGCAAACGCGAAATCGCGGACGTGACGTCGCGTTTGACCGTGCGCAGCCTATCCGATGCCTCGTCGGCGGGGTGACCCCACGTCGTGACCTCGATGATGGTGACCAGCTGCTCGGTGCGATCGTCGGGCACCGCTATCGCCACCACCCGCCCGCCGGTGATCTCCTGGATCGTCCCCTCGATGTCGTCGGGATAGTGGTTGGACCCATCCACCACCAACAGATCCTTGATACGGCCGGTGATGAACAGCTCGCCTTCGAACATGACGCCTAGATCTCCGGTCCGCAGCCACGGACCCACCGGCGTGCCGGCCGAGGGATCGACGAGCCTTGCCCCGAAAGTCCGCTCGGTGAGTTCGGGGTTTCGCCAATAGCCCATGGCAACGTTGTCGCCCTGCACCCAGATCTCGCCGACGGTTCCCTCGCGGGTCTCCGTCCTGGTGTCGGGGTCGACGATCCGCACAGTCGATGCCCGCGGCGTACCGTAGCTGACCAGCTTGGCGCCCTCATCGGCGTCGCTCTCGCAACGCTTCGCCCGACCGGCCGCCAAGTGCTGGTAGTCGAAACAGACAGTCTTGGGCCGGCGTCCCGGTCCTGCGGTCGCCACGTACACCGTCGCCTCGGCCAGCCCGTACGACGGTCGGATCGCAGTCTGGCTGAGGTTGAACTTGGCGAACCGGTCGATGAAACGCCGGACCGTGGCGGGGTTTACGCGTTCGGCGCCGGTGGCGATCGCCCGGACGTGCCCGAGATCGAGACCGGCCATATCGTCATCGGATGTTCTGCGCACCGCCAAGTCGAAGCCGAAATTCGGTGCGCTGGAAATCTGTCCACGATGTCTGCCCAGCAATTGCATCCAGCGGGCCGGCCGCTGCAGAAATGCCATTGGGCTTAGCAACACTGCGGTGTCCTGGTTGATCATCGGGAGAACGACGCCCAACATCAAGCCCATGTCGTGATAGAACGGCAGCCACGACACCGCCGTTGACGGAACCTTTTCCGTGTCCCCGAGGTAATCGGACATCAGCTGTACGCAATTGGTGATGACGTTCTTGTGCGATAGGACAACGCCGGCCGGCGAGCGGGTCGACCCCGATGTGTACTGGATGTAGGCCGTGCCCGGACGCGCGGGCGCGGCGGGGGCCAGGTCTCCCGGCGAGTCCAGGTCCAGCGAGTCGACCGCGACGACAACCGGTTCCCGGCCCTGCGCGGCGCGCGCATGGGGCACATACTTGGCGACCTCGTCGACGACCGACGATGTCGTCAGAATGACCGTCGGCAGAGAATCGCGCAGGGCCGCGGAAATTCGTTCGTCATGGATGCCGAACTGCGGTACCGGCAGCGGAACGGCGATCAGACCGGCCTGCAGCGCGCCCAGGAAGGCAACGATGTATTCCAGCCCCTGCGGGGCCAATATCGCAACCCGATCACCGCTCGCTCCGCAGATCCTCAGCTCGTCCGCCACGATCGCCGCGCGCCGATAGACCTGCCACCAGGTGAGGGTTTCGGTAAATCCCTTCGGATCCACCTCGTAGTCGATGAACTTGTACGCGGCACGGTTGGGGTACTGGCTGGCTGCCTTCTGCAGCAGATCACTGAGCGACGATTCGCTCATCGCGAATCGCGTTGCGGTCCCATTCGGCGGTTGCACCGCTTGCGGATCCGCGATCCGTTCGGTTTGCGTTGCCACCTCGCCCCCAGCCTGAAATGACAAGTTCGTCTGCATGATCATCCTTCGGCTCTTGACGGAAGAGAGTACGGACGTTTTGCTGCCGTGTCCTTCGAATCGGAATCGGCGCACATACGGCTCGTAGCTTGGCCCGGAATCGCAACGCCACATCGATGAGGCCCCACGACAATAACAGGTCCCGGCCACTGTGCCCGCCGCACAGAATTAACCCGGTCGTCAGCTGCGGGTCGGCGAGCGGACGCCCAGCTTCTTGAGCCCACGCAGCACCTTGGCGTGCGGCAGGCTCGCCGCGACCGCCTTGCGCAGCCTCGGGTTGACCAGACTGCCGTTGATCACCAGCAGGTATTCGAGGCCGTGATCTCGCCATTCGGCTACTTGGTCGACGACTTCCTCGGGGGTGCCGCTGAAGACAACCTCTTTCATGAGCGCCGGCGGGACTTTCGCGGTGTATGACACGACCGTCTGCTCATCCATGGTTTGGGGAATCACATCCTGGACCCCGGCGAAGTCGGCTCCCATCGGATGCTCGACACCGTGACGGGCCCAGGCTGTACCGGGTACCCCCAGCGCGGTCATCTTCACGATGACAGAGTCCAGCGCCTCCTCGACGTCGTCGCGGTCTCGGCCGGTGATCACGCCGCGCACCGCCGAGGGGATGATCGACATCGGGTCACGACCGGCGTCGGACGCCGCGGTGCGCACGGCTTCGAGCGCGCTGCTGTAGTCGCCGGGACGCACCAGCACAATCGGAACCCAGGCGTCGGCGTAGCGTCCGGTTGCCCGCAGCATCCGCGGCCCGTGCGCCGCGATCCAGATTTCCGGCCATTTTCCCCGGTATGGTGGCAGCTCGAACGCGGCATTATGCAGCGGAAAGTACGTCGATTCGCGCGAGACAAGCTCCCCGTTCGAATTCCACAACGCGCGTATTGTGGCCAGCGCTTCTTCAAACCGCGCCACCGGTTTGGTCCACTCCACCCCGTAGGGTTCATTACCTTCGCGTTCCCCGACACCGATGCCAAGGATGGCGTTGCCCCGGGTAAGCAGCTGCAGGGTCGCGGCGGCCTGGGCCGTGACCGCCGGGTTGCGGCGACCGGCGTCGGTCACGCATATGCCGAGCCGCAATCGCTTGGGCCTCCCGTAGGCGAGGTTTCCCAGCATCGTCCAAGGTTCGTAGTTCGCGTCGACGCTGGGCACCAGTTTCGCCGCGATTCCCAGATATTCGGGCGTCGCGATCGAGCGCGGCACCAGCCCGTTCAGATGGTCGCCCACCCAATAGGAATCGGCGCCGGTCAGCGTGGCCGCCACCATACTGGACCGCGCCAGCCAGCCGGGCCGAAACCGCGAGTGCACCAGCGAATCGACGAAGCCGAACCGAAATCCTCTCCCGCTCACTGCCGACATTCCGCGCTGTTGATCACCGACATGCCCGGGACGCTACCGCAGCCGGCCGCGTCCGGCGGGCGGGGCGGCGACGTCAGAGCCGAAGGCGGACAACGGTCCAGAGCTCAACGCGGTCGCCGCTTTTCCCGCGATGGCTCGCACGTCTTCGGCGTCTGCCATACTGCTTGCCCATGCCCTTCAGTCCCACCCACAGCCTGCTTGCCCGCGTCGGGAGCACCCCGATCTACAAGCGAGTTTGGCGGTTCTGGTATCCACTGATGACGCGCGGGCTCGGTGCCGACGAAATCGTGTTCATCAACTGGGCCTATGAGGAAGATCCGCCGATGGCCCTGCCGCTGGAGGAATCCGACGAGCCCAACCGAGCCCACATCAACCTGTACCACCGCACGGCGACCCAGGCGGACCTGAAGGGCAAACGGGTGCTGGAGGTCAGTTGCGGCCACGGCGGCGGAGCCTCCTACCTGACACGCACCTTGGCGCCGGCCTCTTACACGGCGCTCGACTTGAACCCGGCCGGTATCAGACTTTGCCAGAAGCGACACCACTTGCCGGGTCTTGATTTCGTGCGAGGTGACGCCGAAAACCTGCCCTTCGACGACGAATCCTTCGACGTGGTTCTCAACGTCGAAGCCTCGCACTGTTACCCGCACTTCAGGCGTTTCCTCGCCGAGGTGGTGCGGGTGCTGCGGCCGGGAGGGTACTTGGCCTACGCCGACCTGCGCCCCAGCAACGAGATCCCCGACTGGGAGGCCGACCTGGCCGACGCCGCGCTGCGGCAACTGTCGCAGCGGGAGATCAACGCCGAGGTCTTGCGGGGCATTGAAAGGAATTCGCAGAAGTCACGGGAGCTGGTCGAACGCCATCTGCCGGCCTTCCTTCGTTTCGCGGGGCGCGAATACATCGGGGTGCAAGGCACCCAGCTGTCGCGCTACCTGGAAAGCGGCGACATTTCCTACCGGATGTACTGCTTCGTCAAGGACTGAGGCGGCCACCCGCCCGGGCCGGGGCGCCGCGATGCTCCGGTAGTGTCACCCGGATGAGTCCGGCCGAACGCGAGTTCGACATCGTCGTGTATGGCGCCACCGGATTCTCGGGCACGTTGACCGCCGAACACCTGGCGCGCGCCGGGTCGAGCGCCCGGATTGCGCTGGCCGGCCGCTCCAGCGAACGGCTGCGGGCCGTGCGGGAAACGTTGGCCCCTGCCCGGGACTGGCCGCTGATCGTCGCCGACGCGTCACAACCGGCGACGCTCGAGGCAATGGCCACCCGGACTCGGGTAGTGCTGACCACCGTAGGCCCCTACACCCACTACGGCCTGCCGCTGGTGGCGGCCTGCGCCCAGGCCGGAACCGACTATGCCGACTTGACCGGCGAATTGATGTTCTGCCGCAACAGCATCGACCTGTATCACAAGCAAGCCGCCGACACCGGCGCCCGGATAGTGCTCGCCTGCGGATTCGATTCGGTGCCTTCGGATTTGAGTGTCTACCAGCTGTACCGCCGGGCGGTCGAAGACGGCACGGGCGAACTCTGCGACACAGACCTGGTGCTGCGCTCCTTTTCCCAGCGCTGGGTCTCCGGCGGCTCGGTTGCAACGTATTCCGAGGCGATGCGCAGCGCATCCAGCGACCCTGACGCCCGCCGGCTGGTCAACGACCCGTATACCTTGACCACCGATCGCGGCGCCGAACCCGAACTGGGTCCGCAGCCGGACTTTCCCCGCCGCCGCGGACGCGACCTGGCGCCCGAACTTGCCGGCTTCTGGACCGGCGGGTTTGTGCAGGGCCCATTCAACACCCGAATTGTCAGGCGCAGCAATGCATTACAGGATTGGGCCTATGGCCGGCGATTCCGCTACTCGGAGACCATGAGTCTGGGACGGTCGTTCGCGGCGCCGATCGCATCCGCCGTCGTCACCGGCGCTGTGGCGGGTGCCATCGGATTGGGCAACCGATACTTCAGTCGACTGCCCCGCCGGTTGGTGGAGCGTATCACGCCGAAGCCGGGCACCGGTCCAAGCCGAAAAGCCCGGGAACGCGGCCACTATCGATTCGAGACGTACACCACCACCACGACCGGTGCCCGCTACCTGGCGACGTTCGCGCACGATGTCGACGCCTACCAGTCGACCGCGGTGCTGCTGGGGCAGTGCGGTCTGGCGCTGGCACTCGATCGCGCCAGGCTTTCCGAATTGCGGGGCGTCCTTACCCCGGCGGCGGCAATGGGCGATGCACTGCTGGTACGGCTGCCGGGGGCCGGGGTTTCGCTGGGGACGGTCCGGCTGAACTGACGTCGCCCCGGGTGGGACGCCTACCGCGGCCCGCCGACCGGCTCGGGGCATCCCCAGCCCATCGTGCCGATGAGCGAGAACTCCGACAGCGTGCTCGAAAGGTTCTGGCGCAAGTCGTCATTCGAGTTGGACCGGCCCGGCTGATAGGCGAGGACCGACACGAAGATCTCGGCAGACGTTCGTCCCGACAGCAATCCCAGATATCCGCCGCTGCGGTCCATGACCGATGTGCTCACCCCCCAGGACCCCGTTACGGCGAAATGGTCGGCGTCCGTTCCGTCCGGCCGGCAAGCGGCGGGGTTGACCACCCCGATGTTGGATGAGACATTGCCGGCCGCCACGCCGACCGTTCGCCGGACCAGCCACCGCGGCAACAGCGGCACCAGGGGCAGCAGCACCGACTGCTCGCTGGGGAGCTGCTGACGGCGGATCAGCGCTTCCTTAGTGGCGGCGCGGATCTGGCGCAGGTCCGTCGCCGCGGAAGCGGGGTCGACGGTGATGTCGACCTTGGTGACCGCGTTGGCGCGAGTATCACCGGCGCTACGTTCACTGACGGGCATACCCACGGTGATCGAGCCGTCCGCGGTGACCCGTCCCAATCGCCGGGCGAGGCGAACCGCCAATCCGGCGAGTAGGGTGTTGCTGGTCCCTCCCAGCGACTGTGCCCGGGCATCCCATTCTTCGGCATCGACCAAAATCGTCGCCGCCGGGAGCATGATGGTTCGGTCCGCTCCCGACAGCGCTGCGACGGTCCTGATACGTGGCGGCGCCGCCGGCTGCGGATGGCCGCGGTGACGGCGGGCCGACCGTGCCGCGTCGACGACGGCGCGGGCGATACCCGGGATGTCACGCGCGGCTTGGCCGCCGTCTTCGCGCAACGCTTCCCAGCGCCGGCGTGACCCGGGTGCCGGCCAGCTGATCTGCTCGTCGCGGCCGCAGGCCGCGTCCGCCACCGCCTCGCACAGCCCGACGGCATCGGTGAGGCAATGGGAGATGACCAGGCTGACGCCCGCGCCGCCGCCTACGAACGGGTGCACCGCGAGTCGCCATTCGGGTCCCCGCTCGGCGTCCAGGGGCGCGCTGGCCTGCTCGTTGACCCAGGCGTCGAATTCTTCACGGGGACGCGGCACCGCAACGATCTCGAGGTCGGTCGGGCCAGTGGACGAAACCCAGCGATGACGGCCGAACGGCAGGGGTGAGCATTGGATTCGGCGGGCCAACCGTCCCCGCTGCAGATGGTGATGAAACTGCCGCAGCCGGTTGATGTCGACCTCGCGGTTGTACACCCAGACGCATTGCAGCACGTTGAAGGTTCCAGTCGCTCGCTCGGCGGCAAAGAACGTCTGGTCGAGCAGATCGACCACGTTGCTCACTGCGACAAGTCCCTTCGTTGTAGCCGCACGCGGTGCGGGCCGGTCCTTACCCGCCCGAACCCCGGCGCCCAACCGTATCCCCGCCCAAGCGGGCGCCGCGCGGAAGCCTAAGAACCACACCATGATTAAGCGACATGCGGGCGGTCCTAGGCCGCGTGATGCCGTGTCGCCAACTCGAGGGCAAGCTCGCAACCTCCTCGCGTTGCCGCGCTGTAGTCTAGCGCGCCTGGCTGCTCGAGCTGTTCGCCATCAACGGGTCACCGTCCTTCGGCGTTCGTCGACAAGAAACCCGATCACCGGCCGCACAGCCCCGGCGCCGGCCAGACGGATCGGGCCGACGGGCATGTTAGTGTCACACGGTGCATTTGTCGGACCTTGCTCGATTCATCGTGCGCAGCGCTGCCTTTGAGGTGCCGCGCCGTTATTCCGAGCGCGACCTGAGGCACCAGTTCGTGAAACAACTCGAATTGCGTCGGGTCGATGTCGTTTTCGATGTCGGAGCCAACACGGGGCAATACGCCAAAGGGCTCCGACGAGCGGGATACAAGGGCCGTATCGTCTCGTTCGAACCGCTATCCCGGCCATTTACCACTTTGGAAAGAAAAACGGCAACCGATCCGCTTTGGGATTGCCGGCAGTGTGCGCTGGGCGATGCCGACGGGACGGTCTCGGTCAATGTCGCCGGAAACGCCGGTCAAAGCAGTTCGGTGTTGCCCATGCTGACGCGTCACCAGGAGGCCTTTCCCCCGGCGAACTATGTCGGCACCGAGGAGGCGCCGATTCACCGACTGGATTCCATGGCGCCGGAATTTCTCCGGCCGAACGGCGCGGCTTTTCTCAAGGTCGACGTGCAGGGATTTGAAAAGCAGGTACTCGACGGCGGCAAGTCAACGGTCAGTGACCATTGTGTCGGGATGCAACTCGAACTCTCCTTCGCACCATTGTACGAAGGTGGCATGCTCATTCCGGAAGCACTCGATCTCGTATATTCATTGGGCTTCACATTGACCGGTTTACTGCCCTGTTTCATCGACGCGCGTAATGGTCGAATGTTACAGGCCGACGGTATCTTCTTCCGCGATGCCAATTGAGTGGAACCGCTACGCGAGGCCGGCTTGACCGCTGCTGAAACAACGAAAGCCGCCATGGCCGCACCAATGTTTTCCATCATCATCCCCACCTTGAACGTGGCCTCGGCGCTAGGGGTTTGCCTCGAGAGCATCGCCTGCCAAACCTTCCGGGACTTCGAGCTGGTCCTGGTCGACGGCGGCTCGACGGATGCCACCCTCGATATCGCGAACAGCTTCGCCCCCAACTTCGGCGCGCGCCTGGTCGTCCGTTCCGGCACCGACCGGGGGGTCTACGACGCGATGAACCGGGGCGTGAGCCTAGCTACCGGAACGTGGTTGCTCTTTCTGGGCGCCGACGACGCGCTGTACGAGGCGGACACCCTGGCCCGGGTGGCTACCTTCATCGGCGAACATGAGCCCAGCGATCTGGTATACGGCGACGTGCTCATGCGCTCAACCAAATACCGCTACGGTGGCGCCTTCGACCTCGATCGCCTCCTGTTCAGGCGCAACATCTGTCATCAGTCGATCTTCTATCGCCGCGAGCTCTTCAGCAGCATCGGCCCCTACAACCTGCGCTACCGGTCGCTGGCCGACTGGGACTTCAATATCCGCTGCTTCTCCAACCCCGCACTCGTCACCCGGCACATGGACGTCGTCGTCGCACGCTTCAACGAGTTGGGCGGACTCAGTAATACTCACGTAGACAAGGCTTTTCTCAAGCGGCTGCCGATCACCACCAGATTCGGCATCAGGGTGGTCATCATTACGGCGCGCTGGTGGCTGAAGTGGCGCGCCCGAACAGGATAACAGTCACAGCGACGTTCCCTGGC
The DNA here is from genome assembly GCF_002102175.1 of Mycobacterium gastri. GTDB lineage: Bacteria > Actinomycetota > Actinomycetes > Mycobacteriales > Mycobacteriaceae > Mycobacterium > Mycobacterium gastri. The sequence goes on along the minus strand of NZ_LQOX01000112.1, from coordinate 7,242 downwards.
GCCTGGCCTCTCTGAATCATGCTGTCGGCCAAAATCTTCCATCGCTATCGATAATCGGCATTATCCATGAAATCAACCGTGCCAGGCTGCCCCGGCCCTTACTCCCTGCGTTTAGCGCGGCCGCCGTCCTGGGCTTCGGGAGCCGTCAAAGCGGGCCCTGTGGGACAGGACGGTGACCGAGGTCCTGGGGCCACGAAGATGGGGGCCAACCTGCAACGAGAGGGCATCGAGGTGGCCCGCTGCACGGTGGAGCGCCTCATACGGGCCAACGGCTGGCAAGGCGTGGTGCGGACCAAGAAGGTCCGCATCACCGTCGCCGATCCGGAGGCGACTCGCCCGCCGGACCTGGGGGACCGCCAGTTCCAGGTGCCGGCCCCAACATGTTGGTGGTGGCCGACTTCACCTACGTGCGGCTGTCCACCGGGGTGTTCGTCTACACGGCATTCGCCATCGACGCGTTCGCCGGGCGCATCGTCGGCTGGCAGTGCAGCGCCAGCAAGCACACCGCGTTCGTCGGGTCGGCGATCCGCCAAGCCGCGCACCTGAGGTGGATGGAAGGTAATCTCTTGACGGGCAGCACAATTCACCACTCAGATTACGCCGAGATTTGTGTTAAGCCGAGGATTTGTGAGGAGGGCCTGCTCTCGCGGGATCTAGTGGCGGATTTCTCGGCTTAACGTTTCGGGGGTGATCAGCGTCCGTCGTATCTCAACGTCTGTGGAAGGAGACGGTTATGGATACGACGGTCAGCGGGATCGGCGCGGTTGTCGTGGCGGAGCTGCGCGCGGCCGGTTATATGGAATCGACAGTTGGTCAGTACGCGAAGACAATCAAGGCTCTGACTGAATTCGCCTCGGGTGGGCTTGACCCCGTTTGGTGGACACAGGGTCAGGCGGCTTGTGCCGTCTGAATGAGTCGGTCTTCGAACTCGACCGGCCTCATCATAGCGAGGGCGGAATGACGTCTGCGTCGGTTATACGCGCGTTCAATCCAATCGCCGACGGCGAGTTTGGCGACCGTCTGGGTCGGCCATAGGTATCGATCGTAGAACTCGACTTTCAGTGTGGCCCAAAACGATTCCTGCTGGGCGTTATCCCAACACACCGCGGCGCGGCCAACTGACCGGGCCAGGTTGCGCTCGGCCGCGAACCGCGCGAGCTGCGCCGAGGTGTACTAGCTAGCGGACCGAAACGGTCAATCGGATCGGTGGGCCACGCTTCGACAACGCCCTCGCAGAGACCACGATAGGTCTCCACAAGTGTGCACCAAACCCGGGGCGGTTCATGATTTGGAAGCTAGGGTAAGCGACTGGCGCTTACCTTTTATGCGTTGGCGGGCACGTACCGGGTGGGGTCGGCGTCGTAGCTGTTCAGGCATACCTTGGAGCAGAAGTACTGCCTGTGCCCGTCGACGTCGCGGTGCCCGGCGGCGCGGTCGATCACAAGCTCCATTCCGCATACCGGGTCGGTTGTGGTGGCGACGGCTATTCGGCCGTCGCCCAGGTGCCAGCGGGCGGGCTGCGGCTGGGTGATGCCGTAGTCGCGCGCCGTCGCGTCAGTGCGCGCTCGTCGCGCCGGATCACGCGTGGGCGGTCGCAAGCGCCGTGTCTCCACCTCCCACACCCAGCCGCTGACGGTCACGTCGTCGGGAATGAGCGGATGGTTCTCAAACACCTCGATCGTCTTCAGCAACGCCTCGTCGACGTCATCGGTCATCCCGATCCACTTGGCGAAAGAGCCCTTGTCAAGCTTTAACTCGGGCAGCGTCGGATCCAAGATGGGCTCATCGGTGTCGATACCCTTGGCCTTGAAATAGGCCTCCAGGTCGTTGGCGTTGGCTGACAACATCCCGCACTGGGTGTGTTGAACGATGACAATCTCGTTTGTGCCAAAAAAGTTCGTCGACAACATCGCTGATCGGATCGCGTCGTCAGTGACCACCCCCCCGGCGTTGCGGAAGCAGTGTGCATCCCCATGCCCGACCGGCGAATCAACCTGGATACCCAGTGCTTCGTTAATCGGCAGGCGCTCGTCCATGCAAGCTAATACCCAGAGTCTGCGATCGGTAGGACCAAAGCGGCCGAAGCGACGGCGCTTGGCCCAATGCTCATATGCCACGACCTTGGCGGTCAGTTCGTCCTTCAATGTTTCCACCGTGACTTCCTTCCTTCGGTTGGTCCGCACAAGACGTTGCGGGGCAGTAGCAACCGCGATCCAGTAATCCACCTTTGCCGGCCTGTGTGCCAGCGTGTGCCACCATTCACCGTTCCACTCTTATACCCTGTGGGGGTAGGGACCTTAGCCACCGCACGCAAGAGCAAAAGGTCTCTACCGCTGGCACCGGCCAACAACGACAGTGGTTAGCGCGGTGCCGCACAGTATGATCGTCGGCTGCTGGTTTTTTGCAGCCGCGGCAGCACAGCCCGCGTACGGGATCGGCATGGCGGTGACGCGGCCGGAAAGCCGCTGTTTGGACACGTTGAGCGCAGCGAACTAACCCAGAGGCCACCCGTCGCGGCATTGGCCGATAACGGCACCAAGGTCATGCGGCAGGAATAAAGCCCCTCACGGCGCAGCACCGCGCCCTTCTCACCGTCACGTGCCCGTCGTAGGCAGCGAGGACCTCCAGCCTGCTCTTCGCGGTGAACGTCGGTCGCCGGACGCGTTCGGGCATGCAGAGGCAGTCGACTTATGTACCCCCACGGGGTACATTGACCACCAAAGATGTCATTTGGTGGCCGGCCCCGCTCGTCCCCATGCGGCAACGCCGAGAACGACTCGACGACGAACAGGTTGGGAGGTCAGGTGGAAGCCTCATACGGATATGTAGCGCACAAGGACAGCTACGCTAAGCGACTGCGCCGCGTCGAGGGTCAGATTCGCGGCATTGCCAAGATGATCGATGAGGACAAGTACTGCATCGACATCCTCACCCAAATCAGTGCTGCCAGCAGTGCTTTGCGCTCAGTGGCGTTGAACCTGCTTGACGACCACCTTGACAGCTGCGTAAGCCAAGCTATTGCCGAGGGCGGAACCGAAGCTGACGTGAAGTTGGCCGAAGCCTCGGCAGCCATTGCCCGACTGGTTCGCTCCTGATCAATACGGCATGGACGGCGATCTGGGACCTCGGCTATGCACCGACACAAACACTTGACGCATGTACCCTACCTGGGTAATTTACGTCTGGCAGTTGGCCGGCCCCTCCCCTTCAAGTGCAATGACTGATCACTTTTCGGCCCAGACGCCGACACCGCCGTCCAGGCCCTGGTCGGTGTCGTGGAATGGGACCCACAACCCAAGCCGGCCGGGCAGATAACACCGATAGCCGAGAGCACGATATGACGACGGCCACCAGTTGCCTCACGCCAGTTGTGTGGCTGGGCCCCTGGCGGCAAGAGATCAAGAGGTCCGATCCGCCGCTGGGATGGCAGTACTCCGGAGGCGAACGTGGTGGCAGGGTGTGGCTGTCCGCAACCTGTGACGAGTCATCTATCAAGGAAGGAAGTGTTCGGGATGGCGTGGCAGGGACTATTGGCGAAGGCGGTGCCCACGGTGGTGACCGGCGCGGTGGGTGCTGCGACGTATGAGGCGCTTCGCTGGGGGGTGGCGAAGTTTCCGCTGCGCGAGGCGAGCGTCACCGTAACCGCATGGGGGATGCGTGCCGCCCGCGGCGCCGAGCGCAAGACGGCGACGAGTGCTGAGCAGGTTCGGCTGACGGTCGCCGACGTGATGGCCGAGGCAAGGGAGCGCGTCGGGGAGCCAGTTTCACCGCTGGTGGTGGCGGACTCGTACCACGACCATGACCACTGACACTCTCCCTGACGCCGACCTCAGGCTAGACGTTCTGTCCGACGCGGCGGGGCGGATGCGGGTGCGCGCCAGCGGGTTTGAGTTCGATACGGTGCGGGCCGTCGCTATCGAAGATACGGTCATCAAGGTGCCCGGTGTGCATACCGTGCGGGCCTATCCGAGAACCGCATCGGTGGTGATCTGGTATTCGCCCGGCCACTTCGACACCGCTGCCGTCCTGTCGGCGATCGCCGATGCCCGCCTCATCCCGGCGGAGTTGGTGCCCGCGCGCTCCCCGCACTCGGCTGATGCGCCCAGCACCGGTGTGCTGCAAAAGATCAGCGGCGGGCTCCGTCGCTTGCTGGGCCGCTCACCGGTTGCCGACACGCTGAACGAGGCAGTTACTAGCGGCTGCCACCAAGGGCCAGCCGCCGCGTGCCATGCGTCGCCGAGCCAGGATGGTCAGGGCGAGCAGCGGCGGTGGTTGCGGCGGGTGTGGCTGGCCTTGCCATTGGGGCTGCTGTCGCTGGCGGCGCCGATGTTGTTCGGCGCCTATCCATGGGCGGGGTGGTTGGCGTTCGCCGCGACAGTGCCCGTGCAATTTGTGGCCGGGTGGCCGTTCCTTAAGGGGGCCGTGCAGCAAGCGCGGGCACTCAGCGCGAACATGGACACGCTGATCGCGCTGGGCACGCTGACCGCATTCGGCTACTCCACGTATGAGTTGTTCGCCGGTGGCCCGCTGTTTTTCGACACCGCGGCATTGATCATCGCGTTCGTGGTGCTGGGCCGCTACTTCGAGGCCAGAGCCACCGGCAAGGCATCGGAGGCGATCAGCAAGCTGCTCGAGATGGGCGCCAAGGAAGCCTGCCTGCTCGTCGACGGCCAAGAACTGCTCGTGCCGGTGGACCAGGTGCAAGTCGGCGACCTGCTGCGGGTGCGGCCCGGGGAAAAGATCCCGGTCGATGGCGAGGTCATCGACGGACGCGCCGCCGTCGATGAGTCGATGCTCACCGGCGAATCGGTCCCGGTCGAAAAAACCGTGGGTGACCGCGTTGCCGGGGCAACCGTCAACACCGATGGGCTGTTGACGGTGCGCGCCACCGCGGTGGGCGCCGACACCGCCCTGGCCCAGATCGTGCGGCTGGTCGAACAGGCCCAGGGCAGCAAGGCCCCGGTACAACGGTTGGCTGATCGGGTCTCGGCAGTGTTCGTGCCGGCCGTCGTTGGTGTCGCCGCTCTGACGTTCGCCGGGTGGACAGTGCTCGCAGCCAACCCGGTCGCCGGCATGACCGCGGCGGTCGCGGTGCTGATCATCGCCTGTCCGTGTGCGCTGGGCCTGGCCACCCCCACGGCGATCATGGTCGGCACCGGCCGGGGCGCGGACCTGGGGATTCTGGTCAAGGGCGGCGAGGTGCTGGAGGCCTCGAAGAAGATCGACACCGTCGTTTTCGACAAGACCGGCACCCTCACCCGCGCCCAAATGCGGCTCACCAATGTGATTGCCGGCAAGCGGCAAAAGCCTGGCCTGGTACTGGGTATCGCCGCCGCGGTCGAGTCGGGCTCCGAACACCCTATCGGCGCGGCGATCGTCGCCGGCGCCCGCGAGCGGGAAGTAGAGATTCCGGCCGCCACGGGGTTCGCCAACCTGGCCGGACACGGAGTGCGGGCCGAGGTCGATGGTCAAACCGTGATGGTGGGGCGCCGCAAGCTCGTCGACGACCACGATTTGGCGCTGCCCGACAACCTGGCGGCGGCGGCCACCGAACTCGAGGAGCAAGGCCGCACGGCGGTGTTCGTTGGCCGGGACGGGCAGGTGGTGGGTGTGCTCGCGGTGGCTGACACCGTCAAAGACGACGCCGTCGACGTGGTCCGGCAGCTGCACGCGATGGGACTGCAGGTCGCGATGATCACCGGCGACAACGCCCGCACGGCCGCGGCGATCGCCAAGCAGGTCGGCATCGACCGGGTGCTGGCCGAGGTACTGCCCGACGACAAGGTCATCGAGGTGCGCCGGCTCCAAGGTGAAGGCCGGGTGGTCGCCATGGTGGGGGACGGTGTCAACGACGCGCCCGCGCTGGTGCAGGCCGACCTGGGTATTGCGATAGGAACAGGTACCGATGTGGCCATCGAGGCCTCCGACATCACCTTGATGTCGGGCCGGCTCGACGGCGTCGTGCGTTCAATCCAGCTCTCCCGGCAGACCCTGCGCACGATCTACCAGAACCTCGGCTGGGCATTCGGCTACAACACCGCCGCGATACCGCTTGCCGCGCTCGGCCTGCTTAACCCGATTATTGCGGGGGCCGCGATGGGATTCTCCTCGGTCAGCGTGGTGACCAATTCCCTGCGGCTACGCCGCTTCGGCCGCGACACATGACCAGAACTCATATCGCCCGAGAATCTGTACGGCGCGACAGCACCCGATCGGAGCACCCCGGTATCGCATGATCCAGCACCTGATGCTTCGGTGGGTGGTCACCGGACTGTTCGCGCTGCCCGCTGTCGACTGTGGTCTCGCGATCATCAGAAAAGGCCGACCGTGGACGTCAGTTGTGGGCCACGGACTGCATTTCGTCATGGCGGTGGCGATGGCGGTCATGGCCTGGCCGTGGAGCATGCAGTTACCGACGACCGGACCCGCGGTGTTTTTTCTGCTGGCGACCGCGTGGTTTGTGACAATGGCTGTCGTTGCGGCCCAAACGGCCGTCCCGCGAGTGTGGTATGGGTATCACAGCCTGATGATGCTGGCGACGGCCTGGATGTATGCCATCATGAACGGCTACCCGCTCCCCATCGGATGGAGCACCCAGCACCACCCACAGCCGGATACGTCGGTGCCGGGCATGGATATGGCTGGCATGAAGATGCCAGCAACCGGCAGTTCGCCCACATGGTTCAGCGCAGTGAACTGGATTGGCATCGTCACCTTCGCGCTCGCAGCAGCATTCTTCACAGGCAGGCACTTCATCGAGCGCAAGCATCAAGCACCACCATCCAAATCGCTGGGAACGTTGGGTCAGGCGATGATGGCTGCCGGTATGGCAATTCTGTTTGTGGCTACGCTATTTCGAATCTAGGCTCGGGCGTCTCAAGACTTCACCGCGACACCAGGCCAGGGAAAGTCATGCCTGTCGTGGGTGGGGCCAAATTTGTCGCCAAATTTGTCGTAGGCATCTAATGACACGGGGCCAGCCGTGCCACCACGATGGTCGACGCGCAATCATCGCACCATAATCCGGTGCCGGCTACACCTCTGAAGGAGAATATTCACCCCATCCGCGGCCCCTGCCCTGGCCATAGCGGATCGGCGATCGCGCCGGTGCGAACCGGGCTTGGTGAGAACGCTTTCCCGTCGGCGGTTTGACCTGCGTACGTGGCGTGATGCATCAAGTCAAGATGCCCGCGAGATCTGATCCATGCATCAGGTAAGGAATGCCCGCGAAAATGGGTCTCC
>NZ_LQOX01000111.1 GCF_002102175.1 Mycobacterium gastri | reverse complement strand
CAACATCATCACACGCCACACCGCGCACAGCCGTCAGACACGACCAACAATGGACAGGTTATTCAGCGCGTTCCTAGGGGAAGGGGCGGTGATCCGGGTCGAGGGGCGGCTGACCGAGAACGACCCGGCGAAGATCCAGGTCGGCCAGGAGTCTAGATCGCCGGGCCCAACAGGTCGTCGGCGTCGCGGATGATGTAGCCGTAGCCCTGCTCGGCCAGGAACCGCTGCCGGTGCGCGGCGTATTCGGCGTCGAGGCTGTCGCGGGCCACCACCGAGTAGAAGATGGCGCCGCCGCCGTCCGACTTGGGCCGCAGCAGCCGGCCCAACCGCTGCGCCTCTTCCTGACGCGAACCGAAAGTGCCCGAGACCTGAACCGCCACAGAGGCTTCCGGCAAGTCGATGGAGAAGTTAGCCACCTTGGACACCACCAGCGTCGAGATCTCGCCGCGGCGAAAGGCGTCGAACAACGCCTCGCGTTCGGTGGTCCTCGTCGATCCTTGGATGACCGGAGCGTTCAGCTCGGTGCCCAGCTCCTCGAGCTGATCCAGGTAGGCGCCGATCACCAGGGTCTGCTCGCCGGGGTGTTTTTCCAGAATCGACTTGACCACAGCGATTTTGGTGTGCACGGTCGAACACAGCCGGTAGCGCTCCTCGGGCTCGGCCGTCGCGTACTGCATCCGCTCGTTGTCGGTCATCGTCACTCGGACTTCGACGCACTCCGCCGGTGCGATCCAGCCTTGGGCCTCAATGTCTTTCCAGGGCGCGTCATAGCGCTTCGGGCCGATCAGAGAGAACACGTCGCCCTCGCGGCCGTCTTCGCGGATCAACGTGGCGGTCAGCCCCAGTCGCCGCTTGGACTGCAGGTCGGCGGTCATCCGGAAGACCGGCGCCGGCAGCAGATGCACCTCGTCATAGATGATCAGCCCCCAGTCGCGGCTGTCGAAGAGTTCCAGATGCCGGTATTCGCCCTTGGTGCGACGGGTGATCATCTGGTACGTCGAAATGGTGACCGGCCGAATTTCCTTGCGCTCACCGGAGTATTCGCCGATCTCATCCTCGGTCAGCGAGGTGCGGGCGACCAGCTCGCGCTTCCACTGCCGCGCGGCCACGATGTTGGTGACCAGGATCAGGGTCGTGGCCTGAGCTTTGGCCATTGCGGCCGCGCCGACCAGGGTCTTGCCCGCGCCGCACGGCAGCACCACCACCCCGGAGCCGCCGGACCAGAACGAGTCGGTGGCCATCTGCTGGTAATCCCGCAGCTGCCAGCCGTCTTCGTGCAGACTGATCGGATGCGCCTCACCGTCCACGTAGCCGGCGAGATCTTCTGCGGGCCAACCGATCTTGAGCAGCAGCTGCTTGACCCTGCCTCGTTCGCTGGGGTGGACGACGACGGTGTCCTCGTCGATGCGAGCGCCGAGCATCGGTGCGATCTTCTTGTTGCGCAGCACTTCCTCGAGCACGGCACGGTCCAGGCTGAGCAGCGTGAGGCCGTGTGCGGGATTCTTGACCAGTTGCAGTCGCCCATAGCGGGCCATGGTGTCGACGATGTCGACCAGCAGCGGCTGCGGCACGGCGTAGCGGGAGAAACTGACCAGCGCATCGACGACCTGTTCGGCGTCGTGCCCGGCGGCGCGGGCATTCCACAACGCAAGCGGGGTGATCCGGTAGGTGTGCACATGCTCGGGTGCGCGTTCCAGCTCGGCGAACGGCGCGATCGCGGCGCGTGCGGCGCCGGCCAGCTCATGGTCGACTTCGAGCAGCACCGTCTTGTCGGACTGCACGATCAACGGCCCGTCGGTCACAAGCTCGCTCCGCGGCAATCGGGTGGTCGGGTCATGGGTTCCATTATCCGTCGTCGACCGACATCACCGAGGTGATGCGGTGGATAGCGAACTCACGCAGCTTCCCCGACGACGAGTCGAAGGCCACCAGCTGACCACCCCGGATGACGACCGGCGACACCACCCGCTGGGTAGCCACGCCGGCGGCGTCGAGGTAGCCGATCAACACCGTAGCCTCGTCCTTTATCGCGCGCTGCAGGAGCGACATCGCGACGGCCGGGTCGACGCGGATGTTGCCGAACGGCGCCGCCGTCACCTTCCGCAGCACCGCGACCACCGCGTGCAACGTCTCGCTGTTGGGCCGCGGAGCCGGGCGGTAGGGCCGGCGTTGGTTCGGCGCCGGTACCCGGGCGCCGCGCGGCCGGACGTCGACGATCGCGCCGGTGGAATCTTCAGCGGCCGGGGCGAAGCCCGCATTCCGCAAGGCGGCCAGCACCTCGGCGATGGGCGCGGGTGACACCGCCACCGTTGGCGCCAGAGCCCGCAGCTGCAGGTCCCCGGCCGCGGCCACGGCCTGGGCCAGCAGTGCGGGGTCCTCACACCGCACGAACGACGCGGCCATGCCGATTCGGAGTTGCCCGTGACGGCGTGCTACATCGTCGATCAGGTAGGTAAGTCCCTGCGGCACCGGCGTTTTGGAGTGGCTGGCGAAAAACCCGTGCATCCAGTCGCGGGTCTTGCCGACGTCGAGCGCATGCCGGACGGACTGCTCGCTGACCCGGTACACCATTGCCGCGCCGGCCGATTCGACGGTGGCCACCGTGGCCAGCTGATCGGCGAGCTCGCGGTGCAGCGGGCCTGGTGCCACGACGGTCAGATCGGCCTGGACCAGGAAGTGGTCGATCGGTTTGGGCAGCGCCCGCGTCATCGCCTCGATCACGACGGCGGGATCCCCGGCGTCGCGCAGCGCGCGGCCGGGCGCGCTGAGAGCTCCACGACCCACCAGGCCCAGCGTGTGGGCTTCATTGAGCAGATCCGCGACCGGTCCGGGCTGTAACCGTCGGGCCCAGCGCGGGCGTCGCCAGATCAAGGCAGCGGAGGCTGTTGCCGCATCGACACCAGCGCCGGCCGGCAGCTCGGCGAGCATGTCCAGCAGCAGCCGGCGATCCAGCGGCGCCGCCGTCGAAAACAACGAATCGCTCAGGGCGCCATACGGTTTGGCATCCGGGCCGCGGCTCCCGATCAGCGCTGGCCGGCCCGGCAGGTCGAGCCAGGTCTGCGCCAACAGGTGCCAACGCTCGGCAGCCGACATGGCGGTGAACCGGTCGGCGGCCGGCGTCGGCGCCCAATACGGTCCTTCACCGTGGGACGGTAGGGGCTCGGGCATGCCGCTGGCGATGAGTCCGGCGGCGGCCACCACCTCGAGGATCAGACCCAGCCGCGGTTCGTCGATGCCGGTCGTCTTGGCCAGGCGCTTGATCTCACGCACGCCGAGCCCACCGCTGCGCAACTCGGGAACCGGTGTGGCGCTAAGGTTCTGCAGCAGTAGGTCGATTTCCCGCAGCAGGTCGACGACGGCTCCGGCGGCCGCAGCGTCAACGTCACCGGCCGTCGTGGTAGACACCACCGGATCCGGGGTGCTCAGCCGCATCGGACCGGGTTCCTCACCGCGCAGCACCTGGCCGACTTGGCGGGGCAAGATCACTGTGTCGGCGTCAACACGCCGCAGCAGCCCCGCGGCCAGCAACCGGGGCACCGGGCGGTCCGGCGGGGCGCCGGGTGCGGCGTCGCGAGTGCGCCCCATCGGCGATCCTTCGAGGAGTTTCTCCAGCACCTCGCGCCGGGCCTCGTCGAGCCCGGCGATCAACTCGGCAATCTGCTCGCCGGTGCGCGTGCCGTCTTCGAGAGTGACTTGTCCCGGGTGCCACGGCAGCGCCGTGCCGGTGTCGGCGGCGACTCGCACCGCGCTGTCGCCCCAGACCAGGGCGCGTTTCTTGAGGTCGGCCAGCGCATCGGTCACGTCGGCTTCGCCAGCGCGGTCGCCGATCAACGACAGCAGCTTTGCGATCGGCAAGGGCGCGGTGTCGGCTTGCAGCACCAGCAGGGCATCCAGGACGGCCAGCCGCAGGAAGTCGAGATCGTCGGTGGCGGCCTTGACCGACTGCCGGGCCTGCGCGCGCGCGGCGAGCGCGGCGATGCTGCCAGGTGGCGGCTGCGCCAGATCCGGCCGAAACTCCAGCAGCTCGATCAGCTGCTCGTCGGATAGGTCGGCCAGCCAGGACCCCAGCGGGATCTCCGGGGTGTGTTCGGTCGGGGCTTGCTCAGGCATTGCTGATCAGCGTAGGCCCGACCCCGCAACCTTGCGCCGCGAGCGGGAGGAAGACCTGTCAGAATGGATGCCGTGGCTGACAATGCTGACGGCAATGCGCGCAAGACCAAGTACGTGGACAACGGCTGGCCGACCACCGACCCGGACGACCATGCGGTAAGCGAACTGGTGACCGACCGCACGGGTGCGTTGTCACCCTTCGGCGAGTTGGCGTTCCCGCTGCCCGCCGACGACCTGCCGTACGTCCACCCGGTGACCGTCGTCAACAGGTAGGACTCCGCCGATGGCCGAAGCGGCCGATTTCCACTCGGGCGGACTGTCGCACCTGGACGAGCGGGGAGCCGCGCACATGGTCGACGTGACCGAGAAGTCGGCCACCCGGCGCACCGCCGTCGCAGCCGGCGCGTTACGCACCTCGGCGGAGGTGGTGGCGCTGATCTCCACCGGCGGTCTGCCCAAAGGTGACGCGCTGGCTACGGCACGGGTGGCGGGCATCATGGCGGCCAAGCGCACCAGCGACCTTGTTCCGCTGTGCCATCAGCTCGCGCTCACCGGTGTCGACGTGGACTTCACCGTCGGCGAGTCCGACGTCGAGATCACCGCAACGGTTCGCAGCACCGATCGAACGGGGGTCGAGATGGAGGCGCTGACCGCGGTGAGCGTCGCGGCTCTTACGCTCTACGACATGATCAAGGCGGTGGACCCGGCGGCCCGCATCGATGACATCCGGGTGCTGCGCAAAGAGGGCGGCCGTAGCGGAAGCTGGCAGCGGTGACCGGCGCGCGGTCTGCCCGGGTGATCATCGCGTCGACCCGTGCATCGTCGGGCGTCTACACCGATGAGTGCGGTCCCATCGTCACCGAATGGCTGGCGCAGCGGGGTTTTTCGCCCGTCGAGTCGGAGGTGGTCGCCGACGGGAATCCGGTCGGCGAGGCGCTGCAGAACGCCGTCGAGGCGAGGGTCGACCTGATCATCACGTCCGGCGGCACCGGCATTTCGCCGACCGACACCACCCCGGAACAGACCGTGGCGGTGCTGGATTTCGTCATTCCAGGGTTGGCCGACGCGATCCGTCGCTCGGGTCTGCCGAAGGTTCCGACGTCGGTGTTGTCGCGGGGGGTGTGCGGCGTCGCCGGCCAATCGTTGATCGTCAACCTGCCGGGTTCACCCGGCGGGGTTCGCGACGGGCTCAGCGTGCTCGCCGACGTGGTGGATCATGCACTCGATCAACTCGCCGGCCAAGATCACCGGCGATGACGCTGGTCCTGCGCGCCTCGCTGACCGACCAGCCGATCCATCTGGCCGAGCATGAGGATCTGGTGAGCCATCCAGCGGCCGGAGCCGTCGTCGGGTTCGTCGGCGTGGTCCGCAACCACGATGGCGGACGGCACGTGGTGCGGCTGGAGTATTCGGCGCACCCGTCGGCTGCCCAGGTTCTTGCCGACGTGGTAGCCGAGGTCGCGAAGAACGCCACCGGGGTGCGTGCGGTGGCGGCCAGTCACCGCATCGGTGTCCTAGCGGTCGGGGAGGCGGCCCTGGTGGCCGCCGTCGCCGCCGATCATCGACAGGCCGCGTTCGCCACCTGCGCGCAGCTGGTGGACTCCATCAAGGAGCGGCTACCGGTATGGAAGCACCAGTTCTTCGGCGATGGCTCCGAACAATGGGTGGGCTCGGCCTGAGCCCGTGTCTCAGGCTATGACAGTCGGTTGGGCGAGCGCGTCCAGCGCGTCGTTGCCGCTGACGTTTTGTCCCACGATCGCCTGCCAGAGCTTCTTGGTGTAGGCGACGTCGGAGACCTGGTGGATTTCCACCGGTGCGTTGGCTGCGTCGGCAGGCGCTGGCGCGTCGGCCGGGTCGGTCAGCGGCAATCCTGCCTCCAGGACTGCCGGGGTTTCCGGCGCAGCCGGAACCGCCTCCGGAGCGGGAGCCAGGTCGGCCGGAGCCGGGGGCAGGTCAGCCGGGGCGGGAGCCAGGTCAGCCGGGGCGGGAGCTAGGTCGGCCGGAGCCGGGGGCAGGTCAGCCGGGGCGGGAGCCAGGTCGGCCGGAGCCGGTGGCAGGTCAGCGGGAGCCGGGGGAAGGTCGGCAGGTGCCGGGGGCAGGTCGGCTGGAGCCGTCAGCTCGGCAGGAGCCTGAGGAGCCGGCAGTTCGTTACCGGCGAACTGCACCTGCGGGGCCGGGTCGACCGGCTGTGCAACGTCCGCGGGGGGTGGGGCGTCGGCCAGCGGGGCCGGCTCGCCGTTGACATCCGGCGCATCGACGGGCGCGTCCATCGCCGCCGGAGCAGGAACGTCGCGGGGAGTGGCAGACGACAGCCCGTGACCGCACACCGGCCAGGCACCGCGGCCCTGGGTGGCCAGCACCCGCTCGGCGACCGCGATCTGCTGTTCCCGGGTGGCCAGTTGGGCCGACGGGGCGAACTCGCCGCCGCCGTGGGATGCCCAGGTGCCTGGGGTGAACTGCACGCCGCCGTAGTAGCCGTTGCCGGTATTGATCGCCCAGTTGCCGCCGGACTCGCAACGGGCCACCTGATCCCATTCCCAGTCGGTGGCCGCGGCCGCATGACCGGCCATGGCGATGCCGCCGCCGCCGAGAACCGCGCCAGTGAAGGCGACTTTGGCGACGCTGACGCTAGATGTGGTGGGCTTACGGTGACGTCCACTCATACGCTCGGTGATTCCTCTCTGTACACGCCTACGAGGTCAGCTGTCGGGTTCGGGTTGGTTCAAAACCAGAGAGGCCACCCGGCCAGCGTCGTACTCCGGTGAGACGACGTCGGCTTCACCCCAAGGGCCGTAACGGCCCCGGTCCGATCTCGGCGGACCCGGTGGGTCCCCCGCCTCCATCCGCTGTCGGAATCCCTCACCTACTGGATGGAGCTCGGCGCGTGGTAGGCAGGGTGGGCAAGTCAGTGGTTCGTTGACGAGCCTTCGGAGACGGTAGCGGTTTCAGACGATCTCGTCACGTGTGAGGTGGACCGGCGTTTTGCTCACAGAACCCGGCCAAAACCCCAGGAAGCGCGCCTATTTGCGCAGGTCATAACACTCGACACCGCGCCGTGTCCGGCTTGTTATCGTTCCGTTACGTGACATTTCTCACAGGGATCAGCCGCCGGCGAACGGGGGGAGTACGTCAAGTGTGTCGCCGGAGGATAACGGTGTGGCGTCGTCTCGGACGGCAATTCCGTCGCACAGGTAGGAGCATCGGCCCAACACCGTTGCCAGCTGGGCGCTGCGCGCGGCCAGGCCGTCGACCAATTCGGCCACCGTGGCGCCGGGCCGCAACGTAACTGTTTCCGACTCGATACCGGTGGCCGCCCGCGCCGCCGCGAAGTAGCGGACGGTCACGTGAATCCCGGTGGCATGGCCCATCGAGTTAGCCGTCGAGTCAGCCACCGATGGCGCTCATCGGACGGTCGGGCTGCACGAAATCCGGATCGTTGATGCCGTGGCCGGCCGGCTTGCGCCACATCGCGATTCGCCATGCCCGCTCGATCGCGTCATCGTCGGCGCCACTGCGCAGCAGGCCGCGCAGGTCGGTCTCCTCGCCGGAGAACAGGCAGCTGCGGATCTGGCCGTCGGCGGTAAGCCGGGTGCGGTCGCAAGTCGAGCAGAACGCGTGCGAGACCGAGGCGATGACCCCGAATTTGCCGGCCGGTGTGTCAGGGCCCGAGTCGGCCAGCCAGAGCTCGGCCGGGGCCGAACCTCGCGGGGCCGGGTCGGGCCGCAGCCGGAAGTGCGGCCGCAGCGCTGCCAGCACATCGTCGGCGCTCAGCGCGGCGTCGCGGCGCCATTGGTGCCCCGCGTCGAGTGGCATCTGCTCGATGACTCGCAACTGGTAGCCGTGTTCCAGGCAGTAGCTCAGCAGCTCGACGACATCTTTGCGGCCGGTGGCTGGGTCGAGCACGGCGTTCACCTTGACCGGGGTCAGGCCCGCACTCTTGGCGGCGGCCAGGCCTTCCAGCACGTCGGTGAGCCGGTCCCGACGGGTGATGGCCGCGAAGTTGACGCGGTCCACGCTGTCCAGCGAGACGTTCACCCGGTCCAGGCCGGCATCGGCCAAAGCGGCCGCCCGTCGGGCCAGCCCGACGCCGTTGGTGGTCAACGAGATCTCCGGACGAGGCCGCAGGCCGGCCGTTACGGCGACGACCTCTTCTAGGTGACGGGCCAACAGCGGCTCGCCGCCGGTGAACCGCACGCTGGTGACGCCTAGCCGGGTGACGGCGAGATGGATCAGCCTGCGCAGCTCCTCAGGTCGCAGCAGTTGCTCCCCGGGCAGCCAGTCCAGGCCCTGCGCCGGCATGCAATAGTTGCACCGCAGATTGCAGCGATCGGTCAGCGAAACCCGTAAATCGGTTGCGACCCGGCCGAAGCTGTCCAGCAAAGGACCGTCCATGGGGGCGGCGTCCGGGGGGGGCGCGGGCTCCGGCAACCTGCCACGCACCGTCGGAACGCCCAGCGCCGTCACCGTCATGCGGTCACGCGTTCGATTCGAGCCGGCGCACCGACGGGGACGATTTCTTTGCCCAACGGCACCAACGACACCGGGATCAGTTTGAGATTGGCCAGGGCCAGCGGAATGCCGATGATGGTGGCTGCCATCGCCACCGCGCTGACCACATGCCCGATTGCCAGCCAGATGCCGAACAGCAGCACCCAGATGACGTTGCCGAGCAGGGCGCCGGTCCCGGCGCTCGGCTTGTCGACGATTGTCCTGCCGAACGGCCACAACGCGTAGGACGCGATGCGCAGGGCCGCGAAGCCGAACGGGATGGTGACGATCAGCAGGAAGCAGACCAACGCCGCGACCAGGTATCCGATGGCCAGCCACAGGCCACCGAATACCAGCCAGATAACGTTCAGGATCAGGCGCATATCTCCTCCAGCGGTTATCCCAGCCTACTGGGTACGCGGTAAACACGGATGCTCGGCGGGCGACGATCCGAGTAGGATCTGAGATCGTCATCGCGTCCTGCGCATGCGGGGCGCGTCTTGGTGTGGAAAACCCAGTGATCCGTCAGACAAGCAGGTGAGAGCAGTGCCGACCGGCAAGGTGAAGTGGTACGACTCCGAAAAGGGGTTCGGCTTCCTGTCGCAGGAGGACGGCGAGGACGTCTACGTCCGTTCCTCGGCGTTGCCGGCGGGTGTCGAGGGACTCAAAGCGGGGCAACGCGTGGAGTTCGGTATCGCATCCGGGCGGCGCGGACCGCAGGCGCTGAGCCTCAAGCTGATCGACCCGCCTCCGAGCCTTTCCCGCACCCGGCGGGAGGTGGTCGAGCACAAGCACAGTCCCGACGAACTGCACGGCATGGTCGAGGACATGATCACCTTGCTGGAGAGCACGGTGCAGCCCGAGTTGCGTAAGGGCCGCTACCCCGATCGCAAGACGGCTCGGCGGGTCTCCGAGGTGGTCAAGGCGGTGGCGCGGGAGTTGGACGCCTAGTTGAGTAGTTCCCAGCCTTGGTTAGTGGTGGTAGGCGATCTAGTGGCCTCTTGACTGGGTTGTTGATCTTCCCGTTGTGTCAGATCGCAGCGGCAAGTGCGAGCAGGCGTTGGGCGACGCGGACGTGGCCGCCGTGCAGTGTGGGCCCGCCATGTCGTTCGAGATTGTGCTGATGCTTGTAGGTGTCGTAGACGGCTTGGGTCTGTGGGCGCATGCCGGCGAGGTTGCCGTAGCGGCGTTGTTTTTCGTCCTTGCGGTCGGGGCGCACCAGCGGCACGTTCAGCGGGTCGGCGCAGTGGCGTTGCAACTCGGTGCTGGGTAGGCCCTTGTCGGTCAGCGCAATCATCTTCTCGCGCAGCGCGCCGAGGTCTCGGGTGTGCGCGAAAGGCTCTGCGGCGACTTCTCGTTCGCCGTTTTTGGGGTCGGCCAGACACCACGCGACGGGCCTGCCGTCGGCGGTGGTGATCAGATACAGCTTCACCCCCCAGAACCAGCGGCAGTGCGCGGCGCAGTACCCGTAGTTGGCGAAACCGGCCAGTTCGAAGCGTTTCGCGGTCTCCCGCGGCGCATCGCACGGCACTGGGGTGCCGTCGATCAGGCCTAGATCGTCGGCCCATGACAGACCACTGGGTGGCCAGGTACAGCGTGGCCTTGCCAATAGCGGTGTCGCAGCCTTGACCGGCTTGTGGTATCCGGGCTGTTTCGGCAGGTAGGGAAGTAGGTGCCCGAGTCGGCCGTAACACATTTGCGGCCAGGGGTGTTCGCTGCGGGCGCTGAGTGCAGCGCCTGAGTCACGGCCAGGCGCACCAGCTCCGGCGTCGGTCGATTGCTTCGGCCGCCGGGCGCGCCGCCGGTCGGGGTGCACCACGTGGTCATCGATCGTCACAGACAGTTCGGTCAGCAGGGCATCGAGGTCTGTCTTCACAACTGCCCATCGGTGTCCTTCAGCCACATCCCTCACAAGCCGCCACGCCGAGAGTGCAACCACGGCGGCACCGCCCGGCGTGTCGCCGCCGCCAGTGCACGCTCGACGCAGCCGGTGCACACTCGATGAGCAGTTGGGAATAACTCAACTAGGAGCGCGGGGCTGCGCTGGGCGATCGCACAGCTTTTGCCGAGGCCGGTAAGGGTCATTCGGACCGTCTGTCGTCGTACTATCGGGCAGGAACCGGGTAATCAACCCCCATGTCGGTTCATCAGCGAGGAGGCCGCGATGGCGCAGCAAGTGCAAGTCACCGAACAGCAGGCGAGAGCGCTTGCCGAAGAATCGCGCGAAAGTGGTTGGGAGAAGCCATCTTTCGCCAAAGAGATTTTTCTCGGCCGCTTCCCGCTCGAACTCATTCACCCGTTTCCGAAACCCTCGGAAACCGAAGAGGCCCGCATCGAGGCGTTCCTGGGCCAGTTGCGGGAATTCCTCACCACCGTCGACGGCAGCGTGATCGAGCGTGATGCCCAGATTCCCGACGAATATGTGAAGGGCTTGGCCGAGCTGGGTTGTTTCGGCATGAAAATCCCGGCCGAATATGGCGGATTGAACATGTCGCAAGTCGCCTATAACCGCGCGCTGATGATGGCATCGACGGTTCATCCGAGCCTGGGCGCACTGCTGTCGGCCCATCAGTCGATCGGGGTGCCCGAGCCGTTGAAGCTGGCCGGGAGCCCGGAGCAGAAGCGGAAGTTCTTGCCGCGGTGCGCCGCTGGCGCCCTGTCCGCTTTCCTGCTCACCGAGCCCGACGTGGGCTCGGACCCGGCGCGCCTGGCCGCAACGGCTACACCGGTCGAAGACGGCAAGGCTTACGAACTCGAGGGCCTCAAACTGTGGACCACCAACGGTGTGGTCGCCGAACTGCTGGTCGTCATGGCGCGGGTTCCGAAGAGCGAGGGGCATCGGGGCGGCATCAGCGCGTTCGTCGTCGAGGCCGACTCACCCGGGATCACTGTGGAGCGGCGCAACAAGTTCATGGGGCTGCGCGGTATCGAGAACGGCGTCACCAGGCTGCACCGCGTGCGGGTCCCCGCCGAAAATCTGATCGGTCGGGAGGGGGACGGTCTGAAGATCGCGCTGACCACACTCAACGCCGGACGGCTGGCGATACCGGCGATGGTGACCGGATCGTGCAAATGGTCGCTGAAGATAGCGCGTGAATGGTCCCGTGAGCGGGTGCAGTGGGGCAAACCGGTTGGCAAACACGAAGCGGTGGCCGGCAAGGTCGCATTCATCGCCGCCACCACCTACGCGCTGGACGCGGTGGTCGAGCTGTCTGGTCAGATGGCAGACGAGGGTCGCAACGACATTCGGATCGAGGCGGCGCTGGCCAAGTTGTGGTCAAGTGAGATGACCTGTCGGATTGCCGACGAGCTGTTGCAGATACGGGGCGGGAGAGGGTACGAGACCGCCGAGTCGCTGGCGGCGCGAGGTGAGCGCGCGGCACCAGTGGAGCAGTCGCTGCGGGACATGCGGATCAACCGCATCTTCGAGGGATCGAGTGAGATCATGCGGCTGCTCATCGCCCGGGAGGCGGTAGACGCTCACCTAACCGCCGCCGGTGATCTCGCCAAAGCCGACGCCGATCTGCGCCAGAAGGCCGCAGCTGCGGTCGGCGCAAGCGGGTTCTACGCAAAGTGGTTGCCGCAGCTCGTATTCGGTGAGGGGCAGCGGCCCACGGCATATCAGGAGTTTGGCCCGCTGGCGTCGCATCTGCGATTCGTCGAACGCTCCACGCGCAAGCTGGCGCGCAACACGTTCTACGGCATGGCACGCTGGCAGGCCAGGCTGGAGCAGAAGCAAGGGTTCCTCGGGCGCATCGTCGATATCGGTGCAGAGCTGTTCGCCATGTCCGCGGCATGCGTTCGGGCCGAGGCCCAGCGGGTTGCTGATCCGGTCGTCGGTCACCAGGCGTACGAGCTGGCCGAAATCTTCTGTGAGCAAGCGACCCTTCGCGTCGAGGCGCTGTTCCACGCATTGTGGGCCAACACCGACAGCAGCGACGTTCGCCTGACCAACGATGTGCTGGACGGCCGCTACACCTGGCTGGAGCAGGGGATCATCGATCAGTCGGAGGGAACCGGACCGTGGATTGCCCAATGGGAGCCGGGGCCGTCCACCGAAACCGATGTGGCACGGCGAATTTCGACAGTGTCGTCGTCCGAAGCTCTCGGGCGAACGCAGAGCGCCTGAGTCCCGCTGAGAAGCTCAGCATCGAATCGGCTCTAGGTTGGCTTGAAATCGG
Source organism: Mycobacterium gastri (assembly GCF_002102175.1). Taxonomy (GTDB): domain Bacteria; phylum Actinomycetota; class Actinomycetes; order Mycobacteriales; family Mycobacteriaceae; genus Mycobacterium; species Mycobacterium gastri. The sequence continues at coordinate 53,935 of NZ_LQOX01000111.1, read as the reverse complement.
CGGTATCGTTCGGCGCGGCCAGGCCGGCGCCGGACGACCAGCCAACCGGCCGCTAGGAGCATGAGCCACAACGGAAACCACGCCAATGCGACCAATGTTTCGGGGTTTGTGGTGAGCGTCCAGAGCACGAATACGAAGAAAGCCAGCACGGCCCAACACATCAACACGCCACCGGGCATCTGGTAGTCCGAGGTCGAATGACGCTGTGGGTGTCGGCGGCGATAGGCAAGGTAGCTGACGATGACCATTGCCCAGACGAACATGAACAGCAACGACGAGATGGTCGTGATGAGGGTAAAAGCGCCGATCACCGAACCGCCGGCGTAAAGCAGCGGGATGGCGGTGAGCAGTAGCACGGCGGTCAGCAGCAGCGCCGGCGCCGGTACGCCGCCGCGATTCAGTTTGCCGAAAATCGCTGGGGCGCTACCTTCGTCGGCCAGCCCGAACAGCATTCGTCCGGTAGAGAACACCCCGGAGTTGGCCGCGGAGGTGGCTGAGGTGGCGACGACGAAGTTGACCACCGATGCTGCTGCGGCGACTCCGGCAAGGGAGAACATCACCACGAAGGGGGACTGGCCGCTGCTGAACTGCCGCCAGGGGACGACGGCCAGGATTGCCAGCAGTGCGCCGATGTAGAAGATCGCTACGCGCAGCGGGACCGCATTGATCGCGCGGGGCAGGGTTCGTGCCGGGTTGGCTGTCTCGCCTGCGGCGGCGCCGACGAGTTCCACACCGATGTAGGCAAAGAACGCTATCTGGAAGCCACTGACCAGACCCATGAAGCCGGTGGCAAAGAACCCGCCGTCATTCCAGAGATTGGCGATCTCGGCCCGGGCACCGTGCGGAGAAACGTAATGTGTGGCGACCAGGATCACGGCGAGAACAATCAGGCAGCCGATCGCGGCCACCTTGATCAACGCGAACCAGAACTCGATCTCCCCGAAGCTGCTGACGCTGAACAAGTTGCAGCCCAAGATCAATGAAACCGTGAACACAACCGGTAGCCAGACCGGTATGTCGGGCCACCAGAATTTCGAATATCCGGTGATCGCCACCAAATCGGCGACACCGGTGACGATCCATGCCAACCAGTACGACCAACCCACGAAGAATCCCGCCGCCGGCCCTAACAGGTCAGCCGCGCAATCGACAAACGACTTGTAGTTCAGGTTGGAAAGAAGCAATTCTCCCATCGCCCGCAGAACGAAAAACACGAAGAACCCGATAACCCCGTACACCACCACAACCGCCGGACCGGCCAGCGAGATCGTTCGTCCGGAACCCATGAACAGACCGGTGCCGATGGCGCCGCCGATCGCGATCAACTGAATATGCCGGTTGGCAAGACCTCGATGCAGTTGTGCGGCATCGGCGGCGGCAACCCGGCCGACGATCGGTGAAGTCTTCGGCACAGCAGTGCTTTTCGTCATTGCACTAACCCGCAAACGGTGGCCGCAGCATCACCTTGGGACGAAAACCGTATCGGGGAGCGCTGCCTGCCGCGTTGACTCCTGGGGCGGCTAGCGGCATGCCGCCGAGCATGTTGCTGCTTTCCGAAGCGGCCTCGGGCAAGGCGATATTGCTGACCAAGGGCGCCGATACCGAACCTACCGACGGAGCTGGTGCCGGGCCGGTCGCCGACCAACTGGGCGGTACCGATAACTTGCCGACGGCCGGCGCATTACCCATACCCGCGGCTATCGGTGCTCCGCGGCCCAGCGTCCCCGCTGCATCGGTCGCGGCGGCGCCGGCGGAAGCCGCCGCTGCACCTACGTCCGGACCGATCGCTCCGACGGCTCTTGCCGTGGAAGCAAGGCTGTTGGTGATACCGATCCCGAAATAGGGCAGGCCCGTGACGTTGTACCAGGTACCGGTCAACGGAGAAATCAGGTTCAGGAAATCTTCTAGCCACACCACCCATGTGGGTGGCGTCGGGGCCGCTCCGGCGGAAGCCAATAGGGACGAGAGTGGCGTGGCCAGATCCAGCAAGGCGTTCGGTGCTTGAGAAACCAGCTTCGACAGCAGGTTCTGTATCCCTCCAGCTGCGGTGCCGGCGGCCTTCGCGACGGCGGCGCCTTGCAAGGCCGAAGCGGACGGGCTGGTGGTCTGCGTTGGCGACATGAACGGCGTGAGTCGGGCGGCATTCGCTGAAGCGGCGGCATACACATACATGGCCGTCGCATCCTGAGTCCACATGTCGCCGTACTCGGCTTCAAGAAGCGCGATCCGCGCGGTGTTTTGGCCAAAGACGTTGGTCGAGGTCAGCGAGGCCACCTGGGAGCGATTGGCCGCAACCAGCGGCGGGGGAACGACTGCCGCTACCGCGGCCTCGTAGGCGGCGACCACCATGCGTGCCTTGGTGGCAGCTTGATCAGCCTGTGCCGCAGTGCTTCTGATCCACGCCAGGTGCGGTTGGACCGCATCGGCCATTGACGTCGCCGCCGGGCCGATCCAGTCCTCGCTCTGCAGTCTGTTCACTACTGTCTCGTAATCGTCTGCGGTACAGGTTAATTCGGCAGCTAATCCGCTCCACGCCGACGCAGCGGCCAACATCGGCGCTGACCCCGGGCCGGAATACATTCGGATTGAGTTGACCTCTGGCGGTAAAACGCCAAAATCAATCATCGCTCTGAACTCCTTACGTCATTTCCGTCGCTGCTATGTGTGAACTACGTTCTGGCCCGCGTGCTCTGGTTGATCACTCGCTCATGGCACCCGGGTATGCATCCAGCTAACCGATCGCCTTCGGGCTGAGCACCGTAATGCGTGATCCCTGTTGGCGTTTGACGAAGTGTGTGTCTTCGCGCATACCGCCCGTTCGCATACCGGGAATCAGGCCGGTCGGTCCATTGCCCGGCGCGGCGTCGTTGACCACCATCGGCGCCATCCGCAAGACTTCGGGGTGCGAAGTTGAAGCCGAGGTAGCCCAGCTGGTCGGCGCCGACATCAGTCCGATCTTGTCGGCTTTGCCCATACTCGCCGACACTTCACCTGCGCTTAGGCGGGCAAGGCCGGAGCCGACGGGGTGCCCGCTGACACCGGTTGATGCTGCGGCAGCACCGCTCGCTGCTTGCGCGGGTGCCCATGCTAGCGACTGAATGAGCTGCAGGACGTTCAGTTCGTAACCTTGGGTGTCGTAGATCAGGGCCCCGTACATGTATTCCAGGTTCAGCAGCTGGTCCCACACCGGGATCGGGATACTCTTGAGGAAGTCCCAGATTCTGATGTACCAGGGCGGGGACGAAATCTGTTGCAACACTTGGGTTGCCGCGGCAACGCCGATCAATTTCGGGGTCATTTTCGATATCGCGGACGCGGTGCTGCCGACCGTGGCGGCTTGCGTGGCCAGACCATTGGAGTTGGCGGTCCGGGGCGGCGCGGTGAACGGAGTCAGCATCGAGGCGCTCGCCGCGCAGGATGCGGCATAACCGTACATCGCGGCGGCATCTTGCGCCCACATCTCGGCGTAGTGGAACTCGGTGGACGCGATCGCCGGGGTGTTCTGGCCGAAGAAGTTTGTCGCAATCAGCGTTAGCAGCAAGCTCCGGTTGGCCGCGACGACGGGCGGGGGCACGGTCATCGCGTGCGCAGTTTCAAAGGCTGCAGCGGCTGTCCGTGCCTGTATTCCGGTCAGCTCGGCATTCCTGCCGGTGGCGCTGATCCAGACTTGGTGCGGCACGACGGTGGCCACCATGGCCATCGACGCGGGCCCCAACCACTGTGAGCTGGCCAGTTCCGAAACCACCGAAAGGTAGCCCGCCGACGCGGCGGTCAATTCTGCGGCCAGCGCGTCCCATGCTGTCGCCGCGGCGATCAACGGCCCCGATCCGGGGCCGCTGTAGATTCGAGCCGAATTGATCTCGGGGGGTATTGCCCCGAAATCGACGACCCCTCGACCGTGGGCCAGCAGCTGCGGCACGATCGCCTGGCTGTCTCCGGTGTGATCCGCGCTGGTCGCGGCAGACACACCGGGTACGTGGGCCGCAAAGTGAGCCGCTGAACCGGCGCCCTCGAGGTTACTGACACCGGCCAGCGCCACCCGGTTGGCACCGGTTTTACCGCCGTCAAGGATCCACTGCCCCGCATTTGCGAGGGCCGGGACGGAGTCTACGTCCCCTGGAACGCAAAGGGTCATCAAGCCTCACCACGTGTATGGGTCGCTTGCACGGCACCGTTGCCGGAGCAGAGCGACAGTTGCAGAGGAAAACAGTTCATGGGTGCACAACTGTATGGCAGGAATAATTTCCTACAAATGTTTTCTTCGTGTTACTTCTCTGGGACGCCGTGATCTGCAGGGTTTGGCCCGTGGCGACCGCCGCCCGCATGTTCGGCCGTCATGTGCCGACTGCGTCGCCGGGTGGGGCCGCCCAGGCATGATGGTTGTCATGGCCGCTTATGTCGCAGGAAATGGCGAATTCACCCGCGACACCAACTACATCACCACCCGCATCACCGCCGACGGTCGGGATGGTTATCCGGTGCAGCCGGGCCGGTATCGGCTTGTGGTGGCCCGCGCTTGTCCATGGGCCAACCGCGCGATCATTGTTCGGCGGCTGCTGGGCCTGGAACCCGTTCTGTCCATTGGTTTTTGCGGGCCCACCCATGACGAGCGCAGTTGGACATTCGATCTTGATCCTGGGGGCGTCGACCCGGTGCTCAAGATTCCCCGGCTGGGGGATGCCTATTTCAAGCGTTTTCCCGGCTATCCCAAGGGCATTACTGTTCCGGCGATCGTCGACGTCCCCACCGGGTCGGTGGTCACCAACGATTTCGCGCAGATAACCCTGGACTTTTCTACGGAGTGGACCGCGTACCACCGAGACGGTGCGCCGCGGCTGTACCCCGACGAATTGCGGTCCGAGATCGATGAGGTGAACAAGAGGATCTACGCCGAAATCAACAACGGGGTGTACCGCTGCGGCTTCGCCGGCTCACAGCAGGCCTACGACGCCGCCTACGACCGGCTATTCACCGCGCTGGATTGGGTGAGCGATCGACTGGCCGCACAGCGATACCTGGTGGGCGACACCATTACCGAGGCCGACGTGCGGTTTTTCACCACGCTGGTTCGCTTCGACCCGGTGTATCACGGGCATTTCAAGTGCAACCGGCACAAGCTCGCCGAGATGCCGGTGCTGTGGGCCTACGCCCGAGACTTGTTCCAGACACCGGGGTTCGGCGATACCGTCGACTTCACTCAGATCAAGCAGCACTACTACCTGGTACACGCCGACATCAATCCCACCGGCATTGTGCCCAGGGGCCCGGACTTGGCCGGTTGGTTGTCGCCACATGGACGAGAGTCTTTGGGCGGCAGGCCTTTCGGTGATGGGGTGCCGGCCGGTCCGCCTGTCGAGGGCGAGCGGGTGCCCGCAGGTCACGGGGCGTGAGGTCTTATGAAATTTAAGAGCGCATGCCGCCTTGGGATGCCGCGCCTGACGGTTCAATTCGGTACAATTCGGTTCAATCCGTGGCGTCACCTTTGAGCTTGTGGGCTTGTCGTTCTCCGGCGGGAGTGAGTCCCAGCCAGATAGTGAGGTCCCACGAGGCACGGTCGTCATAGCGGCGGACGAAGAGGTCGTGGACGCGCTGCATGGCAGCGTCGATCGAGACGTCCCAGCCTGCGAACTTTTCGCCCGGGTAGGGTAGGTCCCCAATTTGCATGAGCCCGTCTTCCAAGAGCGATCGGATGGTTCGCAAAGCGAACTGTTGTTGGGCCGCCTCACCGTAGCCGCTAGGGCGGTGCAGCATGCTCGGTGCCAGGTCACGCCCGAACGGCATCCGTGTAAATCTCCAATTCGATTGCAGCCGTTGAATACTCATGCCGACATCTCTCCTTGCGAGTCTATGTTGTTCTCGATGTCATCGATGGATGGCTGGCCGGGGATTTCGCTGTCATCGCCGTAGAGGGCGTGGTATCCGATGCGTTCGTCGTGTCGTAGCTGCTCGTCGTGGGCGGTCACTGAATGTCTGTTTGGTTCATGAGTTGGTCGAGACGTTCGACGAGGCGCCGGTGGCGGGTGGCTTCCTGGTCCCAGCCGCGTGCCTCGGCGTCGGCGGCCAGCGCATCGGCGTCGGCGCGTTGGGCGGCCAGGATGGGCAGGCTTCGGTGCGAAAGTTTGGGCAGTGTTCGCAGGCAGTATCCGCCGGCCATGCGGGTCGCAGCCAGCGTTTGTGGGCTCGCCTGCGGGTACTGTTACTGACCATGGCGGCGGGCGAACCGGGACGTCAAATGATGCGGGAAGCGCGGGCCCAGGAGCTCGGGAGCATGACTGGTCCGCTCGTCGACCTCATTCGACTTGCGAGCACCGCGATGGGCCTCGCGACGGCCGCCCTGTTCAGCACTGATCCTTCTGCGACCGACAGCGTCGCTGCCGCCTATGAGACGGTGTCGGCGCTCCGTCATGAGCTCGAGGACCATGCCGCCTGGATTTTGGAACTTCGTTCCCAGGCGAGGGTGGCGGAGTTGCCGACAACCATTACGGCTGTCCTCGTCAACGCCGAAGCCGAGCGCATGGGGCAACTGGCGTGGGAGGCCGCCGATATCGCCCGGACTCGGCGTGCCTGGGCATCGATACCGGCCCCACTTCTGGTCGTGCTTCGTGAGCTGAGCGAGGGTTGCCTCGACGCAGCTGCAAAGGCAGCCGATGTTTTGCAGTCCCACACCTCGATTGGCGCGGTGGAGCTGACCGAGGGTGGGCACGATGTGAATCGGTTACTGGACCTGCTGTATCAGCAGCTGTTGTCGAGCTCCGATGCGATCGACGTCGGCGCTGCGATCGACCTCACGTTGGCTGCGCGCTGCTACGAACGTTTTGCGGGGCATGCAAAGGCGGTCGCGCAAAGTGGTTCGCTGCTCGCCGTGGCGGCGCCGAGGGGCTAAGGGCAGCACGGCAACCGCCGGTCTCGGGGAGGATCAAATAGACCCGACACCGCCGTTCAGACGCCTGGCGGGTGGTAATCAACGCATCGGCGTCCCGGTGGTTCACTCCCCCGCAAGCGGGTGGGGCCCCGCTCCGCAGGGGAGTACCCCAGCGCGCCGATAGAGTTGGTACACGACGAGAGGAAAGGGAGTCCTGGTGCCTCGTGCGGGGTGGCAGTTTTGGGTCGACCGGGGCGGTACGTTCACCGACATCGTGGCACGCCGGCCGGACGGGCGCCTGCTGACGCACAAGCTGCTGTCGGAGAACCCTACCCGGTACCGCGATGCGGCGGTTGCCGGGATCCGTGCGCTCCTCGGGACCACCGGAGGTGTGCCCGTGCCGGTCGCGCATTTGGAGGCGGTGCGCATGGGTACCACCGTCGCGACAAATGCGCTGCTGGAGCGCAAGGGAGAGCGCACGCTGCTGGTGATCACCCGCGGTTTCGGCGACGCGCTGCGCATCGGCTACCAAAATCGCCCACGCATCTTCGACCGTCACATCGTGCTGCCGGAGATGCTGTACGAGCGGGTCGTCGAGGTGGACGAACGGATCGCAGCCGGCGGCACGGTGCTGCGTGCCCCCGATCTCGAACTGCTCGGCGAACAGCTGCGGCAGGCGCACACCGACGGGATCCCTGCGGTCGCGGTGGTGTGTATGCACAGTTACCTGTACCCGGCGCACGAGCGGGAGATTGGCAAGCTGGCCGAGCTGATCGGGTTCAGCCAGATCTCGCTGTCCTCAGAGGTCAGCCCGCTGATGAAACTGGTACCGCGCGGCGACACCACCGTCGTCGACGCCTACTTGTCTCCGGTCCTGCGCCGCTATGTCGACCAGGTGGCTGGCCAGATGCGTGGTGTGCGGCTGATGTTCATGCAGTCCAACGGGGGCCTGGCCGAGGCGGGGCACTTCCGCGGCAAGGACGCGATCCTGTCCGGCCCAGCTGGCGGCATCGTCGGCATGGTGCGGATGTCCGCACTCGCCGGATTCGATCACGTCATCGGCTTCGACATGGGCGGCACCTCCACTGACGTGTCGCACTACGCCGGCGACTACGAGCGGGTGTTCACCACTCAGATGGCCGGGGTTCGGCTGCGCGCTCCGATGCTCGACATCCACACAGTGGCGGCGGGCGGCGGGTCGATCTTGCATTTCGACGGCAGCCGCTACCGGGTCGGACCGGACTCGGCCGGCGCCGACCCGGGCCCGGCGTGCTACCGCGGCGGTGGTCCGCTCGCAGTCACCGACGCCAACGTGATGCTTGGCCGCATCCAGCCCGCACACTTTCCGGCCGTGTTCGGGCCCGGCGGCGACGAGCCGCTTGACGCGGTCGTTGTGCAACAGAAGTTCACCGAGCTGGCCGCCGAAATCCGGGCGGCCACCGGCGACGACCGTACGCCCGAGCAAGTCGCCGAGGGGTTCCTGCGGATCGCCGTGGCCAACATGGCCAACGCGGTCAAGAAGATTTCCGTGCAAAAGGGACACGACGTAACCCGTTACGTGCTAACCACGTTCGGCGGCGCCGGTGGGCAGCACGCGTGCGCTGTCGCCGATGCGCTGGGTATCCGCACGGTGCTCGTTCCACCGATGGCAGGCGTCCTCTCCGCGCTCGGGATCGGCCTCGCTGACACCACGGCGATGCGGGAGCAATCCACGGAGATCCGGCTCGAGACCGCCGCCCTGGAGCGGTTGGTCACGGTCGCGGACTCGCTCGCGCAGGCCGCGCGCACCGAGCTGCTCGACGAGGCCATTCCGGCCGAGCGGATCCGGGTGGTTCGGCGGGTGTATCTACGCTACGAGGGAACCGACACAGCCCTCCCGGTCGAACTAGCAGACCTCGAGGCAATGACCACCGCATTCGAAGCCGGCCATCGCGCGACGTACTCATTCCTGATGGATCGTCCGTTGATCGCCGAAGCGGTCTCGGTCGAGGCGATTGGGCTCACCAAGCAACCAGATCTGTCCCATCTTGGCGAGCCGGCTGCCGACAGCGCAGGCTCGTCAGACACCGTCCGGGTCTACTTGGGCGGATCGTGGCGCGACGCGCCGCTGCGTCACCGGGAGCGGATGCGGCCGGGGGACACGGTGACGGGCCCGGCGATCATCGCCGAGGCCAACGCCACCACCGTCGTCGACGATGGGTGGCAGGCGACGTTGACCGAGTCCGGGCACCTGCTTGTCGAGCGGGTAGCTGCCCCCACGGCGCCTGATGCGGGCACCGAGGCCGATCCGGTGCTGCTGGAGATCTTCAACAACCTGTTCATGTCGATCGCCGAGCAGATGGGCTTCCGGCTGGAAGCGACCGCCCAGTCGGTGAATATCCGTGAGCGGCTGGATTTTTCGTGTGCGCTGTTCGATCCGGACGGCGATCTCGTCGCAAATGCGCCGCATATTCCTGTGCATCTCGGCTCGATGGGTACCACTGTTAAGGAGGTGATCCGCCGGCGCGCCGTCGATATGAAGCCACACGACGTGTACGCGGTCAATGACCCGTACCACGGCGGCACCCACCTGCCGGATATCACTGTCATAACCCCGGTCTTCGATGCGGCGGGCGAACAGGTTCTGTTCTTTGTCGCCTCGCGCGGGCACCACGCCGAAATCGGCGGGATAACCCCCGGCTCCATGCCCGCCAACAGCCGCGAAATCCACGAAGAGGGCGTGCTTTTCGACAACTGGCTGCTCGCGGAGAACGGACGGTTCCGCGAAGCCGAAACCCGGCGGCTGCTCACCGAAGCGCCCTACGCGTCCCGCAATCCCGACACCAACCTCGCCGATCTGCGCGCGCAGATCGCCGCCAACCAGAAGGGTGTCGACGAGGTCCGCAAGATGATCGACCACTTCGGCCTCGATGTCGTGCAGGCCTACATGCGTCATGTCCAAGACAACGCCGAGGAAGCGGTCCGCCGCGTCATCGACAGGCTCGACGACGGCGAGTACCGCTACCGGATGGATTCGGGCGCGACGATCGCCGTCCGCGTCATCGTCGACCGCCCGACGCGCAGCGCGACGATCGACTTCACTGGAACGTCACCCCAATTGGATACGAACTTCAACGCGCCGTCCTCGGTAGCGACGGCCGCGGTGCTCTACGTGTTCCGGACCCTGGTCGCCGCCGACATTCCGCTCAACGACGGCTGCCTGCGTCCGCTGCGCATCATCATCTCCGACGGCTCGATGCTGGCGCCGACCTACCCGGCCGCGGTTGTCGCTGGCAACGTCGAAACTTCGCAGGCGATCACCGGGGCGCTGTTCGCCGCGCTGCGTGTGCAGGCCGAGGGCGCGGGGACGATGAACAACGTCACCTTCGGCAACGAGAGGCACCAGTATTACGAAACCGTCGGATCCGGCTCCGGGGCTGGCGACGGGTTCGACGGCGCGTCGGTCGTGCAGACACACATGACGAACTCCCGGCTCACCGATCCCGAAGTTCTCGAGTGGCGGTTCCCTGTGTTGCTGCGCGAGTTTTCCGTCCGGCACGGTAGCGGTGGGGCGGGGCGATGGCACGGTGGCGACGGCGCCTTGCGTCGGATCGAGTTCACCGAGCCGATGACTGTGAGCACATTGTCGGGCCATCGGCATGTCGCGCCTTACGGTATGGCTGGCGGCTCACCCGGGGCGCTGGGACGCAACCGCGTAGAACGCGCGGACGGCAACACCGTCGAGCTGGCCGGGTGCGACTCGGCTGAAGTCCAGCCTGGTGACACACTGGTCATCGAAACCCCCGGCGGCGGCGGTTACGGCACACCCTGATCGCATCGATCGCGTAGGTATCGATGGGCGGGTCCTCGCGCGCCGTGTGAGCTGGGGAGGAATCGCGTAGCGATATCGGCACTTGACCGAGGCGTCCCCGCGGAACGTGATCGCGTTCGCCGCTGCGGTAGTCGGCGGTCGGGTGCCACCAATTATATTCCAACGCAGCATGTTTCGCTGTCTGGACGTTCAATCAGCACCACAGGCGATGGAACGGTGAAATCTCCCTCGAACACGTCCGCCAACAGGCGGTGGGTATTGTGCCGGACTCGTTGTGGAGGTACGCGGTGCGGATGAGGCGGGCGCTTTGTACCTGCGTGCGCTCAAGTCGGCGTCTATCATCGCCGGCGTGGTCGCGACCAGTGCAAGCGCACCCGCTGACCGGGGCAGATCTGCGCGACCCGGTCGATGTCATTGTCGGTAACCACAGCGATCACCGGATAGCTGCCGATCACCGGATGATCGGGGCCGAGGATCACCGGAAACCCGTTGGGCAGCACCTGAATCGCGCCGCGGGTCACACCCTCGCCCGGCAGCTGGCGATCCGGCCAGCGGTGCTGCAGCTTTCGGCCTTCCAGCCACATGCCAACCCGGTCGCTGCGGTTGGAGGCCACCCATTCGGTGTGCACCAATGCGTCGGGATCGATGAACCAGCCGTCGCGCGGCCCGGGTACCACGTTGAGCTCGATCGGGTCCTCGGTCAACGATGCCACCGGGGCGTAGTCCATTTCGGGAAAGCCCGCGGTGTGCTCGCCGACCGACAGCACGTCACCGGGCTGCAGCGGCTGCGGACCGATCCCCGCCATAACGTCGGAGCTGCGCGAGCCGAGCACAGGGTCGACATCGATTCCGCCGCGCACCGCCAGGTACGTGCGCAGCCCGCAGTGTGGCGGGCCCATCGAGATCACCTGGCCGTCATGTGCGTAGTGAATGCTGTTGATGCCGAAGTGGATTCCGTTTACCACAGGGTCGGTGTCGGCGCCGGTCATGGCGATTGCGATGTCGCCGCCGCGCACTTGTGCGGTGAACCCGCCGAAGGTCACCTCAATCGTGGCCCGGTCGGCGGGGTTGGCTACCAGCCGGTTGGCCAGCGCATGCGAGTGCCTATCCGCGGCGCCGGAGCGGGTGACCCCAAGATTCGCCAGGCCGGGCCGTCCGAGGTCTTCGATCAAGGCCAGCGGCCCCGTATGCACGATTTCCAGCGTCGGCAGGCCGGTGCGACGCGACGGGGTGGTGAGGTCGGTCGTCATCGGGCCTCCCAGAATTGCACCCACTTGCGGGGCGTCAGCGCCGCCGGATCGGGGCAGTGGACGTCCCGCACCACCGCATCAGTGTGCTCGATCAGCTGCCTGTCGGCCCATCCGAGCACCTCGGCGGTGCTGTCGAAGTCCAGCAGCAGGGCATGGTCGCCATCGTCGAGTTCTTTCAAACGCGCCACGACGGCCATACATTGAACTTACCGCTGCGTAGCCGTCGGCGCCGCAACCTTCGAGCCTTGCCAGAAGTGCCTTACCGAAAGCTCGGGGCGACAGCCGGCCACCACCGCAGATAGGTCTCCACCAGTGTCGACGGCCGACCGATCCGCGGGTCGAAGAACAGCACGAACGGCTCGAAGAACGCCGCATCATCCAACAGCGCGTCCACTCGCGCCAACTCCTCGGGCAAGCGCCGCACCTGCTCGGGCAGCATCGACTCCCACAACGGATCAACGCGCCGACTTTTTCAGGTCGAAGTAGTTAGCGGCTCACCAGCCGCTCAAGTAGGCCAGACTTCACGCAGAGCGCCCCGTCGTGCACACGCCTGTGATTGCCTTTGCCGCACAACATCTTTGGTAGCCGCACGAGCGGGCACCCTCAGGTCGGTGCAGGACTCGGTGGAAGAGAGGCGAGCGCTTCGGGGACGTCGTTGACGCAGAGGGCGTCGACCCCGGCGGCCAGCAGCTCCGGGGTGAACTCCAGGGGCGGGCACCAGGCGAGGAACTCCCGTCCGCTGCGGTGGACCAGGTCGACGATGTACTCGAGGGGGCGCTGCAGCGCCTCCGGCTCGTTCTGGTTGGGGCGCAGCGAGCCCCAGTGCGGGGCGAGTACCTGGACGTCCAGGTGCCCGGCCGCCGCGACCGCCTGACCGATCGGGAAGCGGAGCCAGGTGAGCAGACCGCGCGCCACGCCCGGGGCCAGCTCGCGGGCGATGTCCAGCGCCCCGGGGTCGAACGAGGTCACCAGCACCGGCCGCCTGCGGCTCTCACGCACCACGAGAGGGGCCAACCGTCCCATGGTGGTGCGGTCGCGGTCGCGGGTCGCGTCCTCCATCGAGGTCTTGACGTCGAAGTCGACGCCGACCCCGGGTGGCAGCGCCTCGAGCAGCTCCTCCAGGCGTAGCGAGCCCCGGTCGGCCGCCTCGTGCCCGGTGATGTCGGCGTAGAAGACGCCGTCATCATCGGCCGGGTTGTGCGCCACGACCAGGAGGTCGTCGGAGGTGCGGCGGACGTCCACCTCGAGCCAGTCGACGCCGTGCTGCACTGCCGCGAGGAATGATTCGAGCGTGTTCTCCAGGAGCCCGTCGACGCTTCCTCGGCCGCAGCCGCGGTGGCCGAGGATCGCCGGCGAGGGGCCGAAGACCGGCTCGGAGCCGTTCGGGAAGACGTTGTTGCCGTTCATAACGTGCCGTCACGGCCCGGTGCCGCACCCTGCCCGGGTCGCACCCGGGGGCGGGGTCACGCGGCGGGCGTGACGATCCTGCTCACCTCCGTGTTCGCACGCTCGAGGTCATCGGCGAAGTCCACCTCAACGACGAAGTAATCCGAGATGTCCAACGCCTGAACACGCAGCCGGCCCTCCATGATCGCGGATTCCATGCCGCGTTCGAAGAAATCCTGGTCGGTGCAGCGCTCGAGGTGCTCGATCAGCGCCGCCTTGTCGGTGGACGCCACGTAGTTGATTCCCACTGCTTCACCGTGCCCGTCGATGACGGACTTGGAGAGCTCTGTCAGGTACCCGTCGGCATCGGTGCGGTATTTGACCTCCTCCTCGCCGACGGCAGCGGTGTTCACGCAGGCGAACGTGCGATCGGTTTCGATCAGCGCCTGGGCCCGCTCCAGCAGGCGAGGGTCGAACACCACGTCACCATTGAGCCATAGAACGCCCCCGGAATGCGAGCTGCGCAGCGCCTTCAGCAGGCTGCGCGCGGTGTTAGTTTCGTCATACCGCTCGTTGTAGACGAACCGGACCTCCGGCTCGGCCTCCAGGATCAGGTCGTACCGGAAGCCGACCACCACGGCAATCCGGGCGGCGTCGGCGAAGGCTTGGCGGAGGTTGTCCAGCTGGTGGCGGAGGATGCTCCGGCCGTCGACAAGAGGGGTGAGCGGCTTGGGCAGCGGCAGGCCGAGCCGCGTGCCGAGTCCTGCGGCCAGGATGATGATCTGGATCTCCCTCATGCCAACCCTCTCCTTGTGGTCCGTGGTGGAACGGTGTACCCGTGGCTACGTGGCTTCAGGGGGCTTCTGCCGGGGCCAGGTGCCGCCGGTCCGTCTGCCGTGCGGCCAGGGCTTCCTCGACGGCCCCCAGGAAACGCCTGGTGCTCTCCCCGGGCGCCAGGTCGCCGAAGTAGTAGCGGCGCATGGCCTCCCGCTCGGCGCGGTATGCGTCCCGGGCCAGCCGCTGGGCGAGCGTGCCGGTGAGCGAACCGACCGTGGCGGCGTCCACGACGTCGGCGCAGCGGCTCACCGGAGCCTCGGCGTCCAGCCGGGCACGGTCGTTGCGGCGGTCGGTGACGAACAGCGGCTTGTCGACGTGCAGGTAGAGGAAGTCCAGGCCGACCGAGGAGATGTCCGTGATCAGCACGCTGCATCCAGGGAAGACGGCCAGGATGTCGGCGTTGATCAGGACCCGATGACCCGCGGCGGGCTCGCGGCGCGCGGCTTCGGTTACCAGCCCGACGATCCGTCGGTGCGCCGTCGCCATGCCGGGGTCCGTACTGCTCGCCACCCGTGGGTGCGGCTTGTACACCACGCGGACGTTCGGCAGCGCGAGCGCGGCGGCCGCGATGGCCGGGCCGTGGACGTCGACCGAGGTGAAGTTGTTCGCGGCGTTCTCACCCTCCCAGGTGGGGGCGTAGAGAACGGTGCGCCGGGCCGTCGGGGGCAGGACGGGCTCGGGGCGCAGGTCGAGCTGCGGCCGGCCGACCGGGACGAACCGGCGCTCGTCGAACTCGATCAGCGCCGCCCGGTAGCGCCGCAGCGCGGCCTCGCCCGCCACCAGGACGCGGTCGTACGCCTTGGCCTGGTTGCTCGCCATGCACACTTTGTCGCTCTCGCCGTGGTTCACATGGATGTGGATCATCCGGGTGGCGGCCAGCGAGTGGAAGTTCAGCGCGGAGTTGTTGACGTAGATCGCGGCCTTGAGGTCGCTATCGTCGTACAGCTGGACTAGGTCCGCCAGCTTCGGCACGCACACGCGGCGCAGCCGAGTGAGCCGGCCCACCGCGACGTACGTCTGCGGGTGGCGGGTCACCACCAGGACCGGATGAGCCTGATCGAGCAGCTCGAAAACGGGGACCCACTGGCGCAATTGGTAGAGCCGGCAGGGGTCATCCGCGAAATACACGACCACCTCTCCCGGCACGGGCTCGCCAGTGACCCAGCCCGTGGTGGAAGGAACCTGGGAGCACACGAGACACCTCCCAACACGTCGGGGGTGAGACTAGTTTGCCCTCAGTTCACCTTTCCGACAACGTTCACACCAGGGAGACTCGCCTCGATGTCGCCGAGGTCATGGTGCGGTGTCGGTGCGGTAGCCCCTGCCCCTCTTGCTCGGCCGCCCTTCGGGCGATATATGCCGGTTGGTAAGACCGCGATGCAGTCCCGCGACATGGGCCGAGGGCGTCGGCGACTGCGTTAAGTTTAGGAAGCGACATCGAAACCGGGGCCTCAATGCAATCCCGGGACGAGTCTGGCGGGTGCCCGAGTTATTGGCCAGGCGGTGTCCGGCGTGCAGGTGGCGTGAGTCCGGTCTGCTGCTGCTGTGCGGAACGTGGGAAGGCGCGTGTCGACACTGTCGACCGCCCCTGTTGGGGGTGGTGGGCGAGAGGGAGCACACCGAACGGCTGAAACCGGAGGTGGTGAGTACCGTCGCGGTGCGCGCCGGCGGACCGGCTCGTAGTAGCGGTGAAGCCCCCGTAATCGGGGTGGAGCGAAGGGGCCGGCTCATCTGGACGTGGTTGTTCGAGCAACCGGGCGAACGCCCGGGAGGAGACGAGTGGGCATGTCAGGTCCGGGCGGGAAACCGTTCGACATCTCCAAACGCCTGGTGTGGAGGGCGTGGAAGCAGGTCAAGGCAAACAAGGGTGCCGCCGGGGTGGATGGGGTGTCCATCGAGGAGTTCGAGACCGATCTGAAGGACAATCTGTACAAGATCTGGAATCGGATGTCATCGGGGACGTACTTCCCGCCGCCGGTGCGGGCTGTGGAGATACCGAAGGCCGATGGTGGGACACGGGTTTTAGGTGTGCCCACCGTGGGGGATCGGGTGGCGCAGACGGTGGCCGCGCTGACGCTGGAGCCTCGGACGGAGTCGATCTTTCATGACGATTCCTATGGGTATCGGCCGGGGCGTGGGCAGCTGGACGCGGTGGCAAAATGCCGGGAACGGTGCTGGTCGACGTCGTGGGTCATCGATTTGGATGTCCGCAAATTCTTCGACAGCGTCGCCTGGGATTTGATGGTCAAGGCGGTGCAAGCCAACGTCACTCACGAGCAGCGCTGGATCGTGCTGTACGTGAAGCGATGGCTGGCCGCGCCGATCCGCACACCCGAGGGCAGGCTTGTCGAGCGGGAACGCGGGACTCCGCAGGGGTCGGCGATTTCCCCCGTCTTGGCGAACCTGTTCATGCATTACGCGTTCGACTCGTGGCTGGAAAGGGAGTTCCCGACAGTCTCGTTCGAACGCTATGCCGATGACGCTGTGGTGCACTGTGCGACCGAGTGGCAAGCCCGAAAGGTGCTGGCCGCGTTGGAAACACGGATGGAGCAGGTCGGGTTGCAACTGCATCCGACCAAAACGAAGATCGTCTACTGCAAGGACCGGAACAGGCGTCTCGATTGCGAGAACACCACGTTTACGTTTCTGGGGTACACGTTTCGGGCCAGGAAGGCCCCGACGCGGGACAAGACGAGCATGTTCTCGGCGTTCCTGCCCGCCGCCAGCGCCGAGGCTGTCAAAAGCATGGGCGCGGTTATCCGATCCTGGCGGCTGCATCTACGCACCACGACCGATCTGGCGGAGCTGGCACGGTGGATCAACCCGGTCGTTCGCGGCTGGATGAACTACTACGGCCACTTCTACCGGACCGAGATCTTCCCCCTGCTGCGACGCATCAACACCTACCTGGTGCGATGGGCGCGACGGAGGTTCAAACGGCTTGGGTCATTCAAAAAGGCCCAGCGATGGTGGAAAGACCTGGTGCAACGTCAACCAGGTCTGTTCGCCCACTGGGCGTGGATGACCGAGTTCTGACGGACTGGGTGAGAAGAGCGGAGTGATGGGAGACTGTCACGCTCCGTTCTGTGGGAGCCCCGGGGTGCGATCCCCCGGGGCCACCCGGCGGGCTAGGTCCTGTTGCGCCGTGAGGCTGTCGGCGAGGTTCTCGCGTGATATGACCCCCGCTACGTGTGCCATTGGCAGGCAGTTGCCATGCGCACCAAACAACAATTGGCGGCGCAAGATCCCTTGGGCGCTCCGCCCGGTCTGGCCTTGTTGGCGGCGGTCATCGTTAGGTTGAGTCATTGTTCGCGATTCCGCAGGTGTCCCAATTCGAAATTGTTGACGTGCATGCCGCCCTGGTATGGCTGGCTGCCGCGCCTGACGAATCAATCCGTTACGTCACCTTTGAGCTTGTGGGCCTGTCGTTCTCCGGCGGGAGTGAGGCCCAGCCAGATAGTGAATTCCCACAGATCAGGTTCATTATATTTGCCGACGAACAGGTTGGAGACGCGCTGCATGGCAGCATCGACCGAGAGGTCCCAGCCTGCGAACTTCTCGCCCGGGTAGGGCAGGTCCCCAATTTGCATGAGACCGTCTTCCAAGAGCGATCGGATGATTCGCAGGGCGAACTGTTGTCGGGCGGGAATGGTGGTAGCGAGGTTGTCGCGGGTGATGGCCGATTCGATCTGAGCCAGCGGCACCAGGTCGTACAGCGCACTGATCAACAGTTCCGCCCGCAGCCGGTCTTGTGCCGTTTCAATTGGCTGGGTCTCCGGCCGTCTATTCTCGTCGGGTCGAGTCATAATTCTCCGTCTTTGTTGGTGTGCTTTGGCTTTCGCTGGTCGGCGACCGGTCGGAGTCAACGTCAGGTGCGTCATCCGGGGTTGAATTCGTCGAGGTCAGGTAGCTCGTCCTTGCCCAGCACCGGGGGCCCGTGGTGGCTGTGGGGCGGGTGAACAGGGTGTGGCACGGATTCCGGCGGTACCGGGCCGATCCCGACTAGTGGCGGTGCGCGACCGGGCGTCGGCGCGGCTGGTGGGCGCGTCGCGGCCGGGGGTTCGACCGGCGCTTGGACCGGTGGCACCTCGGGTGGTGCTGGCCTGACAGGTGCGGGAATGTCTGGCACGCCCCCTTGCGGGTTGATATGCACCTTTGTGTAGTCACCTTTGCTGGGGAACCGGACATCGAGGACGGGCTTTCCGGTCGACTCGGCAGCCCAGCGTTGCCCAATCGTTGTGCCGTCCGGAAGTCGATATCGGGTGCCTTTGCTAGGATCGCCATAGCCATTCGGGATTTCTACCCCGTTCTGTTGGGCCCACCTCCACAGGTTCTGAAGGTCTTCTGGTGAGCGGATCTCCCTGATATCAGGGGAATTACCGAGGGGCAATTTGTCCAGCACCTTGCGAATATCGTCGGCGCTCGGACCGGTGGCAGGTTCCGGCGGCGGCGCCGGCGTCGGGTCCTGTTTCCAGGTGCGGTTGTCGACGGCCTGGACGCGGTTGCCCTGTGCCGGTGCGGCGGGGACAGGCGTTGGCGGGACGGCGTGTCGGATGCCGGCCACGGCGGTGGTGACTTTGGCGGCGACTTGCTGATCGAGCCCGACCAGTTGGACGGCTCGTTGGCGGATGTCGCCGGCGAAGGCTTGTGCCTGGGTTTGCCGGGCGGCCCGCTGCGCGGCCGACCCGCCACTGCTTCGATCTGTGTCCGACAGGTCCTCGCCGACATCGAATCCCGCCGCGCGGGCATCCTGGACCGCGTAGCGCACCCGCGAGCGCGCCGCATACAGATCCGAGGCTCCGCTGCGGGCCACTTTGGCCGCCTCATGCAACTGGTCGGCCACCGCGCTGGTCGTCAGCATGTCGGAATGCGTCTCGGTGCGCAGCGTGTCGGCTGCCGCGCCTCGCCAATCCACTGCTAGCGCGTCTCGCCAGACCTGGTTGGCTACCCCGTAGCAACGCCCGGCGACATCCTCCCAGTGGTCAGCGGCCTCGGTGAGATGCTCGGTGGGCCAGGCCAACAGCTGCGAAAGGGTGGGAAACGCGGCGACCGCTGACATGTGCTAGGCGCGGATCACCGGACTGGCCACGGCGGCCAGCATGTTCGCCGAATCGGTCTCGTTGGCAACGTAGCGAGTATCAGCCTCGACGACATGGATGGCCCGGGCGATTACCCGTGCGGCGAGCGCCGCCGAGAAAGCCGTGACATCGGCGTGGGCGCCGTCGACTGCGACAGCGCTGGCCTGACCCGGCAAACCCAGCCCCGTCGGAGCCGCCGTCGCGTTCAATTCGCCCACCGAAGCGTCCCAGCGGGTGGCCATGGTCTGCAGACCACCGCTATCGACGCGCAGATTCTGCTGCATGGCGGCAGTGTAGCCGTCCTCTTCGCCGCCGGCACTTCGGCGTCAAAAGACCAGGCGCACAGACCATTCCGCGTGCGGTGCCTCGCGCAACTCGCCCGAGGAGGGGTCGACCACCAACGTCAGCAATTGCACCACTATCCCGGTCAGTCGGCCCCGTTGCGGGTCGACGGTGGGAATGGTAACCGCGAGCCGGCTGTCGGGCCGAAAGATGGTGGCGGCGGTATCGGCGGGATCCTCGTAGAGCTGCAGCAGTCGCCACGGCGCCCGCGAAATGGCCTGTGGCACCGAGAGCTGCACCGGATAGCGCTGGCTCACCGGCAGTTCGCCCTGGGTCTGCGGCGTCTCACATTCGTCGAGCCGCAGCACGTTGCAATACATGTAAGGGCCGACGCGGCTCAGGTGCCCGTGCGAGTACGCACTGATCTCAGGCCGCTGCGGACCGGAATCGCGCACCAGCAGCCACGCGCCAAGCCCCGCCCCGACGGACAACAGCAACACCACGACCGCGAGAAGCGCAACGCCCCAACGTTTCACTGCGGCATCGCTCCGGTTGCCGAAGCGGCGCGGCGGGTGCGCTCCTGCTCGGCCAGCACCGGCCGATTACCGCCGAGGCCCGGGATCAGCGAGTCGCCCCGGAAGCTGACGACGGTCTGCGCCAGACCCAGGATCAGCAGGGCGCTGACGGCGGTGAAGCCGACCCCCAATTCGGTGTAGACCAACACCCCGACCGCACCGCCGAGCACCCAGGCCAGCTGCAGCGTCGACTCCGAACGGCCGAACCCCGATGCCCGCGATTCCTCGGGCAGATCGTCTTGCAGCGAGGCGTCCAGCGAGGCTTTGGCGATTGCACTGCAGCCCGACGTGATCAGGGTCGCGACGGCGGCCGCCACCAGATTGCCGGCCACCGCGGCCGCCAGCGCGAACATCGTCACCACCACGGTGCAGCGCACGACCAGCACCGCCGGCCTGCCCAGTTGCAGGCGTGCGCTGGTGAAATTGCCGGCGAAGTTGCCGAGCGCGGCGGCAGCGCCGATCAGGCCCAGCATGGCCAACTGAACCCACCCGTCGGCGTCGTGAGCCTTTGCGACGAACGCCGGATACAAGAACAGGAAACCGACCATCACCTTGATGGTGCAGTTGCCCCACAACGAGGTAATAATGTTGCGGCCCAGCGGTTGCCGCAGACTACCGCTGAGGTTCTTGACTTCCTCGGGCCAGCTTCTTCTGCCGCTGTCGCGGTGGTAGCTCAACGTGGCTGGGACCTCGCCGGTGGTCACTTCGACCCAGCTTGGAATCCGCATCGACAGAACGGCGCCGGCGATCGTGATCGCGACGACGACGAACAACGCGCCCGGAAGTTCCAACAGATGAGTACAGCCGAACTCGACTCCGGCGGCAATGGCGCCGCCGGCCATCGTGCCGCCGAGCAGACCGAACACCGTCAGCCGGGAGTTGACCCGTACCAAATCGATCGTCGGCGGCATCACCCGCGGGGTCACCGCACTGCGCAGCACGCTGAATGACTTCGAGAACACCATCATGGCCAGCGCGCACGGATAGAGCACCCACGACGGGAAGCTGCCGGTGGCGCCGTCGTAATTCATGATCAACACCAGTGCCAACGCGGTCCGAAGTCCGAACGACAGTGCCAGCGCCACCCGTCGGCCGTGCTGCAGCTTGTCCAGCGCGGGACCGATCAGCGGCGCGATCACGGCAAACGGCGCGATGGTGATCAACAGGTAAAGAGCGACCCGCGATTTGCTTTCACCGCTTGCCGCGGCAAAGAACAACGTGTTGGCCAGCGCAACCGCCATCGCGGAGTCGACCGCGAAGTTGGCCATCACCGGCCAGGTCAGTGCGGTCAGGCCCGACTTGTCGGCGCCGTCGGCGGTGGCGGCGCGCTGCACCATCCAATACATCCGCGAGCCCATTTCGCGGCTGCGCATCGCGGCGGCGCGGGTGACGGTGATCCGTTCGCCGCCGTTGAACTCGTGCGGCGGCGGTTGGCTGTCGCGCTGGCGTTCCTGCTCCTGGCCCAGCGGCGGGAGGTAGCGGTTGGCGCTCGGCATGGGCGGCGGACGGCGCGGGCGTCGATAGTCGGCGTCGTCAGCGGGATAGTTGGCCATGCCGGGGTGCTCGTTGACCGTTCCGTTCCGGCTCCGGCGGCCCGCAGCCGGAGCCGTACGGCCCGGGTGATCACGCCGCCGTGCAGACACGCATCAATTCTGGCTTATCCCGTCTCCACGCGTAGGCAACCGGGTGTGGCTCGTCCACCGTGTCTTCCGGCAGTATGGATACTGCATTGCAGAGAGGGAAGAGTGTGACCGGACCCCTGGAGGAATCGGCGGAATCCGCCGTGGCGACCGTGGCCGAGTGGCCGCAAGACTTGGCGTCGGTGCTCACCGGCGCGGTGGACCAGGCCAGGGCGGCGGTCGCCGAGTTCAGCGGGCCCGATGCGGTCGGAGACTATCTCGGTGTCGGCTACGAAGATCCCAATGCGGCGACACACCGATTCCTGGCGCATCTGCCCGGTTACCAGGGATGGCAGTGGGCCGTCGTCGTTGCCGCCTATGCCGGTGCCGACCACGCCACGATCAGCGAGGTGGTGCTGGTCCCAGGCCCAACGGCCCTGCTGGCGCCGGCCTGGGTGCCGTGGGAGCAGCGGGTACGGCCCGGGGATCTGAGCCCGGGAGACCTGCTGGCGCCGGTCAAGGACGACCCGCGGCTGGTACCGGGCTACAGCGCCAGCGGGGACGCGCAGATCGACGAGACCGCTGCCGAGATCGGGTTCGGCCGACGCTGGGTGATGAGCGCGTGGGGCCGCGCCGCGGCGGCGCAACGCTGGCACGACGGCGACTACGGACCCGACTCGCCAATGGCGCGGTCGACCAAACGAGTGTGCCGCGACTGCGGGTTCTTCCTGCCGCTCGCCGGAGCGCTGGGCGCAATGTTCGGGGTGTGTGGTAACGAAATGTCGGCCGACGGCCATGTCGTCGACAAGCATTACGGTTGCGGCGCGCATTCCGACACCCCGGCGCCGGCGGGCAGCGGCTCCCCGATGTATGACCCGTACGACGACGGGGTGCTCGATATCTGGGAGAAGCTGCCGGAAGCGTCCGATTAGACCGTATGTGGTGACTGCTCGCGGAGTGGAGTAGTTGCTGGCCGGGGCCTCGCTCACGCAATCTCGTGGGTTACCGAGTGCGGTTCTGTGCTCGGCCTTTCCGACAGGTGTGAAGGAGGCCCCGGTGTTTTGCGAGCGTACAAGTGTTGGTTTGGATGTGCACGCGCGTTCGGTTGTGGCGGCGGCGATTGATGGGCGAAGCGGGGAGGTGTTTCGGGCGCGGTTGAGGCCGTCGCACGCGGAGGTCATCGAGTGGGTGGGCAAGCTGCCGGGCCCGTGCGCGGTGGTCTACGAGGCCGGTCCGACGGGTTTCGGGTTGGCGCGGGCGTTGTCGGCGGCAGGGTTGCGATGCGAGGTCGCGGCGTCCTCGAAGTTGCTTCGCCCGGCGGGTGATCGGGTGAAAACCGATGCGCGCGACGCGCTGAATTTGGCGCGGCTGTTGCGGTTGGACGAGGTTGTGCCGGTGCGGATTCCGAGTTCTGCCGAGGAGGCCGCCCGGGATCTGGTCCGTGCCCGGGAAGCCGCCCGAGCGGATTTGATGCGGGTCCGACATCGGTTGTCGAAATTGTTGCTGCGTCACGGGATCGTCTACTACGACGGCAAGGCGTGGACTGAACGTCACGACCGGTGGCTGCACCACCAGCGATTCGACGCCGCCCCCACACAGTCGGCGTTCGAGGATGCCTACGAGGCGGTGGTGCTCGCTACCGCGCGGCGTGCTCGCCTTGATGAGAAGATCACCGCGCTGGCCGCTGACAGCGAGTTCGGCCCGATGACGCGGCGGCTGGCATGTCTGCGCGGCATCTCGACGTTGACCGGGTTCACGCTGGCGGTCGAGATTGGCGACTGGGACCGCTTCACCGGCGCGAGCATCGGCGCTTATGTCGGGCTGGTTCCCAGCGAGCATTCCTCCGGGACCAGCCGGGCGCAGGGCGCGATCACCAAGACCGGTAACACTCATGTGCGGCGGCTGCTGGTGGAAGCTGCCTGGCACCATCGCAGCGCCTACCGACCCGGCGTGGCACTGCGGCGCCGTTGGGATCAGGCCCCGGCCGCGGCCCGCGCCCGGGCCCATGCCGGCAACCAGCGGCTGCATGCCCGCTGGGTCGACTTGAACCTACGCAGGAAACGAGCGGTGATCGCCAACGTCGCTGTGGCCCGCGAACTTGCCGGCTGGTGCTGGTCGCTGGCGGTGTTGCCCGACTGAAACCCTTGGCCCCCGAACCGAACCGTGGAGGGATCGGATCATCCAGGTCACAGCGCGAGGAGCAACGCGTCCTCAGGCTATGAGCAACCGGTGGCCGCCGAGGCTTGCCTGGCCACGCTCGTCCTTAGACCCGCGCTACGCTCCCAGCCGAACACCCGGTCCTGCGGTAACCAACCCGCGCATATCAGCCTTGACCACGCGTCGCGAAACGACACGCTGACCTCGACCCCTCGATCCCCCCACGGTTCTCCCCAATTCCCTGATTCCCCTATAGCCGCAACACGATGACGTCGTCCTCGCCGCGGTCAAGGCCAAGCCCCTCCCGGGGTGGGGCCTCGCGGCCCCAGCCCTGACCTCGGCTCCGGGCGACGTCCACAACAGCAGCCATCGGGGAACAGGAAAATCCCTGCCCTGCAACGAAATCAGGGTCAATTCGCCGTGTCCCCTTGACAAACCGTCCCTACATATCAGACTTTTTCGGTGGCCGCCTTGATCTTTGCCAGCGAGGTGTTCATGCCGTCGACCAATTCGCGTTCGAAGTTCGTGGTGCCTCCCAAGAGTGCGTTCACCGACAAGTTGGAAAACGCGCTGACCCCGTTTTCGGCGTGGCGGCTCTCGGTGACCCGGGTCCCCTCGCCATTCGGCTCCAGCTCGTAGCTCCAGATGCTGCGGTTGGTGTCGACCCGGAACGCCAGCTTCTGCTCCGGGATTACTTCGACGACGGTGCAGGTTGTCGGCCAGAACAACCGGTTGCGACGGTTGAGGTTAATGGTGCGGGTGCCACGGCGCAGCGGACCGAACTGGTGCGTCCAGCGACATTGCGGGCTCCATTGCGGCATTCGCCGCAAATCGGATATCAGCGCCCAGACTTTCGAGGGCGGCGCATCGATGTCAACCTGCGCCTGTAGCAGCGGAGCTACCAATTTGTCCTCCCAGATGTGTTTTGCGCCACTATTTTTGGTCTTACTGGTGGTCCAGATACGTCTCGAGTCCGGCTTGAGCGCCGCGAGCACCGCGGCGGGCGGCGGCAAGTTGCCAGACGAAGATGCCCGTGCCGAGCATCCCCACCGCTAGCCCGGCCACTGTCACCGGACGCCATGTCTGAAGACTGGGTACGGCGAATGCGGCCACCGCCGCGGCCACCCAGCCGAGTGCGCCGACCGCGATGACCGGCCACACTTCCAGTAGCGCTGCCGGTAATGGTGGCGGCTCGGGATTGTGGTCAGGTTCGTCACTCATCATCGGGTTTCAACATAGCCCGCGACGATGCCAGCCGGGTACACAGCAGCGCACGGTCGCGGCGCCGGACTTAGCGGCCGAGTGTGCGTAACGACGGCGCGGAGGTTGTCGCCAGGAGCGTTGAGGGGGTGCGCCCCGATGCGGGGAGATGAAAATCGTGGCCTGGCGCGGTTTGCCGTCGTTCTGATCGCGAGCACTGGGGTTCCGTTGTAACCTCGCGCTGTGCCTGACAGCGATGCGCAGCTGGCGAGCGACTTGTCGCTGGCGGTCATGCGCTTGGCGCGCCAACTTCGATTCCGGAACCCGTCATCTCCGGTGTCCTTATCGCAGCTGTCGGCATTGACAACGCTGGCCAACGAGGGCGCGATGACGCCCGGCGCACTGGCCGTCCGGGAACGGGTCCGCCCACCGTCGATGACCCGGGTGATCGCCTCGCTGGCCGACGTGGGTCTGGTGGACCGCACCCCGCATCCCGTGGATGGCCGTCAGGTGCTGGTATCGGTATCCCAAGCCGGCGCGGAGTTGGTCAGAGCCGCGCGGCGAGCCCGTCAGGAGTGGCTGGCCGAACGGCTCGCGACGCTCGACAGCGGCAAACGTGACACCCTGCGGCACGCCGCCGACATCATGGTGGCCCTGGTCGACGAAAGCCCGTGACCGTCCCCGACGTCGACGTTCAAGACATCAGCGATCCCGACGATCCCCGCCTTGACGATTTCCGCGACCTGAACAGCGTTGACCGCAGGCCTGACCTGCCGTCCGGGAAAGGCCTGGTGATCGCCGAGGGTGTGCTGGTCGTGCAGCGCATGCTGGCTTCGCGCTTTACCCCGCGGGCAATGCTTGGCACCGACCGCAGGCTGGCCGAGCTCAGGGACGACTTGGCCGGCAGCCCGGCGCCCTACTACCGAGCCTCCGCGGACGTCATGGCGCAGGCTGTCGGGTTTCACCTCAACCGGGGGGTGCTGGCCTCGGCAAGCCGGTTACCGGAGCCCAGCGTTACCGAGGTGGTCGACGGCGCTCGCACCGTGGTCGTGCTCGAGGGGGTCAACGATCACGAAAACCTGGGGTCGATCTTTCGCAACGCCGCGGGGTTGGGGGTAGATGCGGTGGTGTTCGGCAGCGGTTGTGCCGACCCGCTGTACCGTCGCGCGGTCCGGGTGTCCATGGGTCACGCATTGCTGGTGCCCTACGCTCGAGCAGCCGACTGGCCGGCCGACTTGGTGATGCTGCAAGAAAAGGGCTTTCGGTTGTTGGCAATGACTCCGCGCGGCGACGCGCGGCAGCTGGGCGAGGCGATGGACGCGGTGCGCGAACAACCGATTGCGTTGTTGGTCGGTGCCGAGGGCCCGGGACTGACCGCCGCCGCCTTGCGGATCAGCGATCTGCGGGTGCGGATCCCGATGTCGCGGGGCACCGACTCACTCAACGTGGCGACGGCGGCCGCGCTGGCTTTCTACGAGCGGGCTAGGCTTGGCCGGTGAGCCGGGAGCTCGAAGCGCGCGACGAATCTGTGCCGTGGGCAACGGGTTTGGTGGTAGCCGGTTTCGTCGCCGCTGTGACCGGGGTAGGGATGGCGGTGCTCAGCCTGGGGCTGATCCGGGTGCACCCGTTGCTGGCGGTCGGGCTCAATGTGGTGGCGGTCGGTGGGCTGGCGCCGACCCTCTGGGGCTGGCGGCGCACTCCGGTGCTGCGCTGGTTTGTCCTGGGTGCGGGAGTAGGGGTCGCGGTGGCGTGGTTGACGCTGCTCGCGATGACCGGGTTGGGGCGTGCTTAGCGCTGCCCGCCGGAGCGCACCCCGAGCAAGACGTCCTCCCAGGCCGGGATGGCCGGCTTGGCCCGCCGGCTGCTGGCCGGTGCTTCGACCGGTGGGGCCGGCGCCGGCCGGGGTGGTTCGTCGAAGGCGAGGTGTGCCACCGGAGCCACCGGCCGCAGCGGTGATTTGAAGTCCGGGTCGATGAGCTCACTGGCCGCGTCGTCGATCGCGGTGACGGTGCCGCCATGCGCGCCCGGTGTGTAGCGGAAATGCGCGAGGTTGTCGGAACGGCCGGCCTGCCACGCAAGCTGCACCGTCCAGCGGCCGTCTTCGTTGCGCCACGCGTCCCAGCTGAGTTTCTCCGGGTTGAGGCCACGCGTCAGCAGCGCAGTGGTGATGGTTTCGAGCAGGGTCAGCACCGCGGGGCCGTCCGACAGCATCGGGTGCGCGGCCGTTGCCAGCTCAGCGGCACGCGACCGTTCCAGCAATACCGGGTGGGCGAACCGCTGGATGCGCGCCAGATCGGAGCCCGACGCGGTGGCCACCTGCTCCACCGATGCTCCGGCGCGGATCCTGGCCTGAATTTCCTTGGGGCTCAACATATTCGTTATTTCCATGTCCAGGTGTGGTTGAACCGGGTGCGCCGTATTGCCGCTCAAGACCGCCCGCAATCGGTCGTCGGCCGCCAGCTTGAATGTTTCGGCCGGTTTGGCGCCCTCGCAGATGAGGTATTTGCCGTCGGCGTCCAGCCCAACCAGTTTGAGTTCCCGCATGGCTTCTCCTCGCAGGTTCCGTGCAGCTGAGCACCAGACCTGTTACGTGCGCACTTTAATGCAGCCAATCCCGCAACCCGCGCTGACACGCGGGACGGTTGCGGGCGGATAACGAGCAGGTTAGAGCCGCTCGACCACCCAGTCGATGCACTGGGTGAGGGCGCTGACGTCGTCGGGTTCGACGGCGGGGAACATCGCCACCCGCAACTGGTTGCGGCCAAGTTTGCGGTACGGCTCGGTGTCGACGATGCCGTTTGCCCGCAAGGTCTTGGCCACGGCCGCGGCGTCGACGTCGTCGTCGAAGTCGATCGTGCCCACCACCTGCGAGCGCAGCTCCGGGTCGGTGACGAACGGCGTGGTGTACGGCCGCTCCTGCGCCCACGAGTACAACCGCTGCGAGGAGTCCGCGGTGCGCTTGACCGCCCACTCCAGCCCGCCGTTGCCCAGCAGCCAGTCGAGCTGTTCGGCCAGCAGCGCCAGCGTGCCGATCGCCGGTGTGTTGTACGTCTGGTTCTTCAGACTGTTCTCGATCGCTATCGGTAGCGACAAGAAGTCGGGAACCCAGCGCCCCGAGGCCGCGATGGCCTCGACGCGGGCCAGCGCGGCCGGGCTCATCAGAGCCAGCCACAGGCCACCGTCGCTGGCGAAATTCTTCTGCGGCGCGAAGTAATACGCGTCAGCCTCGGTGATGTCGACCGGCAGACCGCCGGCACCCGAGGTGGCGTCGATGACGATCAGCGCGTCGCCCGAGCCGGCGGGACGTCGCACCGGTACCGCCACCCCGGTCGACGTTTCATTGTGAGCCCAGGCGATCACGTCCACCGACGGGTCGGCCTGCGGCCGCGGCGCGCCGCCCGGGTCCGCCTTGATGACGATCGGGTCGCCGACGAACGGGTTCTTGGTGACGGCTGAGGCGAACTTCGAGCTGAACTCGCCGTAGGCCAGGTGCAATGAGCGCTTGTCGATCAGCCCGAACGCGGCGGCGTCCCAAAACGCCGTCGCGCCGCCGTTGCCCAAAATCACCTGGTAACCATCGGGCAGCGAGAAGAGCTCGGCCAGACCGGTGCGCACCCGGCCCACCAGATTCTTGACCGGCGACTGCCGGTGCGAGGTGCCGAACAATGCCGCCGCAGTGGTGGTCAGCGCATGCAATTGCTCCGGCCGCACCTTTGACGGGCCCGACCCGAAGCGCCCGTCACGGGGTTTGAGGTCAGCGGGAATCTCGAGGGCAGTCGTCAGCTGGTCGGCCATGGCACTCAGGGTAGTGAAGCGGTGGGGGGCCGGCGACCATGCGGGCCGGATAACGCCGCGGCAAGCCGCCCGCCGTGAGCAGCGTCACACCCAATCGATCGATGCGGACCAGGACACAGCCCGCCGGCGGGTCTGGATAATTCCCGGTACCAGCGGTACCGTGTTTATCGGACGTCCGAGGGTAAACCTCAACACAAACCTCATCGGGGAGGCTTCTCAGTGGACAAGACGCGCATGGTTCGGCGTTGGCGCCGCAACATGGAGGTTCGGGACGACACCGAGTACGTGGAGATGCTCGCCACACTGTCCGAGGGGTCGGTGCGGCGAAACTTCAATCCGTACACCGACATCGATTGGGAGTCACCGGAATTCGCTGTCACCGACAACGATCCGCGGTGGATACTGCCGGCGACGGACCCGTTGGGCCGCCACCCCTGGTATCTGGCGCAGCCCGACGAGCGCAAGATCAAGATCGGGATGTGGCGTCAGGCCAACGTGGCCAAGGTCGGGCTGCACTTCGAGTCCATCCTGATCCGCGGCCTGATGAACTACACGTTCTGGATGCCCAACGGGTCACCGGAATATCGGTATTGCCTGCATGAATCGGTTGAAGAGTGCAACCACACCATGATGTTCCAGGAGATGATCAACCGTGTCGGCGCCGACGTTGCGGGGATGCCGCGGCGGCTGCGCTGGGTTTCGCCGTTCATCCCGCTGGTGGCCGGCCCGCTGCCGGTGGCCTTCTTCATCGGGGTACTCGCCGGCGAGGAGCCCATCGACCACACCCAGAAGAATGTGTTGCGTGAGGGTAAGACGCTGCATCCGATCATGGAACGGGTGATGTCCATTCACGTGGCCGAGGAAGCTCGGCACATCTCCTTCGCGCATGAGTTCCTACGTAAGCGGTTGCCGCAGTTGACCAAGCGGCAGCGATTCTGGACGTCGTTGTACTTCCCGCTGACCATGCGGATGTTGTGTAACGCAATCGTGGTGCCGCCCAAGGCGTTCTGGGAGGAATTCGACATCCCGCGTGAGGTGAAGAAGGAGCTGTTCTTCCGGTCGCCGCAGTCGCGAAAGTGGTTGCGCGACATGTTCGCCGACGTACGGATGCTGGCTTACGACACCGGGTTGATGGAAAGTCGCCTGGCCCGGCTCATGTGGCGGCTGTGCAAGATCAATGGCGAGCCGTCGCGCTACCGCAGCGAGCCGCAGCGTCAGCACCTGGCTGCTGCCCCGGCCGCGTAATCCTTTATGCCGCACGTTATTACCCAGTCGTGCTGCAATGACGCGTCCTGTGTCTTTGCCTGCCCGGTCAATTGCATCCATCCCTCGCCGGACGAGCCGGGGTTTGCCACGTCGGAGATGCTGTATATCGATCCGGTGGCGTGCGTCGACTGTGGCGCCTGCGTGAGCGCCTGCCCGGTGGGAGCGATTTCACCGGATAGCAGGCTGGAATCGCGGCAACTGCCGTTCGTCGAGATCAACGCCTCGTATTATCCGAAGCGGCCCGCCGATGCGAAGCTGCCGCCGACGTCGAAACTGGCCCCCGTGATCCCGGCCGCCGAGGTGCATGCCCGCCGCCATCCGCTGACCGTTGCCATTGTCGGATCCGGACCCGCCGCGATGTATGCCGCCGACGAGCTTCTGGTCCAACCGGGGGTGCACGTCAACGTTTTCGAGAAGCTGCCCACGCCCTACGGGCTGGTGCGCGCCGGGGTGGCGCCGGATCACCCGAACACCAAGCGGGTCACCACACTGTTCGACCGGGTCGCGCGCCATGACCGGTTCCGGTTCTACCTCAACCTCGAGATCGGCAAGCACCTGACGCACGCCGATCTGTTGGCCCACCACCACGCCGTGGTGTACGCAGTCGGCGCCCCCGACGACCGTCGCCTCGACGTCGGCGGAATGGGGTTACCCGGCACCGGTACCGCGACGGAGCTGGTCGCGTGGGTCAACGGCCATCCCGACTTCGTCGATCTCCCGGTCGATCTCGGTCACGACCGCGTCGTGATCATCGGCAACGGCAATGTCGCTCTCGACGTGGCACGGGTGCTCACCGCCGACCCGGGTGACCTGGCCCGGACCGACATCGCCGATCATGCGCTGCAGGCGCTGCGCGGCTCGGCGGTCCGTGAGGTGGTGATCGCTGCCCGCCGCGGACCCGCTCACTCGGCGTTCACCCTGCCCGAGTTGATCGGGCTTACCGCCGCGTCCGACGTGGTGCTCGACCGCGACGACCACAAGCGGGTCCTCGAGGACTTGGCAACCGTCTCGGAGCCGCTGACGAAAGCCAAGCTGGAGATCCTGAGCACCCTGGGCGACGGGTCGAGCCCGGCGTCGCAGCCGCGAATCCGGCTGGCCTATCAGCTCACACCCCGCCGCGTCCTGGGATCCCAACGGGCCACCGGCGTCGAGTTCGCCGTCACCGGCACCGACGAGATGCGCCGGCTTGACGCGGGTCTGGTGCTGACGTCGATCGGTTACCGCGGCAAGCGGATTCGTGATCTGCCGTTCGACGAGGCGGCGGCCGTCGTGCCCAACGACGGTGGCCGGGTCGTCGATCCGGGTACCGGGCAGCCGGTGCCGGGTGCCTATGTCGCGGGCTGGATCAAGCGCGGGCCGACCGGGTTCATCGGTACGAACAAATCCTGTTCCTGGCAAACCGTTCAGGGGTTGGTGGCCGACTTCAATGCGGGCAAGCTCACCGATCCGGTGGGCAAGCCGGCGGCGCTGGACCACCTGGTGACCACGCGTCAGCCCGACGTCATCGACGCCGCGGGCTGGTGTGCCATCGATGCCGCCGAGGTCGCCCGCGGCAGCCGCGACGGGCGGCCGCGCAACAAATTCACCGACGTCACCGACATGCTTGCGGCGGCGACCGGCGAACAGCAGACGGCGCCACTGCGACGGCGCCTGCTGACGCGGCTGCGTGAGCTGGCCTGAACTAGCCGGTTGCCTGCGCGGACATGGCCTCTTGAATCTCCGCCATGCTGAGCTCCCGGACGGGTTGCCCCAGTGACCAGTGGTGGCCGAACGGGTCGGCGACTACTCCGTATCGATCGCCCCAGAACTGGTCTGCCAACGGGATTACCACGGTGGCACCGGCGTCCACTGCCCGCTGGAACTTGGCATCGACCTCGGTGACAGTCAGGTGGATGGTGACCGGGGTTCCGCCCAGTGACCTCGGTGTCGTCGACTTGCCACCGCAGCTTTCCGGGAAGTCGTCGTTGAGCATCACCACGAAGCCGTTGATGCGCAGCGCGGCATGGATGAGCGTGCCATCGGGGCCTGGTACCCGACCCAGCTCGACGGCGTCAAAGGCCTTGACGTAAAAGTCGATCGCCGCCGCGGCGTCGTCGACGACGAGGTGGGGGGACAATGCGGGTTCCACGGTGATTGCCACTTTGTTCGCTCCTTTGGATAGTTGGTATCGCCCGCGCGGGGCTCACAGGTACTGACCGAACGTGGCGGCGATTTTCATCGCGCAGCGTCGGCGACGGCAGGAGCGCCTGCCGTCACGAGCCCAGGCGGTGGGGGAAGCATGGGTGTCGGCGATATCAGCGTCGAGCAGTGCATCGAGGAACTGCGGACGGCGGCGCAGCGCTTACTGACTGGCACTACTCGCCACCACAAGGAGTGGACTCGGCCTTTCGATAGTGGCTGTCGCGAACTACCGGCGGATTTCGGCCAAGGCGGCCGTCGGCGCGGCCGTTGTGCTGTTCGTGCTGCACGCCATGTTCCACGTCTGGACGGCCGCCGTCCCGCTGCCGCGCCGACGCTGCCGGTCTTTGCGACTCATGTCGGCGGCGGATACCTGGTTGACCGACGGCGCGTGATCAGTTGATTACGGATACTTTTGGTATCACCATGAGCACTATTGGATCTCGACACGGGTGCTTTTCGGTGTCAACACGAATACTTTTGCATCACAACGTCGGGTCGAGCGACACCACAAGCCGTGCTGAATACCCCGACGGTCCTGCCTCACATCGTCTTTGTGAGCGACCAACCGGCCCCCTGGCCAATGCTCGACAGGAGTGTTCCGCCAAGACTGGACGGCTACCACGAATCGGCAACCCGGGCCGGCTCCGTGCCTGGTTGGGCAATGCTGAAAAGAATGTCGAACAACCACGGGCTACCAGAACGGTAGCGCAGCGAAACTCATTGTGCGGCTGAGTACCTCGGCCACTGTTCACACTTGGCACGTCCACCGGGCACGGGTTCACCTACATAGGCGGAGGCTTCCATTGAAACGATGCTCATCGCCTGTGAAAACGCTGGCTCTCGACGGAGTGCGCAGCGATATCAGCTGCTCGCCACGGAGTTTCGGATTGCGGGGAGCCAATCGACAGCTGTCCACCGTTGATCGCCCCGAGTGAATAAGCGGCAGGTTCGAATGCGTGCGCGGTCCGCTCTCTTCAAACGTACGATAGAAATGCCGTTGCATGTCAACACCTTTGGCGAAGGCATAACGATTTCTCGGTCACCTTTCAAAGGGCTCGTCGAAAGAGTGGAGGGTTGGTCCTGGCGCCGAGATCATCGAAGGCAGGCAGTTGCGACGGTGCGCCGTTCGCGGCGCGGGACGCATCGCCTCGCCTCCGAGCGGGTGCCTCGTCGAACTCGGAAACTGATTGAAAGTGCCGGCGGGACACCCGAAGGCGATTAGGTCAGCTAACCCAAAGTCGGATATTGACAATAGCTCTCGCGGCGCGGCAAACTTCGCTCGGCATTCGCACCTAGGGGTCAAACACCGCTGATGTCCGATGCGAAATGCGACCCGAAATGCTACGGCAAGCGACCACGAGCACCCGAATTATCCACTGGCAGTTCAACAATCACCGGCTCACTAATGGATGCACGAGGAGAATCCATGGGTTATGCCAGGCGTATCGGCGGCGTCGGGGCGATAACCGCTGTTCTGCTGGCTGGCACCACGCCGACCAATCCTACGGTCGGCTACGCTGCGCCAACGGATTCGGGTTCATCAGCGGGCGAGTGGGCCGACGTGCCGTCACCGCCAGCCGGGTCGGACACCTCGGCGGCTGCGCTGCCGGGCGCGATAGCCGGGGTGCCGGGCGCGACAGCCGGGGTGCCGGGCGCGGCGGCTGCGGTGCCGGGCGCGGCCCTGCCAGGCGTCAGTGCGCAACCGGTCGACCCCGGCAGCATTCCCGATGACCTGCTCAACGCCGTGATCGATTTTCTGGCCGCGATTCGTAACGGGGTGGTGCCCGTCCTGTTCAACCGGACTCCGGTCGCGACCCCCCAACAGGTCAGTATTCCCCTGAACGGCAGCACCGGCCCCGTCGCATTCACGGCCTTTGACCCCGACGGCAACAGGATGACCTTCAAGGTCAATCCGCGGGGTACACCCGGCGGACCGCAGCACGGCGTTGTCAGCATCAACCAACAAACAGCCAGCTTCACCTATACGGCCGATCCGGGTTTCGTCGGCGACGACACCTTCACCGTCGCCGTCAGTGACGACACCAGCCTGCACGTGCATGGTCTGGCGGGATACCTGGGTCCCTTCCACGGGCACGACGACGTCGCGACCGTGACCGTCTTCGTGGGTGGCATCCCGACCACGACGATAAGCGGTGTCTTCAGCATGCTCACGTACAACATTGCCGGGCTGCCCTTCCCGCTGTCCAGCGCAATCTTGCCGCGCTTTCTGTACACCAAACAGATTGGGCAGCGGCTCA
The DNA here is from genome assembly GCF_002102175.1 of Mycobacterium gastri. Classification (GTDB taxonomy): domain Bacteria; phylum Actinomycetota; class Actinomycetes; order Mycobacteriales; family Mycobacteriaceae; genus Mycobacterium; species Mycobacterium gastri. The sequence continues at coordinate 19,378 of NZ_LQOX01000111.1, read as the reverse complement.
ATTCCTACTATGTCGCCAACGTCCAGGAAGACTTCGCCTACCACGATTTCCTGGTCAAGAAATCGGATATGCCCAGCCAGACACCGCCCAGCCCGCCCACGTTGCTGTGGCCTATCGGAGTGCCCTTCTCTGACGGACTTAACACCCTCGCGCAGTTCAAGGTGAAAAGGCTCGACCGGCAGACGTGGTGGCAGTGCAGCGCCGACAACTGCCTCACCGCAAAAGGCTTCAGCTACAGCCAGCTGCAGCTTCCGGGCGGTGAGACTATCGACCTCTACAACATGCATACAAACACCGGCGGCGGCGCGTTCACCAATGCCAGCCTCGATCAGATCACCAACTACATCCAGCAGAATTCGGCGGGCCGCGCGGTCATCGTCACAGGCGACTTCAACGCCCTGTACTCCGACGACCAAAGTGCCCTTCTGCAATTCGCCGCGAACAACTCCCTCACCGACGCGTGGGTGCTGGTGCAGGGTGGCCCCACCAGCCCACCCTTCGCGCCCACGTGCCTGGTGGGGAACGAGTGCGAGTTGCTGGACAAGATCTTCTATCGAAGCGGTCAGGGAGTGACGTTGAAGGCGATCGGTTACAGCAACGAGGCGCCGAAGTTCTTTAATTCCAACGGACAGCCGCTGTCGGATCACAGTCCGCCCATGGTCACCTTCCAGTACACCGCGGACAACGTGGGTCCCTAGCGACGCAACTGTCGGTGGCGGCTGGTGACTTTCGGCGCCTGACGACAGCGGGCAACCGGGGGAGCGGCTGCGAGGTGTGAGGGCGGCCCTTCGCGTCGAATCAGGCGTCGAATCAGGCGCTGGTGAGAACCTGGTCCCACCCTGCGACAGATTCCGGGCTGCGCGGGCCCGGCCCGACATAAATGGCCGACGGCCGGACCAGCTTGCCGAGTCGCTTCTGCTCGAGGATGTGCGCACACCAGCCCGCGGTGCGCCCGCAGGTGAACATTGCCGGCATCATGTTGGCCGGCACCCGGGCGAAGTCTAGGATGACGGCGGCCCAGAACTCCACATTGGTCTCGATCGCCCGGTCCGGGCGGCGTTCCCGCAGCTCGGCCAGCGCAGCCTGCTCCAGCGCCATGGCGACTTCGTGGCGCGGTGCGCCTAACCGCTCGGCCGTTGCTCGCAACACCCGCGCCCGCGGGTCCTCGGCGCGGTAGACCCGGTGCCCGAAGCCCATCAGCTTGTCGCCACGATCCAAGATCTTCTTCACCAGACCGCGTGCGTCGCCGGTGCGCTCGACTTCTTCGAGCATCGGCAGGACCCGCGCCGGCGCCCCGCCGTGCAGCGGTCCGCTCATCGCGCCGATCGCTCCGGACAGCGCTGCTGCGACGTCTGCACCGGTGGAGGCGATCACGCGTGCGGTGAACGTCGAGGCGTTCATACCATGCTCGGCCGCCGACACCCAGTAGGCGTCGATGGCTTCGATATGCCTGGGGTCCGGCTCGCCTTGCCACCGGGTCATGAAACGCGCTGTCACAGTTGAGCATTCGTCGATGACTCGCTGCGGCACGGCCGGTTGGTAGATGCCCCGCGCGGACTGTGCGACGTAGGACAACGCCATCACCGACGCACGGGCCAGCTGTTCGCGGGCCGTGCGATCGTCGATGTCGAGCAATGGCGCGTACCCCCAGATGGGGGCCAGCATTGCCAGTCCCGCTTGCACATCGACCCGCACATCGCCGGTGTGGATGGGCAACGGGAACGGTTCGGCGGGCGGCAGCCCACGGCCGAATTCGCCGTCCACCAGCAGTGCCCACACGTCGCCGAATGCGACCCGTTGACTCACCAGATCTTGGATGTCGACGCCGCGGTAGCGCAACGCGCCGCCGTCTTTATCCGGCTCGGCAATCTCGGTGGTAAAGGCCACCACGCCATCAAGACCAGGGATAAAATCTTCCGGGACCACAGTCATAGGCAAATTCTTGCACCCCACCTCCCAGCGGACGCTACCGGCTGGTAACGACACCGGTAGCGTTGACACGATGACAGGTCATCTGGCTGGAATGCGGGTGGAGTACGGGTCCGTGGAGAAGGACGGAAGTCCCGACCTGGATGAAGCCTGGCTTGCCGACGGATGGCTGGCTTTGTTCCGCACCTGGCTTGCCGAGGCTGAACGCGCCGGCGTCGCCGAGCCGAATGCCATGGTGCTGGCTACCGTCGCAGCGGGCCGCCCGGTCAGCCGATCGGTGCTGTGCAAGGGCGTGGACGAGATGGGGGTCACCTTTTTCACCAGCTACGAGTCGGCCAAGGGCGCCGAGCTGGCGGCTGTGCCTTATGCGTCGGTGACGTTTCCCTGGTTTCAGCTGGGCCGACAGGTCCACATCCGCGGCCCGGTGAGTCGGGTTGATCCCCGAGTGAGCGAGGAGTACTGGTCCGAGCGGCCGCGCGGGTCGCAGCTGGGAGCATGGGCGTCGCACCAGTCGCAGCCGATCGCGTCGCGCGCGGCGCTGCTCGATCAACTTGCGGAAGTGACTGCGCGGTTCGCCGATGTGGAGCGCATTCCGGTTCCGCCGAACTGGGGCGGTTACCTCATTGGTCCTGAGGTGGTGGAGTTCTGGCAGGGCCGGGAAAACCGGGTACACAACAGGATCCGGGTCACTGGCGGTCATATCGAGCGGCTGCAGCCCTAGCGGGCCGGACGATGCGCGCGGCGCAGCGGCGAGGTGTGCGATGCGCGCCGACGACGCGACCCGCGAAGCGGCATAGGGGCGGATAGCTCTCATAATCAAGCCGCTGGCGGGCCGAGTGTGCACTGGTGGTTTTGACTGTGAGCTGACGGTGGCCCAAGGGCCTCAGGGTCGCCCGGAGCGCACACTCGACGCCATGGATGCACACTCGAGGCCGTAGGTGCACACTCGTCGTCGCAAGCGCACTCGTCGTCGCAAGCGCACGCTCGCCGCCGTGACCGCATGCTCGAGACGCCGCAAGTGCGCGAAGGCCTACCCGCATGCGCGGACAAGCCCGGAAAGACCCGACAAGCGCCGCGTGACCGGTAGATTCGACCCCGGGCAGGCGCACCGTCGTGTTAACGGCTACCTTCACCTATACGCACCGAGTGGGGCTGCCATATCAGCCAGAGCGCAAAGGGGTTCTCGTGGCCGACACCGATGACACCGCAACTCTGAAGTACCAGGGTGGCGAGATCGACCTGCAGGTCGTCCATGCCACCGAAGGTGCGGACGGTATTGCGCTCGGTCCGCTGCTCGCCAAGACGGGACACACGACATTTGACGTCGGCTTCGTCAACACCGCCGCCTGCAAGAGCTCCATCACCTACATCGATGGGGACGCCGGCATTCTGCGCTACCGCGGTTACCCGATTGACCAACTGGCGGAGAAATCGACCTTCATCGAGGTCTCCTACCTACTGATCTACGGCGAACTGCCCACCCCCCACCAGCTGGCCGAGTTCACCGGCCGCATCCAGCGGCACACGATGCTGCATGAGGACCTCAAGCGGTTCTTCGACGGCTTCCCGCGCAACGCGCACCCGATGCCGGTGTTGTCCAGTGTGGTCAACGCGCTCTCGGCGTACTACCAGGATGCCCTGGACCCGATGGACAACAACCAGGTTGAGCTGTCGACCATCCGCTTACTGGCCAAGCTGCCCACCATTGCTGCCTACGCCTACAAGAAGTCGGTCGGCCAGCCCTTCCTCTACCCGGAGAACTCGCTGACGCTGGTGGAGAACTTCCTGCGGATGACGTTCGGCTTGCCGGCCGAGCCCTACCAGGCCGACCCCGAGGTGGTGCGGGCGCTGGACATGCTGTTCATCCTGCACGCCGACCACGAGCAGAACTGTTCGACATCGACGGTGCGGCTGGTGGGCTCGTCGCGGGCCAACCTGTTCACCTCTATCTCCGGCGGCATCAACGCGCTGTGGGGCCCGCTGCACGGCGGCGCCAACCAAGCGGTGCTGGAAATGCTCGAGCAGATTCGCGAGAGCGGCGACGACGTGAGCGAATTCGTCCGCAAGGTGAAGAACCGCGAGGCCGGCGTCAAACTCATGGGCTTCGGCCACCGCGTCTACAAGAACTACGACCCACGCGCCCGGATCGTCAAGGAACAGGCCGACAAGATCCTGTCCAAGCTGGGCGGCGACGACTCACTGCTGGGCATCGCCAAGGAGCTCGAAGAGGCGGCGCTGACCGACGACTACTTCATCGAGCGCAAGCTCTACCCGAACGTCGACTTCTACACCGGCCTGATCTACCGCGCACTCGGTTTCCCGACTCGGATGTTCACCGTGCTGTTCGCGCTCGGCCGGCTCCCGGGTTGGATCGCGCACTGGCGGGAGATGCACGACGAGGGCGACAGCAAGATCGGTCGCCCACGTCAGATCTACACCGGCTATACGGCGCGCGATTACGTGGCCATCGACGGGCGGTAAGTGCCGCTAGTCGAGTGCTAGTCGAGTGCTAGTCGAGTGCTAGTCGAGTGATGCCAACACCGCCATGGCGGCGTTGTGCCCGCCGATGCCCGACACCGCGCCGCCGCGGCGGGCACCCGAGCCGCACAGCATGATCCGTTCGTGGCCGGTGGCCACCCCCCATTGCCGGGCCGGTGTGTCCAGCGGCTCGTCGTCCTCGGCGAACGGCCACGACAGGGCGCCGTGGAAGATGTTGCCGCCGGTCATGTGCAGCGTGTGCTGCAGGTCCAGCGTGGTGGTGGTCTCGATGCATGGCCGGCCGTCCGCGTCGGCCAGCAGGAGATCCTGAATAGGTTCGGCCAGAACCGAATTCAGTGACGCGAGCACGGACCGCGTCAGCTGGCCGCGGACGGTGTCCGGGTCGGCGCCGGAGCACAGCGAATGTGGCGTATGCAAGCCGAACACGGTCATGGTGTGCACTCCCGCGTCGCGCAGCCGGTCCGACAGGATGCTGCGATCGGTCAGCGAATGGCAGTACGCCTCGCACGGCAACGGGTCGGGCAACCGCCCGCCGGCTGCGTGTGAATACGCGGTGCCCAGCTGGGTCAAGGTCTCGTTGACGTGCAAGGTCCCGGCGAAGGCCTGATCCGAGGTGACGCTGGGGTCCCGCAACCGGGGTAGTCGGCGTACCACCATGTTCACCTTGACCTGTGCGCCGGGGGCCAGCGAGGGCTCCGGTTCGCCCAGGAGGTCGGCGAGCACTGCCGGTGTGACGCCGGAAAGCACGAACCGGCCCCGGATCGCATGCTCGTCGCCGCCCGCGCGGTAGCGCACCTCCCCGGTGGGCTCCACCGCGAAAACCTCTGCGCCAGTGGTTATTTCGGCACCGTGTCGGGCGGCCGCAGCGGCCAGGGCCGACGTCACCGAACCCATGCCGCCGACCGGAACGTCCCAGTCTCCGGTCCCCCCGCCCAGCACGTGATACAGGAAGCAGATGTTCTGCGTCAGCGACGGGTCATCCAGTCGGGCGAAGGTGCCGATCAGCGCGTCGGTCGCAATCACCCCCCGGACCAGGTCGTGAGCCACCGTGTCGGTAATGGCGTGCCCGATCGGCTCGTCGATCATGGCCTGCCAGGCGCTCGCCGCTACACGGCCGCCGCGGTCCACGACGTCGCGGCGTGCCTGCTCGCGGGTGCGCAACGGCTCGATCAGCGTCGGCCAGAGCCGTTCGGTTACCAGTCGGCAACGGCGGTAGAAGGCGGCAAAGCCATGCTCATCAGCCGCGGCGCCGATCGCAGCGAATGTGCGCGCGCCGTTCGGCCCGACGAGCAGACCGGAACGCCCGGCTATAGCCGGGTCCGGCGTATACGACGAATAGGGTCGACGGGCCAACCGCACGGGCGCGCCCAGGTCGTCGATGATGCGCTTCGGCAACAGGCTGACCAGGTACGAATACCGCGATAGTCGGACCTCGACGCCCGCGAAGGCCTGCGCCGACACCGCGGCCCCGCCGGTGTGGGACAGCCGCTCCAGCACCCGCACCGAAAGCCCCGCCCGGGCCAGGTAACCGGCCGCGACCAGGCCGTTGTGACCGCCGCCGACGACGACGACATCGAATTGCCGCATGGTGGTGTCGACAGGCAGCACGGATCGGTGCTAGCCGAGGTAGCCCTCGACCTGGCCGCCGGGCCGCAGGTGTGCCTCGCGCGGGTCACCACCGGTTTCGCGCAATGCCCGCCGCTGCCGCAGCAGGTCCCAGCACTGGTCGAGTTCGATTCCGATGCGGCGCAGTTGCTGATGCTCATCGGACTCGGTGATGTCACCCTGCTGCAGCCGTGCACGCAGCGCTTTCTCCTCGGCGACCAGGTCGCGGATCTGCGCCAGGGTCTCGCTGTCCGTTGGTTTGCTCCCGCCAGCCATTGCTCCAGTGTGCCTGACATTGGCAGTTTCGCCGCTGGACAGTCGGTAGGCTGCATATCGCCTGAGGGCGGGACAGATACTTTTCAACGGCGAGAGGCAGGGCGATGGTGGGTACCCAGCCGGTCTCAGACATACCGCCCGCACCCACCCACGCGCGGAGATTGCGTCGGCGCCCGCTCGGTGTCGCCTGGCTGATCGCGCTGGCGGTTATTCCGTTGCTGATCGCGGCAATCGGTTACGGCGCATTCGAGCGCCCCACGTCGGTCACCGGGCCGGCCGGTGACCTGCCCACCCTGACAACGACCAGTAGCACGTCCAGCGCCTCCGACGTGTCATGGTCGCTGCTTTCAATCAGCCGCAGCGGCAACACCATTACGCTTATCGGCGATTTTCCCGACGACAATTCCAAGGCGGCGCTACTGGCGGCGCTCAGAAACGTGCTGACACCGGGCGTCACCGTCATCGACCAAATCCGTATCGATCCCCTGGTCCATGCCCTCGATTTCGCAAACGCAGAACCGGTTTTCACCGCCGGTGCCGCTATCCCGGACTTCAGCGTCAAGGTCGGGGGCAACACCGTGACCTTGTCGGGAACCGCCGCGTCGCCCGACCAGAAAGACGCGGTGGAGCGTGCGGCCAAAACCGCTTGGCCCGGAGTCAATGTCGCGAACAACATCGAGGTCAAGGCGCCGGCTCCGACGCCAGGCGCCAGTCCACCGCCAGCCTCCGGCGCCCCCGGCCCTTGTACCGACTTGCCGGCGGTCATCAATGCTCTGACTGGCGGCGCGATTGCCTTCAAGAACGATGGGGTCAGCCTGACCCCCGCCGACAACCAGATCCTGAGCCAGGTAGCCGCCAAACTCAAGGTCTGTCCGGACGCACACGTGACCGTCAACGGCTACTCCGACAACGGCGGCGGCGAGGGCATCAACTTTCCGTTGAGTGTTCAGCGAGCCACCACCGTCGCCGACTTCCTCGCTGCCCAGGGAGTTGCCCGCGATCACATCACCGCCCAGGGCTACGGTTCCGCCAATCCCATAGCTAGTAACGACACACCTGAGGGCCGCGCCAAGAATCGCCGCGTCGAAATCGTGGTCAGCTAAGGAGAATCCAGCGTGGATTTCGTGATCCAATGGTTGTACTACCTGGCTGCCTTCGTGGCAGGTTCGGCTCTGGCATGGGTGATCGCCACCGTCTTCCTCAAGCCCGTCGGCCAAGAACAGCAAGAACGGCAAGTACACGAGCCCCATGAGACGGAGGCGGCGCCGTGACGGCCCACGTGCACTGGTGGCTGGTGGGCCTGGCTTTCGCCCTCGGCATGCTGCTGACTTTCACACTGATGGTCGGTCCCGTCAAAGACCAACAGCCACAACACAAGTCGGGCATCATGCCGCAACGGCCGGCGAAGAAGGCCGCTGGCGCCGAAGCGCCGTCAAAAAAGGCAGTCGCCCGCAAAGGCGCACCGGCGAAGAAGGTCCCGACCGCCAAGAAGGTGCCAAGACCCGAGACCGCCGATGCGGAAAAGGCGGCAATGCAAGAGATCGCAGCTGCGAAAGTCTCCCCGGCGCAGCAGGTCCCGGACGCGGCGGAGTCGTCGGCCGAGCAGGCCGTGGTAATCGGGGAATCTTCGCCGCAATCCCCGGCGCGGTTTGCCCCCTATGGCCCGGGTTCCGCGCGCGCCGGCGCCGACGGCAGCGGACCGAAGGGATGGCTGGTCAAGGGCCGCACGGATACCAGGCTCTATTACACCTCCGACGATCCCGACTACGACGCGACCGTGGCCCAGGTCTGGTTCCAGGACGAGGGCGCCGCGGCACGGGCCTTTTTCACGCCGTGGCGCAAGAGCGCGCGACGGGAGTGAAATCGGCGTCCGTTCAGCTCGGGCCGGGAAGCTTCAGCAGCAGGCGCGCGCCGCCGAGTGGGCTGTCCTCCAAAGATGCGGTCCCGCCGTGCAGCTGAGCCTGCTGCGCCACCAGCGCCAGCCCGAGACCGGATCCCGAGTGGGACGCCGTCGATCCGCGGGAGAACCGCTCGAATACCACTTCGCGCTCTTCTTCGGGTATTCCGCTGCCGTTGTCGTCGATGGCGATCTCGACGCCGGCCCGGGAACTGACGGCCGACAGCTGCACCCGGGTGGCGCCGCCGTGTTTGACGGCGTTGGCGATGGCGTTGTCGACGGCCAGCCGCAGCCCGGCCGGCAGCCCCACGATGATGCAGGTCGGTGACGGCACCAGCGACACGTCGAGGTCCGGGTAGATGCGCATCGCATCGTGGGCCGCGCGGTCGAGCAATTCGGTGATGTCGACCGGCACATGGTCTTCCGAAGTGGACAATTCCCCTTGAGCCAGCCGCTCGAGTGCGCTGAGGGTGGCTTCGATGCGCGACTGGGTGCGGATCACGTCGTTGAGCACTTCTTTGCGTTGGTCTTCGGGCAGGTCGAGGGTGGACAGCACCTCGAGATTGGTCCGCATCGCGGTCAACGGAGTGCGCAGTTCGTGGGAGGACACCGCGGCGAAGTCGCGAGCCGACGCCAGTGCCTCCTTGGTGCGGATTTGCTCGTTCCAAATGCGCTGCAGCATGCCTCTCATCGCCTCGGCGATCTCGATGGCTTCGCTGGCGCCGTGCACCTCGACCCGCGGCGCCTCGTCCCCGGCGTCGATCGACCGCGTTTGTTCGGCCAGCTGTTTGAACGGCCGCACCGCGAACACGGCCAGCAGCCAGGCGAACACCGCTGCCGCGCCGATGGCGAAGGCACAGATCAACAGCACCCGGCGGTGCAGGTTGTTGGTCTCGGCGATGGTGGCGTCATAGGTCGCGCCCACCGCCACCGACGTCGGCTCGGGCCCCGGGATCTCCACCGTCCGCACCCGGTAGCGCACTCCGCCGATGTAGGTGTCGGCGTAGTCCTTTTGCAGTTTGGGCAAGGTGATGTCGGAATTCGACTTGACCAGGTCACCGCGGCGGACCGTGATGAGGGCGTCGCGGTCGTTGGGGGAGCGCGGGATTTCGTCGAGGCCGCGCGGCACGAAGGGGATCGCGAAGCCCGCCGCCTCGTCCAGGCGGCGGTCCAGCCGCTCTTTGCGGTCGTTGGTGATCCCCACCCAGACCACCGTTCCGACGATGAGCACCGGGATCGCGGCGCCGATCGCCGTCGCGACCACCACCCGCGTCCGCAACGAAGGCGTACGGGCAAAGATCCGCGACAGGATGTTCACTCACTGCATCCTGAGCACGAAGCCGACGCCGCGCACGGTGTGCAGCAGCCGGGGCCCGCCGTGGGCCTCCAGCTTGCGGCGCAGGTAGCCGATGAACACGTCGACGACGTTGGTGTCGGCCGCGAAGTCGTAGCCCCACACCAGCTCCAGCAGCTGCGCGCGGGACAGCACCGCGGTCTTGTGCTCGGCCAGGACCGCCAACAGGTCGAACTCGCGTTTGGTCAGGTCGACATCGACGCCGTTGACCCGGGCCCGGCGGCCGGGGATGTCCACCTCCAGCGGGCCTACCGTGATGGTTTCCGAGGAGGACGTGGCGGTGGAGCCGCGGCGGCGCAGCAGCGCCTTCACCCGTGCCACCAGTTCTGCCAGCACGAACGGCTTGACCAGGTAATCGTCGGCACCGGCCTCCAGGCCGGCCACTCGGTCGTCGACCGAGCTGCGCGCCGACAGCACGCAGACCGGCACGTCGTTGTCCATCGCGCGCAGCGCCGTGACCACGCTGACGCCGTCCAGCACGGGCATGTTGATGTCGAGCACGATCGCGTCCGGGCGGGTCTCGGTGGCGCTGCGCAGGGCCTCGGCGCCGTCGACGGCGGTCGAGACCTCGAACCCCGACAGCCGCAGGCCGCGTTCCAACGAGGCCAGGACATCGGAGTCGTCGTCGACCACCAAGACCCGAGGTGAGCTCACACCAGTCTCCATGCCGCTCATTTTGCCTGATTGTTGCGCGTGGCGGTGGGACGCCGCCCGCCGGGTCGCTTGAGCCGGTCCGGCGGCTTACCGCCAGCCTGCTCGACTCACCTCGACGACGACGCCGATCCGCGGCGGCGGTGCCGCCGACCTCGCCGACACTCTCGTCGCCCGCGGACACCGGGTCACCGTGCTGGGCGCGGGCGAATCCGCAACGGCGGCACGGTTCATCGCGCTGTGGGATCGGGTGACACCTGACCGGCTGGGCGAAGTGCCGGCATGTCATCATCGAAACCACGTGGCAGGTTGGGACATTCGGCGTCCTAACCGGCACTAACCGGCATTTGTCGTTGCAGGTTCGACATTTCGGCGCCATCTTTTCGCACCGGGATCGGTAGACGAATTCGTCGTGGCTGAAGTGAGGTGCGCGCCGGGGGCGGCGGTGCGGCGTTCGTCGCCCGCCATCGCCATGTCGTTTCACCAGCGACGGCAGTCCGGCCAGTTGGTGGCGCGGATTATGAACGATCTCAGCACAATTCGCGATTTGCTGTCATTCGGCGCGGTATTCATGATGCTCAACCTGCTCCAGATCACCGTGGCGACGGTGTGTCTGCTGGTGATGTACTGGCCGATCATCTCGCATCGGCTCGACGCGGCCGAGGGCGCCGACCGGGTGCTGTTACTCGACGAATCGGGCCGGATCGTCGCCGACGACGTGCCGGGCAATGTCGTGGGGCACGGCCACCCGAGATAGCTGGTACCCGGCGCCGAGACTCATACCACGGCGTCGTTGTGCGGCGGTGTGTCGGGTGCGTGGCTTACGTGTCGCGGCGGCAACCCGATGCGCCGATAGCGCGCCAACCGGGCGGCCATGCGTTCGGCGTCGGGAACCGACCGCAGCGCATAGATCTCGGCCGCGATGGCGCGCGACAGCCTTCGGGCGAACTCGACCGGCTCCGCTGCGGCGTCGGGATACTCCGGCACGATGACGTCGACAATGCCGGCGGCCAGCAGGTCTGCCGACCGGACACCTTGGGCCGCAGCGAGCTCGGCGGCGTGTGCGGTGTCGCGGAACACGATCGCGCTGGCACCCTCCGGCGGCAGCGGGGCCAGCCAGCCGTGCAGCGCGGCCAGCACCCGGTCGGCGGGCACCATCGCCAGCGCCGGTCCACCGCTGCCCTGGCCCAACAGCACCGACACCGTCGGGGTGTCCAGTGTGACGAGGTCGGCAAGGCTCTGGGCGATCTGTCCGGCCAGGCCACCTTGCTCGGCTTCGGCCGACAACGCGGGTCCGGCGGTGTCGATCACCAGGACCAGCGGCAACCGCAACTCGGCGGCCAGCGCCATGCCTCGCCGGGCTTCGCGCAGCGACGCGGGACCGACGAGACCGCCGACGACTCGTTGCTGGCCCAGAACCACCGCCGGCTGGCCGCAGAAGCGAGCCAACGCCAGCAGCGTCGTCGCCGCTTCGCCATAACCGGTACCCGAGAGCAGCACCCGGTCGGTGGCTCCATCGCGCAACAACCGCGCCACACCCGGCCGGTCGGGCCGTCGTGACGCCACCACCGAGTCCCAGGTGGGCACGTCGGGCACCGGCTCGGGCTGCGCCAGCGCCGGCGGCGGCTCGGGAGCATCGGTGAGCACCGTCAGCGCCCGATCCACCGTGCGGCGCAGCTCGTCGAGCGCGACGACGCCGTCGATCACGCCATGGCGTTGCAGATTCTCCGCGGTCTGGACACCGGAGGGAAAGGGTTCGCCGTAGAGCAGCTGGTACACCCTGGGACCCAGGAAACCGATCAGGGCTCCCGGTTCGGCGACGGTGATATGACCCAGCGAGCCCCACGACGCGAAAACCCCGCCGGTGGTCGGATTGCGCAGGTAGACGAGGTAGGGCAGGTGCGCCTGCTTGTGCAGCCTGACGGCCGCGGCGATCTTCACCATCTGCAGGAAGGCGACCGTGCCCTCCTGCATCCGGGTGCCGCCGGAACTCGGCGACGCCAGCAGCGGCAGGCGCTCGGCGGTGGCTCGCTCGACGGCGGCGGTAATCCGTTCCGCCGCGGCAACCCCGATCGATCCGGCGAGGAAGTCGAACTCGCACACCACCACCGCGACCCGGCGCCCGAAGATACGTCCCTCGCCGGTCAGCACCGATTCGTCGCGGCCGGTGGCGGCCCGGGCCCGGGCCAGATCACGTGCGTAAGACTCCGACACCGGCACCGGCAGCGGGTCGGCATCCCAACTGGTGAACGAGCCCTCGTCCAGCACCGCGTCGCGCAGTTGATCGGTCGTGATACGACTCACCCGATGAGGCTATATAGGCTGGCGCCATGATCGGTATCACCCTGGCCGAGGCCGTGATGACAATTGAGTTGCAGCGCCCGGAGCGCCGCAACGCCCTGAATTCCCAACTGGTGGAGGAGTTGCGCGAGGCCATTCTCAAAGCCGGTGACGGGTCGATCCGCGTAATTGTGCTCACCGGCCAGGGCACGGCATTCTGCGCCGGAGCAGACCTGTCCGGAGACGCATTCGCCGCCGACTACCCCGACCGGCTCATCGAGCTGCACCGGGTCATGGACGCAACTCTGATACCGGTGATCGGCGCCATCAACGGTCCGGCCATCGGCGCGGGCCTGCAGCTGGCCATGCAGTGCGACCTGAGGGTTGTCGCGCCGGAGGCGTTCTTTCAGTTTCCGACGTCCAAATATGGTCTGGCGCTGGACAACTGGAGCATCCGCCGGCTCTCCTCGCTGGTCGGTCACGGACGCGCCCGCGCGATGCTGCTGGCCGCGGAGAAGCTGACCGCGGAGATGGCGTTGCACACCGGAATGGCCAACCGGATCGGGATGCTGGCCGACGCGCAGGCCTGGGCCGCCGAGATCGCCGGCCTGGCGCCGCTGGCAATTCAGCACGCCAAGCGGGTGCTCAACGACGACGGCTCCATCGAGGAGCCCTGGCCGGAGCACAAGGAATTGTTCGACAAGGCCTGGGGAAGTCAAGATGTGATCGAGGCGCAGGTCGCGCGCGTGGAGAAGCGCCCGCCGAGGTTTCAGGGGGAATAGTCGTGGTGGTGCGCCGAGCGCTGCGACTGGCCGCCGGCGCGGCCTCGCTGGCGGCCGGTGGCTGGCTGGTACGGGCCTTGCACGGCGCGCCGGCTGCGCTGGGGGCAAACCCCGCGACCATCCGCGCTGTTTCGGAGGGGTCGCCACACTACCGGGACGGCAGCTTCGTCAACCTCGACCCGGGGTCCATCTACGTCATGGGTCGTGAGGAACTGCGGCTCATCATTTGGGAGTTCGTGGGTAATCGCGCTGGCAGCCGGCCCGCCAAACCGATCCCGCTGGCCGCCCCGGAGGTCTACAAAGGTGACGCCAGCCGGCTCGCCGTCAGCTGGTTCGGTCACTCGACGGCTCTGGTGGAAATCGACGGATACCGGGTGCTGACCGATCCGGTGTGGAGCAACCGGTGCTCGCCCTCGGATCTCGTCGGGCCCCAGCGGCTGCATCCGCCACCGGTGCAAGTGGAGGGCCTTCCGGCTGTCGATGCGGTGGTGATCAGCCATGACCATTACGACCATCTCGATATCGACACCGTCATCGCGCTGACCCGCACCCAGCGCGCGCCGTTCTTCGTGCCGCTCGGGGTGGGTGCCCATCTGCGGGCGTGGGGCATTCCCGAGCAGCGCATCGTCGAACTCGATTGGCAGCAGAGCGGCCAGGTTGACCAGCTCAGGATCGTCTGTATGCCGGCACGGCACTTTTCGGGACGCTTCCTGAGCCGGGATAACACCTTGTGGGCGTCGTGGGCGTTCATCGGTCCCAGCCATCGCGCCTACTTCGGCGGTGATACCGGCTACACCAAGAGCTTCGCCCAGATCGGCGCGGACCACGGGCCGTTCGACCTGACGCTGATGCCGATCGGCGCCTACAACACCGCATGGCCGGATATCCACATGAACCCCGAGGAGGCGATCCGGGCGCATCTGGACGTCACCGATTCCGGCGCGGGGCTGTTGGTGCCGGTGCACTGGGGCACCTTCCGGCTGGCTCCGCACCCGTGGTCAGAGCCGGTCGAGCGGCTATTGGCGGCTGCCGAGCCCGAGCGGGTCAAGGTGGCGGTGCCGCTGCCGGGTCAGCGGGTAGATCCGGCCGGGCCGTTGAGATCCAACCCGTGGTGGCGGCTTTAGCTCGAGCGCGTTGCGCCCGGCCGCGTGTCACGTCGCTCCCGCGGCGCGATTCGGCACCGGGTTAGAGTGAGCGGCCATGACGAGACGCGCGGCGACGGCCGCATTAGTTGGGATGTTGCTGGCGCTGGTGGCATGCGGGCCCGCGCAGCGGGCATCCGGCCCGACGTCGGCGCTGTCGGAAGTCCCGCCCAATGAGGTTTCGGGCCTGGACATTCCGGCCGGGCGCATCGATGAGGCGGTAGCCAAGCTCGACGGCCTGATCGGCGAGCTGATGAAGACCAGCGGCATCCCCGGTATGGCCGTGGCCGTTGTCCACGGTGGAAAGACGTTGTACGCGAAGGGTTTCGGTATCAAGGATGCCAGCAAGGCCGACGGGCAAGACAACCGGGTGGACGCCGACACCGTCTTCCAGCTGGCATCGGTGTCCAAGTCGGTGGGTGCGACGGTGGTGGCACACGAAGTCAGCAGCAACGTGGTCAGCTGGGATACGCCCGTCGTCGCCAAACTGCCGTGGTTCGAACTCGGCGATCCCTATGTCACCAGCCAGGTGACCATCGCCGACCTCTACTCCCATCGCTCCGGATTGCCGGACCATGCCGGTGACCCGCTGGAGGATCTGGGTTACGACGGGCAGCAGGTGCTGGAGCGGCTAAAGTACCTGCCGCTGGCCCCATTTCGGATCAGCTACGCCTACACCAACTTCGGCGTGACCGCCGCGGCCGACGCGGTCGCGGCTGCGGCCGGCAAATCCTGGGCGGAGCTGTCCGACGAGGTGCTCTACCGGCCGCTGGGAATGACGTCCACCAGCTCGCGGTTCGCCGATTTCCTGGCCAGACCCAACCACGCGGTCACCCACATCAAGGTCGGCGACAAATGGGAGGCCCGTTTCCAGCGGGATCCCGATGCCCAAACGCCCGCGGGCGGGGTCAGCTCCTCGCTCAACGACATGACTCGCTGGCTGACCATGGTGCTGGCCAACGGCACCTACAACGGCCAGCAGATCACGTCGCCGGAGGCGCTCTTGCCGGCCATCACACCGCAAGTGATCTCGACGCCCGCGCGGCTGCCGAAGGCGCGGGCGGGCACCTACGGTTACGGATTCAATGTGTCGGTGAACTCGTCGGGTCGCACCCAGTACGGTCATTCCGGCGGATTCGGGTTGGGGGCCGCGACTAATTTCACGGTGATGCCTTCTGAAGACGTCGGCATCATCGCCCTGACCAATGCCGCGCCGTACGGAGTGCCGGAAACGCTGACGGCCGAATTCATGGACCTGCTGCAGTACGGGCAGGTGCGCGAGGATTGGGCGAACCTGTACCGGCAGCAACTTGCCCCGCTGAACAACCCGGAGGGGGCGCTGGTCGGCAAACAGCCTCCGGTCAGCCCCGCGCCGGCGCGGCCGTTGAGCGACTACGTCGGGGTCTATGCCAACGACTACTGGGGTCCGGCCACCGTGACCGAACATGACGGCCAGCTGCAGCTGGCGCTGGGGCCGAAGGACCAAACATTCACGTTGACGCATTGGGACGCCGACACTTTCGCTTTCCCGCTGTCGACCGAAAACGCCTTACCCGGATCCATTTCCAAGGCTGTCTTTTCCGGCTTTCCCGTGGCCGCCCTGAACCTCGAATACTACGACGCCGACAAGCTGGGAACGTTTACCCGATGAGTGCCGCGCCCGGCTTGACCGATGCCGAAGTAGCGCAACGGTTAGCCGAGGGCAAGAGCAACGACATCCCGGAACGGACCACCCGCAGCGTCGCGCAGATCATCCGGGCCAACGTGTTCACCCGGATCAATGCGATCCTGGGCGTGCTGCTGGTGATCGTGTTGGCGACGGGCTCGGTGATCAACGGGCTGTTCGGTCTGCTCATCATCGCCAACAGCATCATCGGCATGATCCAGGAGCTCCGGGCGAAGCAGACGCTGGACAGCCTGGCGATCCTGGGGCAGGCGAAACCCTTGGTGCGCAGGCGATCCGGTACTCAGAGCCGGTTGCCAAGCGAAGTCGTGCTGGACGACATCATCGAACTCGGTCCGGGAGACCAGATTGTCGTCGACGGTGAGGTCGTCGAGGACAGCAACCTCGAGGTTGACGAATCACTGCTGACCGGTGAGGCGGACCCGATCGCCAAAGATCCCGGTGACACGGTGATGTCGGGCAGTTTCGTCGTCTCCGGCACCGGGGCCTACCGCGCGACCAAGGTGGGCCGGGAGGCGTACGCGGCCAAGTTGGCCGCCGAGGCCAGCAAATTCACTTTGGTGAAATCCGAACTGCGCAACGGTATCAACCGGATTCTGCAGTTCATCACCTATCTGTTGGTGCCGGCGGGACTGCTGACCGTCTACACGCAGCTGTTCACCACGAAGGCCGGGTGGCGGGAATCGGTGTTGCGGACGGTTGGCGCCCTGGTGCCGATGGTGCCCGAAGGTCTGGTGTTGATGACGTCGATTGCGTTCGCGGTCGGCGTCATCCGGTTGGGCCAACGCCGATGCCTGGTGCAGGAATTGCCCGCCATCGAGGGGCTGGCCCGGGTCGACGTGGTGTGTGCCGACAAGACCGGCACGCTGACCGAGACCGGTATGCGGGTATCGGAGGTCCGTGGACTGGGCGGCGCTGAGGACTGTTTGGGGGACGTGCTGGCTTCGCTGGCTGTCGCTGACGCCCGACCCAACGCCAGCATGCAGGCGATCGCGGCGGCCTGCCAGTCGCCGCCCGGCTGGATCCTGACTGCGACCGCGTCTTTCAAGTCTGCGACCAAATGGAGCGGTGCCTCGTATCGCGACCACGGCAACTGGGTGATCGGCGCGCCCGATGTGCTGCTCGACTCGGGATCGGCGGCGGCTGAGCAGGCGGAGCGCATTGGGGCGCAGGGGTTGCGGGTGCTGCTGCTGGGTGCATCCGACGTCGCCGTGGACCACCCCGATGCACCCGGACGGGTCACCCCGGTCGCTCTCGTGGTGCTCGAGCAGAAGATCCGGCCCGACGCCCGCAAAACGCTTGAATACTTTGCCGACCAAGGCATTTCAGTGAAGGTGATCTCCGGCGATAACGCCGTGTCGGTCGGGGCGGTCGCCGGCAAGCTCGGGCTGCGCGGCGAAGTGCTGGATGCGCGTCAACTCCCCACCGAGCCCGCGGAACTGGCCGATGCGTTGGAATCCTTCACCACGTTCGGCAGGGTGCGTCCCGACCAGAAGCGAGCCATTGTGCATGCCCTGCAGTCGCACGGGCACACCGTGGCGATGACCGGCGACGGCGTCAACGACGTGCTGGCCCTCAAGGACGCCGACATCGCGGTGGCGATGGGGGCGGGTAGCCCGGCATCGCGCGCGGTAGCGCAGATCGTCTTGCTGGACAACAGGTTTGCCACCCTGCCTTACGTTGTCGCCGAAGGCCGCCGGGTGATCGGCAATATCGAACGGGTCGCGAATCTGTTTCTGGCCAAAACGGTGTATTCGGCGCTGCTGGCCTTGCTGGTGGGGATCGAGTGCTTGCTTGCCAAGCCACTGGGGGCCGATCCGCTGTTGTATCCGTTCCAGCCGATCCATGTGACCATCGCGGCGTGGTTCACCATCGGCATTCCGTCGTTCATCCTGTCCCTGGCGCCCAACAACGAGCGCGCCTATCCCGGCTTCGTTCGACGCGTGTTGACCTCTGCGCTGCCGTCCGGACTTGTCGTGGGCACGGCGACTTTCGTTTCCTACCTCGTGGCCTATCCTGGCCGTCACTCGACATGGCCTGAACGGACGCAAGCCTCAACCGCGGCCCTGATCACGCTGCTCGTGACCGCGCTATGGGTACTCGCCGTGGTGGCACGGCCCTACCAATGGTGGCGTCTGGGACTGGTTGTGGCCTCGGGCGCGGCCTATTTGGTGATCTTCAGCCTTCCGCTGGCGCAGCAGAAGTTTTTCCTGGACCCGTCGAATCTCGTTGTGACGTCGATTGCCTTGGGTATCGGCGTGCTGGGGGCCGGGGCGATCGAGGCGACGTGGTGGATTCGGGCCAGGGTGCTTGGTATCAAACCGCAGGTATGGCGGCGACCGGAAAAGTAAGCGACGGGCACGTCAATATGGACGGACGTCAAAGGCGTGGCATGACGGGTGTATAAAGACTTTACATTTCGGGGCTATCCAAAAATGTTCTTTGTCGACGTCTATTTTGCCGGAAACGCGAAATTCTTGCCGCGCTCGCCGTATGCTGACGGGAAAATCCGCTTGACGGCAACCGGCTGAATCCCGGTGACCGCCGGATTGTCGCAGGCAGTGATCGATGGGTGGCCCCGATGCGACGGCCACCTGGGAGAGGTTGCCGCGAATGAATTTTTCGGTCTCGCCACCGGAGATCAATTCGGCCCGCATATTCAGCGGTGCCGGACCAGGCCCGATGCTGGCCGCGGCGGCGGCCTGGGACCAGCTGGCCGGCGAGCTGGGATCGGCCGCATCCCAATTCTCGTCAGTGACCTCGGCGCTGGTGGGTTCTTCCTGGCAGGGCCCGGCGTCGGCGGCGATGGCAAGCGTCGCCGGAAGCTATCTCGGATGGTTGTCCTCGGCCGGGGCGCAAGCGGTGCAGGCGGGTGGTCAGGCTCGGATCGCCGCGGCCGCATTCGAGGCGACCCGCGCAGCCACGGTGCACCCGGCAGCGGTTTGGGCCAACCGTTCTCAGCTGGTTTCGCTGGTCGCCTCCAACCTGCTCGGCTTCAACGCGCCCGCGATCGCCGCCGTCGAGGCCGCATATGAGCAGATGTGGGCCCAGGATGTGGCGGCCATGTTCGGGTATCACGCCGGTGCTTCGGCGGCCGCGTCGGCGTTGACGCCGTTCATCCAATTGGTGCAGAACCCCGTCGCCGCCGGCGAGGCGCTCGTCGCGGCCCTGCAAGCAGCCGTCTACCCTCCCGCCGGCCGGGTGAGTGTTTTTAATGCGGGGTTGGCGGATGTGGGGGTGGGTAATGTTGGTTTTGGGAGTGTGGGTGATGGGAATGTG
>NZ_LQOX01000110.1 GCF_002102175.1 Mycobacterium gastri | reverse complement strand
TAGAGCCGGATGAATCGAGAGGTTCACGTCCGGATCTGTGGGAGCCGGAGGGTGCAATCCCCTCCGGCCACCCGACCGTCGAGCGTGCCGTCAGGGCGGCCGATCGTGGATATTCCCGCCCTACGGACACACTCAAAGCCGTCACCGCACACTCGATACGGCGGCATGATAGCCGACTCGGTGAGCACGTGAAACATCCCCCGAACGCCTGCCATCACAAGAGATTTGAGCGAAGGTGCGGTATCGGCGTGCCGAAAACGCCGAAAACAGAGCCAGGCATCCAAGGCTGCACAAGAGGGCATCGTTGACCAGCAGCATTCTTGGTCACCCCGAATTTCCGAGTGAGCCGGGCAGATCGTGTGGTCCCACCTCCAGCGAGTGGTGTGGCTGATGGGACCGGAGCGAAGCTAGTGGCGCCAATCCTCGGCGGCCTGCTCGTCGAAGGTTCGATCGATACGTTCGAACCTGCGCCGGATCGAGGTCCGAGAGGCCTGGTGCGGCAGCGCATAGAGACGGTTGGCCGCAATCGCGTCGGCCGTCAACCGTGCGACGTCGTCAACGGTGAGGCTGTCATCCTGCGCCGGCAGTGGACCCGCCGCGCCCGTCATGTCCGGCGCCGATGACAACCCGTAGTCAGCACCGCGGATTCGTTCGGAGTTGGACACCAGTTTGGTGTCAACTACCATGGGGCACAGCACCGTAACGCCGACACCACGGTCCTTGACCTCGCGGGCCAGGGTTTCGGCCAGGCCGACGACGCCGTACTTGGCAACGCCGTACGCCCCGAGGCCGACATTGGGCACCAGCCCGGCGAAGGATGCGGTGAACGCGATGTGACCGCCATGTTCGAGCAGCCCCGGCAAGAATGCCTCGACGGCATGAATCGAGCCCCACAGGTCGATATCGATCACCCAGCGCCAGTCGTCGTGCGTCATGTCGGCGATCGGACCCGCGACGACAATGCCGGCGTTGCTGAAGACGATGTCGACGCGCCCCAGCCGGCGGGTAGCTTCGTCGGCGAGACGGGTGACTTCGCGCAGATGGCGGACGTCGCACATGACACCGTGCACCTCGAAGCCACCGGCACGCAGGTGCGTGACGGCCTGTTCGAGCCCGGGCTTGTCGATGTCGGCGAGCACGACACTGGCGCCGCGACGGGCGAACTCGGTGGCCGTGGCCAAACCGATGCCACTCGCGCCGCCAGTGATGACCGCCCCGCGCCCGGTGAATCCGTCCATACGACGCAACCCTATTTCAGGCAGCTTCCCGCGTCGACGGGCAGGGTGACTCCGGTGATGTACCGGGATTCGTCGGAGGCCAGGAACAGCACGGCATTACTGATATCCTCGGCCTCGACCCACGGAATCGGCAGCGTGTGGAACAGCTGACAGACCGGCGCCATGTCGTCGGCACCCGGATTCTCCAGGTCCGGGCGGAACAGCTTCCACGTCCCCTCGTTCATGATCATCGCGGTGCTGACATGCGTCGGATGCACCGAATTGACCCGAATCATGTGCTTTCCCAACTCAACTGCGAAGGACCGCATCAGGCCCACCACGCCATGTTTGGCCGCCACATAATTGCCGCAATGGGGGTAGGCCTTCAGTCCGCCCACCGAACTGGTCAGGATGATCGACCCGCCGCTGCCGCCGGCAATCAGATGGGGCACACCGGCTTTGACAGTCTTCCAGACACCCGACAGGTTGACGTCGATCATCTCCTGCCAGTCGTGTTCGGTGGTCTTGTCCAGGGTGTCGCCGCCGTTGCCGATCCCGGCGTTCGCCACGATGATGTCCAGCCGGCCCAATTGCTCCACGCCGGTATCCACCGCGGCTTTGAGCGCGTCGTAGTCGCGCACGTCGACCTCGGCCGTGAAGATTCTGCGGTTGTGGCCCTTGACGAGATCGGCTGTCTGGGCAAGGTCCTCGGGGGTCGAGGCCGGGATGGTGGTGTTGGCGACGATGGGTTTGCACACGTCGACGGCGATGATGTCGGCGCCTTCCTGCGCCAATCGCACCGCGTGGCTGCGGCCCTGACCGCGTGCCGCCCCGGTGATGAAGGCGACTTTCCCGTCGACACGTCCAGCCATGATTACCTCATTTCTCAAGCAGCTCAGCCGATTACGGCCGGCATGGTCTCCCAGCCCCGCACCGTAGAGGTGGGGGACAGCTTTGCGTTGGCGAGGTCCACGTCCCATGCCGGGAAGCGCTTCAGGATCTCCTCGAGCGCGATCCGTCCCTCCAGCCGCGCCAGCGCCGAGCCCAGACAGTAGTGGGTACCGACGCTGAACGTCAGGTGCTGACGCGGCTCGCGCCGGATATCGAAAACATCGCCATCGGGCGGGAATTGGCGGTGGTCGCGGTTGGCCGCCCCGATGAGCATCATCATGACGCTGCCCTCGGGCACCTGCCGGCCGTAGTACTCGACGCCTCGGGTCACATACCTGGCCACGTGCGGAGCTGGCGGCTCGTACCGCAGCAACTCCTCGACGGCCTGCGGAATCAACGACGGGTCGTCGACCAGCGCGCGGCGCTGATCCGGATGCTCGGCCAGCACTTTGCCCGCCCAGCCGATCAGCCGGGTGGTGGTTTCGTTGCCCGCTCCGGACACGACGCTGACATAGGTGAGCAGTTCGTCGCGTCTGAGCCGGCGCACCGTTGCGGTCTCGTCCTCGAACTCGACGTTGAGCAGTTCGGTCATGATGTCGTCCGAGGGATGCTCGGCGCGCCAATCGAGGTAGCGGGCGAAGAAGTCGCCGCTGGCCATGCCGTAGGCGGAAGCCTTCATCGGCTTGCCGGCCTCGGTCCGCAGCTGAGCGTTGGCGAAATCGCGTGCGGCTTCTTGGTCTTCCTCGGGCACGCCCAGCAGCATGCCGATGACCCGCATCGGCATCTGCGCTCCGAGGTCGGCGACGAAGTCGAACTTGCCGGTTCCGACCAGCGGATCCAAACTGCGCGAACAGAATTCGCGGATCTGCGGCTCAAGATCGCTGATCTTGCGCGGGGTGAACATGCGCGACAACAACTTACGGTGAACGTCGTGAATGGGCGGGTCCTCGAATACCAGCACGCCCGGCGGGATGTCGATGTTGGCCTTGATGATTTCCAGGATCGCGCCCTTGGCTGAGCTGAACGTCTGATAATCGACGATCGCCCGTTCGACGTCGGCGAACCTGCTCAGCGCGTAGAAGTCGTGCCGGTCGTTGTAGTACAGCGGTGCCTCGTCCCGGAGCCGGCGGAACATCGGATAGGGGTCGGCGTTGAGCGCTACGTCGTACGGATCGAAATACACGTCGCTAGCTGCGGTGACTGTCACGGGTTATCGCCTCTCGCCGGAACGCGCTCACCCGTTTCCCCCACGGGAGCGCGAATCGTGCCGCATCTGAACTCTGTCATCATTCGCCAATATGTGTCAACGGCGGATTCGTTTTTGCTATTTATCAATCTCAATGGCGGAGAATCAAGTTCTCAACGGCTCGGCTCGATACGACTCGGTGCGATATTTGGAACCGCTACGCGCCGGCGAAGCCGCGTGAGCAGAAGTCCCATACCTCCTCGGCGGTGATGGGATGGGCCGTCGCCTCGTCTTTGCCGCCGCTTGACTGCGCAATGAACATGACGGTCTGCATGGTCATCGCGGCCATCCGCCGGGGATTGACGTCGACGCGCAGCTTGCCGGCTTTACCGGCATCCTCCATGAGCTCGGTCAGCAACGCCAGCAGGGGTGCGTGAGCGATCTTGACCTCGGCCGGATGCGTAACGAGCAGGCGCGGCGCGAAGTCGGTGAACAGGGGTCGCTGGGCCGTGGGGTCGGGCCGTGAGGCCTCGTACAACAGCTCGATGGCGACTTTCAGCCGCTCCAGCGGGTCGGTGTGTCCGTCCGTAGCGGCCCGGATCTGGTCGGCCGAACGGCTCAGCGCATCCTCGAACAACGCAAGCAGCAGCTCGTGCTTGCCGTCGAACTGTAGATAGAAGCTCCGCAACGACTGGCGGGAGCGGTCCACGACTTCCTGGACGGTGAAATCCGTGCTGCCCTTTTCGATGATGATCGCCTGCGCGGCGTCCAGGAAACGCTGAACCCGCTGTGCCGCCCGCAATTTCGCGGTCTTGATGGACCGCTCGACGGCACGCTGCTTCCAGGCCGGTTCTTCGCTGGGATTAGTCACGGGCGGCTCGGGCGACTGCCGCGGGGACAAAACATGGTTGGACTGTACCGGAGAACGCCGTGGCATCGCTGCGCTCGACCTCCTCACGGGCTCGTCGACGATGTCTTGGAGATTGTAACTTCCTCAGAGTGAGAATACTATTCTCTTACCCGCGTGTTTGGGAAGCACGATCAAAAGAGCGGGCGTCCAGGAGTGCCGTGCAGCTGACCTTTGATGCCGACGTCGAGGCCTTTCGCCGCGAGTTCGTCGCGTTCCTCGACCATCATCTGCCCGACGAGGCTGCGGGGATGCAGCGGCCGCGTTCGTGCTCGCACCTCCCGCAGTGGGCGCGCCGGTGGCAGCGGCTGCTGTTCGACAACGGGTGGCTGCTGCCGGGCAATCCGGCGGAGTTCGGCGGCCGCAACGCCTCGCTATTGCAGCAGTACGTGTACTTGGAGGAATTGGCCCGGCGGCGCATTTACCGCAGCTTCAACCCGCAGGGTGTGGGGATCATCGCCGAATCGTTGCTGTCGTTCGGGACCGCGGAGCAGAAGCGGCGCTGGGCCGTGCCGATCCTGCGCGCCGAGCTGACCGCGTCGCTGGGCATGAGCGAACCCGGCGCCGGTTCGGATCTGGCGTCATTGACGACGCGGGCGGTGCCCGATGGTGACCACTTCGTCGTCAACGGACAGAAGGTGTGGACGTCGGGCGCCCATGACGCCGATGTGTTGCTGACGTTCGTGCGCACCGACCCCCAAGCCCCGAAACACCAGGGCATCAGTGTCTTGCTGATTCCCACGGATACCCCCGGTGTGGTGCGACGACCGTTTCCGTCGGTGTGCGGTCACGACGACGTCGAGTTCAACGAGGTGTTCTTCACCGATGTGCGGGTACCGGTCGAGAATCTGGTGGGAGAGCTCAACGAAGGCTGGCGGGTGGCAACCGGCTCACTGGGCCACGAACGCGTCATGCTGTGGCTGGGATACGCAAACCTGTTGGGCGAGTTGACAATCGACTTCGCTCCGACGGGAATTCTGCAACGCGATCGTTACGCCACGCTGGTGATGGATACCCACGCGATGCGGCTGCTGGGGTCTGCGGCCCTGGCCCGGGCCGCGCGCGGAGACGAAGATGTGCCCGCCCAGTCCGTGCTCAAGCTGCTCGGTTCGGAGGCCTTGCAGCGTGCCTCGGAAGATGCGCTGAACGCCGCGGAAGCCGACGGGCTGGTGCACCCCTGCGTGAGCGCCCCATTCGCGCCGCTGAACCTCGACGCCCACTACGGCAGCTGGTTCGACCGGTATGCGCGCAGCTTCGCCGGCACCATCGCCGGCGGCACCTCGGAAATCCAGCGAAACATCATCGCCGAGCGCATCCTCGGCCTCCCGCGCGACTAGGCCCCGTCGGCGCAGCCGCCGGCTGACACCGTCACGGCGAAACGTACCCACCCTAGAGGGGTGTGTATACCCAGATAGGGCTTCCTTTGCTGGTCAGTGTGAACGATTACGCGCTATTTAGGGTCTAAAGACCATACCCGTGTAGGGTACTTATGTGGCATCATTCCACGCATGACGCATACACCAGAATCTGCCGAACCGACCACCGGCGCGGAGCAGCGCCGGTATGACGATCGATCTGGCCGGCCCGGTTGGCTAGATCAACTGTTGACCTGGGTGGGCATCATCGCCGGTGTCGTGTTCATCGTTGCTCTGATCTTCTTCTCCGGGTTCTTCTTGGGTCGGGCTACACACGGCCCTTACGGCGGGCGTGACGGCGGCTGCTCGATGATGGATTCCGGCGGACGGATGGGACCCGGAATGGGTCCGGGCGGAATGATGGGTCCTCAGCAAATGCCCAGCACGACAACACCAGCGCCGCACCCGTAGTCGGAGACCTAGGGCCGCGCCAGAACTAGCAGCGCCCAGCCTCTCATCTTTCGACACAGTTGTTTACGTATGTCATCTGGACCTACTCACACCGCTGGATTGCAGACCGCAGAAAGGGGTCGGGAAAAATGATGACAACACGACGTCGGATCACGCTTGCAGCAGCCACCGTGGGGGCTACCGTTGGGCTGATGGTTGTAGCGCTCCCGCTGGTTCCGCCGCTAGATGCCCATATCGATAGCGCTGTGCTGTCCGAAATGGGCATGGTGCCCGAAATGCCTATCCCGCCGAGGATCCACTATGGCGCCATCGCCTATGCCCCGACCGGCGAGTGGGGTAAATCGCGGAATTACTTGACCCCGGCAAAAGCGGAGCAAGTCGCATTGGACCAGTGCGGCCTCGACACCTGCAAGGTGCTCATTGGCTTCAAACGATGCGGAGCGGTCGCCTATGACGGCTCGACCTACCAAGGCGGAAGCGGCGTCACGCTCAGCGAGGCAATGGCGGACGCCGTCAACAGGCTCGGCGCCGGGCAGATCGTCAACTGGCTGTGTAACGGGTTGTGATTCCGCGCGGCTAGCCCTCGGCTAGCCCCCGGCTAGCCCCGCCGCGAGTGTGAATTGCTCGACGCCGCGTCTGGGTGTCGCGTCGTGAGATTCACTGTCGCGGCTCAGCTGTACTAGAGATGAGCCAGCCGAGGAGCAAATCCCTTGGCTCGCAAAGCAACTCCGGCCTCCAGCACGAGCTCTTGTGAGCTGCCCAGCAGTCCGTCGAGGACCAGCGACCGCTTGACGTGGCGGTGCAACGCGTGTTCGGCGGTGAAGCCGATGCCGCCGAGCACCTGCTGGCAATGTCGGGCGACGGTCAGCGCGGCCTGGCCGGCGGCGGCCTTGGCCAGCAAGCACGCGAGCTCGTCGGGTTCGTCGGTGGCGGCCTGCACGGCGGCTTCGGCGCCCTCGAGGGCGACGAGCGCCTCGGCCAGCCGGTGCCGGACCGCCTGGAAAGACGCGATCGGCCTCCCGAACTGGACGCGGTCCAGCGCATGCCGGCGTGCCAGCGCCAACATCGCCCGGCCGGTGCCGACCAGCCACCAGCCCACCGCGCGCCGGCCCGCGGCGAGCGGTACCGGATCGCCCTCTGGCACGCGATGTATCGGCAATTCGCCCAGCGTTGAGTTGGCCCCGTCGTCGCGTTCCCACACCACCCACGAACCCCCCGCGAACGGCAACGGTACGGTACCGCCGTCCGCCCGTCCGGCCGCGCGCAGCACCACATCGTTGAGCACGGGAGCGTGCCCGCCGGTCTCGCCGAGCAGCCGGAACACCAAAGGGATTGCAACATAAGGTATTTCATCGAGCATGTCGTGCCAGCCGAGATCGGACAACGCCGCGTCGAGCTTGGCGCCCCTGGCCGCGGTCATCGTGGCGCGCAGGGAGTCGGCCAGCAAGCGCAGTGCCTCGGGCTCCACCGTCATTCCTTCCCGAGACCGAGCAGCCGACGGGCGATGATGTTGCGCTGAATCTCGGCGGTACCGCCATAGATGGTCGCCGCGCGCGAGTACAGGTATTCCGGTCGCCACGCTGTGTCGTCGAGCTCGAGCGTTCCGGGCAGCAGGTCGCGAACGGTGTCGTAGAGGCGTTGCTCGGCGGTTGCCAACAGCACCTTGTCAATTGAGGTCTCCGCCCCGAGGCGGGCGCCGCCGGCCAATCGGTGCTGGGTGGCGCGGGAGCGGCACCGTAGCGTGTGCAACGCGAGATAGGTTGCGCCAAGCGCACCTTCGTCGGGGTCGTCAGCCTCGGCGATCAGCGCGTCGAATCGGGAATACAGATACGCGATCCGTTGCCAAAAGCAGGTCGAGCGCTCATACGGCAACAGGTCCATCGCCAGCCGCCAGCCGTCTCCCGGGCGGCCCAGCATCCGGCTGGCCGGGATCACCACGTTGTCGTAGTAGACCTCGCAGAATTCGTCGACACCGTGCATGGTGCGCAGCGGGCGAATCGTGATGCCGGGCGTGTCCAGGTCGACGACGAACGCGGTGAGTCCGTCATGCCCCGGCCCGGTGCGGGTGAGCAGGATGCATCGGGTGGCGAACTGCGCGAAGCTGGTCCACACCTTCTGCCCGTTGACAATCCAGTCGTCCTCGTGGGGGGCGGCGCGGGTGGACAACGACGCCAGGTCACTGCCCGAACCCGGTTCCGAAAAGCCCTGACACCAGTGCTCGCGACCGCTGAGCAGCCGCGGCACCAGCCGCGCCGCGAGTTCTGCCGGCGCGTAGTCGATCATCGTGGGCGCGAGCACCTCGACCATCGAGTAGGGGCCCGGTTCGGCCAGCCGGCGGCCGACCACCTCCTCGCCGACGATCGCTCGCAGCAGCGCGGGCCCGCCCAGTCCGCCGACCTCGACCGGCCAGCCGTAGCGCATCCAACCGGCGTCGTACAACGCCCGGTGGACACGCGCGAGCTGCTGCATCTGACCGCGCAGCGAATGGTCGGGTCCGGGCGTCAGATCGTGCTCGTCGAGCCATGCGCGCAGGTCGGCCCGGAACTGTTCGACATTCACGGGGCGGGACGCCCGACGGCGTGCGGGCGCCCGGAGTCATGCGCGCCGCTGCGCCGGATGAACGTCATCGCGCGGGTTTTCAGCCGCCAGCCATCGGACGTGCGCAGGTAGGTGTCGCGGTAGTAGCCGATTCGCATGTCGTGGGTGGTGTGTTCAATAAAGCACAGCGGCTGGGTGCCGGTTGCCGAATCACCGTCGAGATCCACCAGCGCGGTTCCGGTGAGAAACAAGCCCTTTGGGGCCGCGGCCACCAATTGCGGAAACCTGTCGAGGTGATAGGTGTCGCCGAAGGCGCTGTATGTCCCGTCGGGCGTGAAGACACTCAGCAGCCCCTCGATGTCTTCCTGGGTGATGGTGACGGCATAGCGTGCCAGCAACTGCTGGATCTCGACCAGGTCGTCAGTTCTGCTGGGCATGTTATCGGACAAAGACCTTGCCGCCTTTCATGACAAAGCTGACGTTGCGGGTAACGGTGATGTCTTCCAACGGGTTTCCCGGCACGGCGATGATGTCCGCCAACTGGCCAGCGGCAAGCCGGCCCCGGTCGGCGACGTTGATCAGCTCGGCGGCGGTCACCGTGGCTGCCCGCAGCACGGCCAGCGGCGGGATACCCCACTCGACGAGGGTGACCAGCTCGTCGGCGTTGCGGCCGTGCGGTATCGCGGGAGCGTCAGTGCCGACGGCGATCTTCACGCCGGCCCGGTAAGCGGCCAGCATCGAGGTGCGCGCCCGCGGGAACATCTCGGCGGCCTTGGCCTGCAACTCGGGCGCGGCATGGGAGACGTCCATCGCATCGCCGTCGGCCAGGCGGCGGGTCGACACCAGAAACGTGCCGTGCGCCACCATCGTCGCGATCGCCTCGTCGTCGACGAGGAAGCCGTGCTCGATGCAGTCGATGCCGGCGGCGACGGCGTGCCGGACCGCGTCGGCGCCGTGTGTGTGCGCGGCGACCCGCAGCCCGCGCCGGTGCGCCTCGTCGACGATAGCGCGCAGCTCTTCGTCGGAATAGTGTTGCGCGCCAGGCGGTCCCGTCAGCGACATCACTCCGCCGGAGCAGCAGACCTTGATCAGCTGAGCGCCGTGCTTGATCTGGTAGCGCACCGCCTTGCGTATCTCGTCGATGCCGTTGGCTATGCCTTCCTCGACGGTGAGGTCCAGCACGTGCGGTGCGAAGGCGGCGAACATGGTGGGGTCGAGATGCCCGCCGGTGGGTGTAATGGCATGTCCCGCAGGCACTATCCGGGGTCCGTCGATCCAGCCGGCATCGATGGCCCTGCCCAGCGCGACATCGAGTAGGTACCCGCCGGTCTTGACGAACAAGCCCAGATTGCGCACCGTGGTGAACCCGGCGCGCAGCGTGCGGCGGGCATTGCCGACCGCACGCAACACCCGCGTCGGCGGGTCATCCTGCACCTGCGACAAACCGGGCTTCTCCCCGCGCCCGCCCATCAGCAGATTGACTTCCATGTCCATCAGCCCGGGCAGCAGGATCTGGTCGCCCAGATCGATCACGTCACCCTCGGAAGCGCCACCGATGCCGACGATCCGGTCGCCGTCCACCCGCACCACGCCGGGCCGGACGATCTCGCCGGCGTCAATGTCGAGCAGCCCGGCGGCCTTGACCGTAATCACCTGTCAGATCACCGGCTCCTTGATCAGCTCCACCCAGGCCGCGCCGCTGTCGGGTACCCGCGGCTGCTTCCAGGCCTCCACCGGAAACGACACCATGATCAGCGACTGCATCACGTGCATCAGCGTCCGTGCGTCCTCGGGCAGATCGTCGAGCGGATACTTGTCACAGTAGGCGATCGCGTCGTTCAGGCGGGGGAATGCCGCGTCGTAAAACGCCTGCATCTCCGACATGGAAGAGGCCAACCGCTTGGCGTAGCGCTCGGGCTCGGTGGCCAGGTCCCAGTCCAGATAGGGCTCGAGGTCGGCGAATTCAGCGGGCAGCTTGCTTGGCGTGGCCATTGTTGCGGTACTCCTTGACGTAGTCCCCGGTCATCTTGTGCAGATGCCGAAGCAGAATTTCCTGATCGCACAACGGAAATTCGGTGACCACCTTGGTGCCGATCATGGTCTGGGTGGCTTCCAGGGTGTTGGCGTCCTGCAGCGCGTATTCCTTGAACGTGACGGCGGCCAGCTCTTGGGCCAACCGCTCCCGCGCGTTTCGCGGCGGCACGAAATACAGGCTGGTCTCAAAGATGTGCCTGTCCACCGCGGTCGGCCAGTAGTGGTAGGTGAGATACCAGCCGGGCGCCCAGATCAGCAGCATGAAGTTCGGGAAGAACAGAAACGAGTCGATGCCCCACTGCTTTGCCTTGCACGGGTTGATGCCCGGCGGCAGCTCATCGAGTTGACTGATCAAGTCGGGACGGTCCCAGGGGCCGAACAGCCCACTGCGCAGCACCCGGTCCATGGGCTTGACCATGCTCAGGTCGGCGGGTGGCGACTGACCGCCCCAGACCGAGATCATCGCGTGCGGGCCCGTCAGCTCATAGTGCAGCGCCTCGAAGCCGTATTTCATCATCTTGGCGGCTTCATCCTTGGTGTACTGGCCCTGGTGCAGTACCGGCGCGTGGTAGAACTCCGCGAACGCGTCGATGAACAGCTTCCAGTTGCTGCCGACGTCGGCCTTGTAGGAATACACCTCGGTCATCTCGTGGAAGGGGTAACCCTCGATGCCTTTGGCCATCGGGCCCAGGTATTCGGTAAGCGGCGTCGCGTTTGGGTCGAGGTTGACGAAGACGAACCCCTCCCACACCTCGCAGCGCACCGGCTTGAGGCCGTACTGGCTTTTGTCGACGTCGAAGAACTCGTCCTCCTGTTGGATGAAGGTCAGCTCGCCGTCGAGGCTGTAGCGCCAGGCATGGTATTTGCAGGTGAACTGCCGACAGGTGCCCGCGGTCTCTTCGTGCGGAAAGTCGTTCCATACCAGCTTGTTTCCGCGGTGACGGCAGATGTTGTGGAAGGCCCGGATCACGCCGTCCTTGCCTTTGACGACGATCACCGACATGCCGGCGCCGGCCGACGGCAGCTCCTTGGTGAAGTAACTGCCGGTCCGGGGCAGGCGTTCGACACGGCCGACGTTGAGCCAGGTGCGCCGGAAGATCGCCTGCTGTTCCTCGGCGAAGTACTGCGGGTCGATCGAATCGGTGTAGTCGACCGGTGCGGTGCCCAATTCGGGATAGTTTTGCGTCCAGCTCCCCGCGGCTGGTTTGGTGAAGTGGGGCAAGGTACTACCTCTCTTGTTTCGAGTCTTGTTCCAGCTCGACGCCAAAAGTGTTGAAAGCCATGGCCAGTAGTGCATAGCAGCCGACCGTGAACACGTAGTCCATTCGCTGACGGTCGTCGAGGCGTTCGCCGAGAGCGGCCCAGGTCTCGTCGGACAACTCCGACTTCTCGTCGAGTTCGTCGACGCCGGTGAGCACCGCGCGTTCGAAGTCGTCGCCGGCTTCACCGCGGCGGACCGCGGCCACCTCGTCTTCGCCGATTCCGGCCTTTCGGGCCAGCGACACGTGATGGGTCCACTCGTAGGCGCAGCCGCGACGATGCGCAATCCGCAGGATGGCCAGTTCGCGGATCCGGGGCGGCAATGTGGAGGCGAACAACAGGTGGATGTTGAATCGCAGGAACGCCTTGGCCAGCGCGGGGTGATGGGCGAACGTCGACAGCGCGTTGCCGGCGTCTCCCGGGTTGCGGCGTTCCGGGGGCAACATGCCCGAGAGCGACTGCCGGACGCTCTCGTCCCACTGGTCGGCCGGCAGTGGCGGCAGACGCATCCGACGGCCTCCTCTCGACGCTTTGTCCCGATCCTCTCTTGTCCGGAGAATCAGATTCTCATTTCCAACTAATAGAGTTGCATGATTCGTTTCCCGGGTCAATCCCGCTGCGTGGAGTTTCGCTGCGCCCGCCCGCGCAGCTGCGCTGAATGTTGATTCTCACTTCGCGAGAAGATAGTTTCCAACAGTAGAGAGCTTGGAGGCAGTGGTGGCTCGCCGATGCCGGCTCGGTGGCCGCCCGCGGAGACACTCGATGGGCCCAAGGGAGAGGGGTACGGCCATGAACAAAGAGGACATGATCCTGATCAGCGTCGACGACCACACCGTTGAGCCGCCGAACATGTTCAAGAACCACCTGTCGTCGAAATACCTCGACGACGCACCGCGGCTGGTGCACAACCCCGACGGCTCGGACATGTGGAAGTTCCGCGACACGGTGATCCCGAATGTGGCGCTCAACGCGGTGGCCGGCCGGCCCAAGGAGGAATACGGGATCGAGCCCACGGGTCTGGACGAGATTCGGCCGGGTTGTTACAACGTCGACGAACGAGTCAAGGACATGAATGCCGGCGGCATCCTGGCTTCGATCTGCTTCCCGTCGTTCCCGGGCTTTGCCGGGCGGCTGTTTGCCACCGACGATCCCGATTTCTCGGTGGCGCTGGTGCAGGCCTACAACGACTGGCACATCGATGAGTGGTGCGGTGCCTACCCGGCGCGGTTCATCCCGATGGCGATACCGGTGATCTGGGATGCCGAGGCGTGTGCGGCGGAGGTGCGTCGGGTGTCGAAGAAGGGTGTGCGCGCGCTGACCTTCACCGAGAACCCGGCCGCGATGGGCTACCCCAGCTTCCACAACGAGTACTGGAACCCGCTGTGGAAGGCGTTGTGCGACACCAACACCGTGATGAACATCCATATCGGATCGTCGGGCCGGCTCGCGATCACCGCGCCGGACGCGCCGATGGACGTGATGATCACGCTGCAGCCGATGAACATCGTGCAGGCCGCCGCGGACCTGCTGTGGTCACGGCCCATCAAGGAGTACCCGGATCTGAAGATCGCGCTCTCGGAGGGCGGGACCGGATGGATCCCCTACTTCCTGGAGCGAGCGGACCGCACCTACGAGATGCACTCGACGTGGACGCATCAGAACTTCGGCGGCAAGCTGCCCTCCGATGTGTTCCGCGAGCACTTCCTCACCTGCTTCATCAGCGACAAGGTGGGCGTGGCGCTGCGCAACATGATTGGCATCGACAACATCTGCTGGGAGGCCGACTACCCGCACAGCGACTCGATGTGGCCGGGCGCACCCGAGGAACTCTGGGACGTCCTGTCGGTGAACAACGTGCCGGACGACGAGATCAACAAGATGACCCACCAGAACGCGATGCGCTGGTACTCGTTCGACCCGTTCACCCACATCACGCCGGAGCAGGCGACGATCGGCGCGTTGCGCAAGGCCGCCGAGGGCCACGACGTGTCCATTCGGGCGCTCAGCCACCACAAGGACCAGCGGGCGGGTTCGTCGTTCGCGGAGTTTGCGGCCAGCGCGAAAGAGCTTACCGGCAACCAGGATTGAGGCGCCCCATGCTGGCCAGCCGGGAGGTACCCCCAGCTCGCGCTGAAAGGAGGCGCGCAGGGGATGGAGTTTGAGCTCACGGAAGACCAGGAGCTGATTCGCCGGTCGGTGGCGGAGTTGGCGCGCAAGTTCGACGACCACTACTGGATGGAAAAAGACCAGGCGTACGAGTTTCCGCTCGAGTTCTACCGCGCCATAGCCGACGGCGGCTGGCTGGGGATGACGATTCCGACCGAGTACGGCGGCCATGGCCTGGGCATCACCGAGGCCACGATCCTGCTGGAGGAGGTCGCCAAATCCGGCGGCGCAATGAATGCCGCCAGCTCGATTCACTTGTCGATCTTCGGCATGCAACCCGTAGTGGTGCACGGCTCCGAGGAACTCAAGGCGCGCACATTGCCGCGCGTCGCCACTGGCGAAGTGCACGTGTGCTTCGGCGTGACCGAACCCGGTGCGGGGCTTGACACTTCACGCATCACCACCTTCGCCAAGCGCGACGGCGATCGCTATATCGTCAACGGCCGCAAGGTGTGGATCTCCAAGGCGATGGAATCCGACAAGATTCTGCTGCTAACTCGCACCCAAAGCTATGACGAAGTCAGCAAGAAGACCGACGGGATGACGCTGTTCCTCACCGACCTGGACCGCAGCCACGTCGACGTCCGCCCGATTCCCAAGATGGGCCGCAACGCTGTGAGCTCCAACGAGTTGTTCATCGACAACCTGGAGGTGCCGGTCGAGGACCGGATTGGCGAGGAGGGCAAGGGTTTCCAGTACATCCTCGACGGACTGAACCCGGAGCGGATGCTGATCGCGGCCGAAGCGTTAGGGATCGGCAGGGTCGCACTCGACAAGGCGGTCAAGTACGCCAACGAACGTGAGGTCTTCGGCCGGCCGATCGGCATGAACCAGGGCATCCAGTTCCCGCTGGCCGACGCGCTGGCCCGGCTGGACGCCGCCGAGCTGATGTTGCGCAAGGCGACGTGGCTCTATGACAACGGCAAACCCTGTGGGCGCGAAGCGAATACCGCCAAGTACCTGTGCGCCGACGCCGGTTTCACCGCGGCCGACCGGGCATTGCAAACCCACGGCGGCATGGGATACGCGGAGGAGTATCACGTCGCGCGCTACTTCCGCGAGGCCCGCCTGATGAAGATCGCACCGATCAGCCAGGAGATGATCCTGAATTTTCTTGGCACGCATGCGCTCAAGCTGCCTAGAAGTTACTGAGCGGCCGATTTCCCCATCCGCGGCAGGGCTTCCATCCCCTGCCGCCACGACGGCAACTGTGCGGCCGCCGTCGAAGCCTAGCTAGGAGGTACCCAACCGAGGCCGCGCTTATGCGCAACATCCGGGAATTTGCGCAAGCCGCCAAACCCTCCGGATCGTCCCTGAAGCGCATGCCGCCGTCATCGCAGAACTGGACTCGTCGTTTACTGGTCGGTGGGCCGTATCGAGATTGGATTGATCGGAGCAGACCGTGCGCGAAACAGTGATCGTCGAGGCGGTGCGTAGCGCGGTGGGGAAGCGCAACGGCGGGTTGTCCGGCATGCATGCCGCCGACCTGTCCGCGGTCGTCCTCAACGAACTGCTGGAACGGACCGGCGTCAGCCCCGAGATCATCGACGACGTGATCTGGGGGTGTGTCTCCCAGGTCGGTGATCAGTCCAGCAACATCGGCCGCTATGCGGTCCTGGCCGCGGGCTGGCCGGAGAGCATCCCAGGAACCACGGTCAATCGGGCGTGCGGTTCCAGCCAGCAGGCGCTCGACTTTGCGGTGCAAGCGGTGATGTCGGGTCAGCAAGACGTCGTGGTGGCCGGCGGGGTCGAAGTGATGAGCCGCGTTCCGCTCGGTGCGGCCAGGGCGACCGGTATGCCATATGGGCCGAAAGTCCTTGCCCGCTATGGCGATTTCTCGTTCAACCAGGGTTTGTCGGCGGAGATGATCGCCACGAAGTGGGGCTTCTCCCGCGGCCAGCTCGACGAATACTCCGCTCGATCCCATGAGCTGGCCGCCGCCGCCCAGGACCGCGGGGACTTCATCGATCAGATCGTGCCGGTGTTTGTCGACGAGGGGACGATCGTCAACGTTGATGAAGGGGTACGGCGCGGGACCAGTGTCGAGAAACTGGCCGCGCTCAAGCCGGCATTCGTCGACGACGGCGTCATCCACGCAGGCAATTCCTCGCAGATCTCCGACGCCGCGGCCGCGTTGCTGGTGACCACCTCGGCGATGGCGCTGGAGCTTGGGTTGACGTCGATAGCGCGCTACCGAGCGGGCGCGGTCACCGGGGCGGATCCGGTGCTCATGCTCACCGGCCCAATCCCGGCAACGGAGAAGGTGCTGCGCAAGTCCGGTGTCTCGCTAGCGGAGGTTGGCGTTTTCGAGGTGAACGAGGCGTTCGCGCCGGTGCCGCTGGCGTGGCTCGCCGAAACCGGCGCGGACCCGGATCGGCTCAATCCGTTGGGCGGAGCCATCGCGCTGGGCCACCCGCTGGGCGCGTCCGGCGCGGTGCTGATGACGCGAATGCTGCACCACATGCGCGACAACGGGATTCGCTACGGGCTGCAGACCATGTGCGAGGGCGGCGGGACCGCCAACGCCACCTTGGTCGAGCTCGTCGCTTAACAGGGTGCGCACGCCGCCCCTTGTCAGGGTGGCCAAACCAACCTACTGTGTGTTCAGTAGGTTATCTCGCGAGCGCGGTTTTAAGGAGTGCGGTGCCCGACGCACGGCCGTACAACACGCTTCTGGCCAAGGGCGAGGACCGCAAGCAGCGGATCCTTGAGGTCGCGCAGCGGTTGTTGACGCGCAACGGCTGGCGCAATACGACGTTGGCCCAGATTGCCGGGGAAGCCGGGGTCAGCCCCGCGGGGCTGTTGCATCACTTCGAATCCAAGGAACAGCTGCTGCACGCGGTGCTAGACGCGCGCGACCTCGACGACGATTCCCATGCCGACCGGGCCGGTGATCTCCTCGTCGAGATCGCGCGGGTTGCCGATCGCTTCAACCGAGCACCCGAACTGGTCGGCACGTTCACGGTGCTGCTGGTCGAAAACATCCTTCCCGACGCCCCGCTGCACGACCGCATGCTGGACCGACAGCGGGAAGCGATCGATATCGTCGCCGAACTCATCCGACGCGGTCAGGCCGACGGCCGGTATCGCACCGAGATCGACCCGGCCGTCAAAGCAGTGGAGATCCTCGCCTTCGTCCACGGAATGGAAACGATATGGTTGCTCAATCCTTCGATACCCCTGACCGCGGTGTTCAAGGAGTACGCGGAGTCGTTGGCACGGGACTTCGCCCCACCCACGACGTCCCAGAAGACATGAGGTACCGCCTCGACGTCGTCGCCTCCAGCGTCGCCGACGTGGTGCAGTTCGCCGGCGGGTGGCTCTTCGACCGCGCCATGGCGGGCTGGGACGTCACGGTTCTTTTCCCAGACGACTCTGCCGACCAGACCGACAACCGGCCGCTGCAGATCCTCGGAGTCCAGACACTCGACCTCGAAGACGCCTTGGCATCGGTGGATACCCGTCCGCGCCCACAGGCCCTGGCGGCGTCGGCGGATCTGCTCGGCTGCGATTCGCGGGTGCGCCGCGGTGTGTTGCGGGCCCTCGATCATGGCGGCACCGAAGTCACGCTCTGGGGACAGACCTGGCCGGCCGAGCTGGACGACAGCGTCGGTCAGGTGCAACATCGGCTGAGCATGGCGGCCCGGACGTTCAAGGCTCAGGCGATGGCCGCGGCCGCACTGCCCCAGGCTTCCATCGCATCGACCGAAGTCTTCCGCAGCGGCCTGATGGCCTGCCCGTCGGTCGCGGCTGACTTGGTCCCGGCCTAAAGTCCCCGCCACTGTGAATCGCACGACGCCCTAGCGGCGTGTCGCGTCGCCATTTTCACACTCGGCGCTTCAGGGCAACGTTGCGGTCGGCCGTCCTCTATGGAAATGTCATACTCATCTGTGAGAGGGAGGTTCTCATGAATGAGTTCGCCGAGATGGACTTCTTCCGTGATAGCCGGCTTGTCGAGAACCCCTACCCCTACTACGAGTCCCTGCGGCAGCGGTGCCCGGTCGCGAAGGAAGACCACCATGGGGTCACCATGATCACCGGCTGGGACGAGGCCTGTGCGGTGCTGAACGACGCCGAGACGTGGTCCTCGTGCATCTCGGTGACCGGTCCGTTCCCTGGCTTCCCGGTGCCGCTCGAAGGCGATGATGTAACAGGGCTGATCGAGCAGCACCGCGACGAGCTGCCGTTCAGCGACCAGCTGCCCACGCTTGATCCGCCAACCCACACCAACCACCGCTCCCTGCTGATGCGGCTGATCACGCCCAAGCGCCTCAAGGAGAACGAGGATGCCATGTGGGTGCTCGCCGACCAGGCACTCGACGATTTCCTGGCGCCGGGGTACGGCGAATGGATCAAGGGCTTCGCCGGCCCGTTCACGCTGCTGGTGATCGCCGACCTGCTGGGCGTGCCGATGGAGGACCGCGACAAGTTCATCAAGGGCATCCGCGAGCACTCGGGTGGCGGCATCGGGGGCACCGGCAAGGAAGCGCTGGCGCACAGTCCGCTGGAATTCCTCTACGGTCTGTTCTCCGACTACGTCCGCGACCGCCGACGCGAACCCCG
Source organism: Mycobacterium gastri (assembly GCF_002102175.1). GTDB lineage: Bacteria > Actinomycetota > Actinomycetes > Mycobacteriales > Mycobacteriaceae > Mycobacterium > Mycobacterium gastri. The sequence goes on along the minus strand of NZ_LQOX01000110.1, from coordinate 3,114 downwards.
CGACGACGTGCTGACCGGCCTGGCCACCGCCACCTATCCCGACGGCTCAATTCCGGAGGTCGAAGACGTGGCGCGGGTCGCCTCCAACGTTTTCTCGGCGGGTCAGGAGACGACGGTGCGGCTGCTCGGTGCGGCGTTGCAGACCCTGGGTGAGCGCCCCGACATCCAGGCGCAGTTGCGCAAGGACCGCAGCCAGATCCCCAACTTCATCGAGGAGTCGCTGCGCCACGAGAGTCCGGTCAAGGGCGACTTCCGGATGAACCGGGTGCCCGTCAATGTCGGTGGCGTCGAGCTGCCCGCGGGCACCACCGTGATGGTTGTGCAGGCGGCTGCCAACCGGGATCCGCGCCGGTTCGAAGACCCCGCGACATTCGATCCGGCCCGTAAGAACGCGCGCCAGCACATCTCGTTCGGGCGAGGGATCCACAGCTGCCCCGGCGCGCCGTTGGCGCGTGCCGAAACTCGGGTCGCCCTCGAGCGGTTGCTCGACCGCACATCGGACATCAGGATCAACGAGCGTGTGCACGGTCCGGCGAATGATCGCCGCTACCAGTATGTTCCGACCTACATCCTGCGTGGCCTGACCGAGCTGCACCTGGAGTTCACGCCGGCATGAAGGTCTGGGTAGACGACGGGACCTGCCGCGGTCACGGCATGTGCCTGACGCTGTGCCCGGAAGTCTTCAGCCTGACCGACGACGGCTACTCGGTGGCGATAACTTCCGATGTGCCAACGGAATTGGAGGAAGCCGCCCGCGAGGCCATCGAATGCTGCCCGGAGCAGGCCATTAGCGAGCGCTGACGAGCTCAGCCGGGGAGTCCGTCGACGCCGTCCGCGCCGGTGACGCCGGGCAGACCGATGCCACCAGCCGCGCCGCTCACGCTCCCTATTGTTCCGCCGGCGCCACCGCCGCCCGGGTTGCCGCCCATGCCGCCGCCACCTGCGGTGCCGCCGGCGCCCGCAGCCCCCGACTGGCCGAAAAGCCCGCCGGCGCCGCCAGCGCCGCCGTTTCCGCCGTCCCCGCCGTCTCCGCCGGGCCCGCCGTCGCCACCGGTGCCTCCGTTTCCGGCGGGCCCCAAATCTTGTAGGCCTTCTCCGCCCGCGCCGCCGGTGCCGCCGTTGCCGCCCGGAGCGCCGGTGCCGCCGCTACCAGCGTCGCCGCCGGAACCACCCACTCCGCCATTACCGAAGAGCAGTCCGCCGCGACCACCGGCGCCGCCGGTGCCGCCGGTGCCGCCGGCGCCGGCCGCGGCGCCGACGCCGCCCGTCCCGCCGGCCCCGCCGGCGCCGCCGAAGTCACCCGCGTCGGAGGTCCCGCCGGTGCCACCCTGGCCCCCCGCGGCGCCCGTGCCGCCCGTGCCGCCGGTGCCACCGGTGCCGCCGGTACCGGCAATACCGAGGCCGCCCTTGCCCCCCATGCCGCCGGCGCCGCCGGCCCCTCCAGTGCCGCCGGTGCCTCCGACCCCGCCAACGCTGCCATTCGCGTTCGACTGGCCACCGGTGCCACCGGTGCCCCCTGCGGCGCCCACGCCGCCGATTCCCCCGGTGCCACCGTTACCCCCCACTGACACACCGTCGCCGCCGTCGCCGCCGGTACCGCCCGGTTGTCCGAGGGTGTCGCTGCTGACGCCATTGGCGCCGGGCCCGCCGGGACCGCCGACGGGATTCCCGGGCGAGCCGGGAGCGCCGCTGTCCGCCGCGGGGCCCGCCGGCAGGGGACTGGGGTTGACACCGTCGGCGCCGGGCGCGCCGAGGCCGCCGTGGCCGCCGGCCCCGCCCTGGCCGAAGAGCCCGGCCGAGCCGCCGTTGCCGCCCATCCCGCCGGTGCCCCCGGGGATGACGGCGTTGCCGCCGACCCCGCCATTGCCTCCGCCGCCGTTGAGCAGCCCGCCGTTGCCGCCGGTGCCGCCGGCCGCGCCCGGCGCGCCTAGCCCACCGTTACCGCCGTTGCCGAACAGCCCGGCATCACCGCCCCGGCCGCCGCCGGGGTGGGCGCCGCCGCCGGACCCGCCGTTGCCGCCGTTGCCGAACAACAATCCGCCGGCGCCGCCGTCTTGGCCGGTGCCGGCGGCCCCGCTGGCGCCGTCGCCGATCAACGGGCGCCCCAGCAGCGCCTGGGTGGGTGCATTGATCACGCCGAGTATTTGTGCTCGAGGGCCTGCAACGGCGAGGCGTTGGCGGCTTCGGCGGTCGCGTATGAGCCCGCACCGGCGGTCAAGGCCTGCGCAAACTGGGTGTGAAACGCCGCCGCCTGGGTGCTGAGCGCCTGATAGCTGCGGGCGTGTGCCCCGAACAGGGCGGCGATCGCCGCCGACACCTCATCTCCGGCGGCGGCCACCAGCGCCGTGGTCGGGCCCGCCGCGGCGGCGTTGGCCGAGCTGACCGTGGACCCAAGGCTCGCGAGATCTGTTGCCGCCCCCGCCACCATCTCCGGGGCCGCGATCACATACGCCATGGTGCTACCCTCCTGCGACACGGCAACTATTGCCGGTAGACGCGATTTGGTGGGAAACGCCGATCGTATCGCCATTCACGTTAAGGCTGCGGCGTTTTCCGCACACCGCGCACGGACCTCTTCAAGTGAATGCGGACGTTGTACCCGCGCCTGCCGGCAGGCCACGAGCGAGAGTTGGCGACGAGGCGGGCCGGGCGTGCGCCGATACGCCCCCCCGTTCAGCCGGGCAGGCCGTTGACGCCGTCTGCTCCGCTGGCGCCGGTCTGGCCGGTGCCACCGGCCGCGCCGTTCACAGTGCCTGTTCCGCCCGCGCCACCGGTGCCGGGGGTGCCGCCGGCACCACCGGCAGCCGCGGTGCCGCCGGCGCCGGCCGCCCCGGAGTGGCCGAAAAGCCCGCCGGCGCCGCCGGCGCCGCCGTTTCCGCCGTCGCCGCCATCTCCGCCGGCGCCGCCGTCGCCACCGTTGCCGCCATTGCCGCCCTCGCCGGTGAACCCCGCCACTGCTCCCGTTCCGCCGGTGCCGCCGGTGCCGCCCGTAGCGCCGACCCCCCCGCCACCAGCGCCTCCGCCGATGCCACCGGCGCCGCCGTCACCGAACAGCAGCCCGCCACGACCGCCGGCACCGCCGGCCCCGCCGTTGCCGCCGTCACCGCCCACAGC
>NZ_LQOX01000109.1 GCF_002102175.1 Mycobacterium gastri | reverse complement strand
TGTCCCGCTACCGGCCACATACAACTCCCCCACCACACCCGCCGGCACCGGCCGCAACCACCCATCCAACACAAACAACCCCGCCCCCGGCACCGGCACACCAATCGGCGGCGCCCCCGAACCCGCCTCTAACGGAGCGCTGATCGACGCATAGACCGTCGTCTCGGTCGGACCGTAGGCGTTGACCATCACCCGCCCCGGCGCCCAACGATCCACCAGCCCGCCCGGGCAGGGCTCCGCAGCGACCACCAACGCCGCCGACTCCAACCCCTCCGGCGCCAACACCCCCACCGCAGAAGGAGTTTGACTCAACACGCTGACCCGTTCGGCAACCAGCAACGCATGAAACTGCTCCGGCGACCGCGTCACCAACTCGGGCACCACCACCAAACACCCGCCATGCAACAACGCACCCCAGATCTCCCACACCGAAAAGTCGAAGGCATACGAATGACACTGCGCCCACACCTGCCCCGACCCCAACCGCACACCCACCTCAAGACCGTCAAACAGCCCAGTCACATTGCGGTGGGTCACCGCCACCCCCTTAGGCACCCCCGTGGTCCCCGAGGTATAGATCAAATAAGCGATCTCATCGCCACCCGGCGCCGGCAACGCGGTACCGGATTGGGCGCCCACAGCAGGATCATCGACATCAATCACCACCAACTCATGCCCGTCCAACCGCGAACACAACCCGCCCATGGTGACCGCGGCGATCGGCGCGGCATCGTCAACCATGAACCCAATCCGCGCGTCGGGCAACGCCGGATCAATCGGCAGATACGCCGCCCCCGTTTTGAGCACCGCCACCATCGCCACAATCGCCTCAACGCAACGCGAAAACACCAGCGCCACAAACCCACCCGGCCCCGCACCATAAGCAACCAGCAAGTGCGCCAACCGATTAGCGGCCTCATCGAGCTCCCGATACGTCATCGACCGACCCTCAAACCGCACCGCCACCGCATCCGGAGTCCGAGCCACCTGCGCAGCAAACAACACCGGAACCGACACCGACACACCCCCCGACCGGCTCAACACCGCCCGATTACCCCACCCATCCAGCCGAGCCCGCTCAGCCGCATCCGGGCCCACCCGGCCCTCCAAACCCGGCCGGCTCACCTGACCCAAAGCACTGGACGCCGCCTACGCGAGCTTTGAGACCGCCGCGAGGGCTGGCCGCAGGCTGAGCTGGTCATCGGTGCGCATCGGTCCTCCTGATCGGTCGGTCGGCCAGCAGTCGCACGAAGGGTGTCAGAATCCCACTGGAGCTATTCACTATCAGATTTTCGGGTTGCCTGAGCGCAAACGCCGGATGAAGTTTACTGTGGTTTTTCATTTTGAAGCGCATGGTATTGAAGTAGCCACTGGTGCGCGCCGAGTGCCGTAGCGCGGAGCCGAGGTCCGTCTCTTCGCGGTCCGGTTTCGACTACCGGGAACGGCTGATAAGGGTGTTCTCCAGGAACAAGAAGTCGATCCCCGTTCTGAGGAATGTCTCCAGGGCCTCTGCGGGGGTATTCACGATCGGTTGCCCCTTCACGTTGAAACTTGTGTTGAGGACCATTTCTCGACCTGTTGTGCGGCCGACGGCGCGAAGCAACGTGTGGAACGACGCATTGTCCCCGGAGCTAACCGTCTGTACCCGAGCCGAACCATTGACGTGCGTGACCGCCGGAAGCTGGGCACGATGTTCTTGTCGCACGTCCACGGTGATGATCATGTACGGAAGCTCGGTCATCGGCGGGACCTCGAACCAGCGATGCACCTGCTCGATCGTCACCGCCGGAGCGAACGGCCGGAACGCTTCACGCATCTTGACCATGGAGTTGATGCGACCGCGCATCTCCGGGTGTCCGGGATCCGCCAGGATGCTGCGGTGCCCCAGGGCACGCGGGCCGAACTCCATCCGGCCCCGGTACCACGCGAGGACCCGACCATCCCGAATCAGGTCGGCCGCGCGCTCGCACGCCGCCTCCAGTCCATCGAACCGTTCCACCTCGATCCGATCTGCCGCGCCGGAGATCGCTGATTCGATTGCGTCGTGCGAATGGGCGGGACCGAGAAACGGAACCGGGAATCGTCGATTAGGCAAATCCTTATGATGCAACGAAGCCCGGTGCAGAGCTGCCCCCAGCGCAGATCCGTCGTCACCCGCAGCGGGCTGAACGTAGATGTCGTCGAAAAGGCCGGACCGAAGCAGCTTGCCGTTCGCCGTGCAATTGAGCGCGACGCCGCCGGCCATCGCCAGCTTTCGCAAGCCGGTCTGTCGGCGGAAGTGCCCGCAGAGATGTTCCATGGCCCGGTCCAGGCCGGCCTGCAAGGCCGCGGCGACGTCCCGGTGGTCGTCGGTGATCGGGTCGTCCGGCATTCGCGGCGGACCAAGATGCTCAGCGAGATAGCGGCGTGTGACCAGCTGGTTCTCCCGCTCTTCGCGCGATTCGTTCAGAGTGAGCGGGGGAATCCGGATGGAACCGTTGGGACGCAGGTCAATCGCGTGTTCGAAGAACGAGCGGAACCGCTCCGGATCGCCGTACGGCGCCAGTCCCATGATTTTGTATTCGTCGGCCCCGAACTCGAAGCCGAGGTGCAGCGTCACGAGTGAATACAGGATCCCGATCGAGTGGGCCGCCGAGATTTCGTGAAGCTTCTCTAACCCTCCCGCACTCGCTCGATAGACGGTCGCGCTAACCACCTCGCCCATGCCGTCGATGACCACGACCAGGCATTCGTCAAACCCTGACGTGAAGTAGGCGCTCGCCGCATGCGCTTGGTGATGGCCGACGTGATGGAACCGGTCCGCAGGGAAGCCCTTCAGATCTCGCTCGACGAGGCGGAGAAGTGCCTCGCGGGAATAGACTTCGCGGTACAGCTCCGAGGCAACCGGGTCGAGCGAGAACAGGGGCCGGTAGGGTTCGTAATCAAACCCGTGCGCCAGTTCGTCAACGTCCGCGAGCGCCAGGCCGGCCTCCGCTAGGCAGTACTCGATTGCCCGGACCGGGAACCGTGGGCTGTGCTTTTCCCTATTGAATCGCTCTTCTGCCGCGGCGGCCACGACCTGGCCGTCGACGACCAGGGCCGCCGCGGAATCATGTCCCTGCGAGATCCGATACTCGCGTTCGTCGAGCGATGGCCAGTGGGCTCTCTTGAACGGCATCGAATTCTCAAAGCCACTAATTCCCAAGATATTCATCCCAATTTTCCCCGCGAGTCGTGCCGCATCTCCTGGAATTGAGCTCGTCGTCCTCCCGCCATCGCAAAAGCCGAAGGTGGGCATCCCGTTTGGCGTCATGGGTCTCAGAACTGATGATGGCCGACCCGGACTCCTGGATCGTCATTGTGGCGTAACGGATGTTCGTGCGCCAATTCAGCACGCCGCCAGACATCACCTGGGCGATGACGGCCTATCCATATCGTCGACGACGGTGGTTCCGCTCACCGACTGGTGGGATGTTCCGGGTGGACCAGGTTCTCGACAGCGCCATATTGGGTCATCATCGTGACCCGGGAGGGCGGTCTGCACGGATCGTTCAGCTGACTCCGAATCCCGCCTCTGCCGGTTACGAGATCAGCGAATTTCCACACGAAACTGAGGAGCGCTACCTCTAGTCGCACCGCGCGACGTATCCTCTCTATGGGCGAGCAGGGTAGGGGTTGCGTGGAGCACCAGTCGCTGACGAAGGCCGCATCAAACCGCGATGCCGCGGATCACGATGTTCTTCTCGTCAGCATGCCGTTCGGTTCGCTGTGCGATCCCTCCATTGCGCTCGGACTGCTGAAGGCTGGTCTCAACCGGGCCGGAATTAGCTGCGCCGTTAGATATTTCACATTCCCATTCGCAGCGAAGATCGGGGCGCAGCTGTATTTCGAGCTCGCTAATGGGACGCCGCGGCTTACGGCGCTGGTCGGCGAGTGGTTGTTCGCCGAAGCGCTGTGGGGACCGGGGCGCCTAGACAGTGCCGCCTACGTGGAGGAGGTCCTACGGGATCGCGGGCGCGGCTCACGCAGTGATGACTTTTGGTCTTCGCACCGCTTCGCGGCTGATGCACCGGAGCGCGAGGAGTTCATCGAGGAAGTGTTGCGCGCCCACGTCGCGGTGGCGCCCTTCCTCGACGACTGCATCGACGAAGTGGTGCGCCGCCGTCCGCGGATTCTCGGCTTCACCAGTGTGTTTCAGCAGCAGATCGCTTCCCTGGCACTGGCATCACGGGTTAGGCAGGCCCTCCCGGAAACGTTTCTTCTGATCGGCGGCGCCAACGTCGAAGGCGCCATGGGCAACGAGGTGGTGCGCCAGTTCGACTTCCTCGACGCGGTGGTGTCGGGTGAGGCAGACGCGGTGTTCCCGCAGCTGGTGCTTCGAGTCCTGGCCGGTGAGTCCATTGAGGCCCTACCTGGCGTCCTGACTCGCCAGACCCTTTCGCTGGCCGACGAGCCTTCGACGGCACCATCGAACGAGCAAAACGGATTTGTTGACCTCAATGCACTGCCTTACCCGGACTATGACGACTTTTTCCAACAGTTGCACTTCGAATCTGACGTCGCCCCGGCGCCCGTTCGGGTGACGTTTGAGACGTCGCGGGGGTGCTGGTGGGGCGCCAAACACCACTGCACGTTTTGCGGTCTCAACGGCTTAAGCATGGCATACCGCAGCAAACGACCGCAGCGCGCGCTCGACGAGCTGATGGCGTTGAATCAACGCTACCCCGGCCGCGCAATCAGTGTCGTCGATAACATCCTCGACACGAGCTACTTCCGGACTTTTCTTCCTCTGCTGCGCGATAGCGTCACAGATCTGAACCTTTTCTACGAGATCAAGTCGAATGTCTCCAAGGATCAACTGCGCGTGCTGCGTGACGCTGGTGTCATCTGTGTGCAACCGGGCATCGAGAGCCTGAGCACCCACATCCTGCGGTTGATGCGCAAGGGCGTCACCATGTTGCAGAACATCCAGACGCTCAAGTGGTGCAGAGAATTGGGCATCGATGTGGCGTGGAATGTGATTTGGGGCTTTCCCGGTGAAACGGCCCGCGATTACGAGCAGTGTGCAGCATTGGTGCCCCTGCTGACTCATCTGCAACCGCCGGGTATGAGGGCGCCAATTCGACTCGACCGGTTCAGCCCCTACTTCGAACAGGCGCAGGACTTCGGCATCACCAACGTCAGACCGCATTTGGCCTACGAGCACCTGTACGACTTGCCGGCGCCGGCCATCGCAAACCTGGCCTACTTTTTCCGATTCGATTACGCAGACGGGCGGCAGGTCCACCACTACACAGCCCCGTTGCTCGAGCAACTCGATGCGTGGGCCCAGAACCACTCAACAAGCGAGCTCTTATACGTCGACAACGAAAATCACTTGTCGATAAGGGATCTTCGGCCCGCAGCGCGCCGACCGCATCATGTGCTCGACGGGCTGCACCGTGAGGTGCTTCTCGCATGCGACAGGGTGCACGGCGTGGCCCACCTTGAGGCCCTTGCCGAGAAGCACGGGGGCCCAGATACTCTGCCGGGCGTGCTCGCCGATCTGATCGACGCGGGTCTGCTGCTCACTGAAGATGGTCACTATCTGGCGCTGGCGCTGCCGGAAGGAAGCTATTCACGATTCACGCTGCGAGACCGTGATTGAACGATGTCAGGTGATGACGGACGATCTTGGCGGACCCTTTCAACCTGAATGAGGCTCCGTTAAACGGTGTTTGCTGAGCGCCCTCCGGTGTTTGGTCGGGTCGGTTGATCCACAAGATTTCGCCGGATCTGCGGTGGTTCGGACCAACCGAACTGCCTCGTCCCTGGCGGCAAGCGGATGAGCCTTATCCAGAGCGATGCCGACGACGAGTGCCTCGCCGAACATCTGGACACCCCGAGTACGGTCGGCCAACCGCTGGGCCCGTCCGGCAAGCGACGCCAGTCCGCCCAAGCTCGCGTAACGACGAATCACGGTGTGGTAGAGCTGATTGCGATGCTTAACGAAGATCTTCGACCGCCGAGAAAGCGCCCGCTCACATCTGGGAACAGCTCCGAGCCGATCAGCCACGCCTTGTCGGAAAGGCTTCATCCGGCCGGCGTCATCGGTTACCGGCGCAATCGCGGAGGTGATATACACCTTCTCAACTGAAATACCTTATGGCACTGGTCAATTACCCCAGCGATAGCCGTTGCGATCGGGGTGTCGGTGACCAAGCGGTTTCATATCGGCACTCCGCCCGGGGCAGAGGGATCACCACCGGCGCGAAAGTCCCACACCACGAGGCGATTTCGGTGTTCAAACCAGATCGGCTACCAACGGCCTGATCCGCTGCGCCAGGTCCGCCAGCGGCGAGGATACCTGCGTCGATGCCACCGATTGCCTCAGGCACGCCCTACGTGGCGGCCCGGCGCGGAGTTATCCCGGAGGGCTCGGTTAACCCTCCGCGAACTTTGGTGTCGACAAGGACGACAGTTCGTCCGCGGTATCAAGCAGAGCTTCGTCTTTGTCGATGTGTCGTGATGTTACCCAGTTGGCATCACCCGGAAAGGGAGTTAGAAAGCTTTTGAGATTTTCACCGACGTCGTCAGTGGCGAACACTTCGGCGAAGTCCTCTAAGGGGCGAGCGTCGTCGAATAGGTCGTCCAGGTCGTGGCGACGCAGAAACTCAAGGGATTCGGTGAACGAACCGTACGACACCGCCTCGAAAACCACCTCCTTACGCACGGCCGCCGCCAGATCGACTGCCACCGGAGCGGGGGGCCGACTCTTGAGGACGATGCGGCCGCCGGGACGTAAGACCCGGATGATCTCGTCGAAGGCCGCCGCGACCGGCTCAGTCTCGATGACGAAGTCGTAGGCATCCGTTTCCAGCGGCGCCGACGCGTCCATCCGGCACGTCTCGGCGGTCGAGAAGCCGGCAGCCACCAGCACGCGCTTGGTCAGCTCTGCGATCCGGCTGTCGCCATAAATCAGTCCGCGCTCCCCGGGCTGAATGCCGGCCTTCAGCACGGCAAGCGAGGCGCATACCGGTTCGGCGTAGGCACCTTCGGTGAAAGACAGCGCCTGCGGCAGATGATGGACCACCGCGGCCGGCACGGCAATGTACTCAGCAAAGGCTCCGTGCCGCGTTACTCCGAGGAACTGATAGTGCGGGCAGCATTCCGGCATGCCAGTGACACATCGGCGGCATGCGCCACATGGGATCGCCGGCATCACCACCACCCGGTCTCCGGTAGCAAACCCGTCATTGTCCCCGCCCGCCGCGACAACGCCGGCGAACTCGTGGCCAAGAATCACGGGGTCCGCACATGACAGCCTTCCCTGAGCGACGAAGACGTCGGTGCGGCACACACCGGCAACCTCGATCCGGATCAGGACCTCGCCCGGTTCCGGCGCGGGCACCGGCACCCGGCACATCTGCACCGTACGCCCTTGCTTTACGACCGCCCGCATCTCCGTCACCTCGCGCACGCCCCTTTCCGGGTGTGACGCCTTTCGGGCGCATGAACCATCTCGGGTTCCGGCGCTGTACGTATCGCACTGCGCCTTTGGTCGGTGCAGAGTGTACCCAAGAAATATGTAGGCGCAGGCAATTCGGCAAGACGTTCCCGCGGCGGCGCGGACGGCACAGGATGCCGGGGTCCCGCCAGCAGACCGCCAAATGTATAGGCATGCATAGGATTTCGATCGATGTGCCAGTGCTGAGCAGCTGCGCGACGAGGTCGCTGGTGGAACGCGACGGATACTCGGGTGGATCAACGCGGCAACAACACCGCCATGTCGGCCAAACCTGTTGTGGAGCAGATTAACCAGTCAGCTGCGAAGCATCTGTTCCCGGGACCTGACCGCATCCGGGGTGTCGAGGTCACCGGAACCCCTACGACCGCCCGAGGACCTCCCCACGGTTGGCCGCAATCCGCTCGCAATGATGTGCACCAATCTTGCCGGAGTCGCGTGCAGCACGGTTTCCGCATGTACCCTTTACACTCGGTGCCGACTTCGTCGTTCGGGAGGCGCTATGAGCCTGAGCACCGCCCGCAGCGCGCGGGTGTTTAACGCCGGGGGCCATTGCTTCACCTGGGTCGAGGTGGTCGAGTGGGCTCGTGCCCGCGGACAATGGCCAGCGTTACAGCAGCGGGTCGGTGCGCTGCTCGCCCGTGAGCGCGAACTTGTCGAGGCTGGCGCGCTGCCGGGCACGGCGCAGGCGCAGGCCGCCGCCGACAGCTTCCGCCACCGGCACAACTTGTTGACCGCCGACGAGCTCGAGGAGTGGCTCGAGCGACATGATGTCACTGTCGACGAGTGGAAAGGCGAGATGTTGCGCTCGCTGCTGGAGCCTTCCGGTGACGCCGCAGGGGTGTCGCCAGACGTGGTCGAGCGCGCGTGCTGGGTACACGGCATCTGCTCGGGACAGTTAGCCGCATACGCGCACACCATGGCCGAAGAGATCGCGGTGCATCTGCGCGATCAGCCCCTGACCTTGTCACCCGACGAACTGGCAGCGCTGCCGGAAGAGCGTGAGCGCTTCTGCTCCGATCAACTGCGCAAAGAAGCACTGACCGCCGAGATCACCGACAACCAAGTCGGCTGGACGCGTCTGGACCTGCGGCGTTTGATTCACAGCGACGAGATGGTGTTACGGGAGGCGGCGTTGTGCGTGCGCCTGGATGGCCGTGCGCTGGCCGATGTCGCCAACACTGCGAAAGCGGAGCTGCGCGAAATCAGCTTGCTGCTCGACGATGCGGAGCCGTCACTGCGCACGAGGTTGCTCGCGGCAAGTCCCGGCGAACTCATCGGCCCGGTAGCCACCGACAGCGGTCATCAGCTGGTCCTGGTCGTGCGGCGGGTCGCCCCGAGCCTGGACGACGCGATGGTGCGCCGACGCGCCGAGGAGACGGTCATCAAGCGCGCGCTGGCCGCCGAGGTCAACCGCCACGTGAACTGGCATGAGCGTCTCTGACCGTGCGCACGCGCCCAGCGCCCCGGCCGAGCTGCGCCGGGTCGCGCTGCTGGAGCTGATGCCGGCAGACGTTCGCCGGCTGGTCGAAGCGTCGTTCACTCGTGTGCAGTTCGGTTTCGGCGAGGTGATAGTCGCCGAAGGCGATGAAGCAAACGCGCTGTTCGTGATCCAGTCCGGTACCGCGCGGGTGATCAAGGCCGGTGATAACCGAGAGGAACTCCCGCTCAACGTTCTGCGCTCTGGTGACGTCTTCGGTGAACGTGCGTTGCTGGAGCCTGAACGGCGGCGTACGGCTACGGTACGCGCTTCCAGCCCGATGGAGGCGCTGCGGCTGGACCGCGCGGTGTTCGAGGCGTTGGTCCGTAGCGAGCCGGAGGTGGGCCGCTATGTCGACCTGCACATCCGGCGCCACGAGCTGCGCGATTTCTTGCGTCAATACACCGCCTTCGCTGACCTTCCTCCCGAGGGAATGCGGGTGCTGTTGGACGGGCTGATCGCCTCCTCGGTAAGTGCCGGAGAGCTGGTGGTTCGTCAGGGTGAGCCGGCGGGCCCGATGTATGTCGTGCGGCACGGCCGGCTGCGCGCCTATATAGATCACGCCGGTGTCCGCGAACAGCGGATGTATTTGCGACGCGGCGATTTCTTCGGCGAGGTGTCGTTGCTGCGTGGTACCGATCGCACTGCCAGCGTGGAGGCCGTCAGCGATTGCGAGCTGTGGGCGCTCGAGCCGCAGCTGTTTGCCCAGCTGGTCGCCGAGCATCCGCGGTTTCGGGAACACATCGAGCAGCGTGTCTCCGCCTACGACTACCGCTCCGTCGCAAACGTGCCGCTCGACTTCGCTGACGAGCTGCTGCCGGCGGATGCCGCCGGGCCCGAAGTTCTCAGCGAGGAACAGACTCGTGCCGCTGCGACCCCGTACCCGCTACGAGCGCAAGCCGACATTGAAATCGAGCAGTTCGATGGTTTTGCGCGTCCCGACAGGCGCATCCGCCGCTTTCCCGTGATACTGCAGAACGACGCGACGGAGGCCGGTGGCGCGTCCCTGGCGATGGTGTGCCGTTATTACGGCCGCAACGTGTCATCCGTGCGTGTGCGCGAGGCAGTGCGCACCGCCGTTGACGGTACGAGTCTGCTAGGCATCAGACAGGGCGCGGAGTCCCTCGGGTTCAAAGTACGCGCCGCGAAGGTGTCCAAGAGTCGGCTGGACACGATGCCGCTGCCGGCGATTTTGAACTGGGCGAACAACCACTGGCTCGTCCTGTACCACGTCAATGCCCGGCACGCTTGGGTGGTCGATCCGGCTCGGGGGCGCCGCCGGTTGGAGCGAACCGAACTGGAGGCGAATTGGTCGGGCTACGCGGCCTTCTTCGCCCCTACCGAGGCCCTGCTGGAGGTCCCGGAGGAAAGTTCGCGTCTCGGCTGGTTCCTCGGGTTTTTCAAGCCCTACCGGCGCACCTTGCTCATCGCGGTTGCGCTCGCCTTTCTGTCCGCCGCCGGCTCGATGCTGATTCCGGTGTTGAGCAAGTTCATCGTCGACAAGGTGATCCGCGCAGACGACGTGCAGCTACTCACCATGCTGGTGTTGGTCATGTTCGGCGCGCTGCTGCTGTCGGTGGCGGTCACGATCGTCCAGAGGCTGCTGCTGAGTCGTATCGCGGTGCGGGTGGACCGAGAGACCCTGGACACGCTTTCCGAGGTGCTACTGGCCCTGCCGATGAGCTACTTCCACGCCCGGCGCATCGGCGACATTGGGCGGCGGCTCAGTGGCTTGCAGACCGCGCGCGAGATCGCGATAAACAGGGGAGTAATCTGCCTGACCTCCGTCGCTCAGGTGGTCGTTGCCGTCGCCTTCATGTTCGTTTTCAGTTGGCGTCTGACACTCGTGTATCTGATCAGTTCCGTGCCGCTGTATTGGGCACTCATGTGGTACATCCAGACGCGCCTGCAGCCCACCTACGAGGGGCTCGAAGAGTCCTGGGGCAAATACCAGTCCCGACAAATCGACTCCATCAGGGGCATCGAGACGGTCAAGGCAATGGGCGCCGAGGAGTCGCTGCGCCGCATAATGCTCAATCAGTTCAACGACCTCTCGGACAAGGTCTACCGGGCGGATCGCATGCTAATGCTGTTCAACGGAGCAGTTCAGCTGATCTCGTTCCTGTCCCTGGCGCTCTTCTTGTGGCTCGGCGCGCTGCAGGTGTTGCACCACCATCTGACGGTGGGGGGACTGATCACCTTCAACGCGCTGGTGCTGCTCACCAACCAGCCGATCGTGACCGTCGTGCAGTCATGGGATGTGCTGCAGCACACGGTTGTCCTACTCGGTCGACTCAACGACGTCCTCGAGCACGAGCCTGAGCAGGGTGCGGATCACTCGGGATTGACGCCGGTGAAATCCATCTCCGGCCATGTTCACTTCCGGCGCTTGAGCTTTCAGTATCCCGGTCCGGCCCAGGCGCCGGTTCTCGATGAGGTCGAATTCGATGTCCAGCCCGGTACCCGGGTCGCCATCGTAGGTCGTAGCGGGTCGGGTAAGACGACACTGATCAAGTGCCTGTGCGGGCTGCTGGAGCCGACGGGCGGCAACATCCTCTACGACGGCGCCGAGCTGACCAGCCTGGATATGCGCGACTTACGCCGCCAGATCGGCTTTGTGCTGCAGGAAAACCACATGTTCGATGCGACGATCGCGGAGAACATCGCCTTCGGTACCGAACAGCCAGACCCGGAACAGGTGATGTGGGCGGCGCGGGTCGCCAACGCCGCGGGTTTCATCGAGCGGCTACCGATGGGCTACCAAACACGGATCGGCGAATCGGGGCTGCTGCTGTCCGGCGGCCAGCGTCAACGCATCGCGATCGCGCGTGCCGTCTACCACCGTCCACCGGTGCTGGTCTTCGACGAGGCCACCAGCGCCCTCGACACCGAGTCCGAGCGGGCCGTCAAGGAAAACCTCGACCAACTGCTGCAGGGGCGCACGTCATTTGTGATCGCTCATCGGCTCAGCACAGTACGCGACGCCGACATCATCATCGTGCTCGAGCAGGGTCGGCTGGTCGAGCGCGGCACGCATGACGAACTGATGGCGCGGCAAGGTCTCTACTACTACCTGTGCAGCCAGCAGCTCGGCATGTGAGTAAAAGGGCGCATGCATCGCGTGAACAGGTACGTCGACCCGGTTCAGGCAGAAGAGCCGGGAATTTCACGCAAACTTGGACACGTCCAGCCGTAGAAGTGCGACTAGCTTGTAACCGTGGTTACCGACTGGGAGCGCGAACCGCGGGCCCATCTCGTCGTCCAGGCCGACGGCGGCGAGCGCAGAGTGGCAATCTTCGATCAACTCTTCATCGGCCGCGAGTGCGCGGGGATCCGCGAAAATCGCCGGCTGGTGTTACGCGAGCCGGGCATCTCGCGAAACCATTGCGAGATCCGTTTGGACTCCGTCACCGACCAGGCATTCATAATCGATACAAGCACCAACGGCACTCTGCTCAATGGCGCGCGCCTGGAACGAGCCGTGCTGGTTGCGATCAAGCCCAACGACGAGATCAGGATTGGCGACGTCGCGCTCACCTTCCGATCGGACCGGTTCACGACGGTCCCGAACACCGTCGGAAAACTGACCGAGGCTCGAATTTTCGAGTCGACCATGGTGATGGTGGTCGGGGACATCATCAACTACTCGACGATCTCCGAGATCACCGACAACAGACTTATCGCGCAGAGCCTGAACCACCTTTGGCACGAGCTGGGCACGTTGCTGAGAGCCCACCGCGGCACGCTCAATCATTACGCCGGTGATGCGCTGTATGCGGTCTGGGAACTGCAGACGCTTCCCCAAGCCAACGAGCTAGCGGTCGACTTCGCGCTAGCGGCGAACCAGAAGGTCGAAGAAATCGGGCCCGAACTCCCACTGCGCGACCCGCACGGTTCGCCGATCCGGATGGGCTGGGGAGTGGTACAGGGCACCGCCGCGATCGCCGCGATGACACGATCGGTCGAGGCCGTCATCGGCGACGCGACCAACGTGGCGTTCCGGTTGGCCGGCATCGCCGGACGGGCCGGACGCGCGTCCGTGATGGTCACCGATGCCGTGCATACCGCCGTGGAGGCGCAATACGTGTGGGGCCAGCCCGCTCAAGTAGAGATCAAGGGCCGAAGCGGAACAACGACCGTGTATCCGGTCATCGCACGCACCCGGCCATAGATGACGGCGCACGCCCAAGGGAACGGACAGTACGGACGTGCGAACCCAGCTGGCACAGTCTTGGCGCAACGGGGTTCGCCGTCATGTTCGAATTGACCAATATCACCCTGACCTGCATCCATCGGTGGGCGCGGACGGTATCGAACCGCCGACCGCTGGTGTGTAAAACCAGAGCTCTACCACTGAGCTACGCGCCCTTGAATCCCGGGGGTCCGCAGCAGGCTACCCGCCCGCGGCCCAACCACCCAAACCTTCAGGCCCTTCAGGCTCGCAGCGCCGCCAATGCCTGAGTCCACAGCCGCTGATCGCGGGCCTCACCCGGCTGTTTCATCTCGGCGAAGCGGATGATCCCCGACCGGTCGATGACGAAGGTACCGCGGTTGGAGACGCCGGCCAGCTCGTTGAACACGCCGTAGGCCTGGCTGACCCCACCGTGCGGCCAGAAATCGGACAGCACCGGAAAGGTGAACCCGCTCTGCGTCGCCCAGATCTTGTGCGTCGGCGGCGGGCCCACCGAAATGGCAAGTGCCGCACTGTCATCGTTCTCGAACTCCGGCAGGTGGTCACGCAGTTGGTCCAGCTCACCCTGACAGATCCCGGTGAATGCCAACGGGAAGAACACCAGCAGCACGTTCTTCACGCCGCGATAGTCGCTGAGGGTGACGGGTTGTTGATTCTGGTCGCGCAGCGTGAAGTCCGGAGCGGTGGCCCCGACGTCGAGCATCAGCGCTTCCCGGCCCGTGACTTCGGCTGGACCAGCCGGCTGGCGCTCCAATTGCCGAGATTGACCGACGAGGTCGGCATCAACCCGGCAGTGGGCGCCGCCTCGGCGATGTCGGCGGGCAGCACATGGCCGGGCCGGCCGGTCTTGGGGGTCAGCACCCAGATCACGCCGTCTTCGGCGAGCGGGCTGATCGCGTCCATCAGGGTGTCCACCAGATCGCCGTCGCCATCGCGCCACCACAGCAGCACGACGTCCACGACCTCGTCGGTGTCTTCATCCAGCAGCTCGCTGCCGCAGGCTTCCTCGACCGCCGCGCGGATGTCGTCGTCGGCGTCTTCGTCCCAGCCCCACTCCTGGACGACTTGGTCTCGTTGGATGCCCAGTTTGCGAGCGTAGCTCGGGGCGTGATCCGCCGCGACCACCGTGGAACCTCCCTTGTTCAGCCACACGACGCGTGATGGGCACTATCGTCGCACAAATGCCATCGAGCCGATAACGCCGCCTCAATAGGAGGCCATGCACATTTTCAGCGCCTTGGTCTTGGTGTCGTTGAGCTGATCGACTCGCCGGTTGAACTCGCCCGTCGGTGCGTGGACGCCGATGGCATTCGCCACCGCCAGCGCCGCATCGGCATAGGCGTTGAGCGCGTCGCGCATCTGCCGCGACAGCGCGTCGTTGAGACTGCCCGTCACCGATGAGGCGCTGTTGTTGAGCGCTTCGATGGCCGGGCCCTCGGTCGGCCCGGTGCTGCGGCCGGCATTGAACGCCGCGACAAAGGCATTCACCTTGTCGATGGCGTCCTTGCTGGTGGTTGCCAGCGTGTCACAGGTGCTGCGGATCGCCTTGGTCGTCAGCGACTGTTGCCGCTGGGATTCGCGGATACTGGACGTCGCCGACGAGGCCGACAGCGACACCGACACCGACGACCGGTAGGCCGGAGCGACCTTGGTGTCGGGGGTCGCGGTGCCCTCGGTGACGCTGGTACACCCCAGGATTGCCATCAGCAGCACCGCAATGCAACCGCAGACCTGGGCGACTCGCCTGGCACTCAGACTGGCGACGACCCCCACGTGCCGGCCAGCGGCGGCACGCCATCCGATGAGCACGGCTAGTGACGTTACCGGGTCGGGGCGTCAACTGTCCGCGACGCTCCACCGAGGCCTCCGGCCACCCCGATCCCGCGGCACCGATCGGGCGGCGGCTATCCGTCCGTGACGTCGGTGCGGCACGATAGGGGGACGGACCACCGACGCGTCCCAAGCAGCACACCCGCCGACTCCAGGAGTAGCGCGTGACCACCGAGTTCGCCCGCCACGATTTGGCCAAAACCCCAAGCAGCGCAAGCGAACCCGACCGCGTTCGGGTCATCCGCGAGGGCGTGGCATCCTATCTGCCCGACATCGATCCCGAAGAGACCACCGAATGGCTGGAGTCCTTCGACGAGATGCTGGAGCGCTCCGGCCCACCGCGGGCGCGCTACCTGATGTTGCGGCTGCTGGAACGCGCCGGCGAACAACGGGTGGCCATCCCGGCGCTGACGTCGACCGACTACGTCAACACCATCCCGACGGAGCTGGAGCCGTGGTTCCCGGGCGACGAGGACGTCGAACGCCGCTACCGGACCTGGATCAGATGGAACGCGGCGATCATGGTGCATCGGGCGCAACGGCCCGGGGTGGGCGTGGGTGGTCACATCTCGACCTACGCGTCGTCCGCGGCGCTCTACGAGGTCGGTTTCAACCACTTCTTCCGCGGCAAATCGCATCCCGGCGGCGGGGACCAGATCTTCATCCAGGGCCACGCCTCCCCCGGGATCTACGCACGCGCGTTCCTGGAAGGCCGGTTGACGGCCGACCAGTTGGACGGCTTCCGCCAGGAGCACAGCCACCCCGGCGGCGGGTTGCCGTCCTACCCGCATCCGCGGCTGATGCCCGACTTTTGGGAATTCCCCACCGTCTCGATGGGCCTGGGCCCGCTCAACGCCATCTACCAGGCGCGGTTCAACCACTACCTGCACGACCGCGGCCTCAAGGACACCTCCGACCAGCACGTGTGGTGTTTCTTGGGCGACGGCGAGATGGACGAGCCGGAAAGCCGCGGGCTGGCACACATCGGGGCGCTGGAAGGCCTGGACAACCTGACCTTCGTGATCAACTGCAACCTGCAGCGCCTCGACGGCCCGGTCCGCGGCAACGGCAAGATCATCCAGGAGCTGGAGTCGTTCTTCCGCGGAGCCGGCTGGAACGTGATCAAGGTGGTGTGGGGACGCGAATGGGACGCCCTGCTGCACGCCGACAAGGACGGCGCGCTGGTCAACCTGATGAACGTCACACCCGATGGCGATTACCAGACCTATAAGGCCAACGACGGCGCCTATGTGCGCGACCACTTCTTCGGCCGCGACCCGCGCACCAAGGCGCTGGTGGAAAACATGACCGATTCCGAGATCTGGAACCTCAAGCGCGGCGGCCACGACTACCGCAAGGTCTATGCGGCTTACCGAGCTGCCGTCGACCACAAGGGGCAGCCGACGGTGATCCTGGCCAAGACCATCAAGGGCTATTCGCTAGGCGCGCATTTCCAGGGCCGCAACGCCACCCACCAGATGAAAAAGCTTGCGCTGGAAGACCTTAAGTATTTCCGGGACGCCATGCGGATCCCGGTCAGCGACGCCCAGCTGGACGAAGACCCCTACCTGCCGCCGTACTACCACCCCGGCCCGGACGCCCCGGAGATCCGGTACATGCTCGACCGGCGCCGCACCCTCGGGGGCTTCGTGCCCGAGCGCCGGACCAAGTCCAAGGCGCTGAAGCTTCCCGGCCGCAATGCCTATGCCGCCCTGAAGAAGGGATCCGGAAGCCAAGAGGTCGCCACCACCATGGCGACGGTGCGCACGTTCAAGGAATTGTTGCGCGACAAGGAGGTTGGCCCCCGGATCGTCCCGATTATCCCGGACGAGGCCCGCACCTTCGGGATGGACTCCTGGTTCCCGTCGTTGAAGATCTACAACCGCCTTGGCCAGCTCTACACCGCAGTCGACGCCGAACTGATGCTGGCCTACCGGGAAAGCCAAGACGGCCACATCCTGCACGAGGGCATCAACGAAGCCGGGGCGGTGGGCTCGTTCATCGCGGCCGGCACGTCGTATGCGACGCACAACGAGCCGATGATCCCGGTCTACATCTTCTATTCGATGTTCGGTTTCCAGCGCACCGGCGACGGTTTGTGGGCCGCGGGCGACCAGATGGCGCGCGGGTTCCTGCTCGGCGCCACCGCGGGCCGCACCACGCTGACGGGCGAAGGCCTGCAGCACGCCGACGGCCACTCGCTGCTGCTGGCCGCCACGAACCCGGCGGTGGTGTCCTACGACCCGGCCTTCGCCTACGAGATCGCCTACATCGTGGAAAGCGGACTGGCCCGCATGTTCGGGGAGAACCCGGAGAACGTGTTCTTCTACATCACCGTCTACAACGAGCCCTACGTTCAGCCGCCCGAGCCGGAGAACTTCGATCCCGAGGGCGTGCTGCGGGGTATCTACCGGTACCGCGCGGCCACCGAACAACGCTCCAGCAAGGCGCAGATCCTGGCCTCGGGCGTGTCGATGCCCGAGGCGCTGCGGGCGGCCGAGTTGCTGGCAGCCGAGTGGGACGTGGCCGCCGACGTGTGGTCGGTGACCAGTTGGGGCGAACTGAACCGCGACGGGGTGTCCGTTGAGAAGCAACGGCTGCGCAACCCCGGCCAGCCGACGGGCGAGGCGTACGTGACCAAGGCGCTCGCCGATACCGCCGGCCCGGTGGTCGCGGTGTCGGACTGGATGCGTGCGGTCCCCGAGCAGATCCGCCCCTGGGTGCCGGGCACCTACGTGACACTGGGCACCGACGGGTTCGGCTTCTCCGACACCCGGCCCGCCGCCCGGCGCTACTTCAACACCGACGCCGAGTCGACCGTCGTCGCGGTGCTGGAGGCGCTGGCCCGCGACGGTGAAATCGACCCGTCGGTGGCCGTGGCAGCCGCCCGTCAGTACCAGATCGACAATGTGCAGGCGGCAGCGAAGCAGGATGCCGATGCCAGCACGGCGACCTAGCGCGCGAGCAGTGGATAAGACGACACTAAGAACCCCCAAACTCTTTGGCGGGAAGTTCCAGAAAAAAGGCGTAGCTTTTAGGGGTGAACGACAACCAGTTTTCGCCCCAGTTTTCGCCATTGGCGAAGCTCGCGTCGTCGAGATCACCGCTCGAACTGCTGGACACCGTGCCCGATTCGCTGCTGCGACGGTTGAAGCAGTATTCGGGCCGGCTGGCCACCGAGGCGGTCTCGGTGATGCAGGAGCGGTTGCCGTTCTTCGCCGACCTGGAGGCGTCCCAGCGCGCCAGCGTGGCACTGGTGGTGCAGACGGCCGTGGTCAACTTCGTCGAGTGGATGCAGGACCCGCACAGCGATGTGAGTTACACCGCACAGGCATTCGAACTGGTGCCCCAAGACCTGACCCGACGAATCGCGTTGCGTCACACCGTCGACATGGTGCGGGTCACCATGGAGTTCTTCGAAGAAGTGGTGCCGCTGCTGGCCCGTTCGGAGGAGCAGTTGACCGCGCTGACCGTGGGCATCTTGAAGTACAGCCGGGACCTGGCGTTCACCGCAGCCTCCGCCTACGCCGACGCCGCCGAAGCGCGCGGCACCTGGGACAGCCGGATGGAGGCCAGCGTGGTCGACGCGGTGGTACGCGGCGACACCGGCCCGGAGCTGCTGTCCCGGGCGGCGGCGCTGAACTGGGACACCACCGCGCCGGCAACGGTGGTGGTGGGCACCCCGGCACCGGGGCGCGACGGCTCGAATAACGAGGACGGCAGCAAGCGGGCCAGCCAGGACGTCCGCGACATCGCCGCCCGCCACGGCCGGGCAGCGCTCACCGACGTACACGGCACCTGGCTGGTGGCCATCGTGTCCGGCCACTTGGCGCCCACCGATAAATTCCTCAAGGACCTGCTGAAGGCGTTCTCCGACGGGCCGGTGGTCATCGGGCCGACCGCTCCCATGCTCACCGCGGCCTATCACAGTGCCAGCGAGGCGATTTCGGGGATGAACGCGGTCGCCGGCTGGCGCGGCGCGCCGCGCCCGGTGCTGGCCCGTGAATTGCTGCCGGAACGCGCCCTGATGGGTGACGCCTCGGCGATCGTGGCGTTGCATACCGACGTGATGCGGCCACTGGCCGACGCCGGCCCGACGCTCATCGAAACGCTGGACGCGTATCTGGATTGTGGCGGCGCGATTGAGGCGTGTGCCAGGAAGTTGTTCGTTCATCCAAACACCATCCGGTACCGGCTCAAGCGGATCACCGACTTCACCGGGCGTGATCCGACCCAACCGCGCGACGCCTATGTCCTGCGGGTGGCCGCGACAGCGGGCCAGCTCAACTATCCGGCACCGCATCCGGGCGCCGCGAACAATGCCATGGCAGCGGTTCCGCTCCCGCTCAGGCGGGGTGCCGAGGGGGCCTGAAGATCGGCCTGACGGCCGAACCGGGACAATAGTGATTCAGGGCACAGATCGCGGGGCGATCTCAAACATGTAGCTTACGCGGCTATTTTGTATGGTCTCCACAAAAACCTAAGACCAGGTTCATAATCTGTTACACCGCGCAAAACCGTTTCCACAGTGTTCTCTTAGACACGTGATTGCGTTGCTTGCGCCCGGACAGGGCTCCCAGACCGAGGGAATGCTGTCGCCGTGGCTGGAATTGCCAGGCGCGGCGGACCGGATCGCCTCGTGGTCGCAGGCCAGCGGCCTGGACCTGGCCCGCCTGGGCACCACCGCGTCGACCGAGGAGATCACCGACACGGCGGTCGCTCAGCCGTTGATCGTTGCGGCCACCCTGCTGGCTTACCAGGAGCTGACACAGAGGGGTCTGCTGGTGGGCCGGGAGTTCATCGTGGCCGGCCACTCCGTCGGCGAGATCGCGGCCTACGCGATCGCCGGGGTAATAGCGGCCGATGACGCCGTCGCACTGGCCGCGACCCGCGGCGCCGAGATGGCCAAGGCGTGCGCCGCCGAGCCGACCGGTATGTCGGCGGTGCTCGGCGGCGACGAGGCCGAGGTGCTGAGTCGCCTCGAACAGCTCGACCTGATCCCGGCCAACCGCAACGCCGCCGGCCAGATCGTCGCCGCCGGCCGGCTGACCGCTTTGGAAAAGCTCGCCGAGGACCCGCCGGCCAAGGCCCGGGTGCGTGCGCTGGGCGTCGCCGGAGCGTTCCACACCCAGTTCATGGCCCCGGCCCTGGAGGGCTACGCTGCGGCGGCGGCCGCCATTGCGACCGCCGAGCCCACCGCCACGTTGCTGTCCAACCGCGACGGCATGCCGGTCGCGTCTGCGGCCGCGGCGATGGAAGCCCTGGTCTCCCAGCTCACCCAGCCCGTGCGCTGGGATCTGTGCACCGCGTACATCCGCGAGCACAGTGAGCACAAAGTCACGGCGATCGTGGAGTTCCCCCCCGCGGGCACCCTCACCGGCATCGCCAAACGCGAACTTCGGGGGGTTCCGACGCGCGCCGTCAAGTCACCCGCAGATCTGGACGAGTTGGCAAGCCTGTAACCGCAGGATTCGTCCAGGACCAAAAATGCACGTCAAACCGATTTGCCCACAACACATTACGAAGGGAAGCTAACTGTGGCCGTCAGTCAGGAAGAAATCATCGCCGGTATCGCCGAGATCATCGAAGAGGTCACCGGTATCGAGCCCTCCGAGGTCACCCCGGAGAAGTCGTTCGTCGACGACCTGGACATCGACTCGCTGTCGATGGTGGAGATCGCCGTGCAGACCGAGGACAAGTACGGCGTGAAGATCCCGGACGAGGACCTCGCCGGTCTGCGCACCGTCGGTGACGTCGTCGCCTACATCCAGAAGCTCGAGGAAGAGAACCCCGAGGCTGCCGAGGCGCTGCGGGCCAAGCTCGAGTCGGAGAACCCCGAGGCTGTTGCCAACGTCAAGGCGAGGCTGGAAGCAGAGAGCAAGTGACCAAGCCTTCCACTGCTAATGGCGGTTACCGCGGCGCTCCTTTTAAGGACGTCGTGGTAACCGCCGTCACAGCGACGACGTCGATCTCGCCGGACATCGAGAGCACGTGGAAGGGTCTGTTGGCCGGCGAGAGCGGCATCCACGTCCTCGAAGACGAGTTCATCACCAAGTGGGACCTACCGGTCAAGATCGGTGGCCACCTCAAGGAGCCCGTCGACAAGCACATGGGCCGGCTCGACATGCGCCGCATGTCGTACGTCCAGCGGATGGCCAAGCTGCTCAGTGGACACCTGTGGGAATCCGCGGGCAGTCCGGACGTCGACCCGGACCGGTTCACCGTCGTGGTCGGAACCGGCCTCGGTGGGGCCGAGCGGATCGTCGAGAGCTACGACCTGATGAACGAGGGCGGGCCCCGCAAGGTGTCCCCGCTCGCCGTTCAAATGATCATGCCCAACGGCGCCGCGGCGGTCGTGGGCCTGCAGCTCGGCGCCCGGGCCGGGGTGATCACCCCGGTCTCGGCTTGTTCATCGGGTTCGGAGGCCATCGCGCATGCGTGGCGTCAGATCGTCATGGGTGACGCCGACGTCGCCGTCTGCGGCGGTGTCGAGGGCCCCATCGAGGCGCTGCCCATCGCGGCGTTCTCGATGATGCGGGCCATGTCGACCCGCAACGACGAGCCCGAGCGTGCCTCGCGGCCGTTCGACAAGGACCGTGACGGTTTCGTGTTCGGCGAGGCCGGTGCGCTGATGCTGCTCGAGACCGAGGAGCACGCCAAGGCCCGCGGGGCAAAGCCGCTGGCCCGGTTGATGGGTGCCGGTATCACCTCGGACGCCTTCCACATGGTGGCACCCGCGGCGGACGGCGTGCGTGCCGGCCGGGCGATGACACGGTCGCTGGAGCTGGCGGGTTTGTCCCCCAAAGACATCGACCACGTCAACGCGCACGGCACCGCGACACCGATCGGCGACGCTGCCGAGGCCAACGCCATCCGGGTCGCCGGTTGTGAGCATGCCGCGGTGTACGCTCCGAAATCGGCCTTAGGTCACTCCATTGGCGCAGTCGGGGCGCTGGAGTCGATATTGACCGTGTTGACACTGCGGGACGGCGTCATCCCGCCCACACTGAACTACGAGACCCCCGATCCCGAAATCGACCTCGATGTTGTCGCGGGCGAACCTCGCTACGGCGAATTCCGCTATGCCATCAACAACTCGTTCGGCTTCGGCGGTCATAATGTGGCACTCGCCTTCGGGCGCTACTGAAGCAAGACATCGCGGGCCGCGAGGCCCGAGGTGGGGGTCCCCCCGCTTGCGGGGGTGAGCCGAACAGATACGGAAGGAATGTTCGCAACACTCATGACAGAGCTGGTTACCGGGAAAACGCTCCCGAACGTAGTGGTCACCGGCGTCGCCATGACAACCGCACTGGCCACCGACGTGGAAACCACGTGGAAGTTGCTGCTCGACAGCCAAAGCGGGATCCGCGTCCTCGACGACCCGTTCGTCGAGGAATTCGACCTGCCGGTGCGCATCGGCGGGCATCTGCTGGAGGAGTTCGACAGCCAATTGACGCGCGTCGAGCTACGGCGCATGGGCTACTTGCAGAAGATGTCCACCATCTTGAGCCGCCGAGTGTGGGAGAACGCGGGCTCACCCGAAGTCGACCCCGACCGGTTGATGGTGTCCATCGGCACCGGGCTGGGCTCGTCGGAAGAGATGGTGTTCAGCTACGACGACCTGCGTGCTCGTGGCATGAAGGCGGTCTCACCGCTCGGTGTGCAGAAGTACATGCCCAACGGCGCCGCGGCTGCGGTCGGCCTGGAACGGCATGCCAAGGCGGGCGTCATCACCCCGGTGTCGGCGTGCGCGTCCGGTTCCGAGGGCATCGCTCAGGCGTGGCGCAACATCGTCTTCGGCGAGGCTGACGTGGCGATCTGCGGTGGCGTCGAGACCAAGATCGAGGCGGTGCCGATCGCGGCGTTCGCCCAGATGCGCATCGTGATGTCCACCAAGAACGACGATCCCGTCGGCGCCTGCCGCCCGTTCGACCGGGACCGCAGCGGCTTCGTGTTCGGTGAAGCCGGTGCGCTCATGGTGATCGAGACCGAGGAGCACGCCAAGGCCCGCGGTGCGAACATCCTGGCCCGCATCATGGGAGCCAGCATTACCTCCGACGGCTTTCACATGGTGGCGCCCGACCCCAACGGGGAACGCGCCGGGCATGCGATGAGCCGGGCGATTCAGCTCGCGGGCCTGACGCCGGCCGACATCGGCCATGTCAACGCACACGCCACCGGGACCTCGGTGGGTGACCTGGCCGAGGGCAAGGCCATCAACAACGCGCTCGGCCCCCACGGCGGTAACGCCGCGGTGTACGCACCCAAGGCCGCGCTGGGCCACTCGGTGGGCGCCGTCGGTGCGGTGGAATCGATCCTGACCGTGCTCGCGTTGCGGGACCAGGTCGTTCCCCCGACACTGAACCTGGAAAACCTCGATCCGGAGATCGACTTGGACGTGGTGGCGGGTAAGCCGCGGCCCGGTGACTACCGGTATGCGATCAACAACTCGTTCGGATTCGGCGGCCACAACGTGGCAATCGCTTTCGGGCGGTACTAAATCCCGAGCCACCCCGGAATAACAGGAGACCTGCGATGACGATCATGGCCCCCGAGGCGGTCGGCGAGTCGCTCGACCCCCGCGATCCGCTGCTGCGACTGAGCACCTTCTTCGACGACGGCAGCGTGGAGCTGCTGCACGAGCGTGACCGCTCTGGCGTACTGGCCGCTTCGGGCACCGTGAACGGTGTGCGCACCATCGCGTTCTGCACCGACGGCACCGTGATGGGCGGCGCCATGGGCACCGAAGGCTGCGCACACATCGTCAACGCCTACGACACCGCCATCGAGGAGCAGAGCCCGATTGTGGGCATCTGGCATTCCGGCGGTGCCCGGCTGGCCGAAGGTGTCAAGGCGCTGCACGCGGTGGGCTTGGTATTCGAGGCCATGATTCGGGCATCGGGGTATGTCCCGCAGATCTCGGTGGTCGTCGGCTTCGCCGCAGGCGGCGCCGCCTATGGGCCGGCCCTGACCGACGTCGTCGTGATGGCGCCTGAAAGCCGGGTGTTCGTCACCGGGCCCGACGTGGTGCGCAGCGTCACCGGCGAGGACGTCGACATGGCCTCTCTCGGTGGCCCCGAGACTCACCACAAGAAGTCCGGGGTGTGCCATATCGTCGCCGACGACGAGCTCGACGCCTACGAGCGCGGTCGCCGGCTGGTCGGATTGTTCTGTCAACAAGGCCATTTCGACCGGAGCAAGGCCGAGGCCGGCGACACCGATATCCACGCGCTGCTGCCCGAATCTCCTCGGCGGGCCTATGAGGTGCGTCCGATCGTGACCGCAATTCTCGACAGCGAAACGCCTTTCGACGAGTTCCAGGCCAATTGGGCGCCGTCGATGGTGGTCGGTTTGGGCCGGTTGTCCGGCCGCACGGTCGGTGTGCTGGCCAACAATCCGCTGCGGCTGGGCGGCTGCCTGAACTCCGAAAGTGCCGAGAAGGCAGCACGTTTCGTGCGGCTCTGCGATGCGTTCGGGATTCCGCTGGTGGTGGTGGTCGATGTGCCCGGCTATCTGCCGGGTGTCGACCAGGAGTGGGGCGGCGTGGTGCGTCGCGGCGCCAAGCTGCTGCACGCATTCGGCGAGTGCACCGTTCCGCGGGTCACCCTGGTCACCCGAAAGACGTACGGCGGGGCCTACATTGCGATGAACTCCCGCTCGCTGAATGCCACCAAGGTGTTCGCCTGGCCGGACGCCGAGGTAGCCGTGATGGGCGCCAAAGCGGCCGTCGGCATCCTGCACAAGAAGAAGCTGGCTGCGGCGGCCGAGCATGAACGCGAAGCGCTGCATGACGAACTGGCGGCCGAGCACGAGCGGATTGCCGGCGGCGTGGACAGTGCCATCGACATCGGCGTGGTCGACGAGAAGATCGACCCGGCGCACACCCGCAGCAAGCTCACCGAGGCGCTGGCCCACGCGCCGGCGCGGCGCGGGCGCCACAAGAACATTCCGCTGTAGTTTCTGACCGCGAGCAGTCGCAGAATCGCACGCCACAGCCCGGCGGAACGCGATTGGGTGTCTGCTCGTCACCGGCACCGACAGCGCGCTGTTCGCTTTGGCATGCCGATAGGACTCAGTTCCACTACCCCGGTGCGGCCCCTGCGAGGAACTCCTCAGCGACGGCGACAACACGCTCACGGTCGCGGGGCACCAGGCCGATTCGGGTTCGGCGATCCAGGATGTCGTCGACATCCAGTGCACCCTCATGGGTCACTGCGTACTCGAACTCGGCCCGGGTTACGTCGATGCCGTCGGCGACCGCTTCGATGGGACGCTCGCAGGTGGCGGTGGTGATCACATTGGCCGCCTCGGCGCCGTAACGCGCCACCAATGACCCGGGCAAGCCGGCCGCCGATCCCTGTGGGCAAGGCCCGGGGTTCGCCGGCGCACCGATCAGCGGCAGGTTGCGAGTCCGGCAATCACCGGCGCGCAAGTGCCGCAGGCTGATCGCACGGTTCAGCACATCCTCGGCCATATACCGGTATTCGGTCAGCTTGCCGCCGACCACGCTGATCACCCGCGACGGGGATTCGATGACGGCGTGGTCGCGGGAAACGTCAGCGGTGCGGCCCTCTCCGGTGTCGATCAGTGGCCGCAGCCCGGCGTAGGCACCGATGACATCGGTGGTCTGCAGTTTGGTTGTCAGCGCGGTGTTGACCGTGTCCAGCAGGAACATGATCTCTTCCGAAGATGGTTCTGGCACATCCGGAATCGGGCCGGGAGCATCTTCGTCGGTCAGACCGAGGTAAACCCGGCCCAGCTGCTCGGGCATGGCGAACACGAAGCGGTTGAGCTCACCGGGAATCGGAATAGTCAGCGCCGCAGTCGGATTCCCGAAGGCATCGGCGTCGAATACGAGATGTGTTCCACGGCTGGGCCGTAACTTCAGCGAGGGGTCGATCTGGCCGCCCCACACTCCCGCGGCGTTGATGACGGCGCGGGCGGACACATCGAAGGTTTGGCCGGTGCGCTGATCGGTCAACCGCGCCGAAGTGCCCGTCGCGTTCGATGCGCCAACGTAAGTCAGGATCCGGGCGCCGTGCTGGGCCGCGGTGCGCGCGACCGCAACTACCAGTCGGGCGTCGTCGATCAATTGCCCGTCGTAAGCCAGCAAGCCGCCGGCAAGGCCGTCACGCCGCACGGTCGGCGCCATCTCGATCACGCGCTGCGCCGGGATGGTGCGCGATCGGGGCAGCGTCGAGGACGGCGTGCCGGCCAGCATGCGTAACGCGTCACCGGCCAGGAACCCGGTGCGCACCAGCGCGCGTTTGACGTGACCCATCGACGGCAGCAGCGGGACCAGCTGCGGCATCGCATGTACCAGATGAGGGGCGTTGCGGGTCATCAGGATTCCGCGCTCGATCGCGCTGCGCCGGGCGATGCCCACGTTGCCGCTAGCCAGGTAGCGCAACCCGCCATGCACCAGTTTGGAGCTCCACCGGCTGGTTCCGAACGCGAGGTCGTGCTTTTCGGCCAGGGCCACCCGCAAGCCCCGGGACGCGGCGTCCAACGCGATCCCGACACCGGTGATCCCGCCACCGATGACGAGCACATCCAGCGCTTCCCCGTCGGCCAGAGCGGTCAGTTCGGCAGTGCGGCGCGCGGCGTTCAGAGCGGTCGAATTGGGCATCAGGCCAGGTATCCGTTCAGTGAGTAGGTGAGTTCGGCAGCCAGTGCTTGGGAATCGAGGATCGGATTGACGATGTCGACGGACTGGATCGTCGACTGGGCGATGAGCAGCACCATGGTCGCGAGTTGACGGGGGTCGCCGGCGCGGACGCTGCCCGTTCGTTGTGCCACTTTGAGTCGCGCCGCGAGCCCCTCGATCAGGAACTGCTGGCTGGTGCCCAGGCGCTCGGTGATGTAAACCCTGGCCAGGTCCGAGTGCATCAGCGCCTTGATCAAGTCGTCGCGCCGTAGCCGATCGGCCACCGCGACGACTTGCCTCACCACGGCTTCACGGTCGTCGCCATCGAGGGGCAATTCGTCGAGCACATCGGTGATGTGGCGGGTCAGCAACGCCGCGATGATCGACCTCGTGTCCGGCCACCGGCGGTAAACGGTCGGGCGACTGACGCCCGCGCGTCGTGCGATCTCGGCGAGTGCGACCTTATCAACACCGTGCTCGCGGACACAGCTCGCGGCCGCTGCAAGTATGCGCGCCCCGATGTTTTCGGGAGCATTACTCGTTGACAGCATATGCAATACTGTAACGCATGACACATCTCGAGGAACTCCTTCCGCCCATGAAATGGAATGCGTGGGGAGATCCCGCCGCTGCGAAGCCGCTCTCCGACAGCGTCCGTGCTCTGCTGAAACAGGTTGTCGGCCTTGGTGATTCGGATGAAGCAGAGCTTAATCCGAATCAGGTGACTCTGCGCCCGTCCACCTTGTCGCAGGCCGACCGGGACGCGCTGGCCGAAATCGTCGGCGCCGAATACTTCCGCGCCGCCGACCGCGACCGGTTGCTGCACGCGGGCGGTAAGTCGACACCAGACATGCTGCGGCGAAAGGACACTGGTCCTCAGGATGCTCCCGACGCGGTGTTGCTGCCCGGTGATGACGGGACTGTCGCCGCGATCCTGCGGTATTGCTCCGACCACGGCATCGCCGTCGTCCCCTTCGGCGGCGGCACCAACGTCGTCGGCGGGCTTGATCCCGACCGCGGCGAGTTCGGCGCGGTGATCTCGCTGGATTTGCGGCGCTTCAACCAACTTCACTTTCTCGACGAAGTTTCGGGCATAGCGGAATTGGGGGCCGGCGTGACCGGTCCCGAGGCCGAACGCCTGCTTGGTGAGCACGGCTTCTCGCTCGGGCACTTCCCGCAAAGCTTCCTCTTCGCCACCATCGGCGGTTTCGCGGCAACCCGTTCCTCCGGCCAGGATTCCGCCGGCTATGGCCGGTTCAACGACATGATTCTCGGGCTGCGCATGATCACTCCGGTGGGTGTGCTGGATCTGGGCCGGGTAGCGGCCTCGGCGGCAGGTCCGGACCTGCGCCAACTGGCGATCGGCTCGGAAGGTGCCTTCGGCGTCATCACCAAGGTGCGGTTGCGGGTACACCGGATACCGGAAACGACGCGCTACGAAGCCTGGTCGTTCCCCGACTTCGCTACCGGCGTCGCGGCGCTGCGTGCGGTCACCCAAACCGGAACCGGACCCACCGTCGTCCGCCTCTCCGATGAGGCCGAGACCGGCGTGAACCTCGCCACCACCGAATCGATCGGTGAAAACCAAATCACCGGCGGCTGTTTGGGGCTCACCCTCTTCGAGGGCACCAAGGAACACGCCGAAAGCCGGCACGCCGAGACGCGCGCGTTGCTGGCAGCCCACGGCGGAACGTCACTGGGCGAGGGGCCGGCGCAGGCCTGGGAGCGCGGCCGGTACGCCGCGCCCTATCTGCGGGATTCGCTGCTGGCGGCCGGCGCGCTATGCGAGACGCTGGAGACCGCCACCGACTGGTCCAACATCGCGGCCCTGAAAGCCGCGGTCACTGAGGCGCTGTCCACGTCACTGGCGGAATCGGGTACCCCGGCGCTGGTGATGTGCCATGTGTCGCACGTGTATCCGACCGGGGCGTCGCTGTACTTCACCGTCGTCGCGGGGCAGCGAGGCAATCCGATCGAGCAGTGGATGGCAGCCAAGAAGGCCGCATCGGACGCGATCATGGCCAACGGCGGCACCATTACCCACCACCACGCGATTGGCGCCGACCACCGCCCCTGGATGCGTCAGGAGGTCGGCGATCTGGGTGTGCAGTTGCTGCGCGCAATCAAAGCGACACTGGATCCGGCCGGAATTCTCAATCCCGGCAAGCTGATTCCGTGACCGCCGAGAACCCTGTCTCCCGGCAACCGCGCCGGCGCGAGATCGCCAAGGTGACTGCGCTGACCAATCCTGTCTCTGGGCACGGCGCCGCGGTCCAGGCCTCGCAACGTGCGATGGCCCGGTTGCATCATCGCGGGGTGGAAGTCATCGAAATCGTCGGTGAGAACGCTGAAGATGCGCGCTATCTGCTTGCCGCCGCAGTCGAGAAGGGCACCGATGCCGTCGTCGTCACCGGCGGCGACGGCGTCATCTCCAATGCGCTGCAGGTATTGGCGGGCACCGATGTTCCGCTGGGCATCATTCCGGCGGGCACCGGCAACGATCACGCCCGCGAATTCGGGATTCCCACCAAGGATCCCGAAGCCGCCGCGGACATCGTCGTCGACGGCTGGACGGAAACCGTTGACCTGGGCCGGATCCGTGACCGCGCGGGGGTCGACAAATGGTTCGGCACCGTGGCGGCAACCGGATTCGATTCGCTGGTGACCGACCGAGCCAATCGGATGCGTTGGCCGCATGGCCGCCTGCGCTACTACCTCGCGATGCTCGCCGAGCTGTCGCAGCTGCGGATGTTGCCGTTCCGATTGGTCCTCGACGGCGCTCGGGAAATCGAGACCGACCTCACGCTTGCCGCCTTCGGCAATACTCGTAGCTACGGCGGCGGGCTGCTCATCTGCCCCAACGCCGATCATTCCGACGGCCTGCTCGACATCACCATGTTGGCCTCGGCGTCCCGGACGAAAATGGTCCGCTTCCTGCCCACCGCCATGAACGGCACCCACGTCGAGCTGGACGAGGTGACCACCGCACGGGCCAAGACCGTCGACGTCGAGTGCCCCGGCATCAACGTGTACGCCGACGGCGACTTCGCGTGTCCGCTGCCCGCCGAGATCTCCGCGGTTCCGGCCGCGCTACAGCTGCTGCGTCCCAATCCCTCAGCGGTGTAACGACTCGGTCACCGAACCCGACATCTTTTCAAACCCGATCAAGCCCGATCAGGGAGGAAAGATGTCCGGGCTTCGCCAAACCGCGCTCGTCACGCTGGCTGCCGCGTCGTTGTGTTGTGTCTGCATGTCGGAAGCTCCCCGCGCGACGGCCGAGGAGACTCCGAGCTGGAATGGACAATACGTCGTGACGTTCGGGGCCAACGCGAAAACCGGAACCAGCATCGCAGCGAGTGCACCAGAATACGCCCACCGGGCCAAATACTCCTTCAGCTCGAGCTGTGCGGCGGGCGTCTGTATCGCCACGGTGACCGATGGGCCGCCGGCCAAAAATGAGTTCATCCAGCGCCCAATCGAATACACCTGGAACGGCTCCCAATGGGTGCGAGAGACCGCCTGGAAATGGGACTGCCTGCTGCCCGACGGGACAATCGAGTACGACCCGGCCAACTCCATTGCGGTATATACCCCCGGGCCGCACGGAATCCTCACCGGCGTGTTCCATACCGACATCACCAGCGGCGCCTGCAAGGGAAATGTCGACATGCCGGTATCGGCCAAGCCGGCCTTTGAGCCGGAGAATGTTGTCTAAAGCGTGTCGAAAATTGTGGTGAGGTGTTCGCCATCGCCGTGCTCGGGCGTCTCGGTTCAGACCGCAGGTGCGGTGTGAACGTCAGTTCCCGCGTCGTCGCCGCGTGGGCGTCTCCGCCGGCGGTTGCTGCCGGATGTCGGGCTTCGCAGACAACCGGATCCAACTCAGGTGGCGGGCGCGTCAGGCTGGTCGGGCGGAATCGCGCCGTCGCAACCACCAGGCGGTGGCGGACCCGGCAGCGGCTCGTCGCCGCCTACGCAGTCGTAGTACCACTGCGGCCCGGTGATATAGGTTCGCATCCACTGGTGCCAGAACGACCCGTCGGGATACTTCTCGCCGTCGCACACGGCCAACTCGCCAAAACCCCAACGCCCGCCCGGGCAGTAGCCCATCGTCATGTTGGGCTTGTGCGGGTCCGGTGGATCAGCGCTGGCAACCGCGGCAGAAGACACAATCACCGCAGCACAGCCCAACGTCGCGGCGCCAAGGCGAGTGAGGTACGACTTCATTTGTGTTTCGACCCTTCTTTAGCGTGCTGAACCCATACGGCTGATTTCAAGTCAAGATCCGAACTTGTGAATGAGCTTCGTCCAGGCAGCGTAAGTAAACGGACCTTCTCGTTAAGAATCTGAAGTCCGGTTTGTTCTGATAAAGATTCGGCATTGACTCGCTAGTTCGGACAAGTCGCAACATACTTGCGGCAGTTTACGGCACGGTGGGCCGGCGGTGTCAACTTGAAGCGGACCGGTGAACGCGACACATCAGGCCATCGGCGCCGTCTACGCACCAGCATCGCGGGCCGGAATCGATGAAGGTCAATAACTCTATGTTATTGATTAATAATGGTTTTTGATTAGCGCTTGGCTTGAAATAACTGTACGGTCGGTTTGGGTGTTGGATAGCGTCTCAGCTTGCGATGGCATATAACAGTCTTATTTCCTATTCCATTTACGGACCGGTTGCCCAGCCTGAAATTTCCCGGTCGCCCGGTGTTGATCTCCGACTTGTCCGTGGGCGCCGATGACCAGGTGTCTTTTGCTCCGGCGCACACCAGGCACCCTTACCCCCGACTTCGGCTCCGGCCAAGCCGACGTCGACCGCGAGGGCAGGCCCGTGAGGGCGAGGCCGCAAGCCCTCGATCCCGCCATCCAGGAGATCGGCACCAACAATGCCGTCCGCTGCATCGCTGGATCCTGGACACTCCTCCACCCACAAGCACCCGATGTCCAACAGTGGCTTGTCAAGTTCCAGGCGGACCGCTGGTTACCCGAGCTGACCGATAAGTCGTTGTGTCGGTATGCATTTCATTCTCTGGTTCCCGACCTGATCGCCTCGATCCAGGGATGCGTCGACTCACACAACGATGCCCACGACCACACGTTGGGACCGCGACCGCAGAACCCATCCTCGCCAGGCTCGCCCCGGGGACGCATCGTCCCGGAAAAACTCAGTTAATACTGCGACCCGAAGGAGTCGCGCCGGGGTTAGCTAACCGACTCCGCGGCTCAACCACGCGACCTCACCCGCGTCGCCACCGTCTCGGTACACCTCGAGCGCCTCGTCCCACGCAGTTCCCAGCACCGAATCCAGCTCGGCGGCAAGGGTGTCAGCGCCCTGCGCCATCAACGTCCGCAGCCGCATCTCCCCCACCATGATGTCGCCGTTGGCGCTCATCGCACCGCTCCACAAACCCAGCTGCGGGGTGTGGCTGAACCGCTGCCCGTCGACTCCTGGGCTGGGATCCTCGGTGACCTCGAACCGCAGCACCGACCACGAACGCAACGCATTGGCCAGCCGGGCGCCGGTGCCCACCGGCCCCACCCAGTTGGTGACCGCACGCAATTGCCCGGGCATCGCCGGCTGCGGCGTCCAGACCAGATTCGCCTTGGCCTGCAGGGTCGACGACAACGCCCACTCGACATGCGGGCATACCGCCGCGGGCGAAGCGTGGATGTACACCACGCCGGTCGTCACGTCGGCGAACTGATTCGACGCACGCATCTCTGCTCCTTCGGTTCCGCGAGGGACGTCTTCCCCAACGACCTGGCGAACCCGAGCGAGCGAGATGCCTACCCTGAAATTATTGTTGTCTTGCGTGTCTATTGTGCCTTGTGGGACCGGTGTTGCGCTAGTGTGCAGTCCGGATTAGCTGTGCTCGGCCAAAACCGAGTCCGAAATCGCCGGCCAGGGCCCTCGGGCCCACTCGCCGAAATCACGATCCGTGAGGACCACCAGCGCCAAGTCCGCGTCGGGATCGGCCCAGATGAACCCGCCTGCCTGACCGAAATGGCCGTACGTTCGCGGCGAATTGCGGGTACCCGTCCAGTGCGGCGACTTGGCATCCCTGATCTCAAACCCCAGCCCCCAGTCATTGGGGCGCTGGACACCGTATCCGGGCAACACCCCGTCCAGGCGCGGGAACTGCACGGTGGTCGCCACGTCGTGCATCTGCCGGGAGACCGTCGACGGGCGCAACAGATCACCGGCGAACAATGCCAAGTCGGTGACCGTCGAGGTGGCGCCGAACCCGGCTGCGGCCGCACCGCCATGCAGCCGGGTGGTCGCCATGCCCAATGGCTCGAACACCGCCTGGGTCAGATAGCTGCCGAATTCGATTCCCGATTCCCGCTGCACTGCTTCGGCAAGCACAGTGAAGCCGTAGTTGGAATACATCCGGCGGGCGCCGGGCCGTGCCAGCTCCTTCGCCGAGTGCATCGCCAGCCCGGATGCGTGCGCCAGCAGATGACGGATCGTGGACCCGGGTGGCCCCGCCGGGGTGTCGAGGTCGACGACGCCTTCCTCGACGGCGATCTGCGCGGCGCGGGCCACCAACGGCTTGGTGACCGACGCGAGCGTGAACACCTGCGTGGTATCGCCATGGGTGGCCAGCACACCGTCGGGTCCGATTACCGCCGCGGCGG
The DNA here is from genome assembly GCF_002102175.1 of Mycobacterium gastri. Taxonomy (GTDB): domain Bacteria; phylum Actinomycetota; class Actinomycetes; order Mycobacteriales; family Mycobacteriaceae; genus Mycobacterium; species Mycobacterium gastri. The sequence continues at coordinate 59,341 of NZ_LQOX01000109.1, read as the reverse complement.
CAGCGGGCACCGGCCAGTCGTCAAGAACATCCAAAGCGGCCATCGAGTCCGGCGCTTCACTTCCTGGCGATGTAGTAGTTGTTCAACGGATCTGATTCGATCTCGGACACGTACACGTCACTGAAGCCGGCGTCGGCGAGCATCGAGGTGGCCACCTGGCGGCCCCACACGGTCCCCAACCCCACGCCGTCCAGCGCCAACGACACCGTCATGCAATGCATCATCGACGTGGTGTACAGGTAGGTGCTCAGCGGGACACCGATGTTGTCCTCGAGTCGGCTCGACGCTTTGATGTCGACCATCAGCAGCACACCACCGGGTCTCAGGGCTCGATAGATGTTCTGCAGCACCCGCGCTGGCTGCGCTTGGTCGTGGATGGTGTCGAAGGCGGTGATCACGTCGTACGCGGCAATTTTTTCGGGGACCTTGTCGAGCTGCGCCAAGTCATGTCGCTCGAATGCGGCGTTTTTCAGGCCAAGCGCAGCCGCCTCCGCGGCGCCCGTCGCCACCGCCGCCTCCGAGAAGTCGATGCCGGTGAACCGGCTTTGCGGGAACGCCTGTGCCATCAGGTTCACCGCATGCCCGCTGCCGCAACCGAAATCGGCCACCTCGACGCCGGCCCGCAGACGCTCCGGCAGGCCCTCGACCAATGGCAAGACCACGTCGACGAGGGTGGCGTCGAACACCTCACCGCTCATCTCGGCCATCAGCGTGTGGAAGCGCGGATAATCGCTGTAGGGCACGCCCCCGCCCACCCGGAAGCAGTCAATGACCTTTTGCTCGACTTCACCGAGCAACGCGATGAACTGCGTGACACGGGCCAGGTTGTTGGGCCCGGCGGCTCGGGTAAGGGCTGCCGCCCTATGCGCGGGCAGCGCATACGTCGCGTTCCCGGGGTCGTAGTCGACGACCTGCGCGGCGGTCGCGCCACCCAGCCATTCCCGGACGTAGCGCTCATGCAGCCCCGCCGCCTCGGCGATCTGGGCGCTGGTCGACGGCGGCAGCTCTGCCATCGTGTCCAGCAACCTGGTCTGATGGCCGACACTGAGCAGGATCGCCAGACCCGCGCTGTCGATAGCCGCCACGATTCTGTTGCCGAATTCCTCACTGGTTTCGGGGCCGGTTTCGGTTGCCGTCATGATCAGCGACGCTACACGGGGCTGGTTGGAGCTCTGGTCCAAGGCGAAGACGGTTCTGGACAATCGTGCGCCGGTGCCGCCGGTGCCGGCGCCGCCCGCGGTGGTTCCGTTGCCGCCATTGGCGCCGTTGCCGCCGTTGCCGATCACCACCGCACCCGCACCGCCGATCCCACCGGTCCCGCCGGAGCCGGGCAGACCGGGGGTGCCGTTGCCGATCAGCGGGCGCCTTGTCGCCAACTCGAAGGGCAGGTTGATCGCATTCATTACTTGTTGTTGCACGGCGTGCAACGGCGTGATGGGTGCCGGAGCCTCGAAATCCGTCCAGCCCCACCAGCAGCCCGCTGATGCCGCCGACGCCGGGGACGCAATGTGGTCTTTCAGTTCTCGACGCCGGCCCTGGACAACACCGGTGCCGAACACCCGTCCTGAATTTGTCCGGCACGCTATAGGTTGGGGCCATGAATCAGACAGTGCGCGGCGTGATTTCACGAAAAAAGGGTGAGCCCGTTGAATTGGTGGACATCATCGTCCCAGAGCCCGGGCCCGGCGAGGTCGTCGTCGACATCAGCGCCTGCGGGGTGTGCCACACCGATCTGACCTACCGCGAGGGCGGCATCAACGACGAATACCCGTTCCTGCTGGGCCACGAGGCCGCGGGCACCGTGGAAGCGGTCGGCCCTGGGGTGACCACGGTCGAGCCAGGCGATTTCGTGATCCTGAACTGGCGCGCCGTGTGTGGTCAGTGCCGGGCGTGTAAACGCGGTCGACCCCACTACTGCTTCGACACCTTCAATGCCGAACAGAAGATGACGCTGACCGACGGCACCGAACTGACCCCCGCGCTGGGCATCGGCGCGTTCGCCGACAAGACGCTGGTGCACTCCGGTCAATGCACCAAAGTCGATCCGGCAGCCGATCCCGCCGTGGCCGGTCTGCTGGGCTGCGGAGTGATGGCCGGCATCGGTGCCGCGATCAACACCGGCGGGGTTACCCGCGATGACACCGTGGCGGTGATCGGCTGCGGCGGGGTGGGTGACGCCGCGATCGCCGGCGCCGCGCTGGTCGGAGCCAAGCAGATCATCGCCGTCGACACCGACGACACCAAGCTGGCGTGGGCCCGCGAATTCGGCGCCACCCACACCGTCAACGCCCGCGAAACCGACGTCGTCGCAACCATCCAGGACCTCACCGACGGCTTCGGCGCCAACGTGGTGATCGACGCCGTCGGCCGGCCCGAAACCTGGAAACAGGCGTTCTATGGGCGCGACCTGGCCGGAACCCTCGTACTGGTGGGCGTGCCCACGCCCGAAATGCGGCTGGAGATGCCGCTGCTGGACTTCTTCTCCCACGGCGGAGCGTTGAAGTCCTCGTGGTACGGCGACTGCCTACCCGAACGCGACTTCCCCACCCTGGTCGACCTCTACCTGCAGGGCCGGCTTCCACTGGACAAGTTCGTCTCCGAACGAATCGGGCTCGGCGACGTCGAGGAGGCATTCCACAAGATGCACGACGGCAAGGTGCTGCGCTCGGTGGTGATGCTGTGATCGAGCGCGTCGTCACCCATGGGACTTTCGAACTCGACGGCGGCAGTTGGGAAGTCGACAACAACATCTGGCTGGTCGGCGACGACTCCGAGGTCGTGGTTTTCGACGCCGCCCATGACGCGGCTCCGATCATCGAGGCGGTCCGGGGCCGCAATGTGGTGGCGGTGGTGTGCACGCATGGCCACAACGACCACGTGACGGTGGCTCCCCAACTCGGCCAGACGCTGGACGCGCCGGTGCTACTGCACCCCGGCGACGACGTGCTGTGGCAAATGACGCACCCGGACAAAGACTTTCGCGCGGTCGACGACGAAGAGGCGCTGCGTGTGGCCGGGACGGAGTTGCGTGCGCTACATACCCCGGGCCATTCACCGGGATCGGTGTGCTGGTATGCGCCGGAGCTGGGTGTCGTATTCAGCGGTGACACCCTCTTCGCCGGCGGACCCGGGGCAACCGGACGCTCGTTTTCCGACTTCCCCACGATTCTGCGGTCGATCTCGCAACGGCTCGGGGCGTTACCCGGCGACACCGTCGTGTATACCGGTCACGGCGACAGCACCACGATCGGCGACGAGATCGTCCACTACGAGCAATGGGTTGCCCGCGGTCGCTGAAGGGCCGGTCAGTGCCCCTGAAGAATCCGGCGCTTCTCGGCCTGGAACTCGCTTTCGGTCAGTGCCCCTGAATCACGCAGAGCCGCAATGGTTTTGAGCCGCTCAAGCTTAACTCCTTCGGCGCTGGGCTCGCTGGGTTCGACAGGCGCCGACCAAGTCGGCGATACCACGGTAGGCCGGCTGCGACTCAGCCATATCACCGACAAGGCCAGATCCCCCAGGCCGACGACGAAGACGGCGACGAATACCCATACCAGATAGCCGTAGGAGCTCTGGTGACCGAAAGCCAGTCGCGGGTTGATGTATCCGCCGACCTGGCCCTCGGTCGTCACGCGGTAGGTGCCTTCGACCGGAACCTGGACAATCCACACCCGCACATGCGCGTCGTTGTTGACCGTGGTTGTGCTGCCGATACTTTCGGTGACCCGCGGTTGTGGCACGCCCTCGGGCGGGTCGATCGAGATGCCCAGCGGCGGCACGGGCAGGCCGGTGCCGTTGGTGCCGCCGATGACCACGGTGTGCAGGCTGACGTTGACCTCCCCGGCCGGCAGGTGGACGCTGCCCGATCCGGGGACGGGCACTTCGCCGTAAGCGTTGTACTTGTCCAGAAAGAATGCGTTGAGCACCAACGTGGTGATGAAGCCGGCCACCGACACCACCAACATCGCGATGGCCAGGGTCAGCGAAATCTTGGCGGCCCGTCTGCTGTTCATCCACGCAGTTTGGCACGCCGACGGGCACGAAGCATCGCGACGACCACAACACCGGTAAGCACCACAAACGCGGTCACCGGCACCCAATCCCCCAGCCGTTGGTACACCGTGGTGCTTGAGCCCAACGGAACGCTGACCACTACGGCCCCCCGGAAATCCGACGGGCACCACGCCAGCCGGTGCCCCCGGACGTCGAAAGCCGAACTGTCGCCGGACAACCCGGCGTGCACCGCCGGGCGGCCCGCCTCGACCGCACGTACCGCGGGCTGCGTGGCCAATTGCGGCTGCGCCCAACTGCCTTGAAACGTCGAGGTGGAACTCTGATACGCCAACAGCTCGGCCCCCAGCAGTGCTTCGCGCCGCGCCAGATCGGAAAACGTCGCCTCATAGCTGATCAACGGCCCGATATCGAGACCACCGGCAGACAGCACCACCGGCCCCGGTCCCCGCTTCCGGTCTTCGGCGGCGGCCTTGCTGTGGCGGGTGACCCAGCCGACCAGCGGCCGCAGCGGCACATATTCGCCGAACGGCACCAGACGGGTCTTGTGGTAGATGCCGAGCACTCCGCCCGCACCCACGAGTACCGACGACTTGTAGATGCCCCCGCCCGGCGCTGCCGCATCGACGTTGACCAGCAGCTCGGCGCCCACCCGCCGCGACAACTCCGCCAGCCGGGCCAGCACCTCGGGATGTCCGGTGAGATCCTGCCCCACGCTGCTTTCGCCCCAGACCACCAAGTCCACCCGCTGGCCTACGAGGGTGGCCGTGATCGCCTCACTGGCCGCCGCACGGGCGGTCGCATCGTCGATGTCGCCGGGCTGTACCAGCGCGACTCGCACCGTCGGACCGGAGGCGGGCGCCGGGCCCAGCAGATACCACGCCGGTCCGAGTCCCGCGCATGCCACCGCACACCCCAGCGCGACCAGCCCCATCGGGCCGTGGTACACGATCGCGACGGCGATGGCGGCATTGGCAGCGACCATCAGGAAGCTCGTCAGCCACACTCCGCCCAGCGATGCCGAGGCCAGGGTGACGGGCTGATTCCACTGCGACGCGCCCAAGAGCGCCCACGGACCGCCCAACGGGGGCCACGCCCGCACCGCTTCGGCCGCCACCCACGCGCTGGGCAGCACCACCACCGCCGCAGCCATGCGGCCGGCGGTCATCGGCGCCGACAGCAGCCGGTGGGCGATCCATCCCCACGGCAGCCACAGGGCACCCAGGCCCATGGCGTACACCACCAACAGCGGTCCGGTGCTGGTCGCCAGCCAGTATTGAGTGGTCAGCACAAACCCGCCGACACCCCAGCAGGCCCGCACGGCGCCGTCCCACGATGTGGCCGCGGCCCGCACCGCCAGCAGCAGCGGCACCACCGCGAACCACGCCAGCCACCACCACGATGGCGCCGGGAAAGCCAGCGCCGGTAGCGCGCCCAAGACCAACGCCGCCGCCCATCCGGGGACGCGCCGCCGGCACGTTCCCAAATGGAGGGCCATGGTGTTCAGCATGCCGGTCGGATTCTGCGACGGCGAGGGAAAGAGGACACTAGACAGGCGCCACCGGAAAGGAGTGAAACGCATGGCTAACGATCTGATCGCCACGGTGCCCGATCTGTCCGGGAAGCTCGCCGTCGTCACCGGCGCCAACAGCGGGCTCGGGTTCGGGCTGGCCCGACGGCTCTCGGCGTCCGGCGCCGAGGTGGTGATGGCAATCCGCAACCGCGCCAAGGGCGAGGCTGCGATCGAGCAGATCCGCACCGCGGTTCCCGACGCCAAGCTGACCATCAGGGCACTCGACCTGTCGTCGTTGTCCTCCGTCGCCGAGTTGGGTGAGCAATTGAACTCCGAAGGCCGCCCGATCGACATTCTGATCAACAACGCCGGCGTCATGACCCCACCCGAACGCGACACCACCGCCGACGGCTTCGAATTGCAGTTCGGCAGCAACCATCTCGGTCACTTCGCGCTGACCGCCCAGGTGCTGCCGCTGCTGCGCGCGGCGACGGCCGCGCGGGTGGTCTCGCTGAGCAGCTTGGCGGCACGGCGCGGCCGTGTCCACTTCGACGACTTGCAGTTCGAAAAGTCCTACGCCCCCATGACGGCCTACGGACAGTCGAAGTTGGCGGTGCTGATGTTCGCGCGAGAGCTGGACCGCCGAAGCCGCGAGGCCGGCTGGGGCATCATGTCCAATGCCGCGCACCCCGGGTTGACCAAGACCAACCTGCAGATCAGCGGACCTTCGCATGGCCGGGAGAAGCCGGCGCTGATGCAGCGGCTGTACCAGGCGTCGTGGCGTTGGACTCCGTTCTTTTGGCAGGAGATCGACGAGGGGATACTGCCCGCGCTGTATGCGGCCGCCACCCCGCAGGCTGAGGGCGGGGTGTTCTACGGCCCCCGGGGCTTTTACGAGGCAGCCGGCGGCGGCGTCACGGAGGCCAAGGTGCCCGCCCGGGCCCGCAACGATGCTGACTGCCGACGTCTCTGGGAGGTTTCCGAGCGTCTCACGGGGGTCAGCTATCCGACGCCGGCCTGACAGGCCGGAACCGGTCTCGGTTGTTCATCGAGACTGCAGCCACTGCCACGGCCATCGGCGTGTCGTGCGTGTGGCTGCAGTGTCGCGGGGACGACGACGTGTGTACCGGCAGGCGTTTCGATCCAGCGCTGCATTGGGTAACCGGAATTGAGGGGTCGGTCACAAACTGCAACGGCAAAGGGGCACGGGCATGACTGCGCACGACGAGCAGGCCGCGGCCGCAGCGACCACGGGCAATAGGCCGGCAGCAGCAGCGACGGCAGGAACCGAATACTTCCGAGGTACCGGAACCCAGCGACGAAGCCAAAGAAACCGCGGCCGAAATGATGACGGCCTATGAGGACCGGCCGACGTTGGTGTTGCCCGGCTCCGGCAGGATCATTACCGGCACGGCGGTCGGCGACTGGCTCGACGAAAACGGGCATCCGCGATACGCCGACGACACGGATGCGCCGGCGGCAAAAGCCAAGGCAGACAACAAAGAAACGACGAAGCCAAGAAGGTCGCAGAGAACCTGGACAAGGACAAGGCCTACAACGAAGAAGTTCTCAAGTCAGCCCGGGATGAGACAACGGCGGGCTGAGGCGCTTGGCGCGGGATGACCGGGTCTAGAGCCCGGGAACCTGGGGTATCTGCGGGAAACCGATGCCGGGAATCTGCGGGATCGCCGGAATCGGGGGTATCTGCGGCACCGCCGGCGCTTGCTGGGTAGGCGGTGCCTGCGTGGTGGCCGGCGGCTGGGTGGTCGCGGGCGGCTGGGTGGTCGTAGGAGGCGCCGTCGTCGGAGGCGTCGTGCTTGCCGGCGGTGGGGTCGTCGTCGGAGGCGGTGGTGTTGTTTTGGTGGTAGGCGGGGGCGCCGTCGACGGCGGCGGCGGTGGCGGCGCTTGCGGCGCCGGCTCGTGGGTACCTTGCGGTTGCGTTGGCAGCGCCGGCTCCGGGCTCCCCCCGGTTGGCGGCGGCGGGGCAGGTGCGGAAGTAGTCGGGGCCGGGCTCACCCCTGGCGACCGTGTCGCGGGCTTGTCATTGGAGCCCAGCGCGATCGCCACCGCGGTGCCGACCAGCAGCACCGCGACGACCGTGCTGACGATGATCACCGCCGGCAGGCGATACCACGGGATGACCGGCGGCTCAGGCTTCGACTCCGCGGGCGTGTCATGATCGAACGCCAACTGCGGGCGGGCAGAGGTGTAGCCGGAACCGCCGGCATCCGCATAGGCGTCACCGGGCACGGGCATGACGCGGGAATCATCGTCGGCCTCCGACCAGGCCAGCGCGGGCTGCAATGCCGACGCGGGCGCATCCGCGCCACCCGGTGCCGGGGGGGCCAGCGGCGCCAGTGCCGTCGCGGCGACCGCCGGGGCCGAGGTCAACACCGTCGCACTGGTATCGGCCGGCCCTCGGGCCGCCCGCAACGCCGCACCGATAGCGGCTGTCAGCTGCGGGCGCGGCGCCGTGACCACCGGTACTCCGAATCGACCCGACAGCGTCGTGGTGACCGACGCGATGTTGGCCCCACCCCCGACGGAAACGATCGCGACCAGGTCCGCCGGATGAATTCCGTTGCGCACCAACGTTTGCTCCACAACGAGAGCGACACCGTCCAACGCCTCGCGGATCGTCTCGTCGAGCTCGTTTCGGGTGAGCCGGATTTCGCCATGCATCCCCGGCAACTCGTCGGCCAAGGTGGTCACCGTGCTGTGGGAGAGCCGCTCCTTGGCGTTGCGGCATTCGATCCGCAGCCGGTTCAACGAGCCGATGGCCGCCGTCCCGGACGGGTCGAACGAACCGGTGGCCGGCATTTCCGACATCACGTATGTCAGTAGCGCCCGATCGATCAGATCACCGGAGAAGTCTCGATGCCGCACCGTCGCGGCGACCGGCTGATAATCGCCGGCCGCATCGACCAGCGTGATGCTGGTCCCGCTGCCGCCGAAGTCGCAGACCGCGACGATGCCGCGGGCCGGTATGCCGGGGTTGGCCCGCATCGCGAACAGCGCGGCCGCCGCGTCGGGGATCAGCAGTGGCTGGGTTTCGTGCGACCATTCCGGCACCCGGCTCAGCGCGGCACCCAGCGCGTCGACCGCGGCCGTCCCCCAGTGGGCGGGATAGGTCAGCGCGACATGGTCGGGCAGGGCCCGCCCACCGGTGGCGGTGTAGGCCAGCGCACGCAGACTGTCGACCACCAGAGCCTCGCTGCGGTGCATCGAGCCGTCGGCCGCGACGATGCCGACCGGGTCCCCCACCCGGTCCACGAAGTCGCTCATGACCAGGCCGGGCTGATCCAGTCTCGGGTTTTCCGACGGCAGTCCGACCTCGGGCGGGCGCTGCCGATACAAGGTCAGCACCGGTTTGCGGGTAATCGCGTGGTCGGCGGTCACCGCCGCCAGATCGGTGGCACCGATCGACAGCCCCAGTGCGGGCCGTGGTCCTTCTGCCATGGTTTGTCCCCGTCCGGCTGGGCGCCCCCGCGCCCGCCTACCCGAAATTGTGCCGTCTACACCTATAGCCGTTCTTTGCGCCGGCTATGCGCGAGCTGTATAACGACATAGCTCAGCGGATGGTGCCCGCGCCGGGAATCAGTGGCAGGTCCAGCGCGGTGACCCAGCCCGGAGACAGGTCGTTGACGGCCGGGACGGCGTTGAGCGCCCGCATCCCGGTCGCCAGGCACCCGGCGGTGGCCGCATCCCGGCCCGAGCCGTCGGCGAACCGGAACGCGGTTTCCTGGAAGATGCTGGGGGTTCCGTCGATGTCCACCCGGTAGACGTCGTCGTCGTGACCGGAGGGCCAGTCGGGCGCGGCGTCGCGGCCGATGCGGTTGACGTGCTCGAGTTGAATGCGCGTCTCGCCCCGGTAGATGCCGTTGATGGTGAAGCGGACGGCGGCGACCTGGCCCGGCAAGATGGCGCCCTTCACCGAGTAACGCTCGGTCGGCGTCACCCACTTGTCCCAGGTGGTGGTGATCTCGTCGAGCATGATCCCGGCGGCGTGGGCGATCATCGGGACGGTGGCGCCCCACGCGAAAATCAACACGTCGCGGTTTTCCAGGATCGGGCTGAATTCGGGCTCACGCCCGATGCCCATTTCTTTCTCGTAGTCGCCTTCGTAGTTGGTGTAGTCCAGCAGCTCGGAAGCGCGCACTCGCCGCACCTCGGAACACAGCCCCATCAGAGTCATGGGAAACAGGTCGTTGGCGAATCCCGGGTCGATGCCGGTGGTGAAACAGGACGACTCCCCCAGCTCGCACGCCTCGGTGATGGGCGCGATCCATTGCGGCGGGTTCAGGTGCATCGTCGGCCAAATCCACGGCGTCATCGCGGTCGAGCACACGTCGATGCCGGCCCGCAGAAACCGGGTGATCAGCGCGATGTTGGCGTTGGCCTGCATCGCCGTCGGTCCATAGTGCACCAACGCGTCAGGCTTGAGAGCGATCAGGGCCTCGACGTCGTCGGTGGCGACGATGCCGACCGGCCCGGGCAGCCCGCAGATGTCGCCGACGTCGCGCCCGACCTTGCCGGGGTTGCTGACGCCGACCCCGACCAGCTCGAACAGCGGATGCTTGACGATTTCGGCGATCACCATCTTGCCGACGAAGCCGGTGCCCCAGACGACTATTCGCTTAACGTCCCGTTGCGACATCAACAGCCACCTCCCGGCTTCACCCTAGGGGGCGTTGACGTCACCTCTAGCATCGGAGCGGTGCGAAGCCGGTCAGCGTTGAGTGCGTGGCGCTTCGTGGCGGTGTTCGGCGTGGTCAGCCTGCTCGCCGACTTCGTCTACGAGGGCGCGCGGTCGATCACCGGTCCGCTGCTGGCGTCCCTGGGTGCGACCGGACTGGTGGTCGGCGTGGTGACCGGCATCGGCGAGGCCGCCGCGTTGGCGCTGCGGTTGGTGTCGGGTCCGCTGGCAGATCGAACCCGACGGTTCTGGGCGTGGACGGTCGCGGGCTACGCGCTGACGCTGATCACGGTTCCGCTACTGGGAGTCGCGAGCGCGTTGTGGGTGGCCTGCAGCTTGGTGATCGCCGAGCGGGTCGGCAAGGCGGTGCGCAGTCCCGCCAAGGACACGTTGCTGTCGCACGCCGCCAGTGTCACCGGCCGGGGCCGCGGCTTTGCCGTGCACGAGGCCCTCGACCAGGTGGGGGCGGTGATCGGTCCGCTGACCGTGGCCGGGGTGCTTGCCGTCACCGGCAACGACTACGCCCCCGCGCTTGGCGTGCTCGCGCTGCCCGGTGCGGCGGCGCTGGCGCTGCTGCTGTGGCTGCGAATCCGGGTGCCGCATCCTGACTCCTATGAAGACCCAGCGGCTTCCGCTGTGTCAACCGATGGTGTTGCAGCACAACGGTTCTGGGAGTTGCCGCCGCGGTTCTGGCTGTACTGCGGATTCACCGCGATCACCATGTCCGGTTTCACCACGTTCGGGTTGTTGTCGTTTCACATGGTCACCCACGGTTTGCTGAGCGCTGCCGCGGTGCCGGTGGTCTATGCCGCCGCGATGGCCGCTGATGCGCTGGCCGCACTGGCTTCCGGCTACAGCTACGACCGGTTCGGCGGGAAAAGCCTTGCGGCACTGCCGCTTCTGTCGAGCATGGTGGTATTGTTCGCCTTCAGCGGCAACGCCACGATGGTGGTGGTGGGCGCGCTGTTGTGGGGTGCGGCCGTGGGGATCCAGGAATCCACGTTGCGGGCCGTGGTCGCCGACCTGGTCACCGCCCCGCGGCGAGCCAGCGCTTACGGCGTGTTCGCGGCCGGACTGGGCGCGGCAAGCGCGGCCGGCGGCGCCCTCGTCGGCTGGCTGTACGAGATCTCAACCGGCACGGTGGTCGTGGTGGTGGTCGCAATCCAGTTGGTTGCGCTGCTCAGCATGTTCACCATCGGGTTACCGCGCGGTGCGGCGGCGGCGGCGCCAAGGCCGGCCGAAACCCCTTACCTGCCGCCTTAAGTGATGACACGATGGACAACCATGACCAGTCGATCGGCAGCCAAGCTACGTCACCTCAAACGCCTGAGCGGACCCGCGGCGGTGTGCGCTCTCGGCATCGGCTTCACGGCCACGTGTGGTCTGGCGAACGCCGATCCACTTCCTCAGCTACCGCAGGTCCGCTACGAGGTGAGCGGCAGCGGTGTCGCCGAGTACATCTCGTACCAAACCGACACCGGTCAGAAGCGTGCGGTCAATGTGGGCCTGCCATGGTCGACCCAGTTCACCGCCTTCGGCGCTCAGGTGTTCGTGCTCAGTGCACAGGGCCCGGGAAGCGTCACCTGCAGAATTCTGCTCGACGGCAACGTGGTGACGCAGCAGACGGCGACGGGCGCCCCGGGACACACGGTCTGCACGCATTGACATTGCCGGGTCCACTAACTCGACCGCTGGCGGTTTAAGCTCGCCAATGTCACCCTTCAAGGACGAAGCGGGACACAGGAGGAGCACGGTGGACCTCAAGACTGACCGCAATGCGGGCCTGCTGCCCCGGGCCAACGGGACGCCGCCGCCGGAGGTTCCGCTGTCCGAGATCGACCTGGGTTCGCTGGAATTCTGGGGCCGCGACGACGACTTTCGCGACGGCGCCTTCGCCACCTTGCGGCGGGAAGCCCCGGTCTCGTTCTGGCCGGCGCTCGAATTGCCGGGATTCACCGGTGGCGCCGGACATTGGGCACTGACCCGCCACGACGACGTCTTCTTCGCCAGCCGCCATCCGGAGGTCTTCCATTCCTCGCCCAACATCACGATCAACGACCAGACGCCGGAATTGGCGGAGTACTTCGGCTCGATGATCGTGCTCGACGATCCCCGGCACCAGCGGCTGCGCTCCATCGTCAGCAGGGCGTTCACGCCCAAGGTGGTGGCCCGCATCGAGGCGTCGGTACGCGACCGTGCGCGGCGGCTGGTCGCGGCGATGATCACCAACCATCCCGACGGCCAAGCGGACCTGGTCAGCGAGCTGGCCGGGCCGCTGCCGTTGCAGATCATCTGCGACATGATGGGGATTCCCGAAGAGGACCACCATCGGATATTCCATTGGACCAATGTGATTCTCGGGTTCGGCGACCCGGATCTGACCACGGATTTCGAAGAGTTTCTTCACGTTTCGATGGACATCGGCGCCTATGCCAGCGCGCTGGCCGATGACCGCCGCGTCAACCACCACAACGATCTGACCACGAGCCTGGTCGAAGCCGAGGTCGACGGCGAGCGGCTGTCGTCGTCGGAGATCGCGATGTTTTTCATCCTGCTGGTGGTGGCCGGCAACGAGACCACCCGCAACGCGATCAGCCACGGCGTGCTCGCGCTGTCGCGCTATCCGGAGGAACGACAACGATGGTGGTCGAACTACGACGGGCTGGCGCATACCGCGGTCGAGGAGATTGTGCGCTGGGCCTCTCCGGTGGTCTACATGCGCCGCACCCTGAGCGAAGACGTCGAACTCAGAGGCGTCACGATGGCCGCCGGCGACAAGGTCTCGCTGTGGTATTGCTCGGCCAACCGGGATGAGTCGAAGTTTGCCGATCCGTGGCGGTTCGACGTGTCGCGCGACCCCAACCCGCACTTGGGCTTCGGCGGTGGCGGCGCGCATTTCTGCCTGGGCGCCAACCTGGCTCGCCGCGAGATCCGGGTGGTGTTCGACGAGTTGCGCCGGCAGATGCCCGACGTCGTCGTGACCGAGGAGCCGGCCCGGTTGCTGTCGCAGTTCATTCACGGCATCAAACGCCTGCCGGTGGCCTGGGGTCATTGAGATGGCCGACGTCGATGTCTGCGTGGTGGGTGCCGGATTCGCCGGTCTGACGGCTGCGCTTCGGCTCAAACAGGCCGGACGTTCCGTCACATTGCTGGAGGCGCGGGACCGGGTTGGCGGCCGGACCTTCACCGTCGAGCGTGACGACGGATCCTGGATCGACAAGGGCGGCGCCTGGATCGGGCCGACTCAAGACCGAATCTATGCGCTGATGCACGAATTCGGGGTCTCGGCCTTCAAGCAGTACACCGGCGGCGAAGCCATGATGGTGGTCGACGGCAAACAGCACCGCTATCAGGGCACGGTCCCGTGGACTATGAGCCCGTGGGCATCGTTGAATCTGGGCGCCGCCATGTTCGAAATCGGCCAGATGTGCAAGACGATCCCGCTCGAGTCGCCATGGGAAGCCAAGAAGGCCGCCAAGTGGGATCGCATGACGCTGGCCCAGTGGCTGCGCAATTACGTCATGTCCAAGGCGGCCCACGACCTGCTGGAAACCGCCATCGCCGGCACCTACACCTCGGACGCTTCCGAGGTGTCCATGCTGTTCGTTCTCTTTCAGATGGCATCGGGTGGTGGGCCCGGTTTCGTACTGGGTGGCGAGGGCGGCTCGCAAGACTCCCGGCCGGCGGGAGGTATGGGTGCCATCTACCGGCCGATGGCCGCCGAGCTGGATGACGCGATCACGTTGTCCCGGCCGGTGCGGTCCATCAGCCAGGACTCCGACGGCGTCACCGTGCAAGCGGACGGTCTAACGGTGCGGGCCGGTCGGGCCATCGTCGCGGTGCCGCTGGCCATCGCCAGCCAAATCGTCTATGAGCCAATGCTTCCCACTGATCGGTCGTTTCTGCATCAGCGGATGCCCAGCGGTGCGATCGTCAAGATCTCGATCGTCTACGACGAGCCGTTCTGGCGCGTCGGCGGCCTCTCCGGCCAAAGTGCCGCGCCGGGATCGCTGGCGACGGTCACCATCGACGGCTGCCCCGACACCGGCACCCCCGGCGTGCTGGTTGTGGTCATCGAGGGCCCGACCGCGCGGCAATACGAGCGTCTTGACGAGGCCGGCCGCCGCCAGGCGGTGCTCGACGCCCTGGTGGACCGGTTCGGCGCCAAGGCCGGCAGGCCGGTGGACTACGTCGAGCAGAACTGGAGCCGTGAGCGTTATTCCGGGGGTGGGATGATAAGCCACGCACCCCCGGGTGTGCTCACCCAGTTCGGGCATGCGCTGCGCAGGCCGTGCGGCCGCATTCACTGGGCGGGCACCGAGACATCGGCCACCATGTGCGGCTGGATCGACGGCGCGATTCGCTCCGGTGAGCGGGCCGCCAGCGAAGTCATGTCCACCGAGACGCTGACGGTGGCTTGAGCGAATACACGAACAGCACCCGCGGGTATATGCTCAGCCATTCGGGCGGCTGCAGGAATCGCGTCACGCGAGATGCGTTCTGGCCCAACCAGTTCAGTGCTAACCGATAAGCGGCGATGTCAGCCGGCGGGAATGGGTAGCGGTAGTACCGCGCGAACACCTCCACGTGGGCGCGAAGGATCAGCTTGCCGAGTCGGCCGTCCGGCATGTCCTCGAACACCATGACGCTACGACGTGCGACTCGATGACACTCTTTCACCAAGGCCGCCGGATCATGGCTGTGATGCAGCACCTCGCTGAGTACAACGTGGTCAAATGCATTGCCCGGCGACGGAATCGAGGTGCCATCGAACAGCCGGAACGGCACCGGGGCCCGGCGGAAGTCCGCCACATCCACGCCGCTGGCGTCCACCCCGTACATCTGCTGCAGATACGCCGACAGATGGCCGGTTCCGCACCCGACGTCGAGGACGCTGTCCCCCTCGCCGAGGTAGCTTGCGAGCGCTTCGGCCTGTCCGCGCAATCTGGCCGACGGCCGCACGACGTTCAGCACGTCCACGAGAGCCGGTGGCGAAGGCAGCCGCACGGCGATCATTGTGCCCGGAAAACCTCTCGGAGGGTGGGCGACCCGCTGCGGCGGCGGATGCAATCACTCGATCGCGCCGGCTCCCGCGTTTTACTCTCAAGCATGCCCATTCACGCACTCCCCGCCGCCGACGTGCTGGCTGCCCGGCAGCAGCTGGTCCTCGACCACTTCCACGACGAGGTCCGCCACGACTGGGACGCTCCCCGCATTGACCAACACCACACCCGTTACCTTCGCCGAAGCCGCGACTTAGGCGAGTACGCTTTCGCACCGAGGTCCCGATGCTGAGAATCCCGCTGCGATGAGGCAAAAAATCCGTCGCCTGGTGCGCGGCTTGTCGGCGGCCGCACTGTTGGCGGCCGCACTGTTGGCGGGCTGTGCCACCAACAGCGTCCAGGCCGGTACCAGCCCGGCCGGCAGTAAGCCGGCAACGGCGGCCGGGCGCACCAGCACACCACCCACCCCGGCAGGCCCACGCACCGAGAAATGGATTACCCTGCAGGTCGGCGAATGCGTGGCCGACCTGCCACCGGCCGACCTCAGCCGGATCACCGTCACCGTAGTCGACTGTGGGACACCGCATTTGGCCGAGGTGTATCTGCGCGCACCGGTGGCGGTCGACAACGCGATCAGCACTGTCACGAATCGAGAGTGCGCGGCCGGGATCGGTTCTTACACCGGGCAATCGGTAGACAGCGGCGCATATTCCGTGACATACCTAATCGACTCCAACCAAGACAGAACCGGGGCCAATCCCACCCCGAGCACCGTCATCTGCCTACTGCAAGCGCCGAACGGTCAGCTGCTGACCGGATCCGCGCGTCACTGACGCGCTCCCGACGCGATCCGGTCGAGGACACGGATGTTGTGCGCAGTGCACCCGCTGGGTCCACGAGAGCGCAGGACAGAGCTGCCTCTCGATCTGGCGGCTGGTTGGCAGATAGTCGTAATAGGCCGCGCGGGTGAAGCCGCTCCGAGAAGCTGCCGGCGATGAGGAAACGTCCACCTGGGTGAAGCACACGTGCGATTTTGCGTGCCGGTAGGTTGCCGATGTGGTGCCAGACGAAGATTGTTGTTGCTCCGGATGTGGCGCAGTCACCGTGACGATTTGATCAGTTGACGTCCTAGAGCCCTTCACGGGTGCCGATAAACATCGGAGCGATGGTCGACGCGATGGACCCAGATCGTCTGGACCTCGTCATCGATGCGGTAGAGAAGTCGGTAGGGGCCACGTCGGGCACTGTGATGGCCAGCCAGGTCGCGCCCGAGCGGCTTGCCGACGCGGCGCGGTTCGCGCGCCAGGTCGCCAAACGCGAATTCGATGACCGCCGCGCGGATCCGCGGCGGTAACTTGTCGAGGTCACGCTTGCCTGTGGCCGTGAATCGGGTCGTGTAGATGTCATCGGAGTTGGCCACCTCAGTGCGGCCGCCGAGGCACCTGATACTCGGCTCGGATCTCATCTTCGCCGTAAGTCCGGCCGGCGGCGATGTCCGCCTCGGACTGTTGCACCGACTCGGCCACGCCCGGCTGCGACAGCCAGTGCAAGGTCGCCTGAATGGATTCCCACTCGTCGACACCGATCAGCACCGCGGCCGGGGCCCCGTTCTTGGTAATCGTGATCTGATCGCGGGTGTCACGAACCGCGTCGACGTACTCGTTGATTTTGGCCTTGACTTGAGTCACCGGTATGACGCGCATAACTTCATCGTAGCTGAATTCAGGTCCGGCGAAGACCTGAATTCAGAGTCGTTATTTACGTTACGTCAATTCGCGGTGCTGTGCAGCGCGCGTTTGCCGTAGAGCCGCGCCCACATCGACGTCAGGATCGGTCATATCGCGCACGACGTCACCGTCGACCTCGGCCGAGTCAACCACCACCAGCACACGACCCTGGGCAGCAAGTGCGGCTTCAACATACGCAGAGCCGAACCGGCAGAACCGATCCCGGTGCTCCACCACGATCCGCGTCACCGCCAGATCACCCAGCAGTGCGAAAAACTCTCGGCGGTGCCCGTTCAGCGCGGAGCCGACATCGGTGACGACCATGTCGACCGGTATCTGCTGGGTGGTGGCCCACGCGGTCACGCGCGCCACCTGTCGATCCAGATCGGATTTCTGGTCCGCTGAGGATACCCGCGCATAGACCGCCGTCCGCCCGCGCCGTGGTGTCTCGGCTGCCGCATGCTGGCAGCCCTCCGATACCGGCCTATTACAGGCCAAGCAGCTCCGGAACATTGACAGAGTAGCGGCGGGCCAGGCGATGGGTGCCCAGTTCGGCAAACCGACACGAAGCCGAAACCGCTGGTCAGGTGCTTAGGGCAACTAAATGCGGGCCGAAGATATTTCGGCGCAGGCGCACCGGCGATCGGACCGGGCGACCACCGGATCGCAGTCGTTTCTCAGCAGAGCATTTCACCGCGTCACGGCCCGGCCCTGGCTACACTCGGTCGACGTCGAGCGCCTGTCCCCCGACTTTCTCTGGGAGTTGCCCCGTGGCCGATCACCTCACGCCCGCCGGCACGCAAGGCGCGGACAGCCCAGCCGAAACCGAACCCGACTACCGGTTCACCCTGGCCAACGAGCGGACGTTCCTGGCTTGGCAGCGCACCGCCCTGGGACTGCTCGCCGCGGCGGTCGCGCTGGTGCAACTCGTCCCGGAGCTGGCGATCCCCGGCGCCCGCCGGATGCTGGGTGTGGCGCTCGCGGCACTGGCAATCCTCACCAGCGGCATGGGCCTGCTGCGCTGGCGGCAGGCCGACCGTGCCATGCGCCGTGGCCTGCCGTTGCCCCGTCACCCCACGCCCGCATACCTTGCCGTGGGTCTGGCCCTGGTCGGGATCGTCGCGCTCGGTTTGGTGATCGTCAAGGCGGTCCGGGGTTGAGCCGGCCGCCAGCGGCGAGCGGGACATCGGATCGCGGGCTGCAGGCGGAACGGACAACGCTGGCCTGGACCCGGACGTCGTTCGCGTTGCTGGTCAACGGGGTGTTGCTGACGCTCAAGAATCTGCACGGCCACTACGGAGCGGCGGGGTTGATCCCGGCCGGCCTGGCCGCCCTTGCGGCCTCGTGCGGCTACGCGATCGCCTGGCAGCGGCAGCGAACGCTGGGCCGTCCGAGGCAGACCCGAATCACTGCCCGCCGCCAGGTCTACATCGTCGGGACGGCGGTGCTGGTGCTCATGGTCGTGACCGCGTTTGCCCAACTGCTGTAAAGGCATCGCGGCGCAGTCGTTCGGTCAGTATCCGGATCCGCCTCCTACATCGCGAGGGATGCGACAGCGACCACGGCAGGTCGCCATTCGGTGTGCTGCCGCCCAAGTTGGCCTTTCGTTTGCTCAATCAATTACGGCTGGTCGCCGAGTCGGGTGTGCGACAGTGGACGGGCCCAATACCGTTGCCAAATTGCTTCTTTCGGCGAAAGGACGTTCAGCAGCCGAGCTGGTCGGCAAGGTCGAGGAAATCGGCGGCGTTGATGTCGAACCCGTCTTCGTAAGCCACATCGGCGTCACCGCCGGGACCGAATTCCAGCGGGCGGGCGACAAAGGCGGTGCGGAACCCGAGTTCGGCCGCGGCACGGATGTCGTACTTGTGGCTTGCCACCATCATGATCTCGGCAGGTTCGAGTCCGAGGTAGGTCGCGGCCATGTGATAGACGGCCGGATCGGGTTTGAACGCCCCCACCATCTCCGCGGCGAAGATCGCATCCCATGGCAAACCCGCCCGTTTGGAGATGTTGATCACCGCACTGACGTCGGCGTTCGACAGAGTGGCTAGCGTGTAGTCCCGTTTCAGCCGGGTCAGTCCGGCCACCGTGTCCGGCCACGGCCTCAGGCGCTGCCAGGCCAGGGTGAGTTCGTCACGCTCGGCGGCGGAGAAATCGGTGATTCCGGATTCGTCGAGGACCGTGTCGAGAGAGCGCCGATACACCGAGTGCACCGATATCCACTTGCCGTGCTCGCTGGGAGCGGCCTTCAACGTGGTGAAGTAGGCGGCACGCCAGCGCGTGACTACCTCAGGCCAATCCACACCCGGGTGTCGGCCGGCGCTGATCCGCTGCGCCTCATCACAGACGGTCGAATGAAAATCCGTCGCCGTCCCTTGCACGTCGAAAATTATCGCTTTCACCATGGGCTCATCATGCAGCCTCACCCGCAAACCGTGGTACCGCGTGCCAAGAAAACTTTCGGCGGATCCAACGTCGGTTGCCTGATGTTTGACCACCTATGCTAAGGCGCGACATTTGCGCTGACAGCAACGGGAATTGCGGCATAAGCCGGGACCGTTCGGGCACCCGCTCGAGATAGATATCCGACTTTCAATCTCCGTCAGGAAATATCTTTTCATTCTGGAACGCAACGGCGCGACTGCGAATCGGGCGAGCATACCCCCGTTGACAGCGAGCCGTCATCGGGCACTGTCGATGCGCCGCAGTTGATGCATGATTTCGGCGCCTTCGGTCCCATAGATGCCGCGATCGTCGCCGTGCAACACCCAGTGGTGCTGCTGATCGGCACGAGCGGCGATGGCAGCGTGACGGCGGGCATTGGCGTCGGCTTGTTTGCGGAACTGCAGCACGACGGCCCGCACGAGGAAGAAAAGGCCGACGAGGGCAATGGCACCCAGAATCCACCAGATGAACGTGACGATGAACGCCAACGCCAGCAACCCCGCCAACGCACCGAATCCGCCACCATGCCCGGACCTGGAATTCTGCCTGGAACTCATAACCGGAAGGTACACAGCGCCTCTGACAAAACGGACTTCCGCGGCGGGCCAGGCGGGTCAAGGTGGAGATGCGGCCGATCCGGCAGAGCAGCCGCTCGGTGGCAACGGATCAGATCTGCTCGGCCTGAGCACGCGCGGGCCCCAATGCTGGATACCATGAGCCAACACGCGGCGATTCCGCCGCTGACCTGGGATGAATGGGCGTGAGCAAGTTGCTGCCGACGGGGACGGTGACGCTGCTGCTGGCTGATGTCGAGGGCTCGACGCGGCTGTGGGAAACCCAGCCCGAGACGATGACCGCCGCGCTGACCCAGCTCAACCGCACCGTCGACGAGACCATCGCCGCGCACGACGGGGCACGCCCACTGGAACAGGGCGAGGGTGACAGTTTTGTGGCCGCCTTCGCCCGCGCCAGCGACGCGGTGGCCTGCGCGTTGGAGTTGCAGCGAGCGCCGCTGGCCCCGATTCGGTTGCGCATCGGGATCCACACCGGCGAGATTCAGCTGCGCGACGAGGCAAACTACGCCGGACCGACTGTCAACCGCACCGCGCGGCTGCGCGATCTGGCCCATGGCGGCCAAACCGTGCTGTCCGGGGCGACCGAGCCGCTGGTCGTCGATCATCTCCCCGACGGGGTGTGGCTGGCCGATCTGGGTAACCACCCACTGCGGGATCTGCCACGCCCGGAACGCGTCGTCCAGCTGTGCCATCCCGACTTGCGCAACGACTTCCCACCGCTGCGCGTCCGCAATGTTGCTGCGTCACATAATCTTCCGGCTCAATTGACGACTTTCGTCGGGCGCCAGGCCGAAATGGCGGAGTTGCACCGGCTGTTGACCGGCGAGCGGCTGGTGACGTTGACCGGGGCCGGGGGTGCCGGCAAGACCCGCCTTGCGGTACAGGTCGGCTCCCAACTCACTACCGAGTTCCCCGAAGGGCTGTGGTACGTCGACTTGGCTCCGATCACCAACCCTGCCGTCGCACCGGTCACTGTCGCACGCACGTTGGGTCTGCCCGATCAACCGGGCCGCTCCACCATGGACTTGCTGGTCCGATTCCTCGGCGAGCGAAAAGCATTGCTACTGCTGGATAATTGCGAGCATCTGCTCGACGCGTGCGGGACCATGGTGGTCGCGCTGCTGGCGGCGTGCCCACGGTTGACGATCCTGGCCACCAGCCGTGAGCCCCTTGGGGTGCCCGGCGAGCTGAGCTGGCGGGTGCCGTCGTTGTCCGTGACCGACGAGGCCGTCGAGTTGTTCACCGACCGCGCCCGCCACGCCCGCCCCGAGTTCGGTGCCGGCGAAGACAATCTCGCGCTGGTTGAAGAGATCTGCCGGCGCTTGGACGGCATGCCGCTGGCGATCGAGCTTGCTGCGGCGCGTATTCGGGCGCTGTCGTTGCAGCAGATCGTGGACGGCCTGCATGACCGGTTCCGGTTACTCACCGGGGGTGCGCGCACCGCGGTGCGCCGCCAGCAGACGCTGCGGGCCTCGGTGGATTGGTCGCATGCGTTGTTGACCGAACCCGAGCGGGTGCTGTTTCGCAGGCTCGCGGTGTTCGCCGGTGGATTTGATCTCGACGCCGCCCAAGCTGTCGGCGCCGGCAACGCAGTCGAAAGCTACCAGCTTCTTGACCAACTGGGCCTGTTGGTCGACAAGTCCCTGGTGGTCGCCGACGATACCGGCGACGGGATGCGATACCGGCTGCTGGAAACCGTGCGCCAGTACGCGCAAGACAAGCTCGACGAGTCCGGCGAAACCGACGAGGTGCGCACCCGGCACCGCGATTACTACACGGGCATGGCCGCCGAATTGGAGGCGCAGGGTCACCGTAGCGACGAGCGGCTGCTGCGTTGGGCGCAAACCGAAATCGACAATCTCCGAGCAGCATTCACCTGGAGCCGGGAAAACGGCGACCTGGACACCGCGTTGCAGCTCATTTCTTCGTTGCGGCCCTTGTGGTTACGGGGCGGACGTGTCCAAGAGGCGCTGGCCGGGCTATCGGCCATTTTGGCCGGCGAGGATCACTCGGCAATAGCACCGGCGGTGTGGGCGGGAGCGGTGGCCCAGTACTGCATCCTCGCCAGCTGGGTCGGCATACCGGCGGAGCTGGGACGAGCGCAGGAGGCGCTGGCCGTCGCGCGCGACCTCGGCGACCCCGCACTCATTGCCCGCGCCCTGATCGCCTGCGGAATGCTTGCCCTCTACGACCCCGGGCTGTCCCAGCCCTACTTCAACGAGGCGATCGATCTGGTCCGGGCGACCGGTGATCGGCGAAGCCTGTGCCAAATCTTCAGCTACCAGGCGACCGCGGCAGTAATGGCCGGCGAACCTGTCCCGGCAATCGCGGCCGGCGAACAGGGACGTGAGCTCGCCGATGCGCTGGACGACCGGTTCTTCTCCCGGAACTGCCGGGCGTGGCTGAGCACCGCATTGATGATTCAAGGGAACCTCGACCGCGCGGCCAAGGTAGCTCGTTCGGTGACCGAGGAGGCCGAGGCGGCCGGTGACCTCACCATGGCGGTCTTCAGTTATGTGAGCCTCAGCGAGGTGCTCGGATTCCACGGCCAGGCCGACGCTGCTCAGGCGGCAGCGCAGTCCGCGTTGGCGGCGGCAACCACGATGGGCGGTTACTTCGCCGACGCGGTGTACTCGGTGTTCGCCAACGCCGCCCTCGCGCGCGGCGACGCCGCGGCGGCCAGGAAAGCAGCCGAGACGGCCCTGCAGCAGACCAATCCGCTACGTGAGGTGTTCACCAGGAGCGTCGCCCCGTTGCCCGAGGCTTGGTTAGCGTGCGATGACC
This sequence comes from Mycobacterium gastri, assembly GCF_002102175.1. GTDB lineage: Bacteria > Actinomycetota > Actinomycetes > Mycobacteriales > Mycobacteriaceae > Mycobacterium > Mycobacterium gastri. The sequence goes on along the minus strand of NZ_LQOX01000109.1, from coordinate 36,590 downwards.
CGGGCGCTGCTCGGCGTTTCGCCGACGAGATGCTCGCGGTGGTGCCCGGTTGGTATCGCATGATGGCGCTGCTGGTGCGGGCTTTTATCGCGATCGCGCAGGACGAGCCGGAGCAGGCCGCACGCGACGCCCACGATGCCCTGACCGTCGCCGCCCGCACCCAGGGATACCTGCGAGTGGATGACACGCTGGAATGCCTTGCCCGCCTTGCTGTCAACGACGACAACCATGCGTACGCGGCGCGTCTGCTGGGCGCAGCGGAGGCGGTCCGGCGGCGCATGGGCCACCCCCGCTTCCCGATGTATCAAGCGGGGTATGACGCTGCCGTCGCCGCTGTCCGAGAGGCGTTGGGGCAGAGCGATTTCGATGCCTTCTGGGCGGAGGGTGCTCGATTGTCCACCGAGGAGGCGATCGGGTATGCGCAACGCGGTTGAGCTTGGCCGTGTGCACGAGCAGCTGTTAGCCCCTGTCTCCCCGTCACCAATACAGACCGTGCGGCCAGCGGGCGATGCCAGCCTTCGGCCAGCAGCCACACGTAACGGCCCCAGCCGTGGCGGACCGGTAGTTTCGTAGTGGCTGGTTCACAACGCGAGCGCGGATCGGGAGCGCCGTGGCGCATCGAAATGCCTGCAACTGTTACCGGTGCCGCGTATGGTCTGGCCAGTTGCTGGCGGTTGCTGGGAGGGCTCGTTGGAGGGAACTTCGTTCGGGAGATACCGGCTGATCGAGTTATTGGGCCGCGGCGGCATGGGCGAGGTGTGGCGCGCCTATGACACCGTCACCGACCGGGTCGTCGCGCTCAAGATCCTGCCAGCCGACATTTCCGACGACGAGGTGTTCCAGCAGCGGTTCCGTCGCGAAGCTCACGCCGCAGCACGATTGAGCAACCCACATCTCATCCCGATCCACACCTACGGGGAGATCAACGGACGACTGTTCGTGGACATGCGGTTGATCGAGGGCCGCGACCTACAGTCGGTGCTCAGCCGCGGGCCGCTGCCGCCGATGCGGGCGGTGCGCATCATCGAGCAGGTTGCCAAGGCGCTGCACGCCGCGCACCGGGATGGGCTGTTGCACCGGGACGTCAAGCCGTCAAACATTTTGCTCGACGTCGACGACTTCGCCTATCTGATCGATTTCGGAATCGCGCGCGCGGCGGGCGAAGTGGGCTTGACAACGGTCGGCGATGTGATCGGAACCTGCCATTACATGGCCCCCGAACGGCTCAGCATGGGACAGGTCGACGCCCGCTCGGATATCTACTCATTGGCCTGTGTGCTCTATGAGTGCTTGACCGCGCAGCACCCGTTTCCCGGTGACAGCCTGGAGCAACAGATCACCAGCCACCTCGAGACTCCGCCGCCACGGCCGTCGAGCACCATTGCCGGGCTGCCAGTGAAGTTGGACATGGTCATCGCGAAAGGTATGGCCAAGAATCCCGGCGACCGCTACGAGACCGCAGCCGAATTGGCGCGAGCCGCCCACGACGCCCTGACCACGCCTGCGCCGCAGCCGTCCGTTCGGCCACAGCCGCCAATCCCCTACCCCGTCGATGCCCACGCCCACCCTGGCACTCGCGGTCAACCCCAGATCGCGCCACGGTCGCCACCGCAGCATGTCCCGGCCCCGCCGACGATGCCGCGACGGCTGGCAGAGGCGCTCTCCGTCCCGGGGCAAGAACCCGCTGCCGCACCGCCGGCCGAGATGACACGGTTACCGTCGCGGCCATGGTGGCGCCGCAAGGCTGTCGCCATCTGGGCCGCTGCGCTGCTCACGGTGGCTGTGACTGTTGCGGCCATGATCACCGTCAGCAAGCTGAGTCCAGGACGCGGCGAATTTCAGCAGGTGGTGCTGCCTTTCACCGGCCTTCGTGACCCGCACGGTCTGTCGGTCGACAGTGGCGGCACGGTCTACGTCGGTGATACCCAGCACAATCGGATACTGGCTTTGTTCGCGGGCTCAACCACACCGGTTGTACTACCTTTCGACGGGCTCAGCTATCCGACCGGTGTGACAGCAGACGACAGCGGCACCGTCTACGTCAACGACGCCGGCAACAAGCGGGTTGTCGTACTTCCCACCGGCTCGAAAACCCAAATCACCCTGCCCTTTACCGACCTCAGCAATCCGACCGGGTTGTCGGTGGACAGCAGCCGCACCGTCTACGTCACCGACACTGCGAAGAATCGAGTGGTCGGACTTAACGCCGGTTCGAACACACAGTTCGAACTACCCTTCACCGGCCTTAGCGATCCGACCGGTTTGGTAGTGGACAGCAGCGGAACGGTGATCGTGGCCGATGGCGGCAACAATCGGGTTCTCGCGTTGGCTGCCGGCACGACAACGCAATCGACGCTGCCCTTTACCGGACTCAAGCAACCCGGCGGCGTCACGGTCGACAGCGAGGGCGCAGTGTATGTCACCAACAAGGGCAGCGGCCGGATACTCAAACTCCCGCCAGGTTCTTCGACGCAAGTCGAGCTGCACTTCACCGGCCTCGACAATCCCTGGGGTTTGGCGGTCGACAACATGGGCACCGTCTACGTCGGCGGCCGCAATGACCAGATTGTGGCGCTTCGGCAGAAGTAGGCAGGGCAGGTGGTCTGCGCTGGCTCAGGTCCAGTTGCCTTGCCAGACAATCGATCATAACGAGTCTGAGCTGTGTCACAACACCACGGCCACAGCCAGCATCAGCTCGACATCAGCGGCTCACTCCCCGCGTTGTCTGGATGCAGTGCGAACCCGTCGGGCCGTACAGCCGCAACAGTCGGGTAGCTGAACGGAAACTGGGGGGTTGACACACACAGTTGCCGCATGCAACTGTAGGCCAATGCAGTTGTATCTGATTCAATACAGTCGTACTGCTCGGTGGAATGCTGCGCCGGGCCAGTTTCGCTGGGAGATCCATCGAAAGGGGTTGTGGCGGTGACGTTGTGGGTGGTTCCTGAAGGCTTGGCGGGCGCGGCTGCCGCGGTCGAGGCGTTCAGCGCTCGGCTGGCGGCCGCGCATGCCGCTGCCGCACCGATGATTTCCGCGGTGGTTGCACCGGCGGCCGATCCGGTGTCGTTGAGCACCGCGGCCGGCTTAAGCGCTTGCGGTCTCGAGCATGTAGGGGTGGCCACCGAAGGAGTCGAAGAGCTGACCCGCTCCGGCGTCGGCCTGGGTACCGCCGGGATCAGCTACGCCGCCGGCGATAGCGCAGCAGCACTGACCTACGGCCTCGCCGGCGGTGCAATGTGAGCGCACCGGTCTGGATGGCTTCCCCACCAGAGATACATTCAGCGCTGCTCAGCGCCGGACCCGGGCCGGCCCCGCTGATCGGAGCCGCCACACAATGGTCGTCGCTCAGCGCCGAATATGCCGCCGTAGCAGAAGAACTCACCACCGTACTGGCCGGGATGGAAGCCGTGGCCTGGCACGGTCTCAGCGCCCAGATCTGCGCGGCGGCCTACCTGCCGTATCTGGCGTGGTTGACCCAAGCCAGCGCCGACAGCGCCGCCGCCGCCGCGGTCCACGAAACCGCCGCAACGGCCTACATCAGCGCCCTAGCAGCGATGCCGACACTAGGTGAGCTGGCCGCCAACCACGCCACCCACGCGGTCTTGCTGGCCACCAACTTCTTCGGCATCAACACCATCCCCATCGCGCTCAACGAAGCCGACTACCTACGCATGTGGATCCAAGCCGCCACCACCATGAGCGCCTACCAAGCAATCACCACCACCGCACTGGCCGGCGCCCCACACATCACCCCCGCACCAGCCATCATCAAACCCGCCGGCACCATCGCCGCCACCGCCGCCCAAACCACCCTCACACCCTTCCCGTTGTGGGAGATCCTCGAATATATTGGCCTAGCCATCCTGTTGGAGCCCCTCTATATTGTCGCCTTTTGGGCTCTTCTCCTCACGATCTGGGTTGTGCCGCTTCTCTTTATTGGAGCTGCTCTATCGCTTTTTGCGGGCAATGTCACTCTTGCGGAATATCTCGCCTTTGCAGCCGTGTTCTGGTTGGTCGCAACTCCGGTCTTCGGAATCTCAGCCGTGCTGGTACCTTTTGTTGCTCCCCTACATGTCCTCGGAATAGTGATTGACTGGATCATCGGAAACTTCGCTTTGATCGGGCCGACTTTGACGCCCGCGGCGGCTGCGGCATTGGCGTCGCCAAGTTCTGCTGCTTCGAGTGCGGCCGCTTCAGTGACGGGTATGGCTGCGATAGCGCCGGTGGCCGCTGCCGAAGTCGCCGCGACGGAGCCGGCGGCGGGCATCGGCGCGGTGTCGCCGGCGCAATTGGTGTCGGTAACAGCCGGGCACCAGGGTGCATTGGGGTTTGCTGGCACGGTCCAACACGGAGCTGGGGTACAGGCTGGCGGGCTGGCAGCCATGCGGGGTGTCGAGTTCGGCGATGCCGCGCAGGTGCCGATGTTGCCGGCCACTTGGCATCCGGATTTGGTTGCAACACTAGCGGATAGCGGATTAGTCCCGGTCGCGGTGTGATGTATCACGGCCGGATTGTCAGAAAGATCAAGTAGACAGGAGATATGTTGTGAGCTTGTTGGATGCCCACATCCCGCAGTTGGTCGCGTCGCAGTCGGCGTTTGCCGCCAAGGCCGGGCTGATGCGTCACACGATCGGTTCTGCCGAGCAGTCGGCGATGTCGGCGCAGGCGTTTCATCAGGGCGAATCGGCCGCGGCATTTCAGGCCGCGCACGCGAGGTTCGTCGAGGCGGCGGGCAAGGTCAACGCCTTGCTGGATATCGCACAGGCCAATCTCGGTGATGCTGCCGGGACTTATGTGGCTGCCGACGCTGCTGCGGCGTCGAGCTACACCGGTTTCTGAGTCGATCACCTCTACTAACTAATTCTTGAAAGGAATTTGTGATGTCACAAATCATGTACAACTACGCGGCGATGTTGGGTCACGCCGGGGATATGTCGGGATACGCGGGAACGCTGCAGGGCCTGGGTGCCGATATCGCTAGCGAACAATCCGCACTGTCCAATGCGTGGCAGGGTAACACCGGAATGACGTATCAGGGCTGGCAGGCCCAGTGGAATGACGCCATGCAGGACTTGGTGCGCGCCTATCACTCGATGGCCTCCACTCATGAGTCCAACACGTTGGCGATGAGCGCCCGCGACATCGCCGAAGCCGCCAAATGGGGAGCTTGACCCCCTGCGAAGGCAACGTGTCGGTGAGCTGGTTGTCAATCGCCTCTGCCGAACGCTCGACAATCCAGCAGTATGATAATATTGCAGTGGTGCATTGTCGCCTATGAAACGTGCAGTGACTGACGTTCGTAGCAAGGGGTTGTGGCGGTGACGTTGTGGGTGGTTCCTGAAGGCTTGGCGGGCGCGGCTGCCGCGGTCGAGGCGTTCAGCGCTCGGCTGGCGGCCGCGCATGCCGCTGCCGCGCCGATGATTTCCGCGGTGGTGGCACCGGCGGCCGATCCGGTGTCGTTGAGCACCGCGGCCGGCTTAAGCGCTTGCGGTCTCGAGCATGTAGGGGTGGCCACCGAAGGAGTCGAAGAGCTGACCCGCTCCGGCGTCGGCCTGGGTACCGCCGGGATCAGCTACGCCGCCGGCGATAGCGCAGCAGCACTGACCTACGGCCTCGCCGGCGGTGCAATGTGAGCGCACCGGTCTGGATGGCTTCCCCACCAGAGATACATTCAGCGCTGCTCAGCGCCGGACCCGGGCCGGCCCCGCTGATCGGAGCCGCCACACAATGGTCGTCGCTCAGCGCCGAATATGCCGCCGTAGCAGAAGAACTCACCACCGTACTGGCCGGGATGGAAGCCGTGGCCTGGCACGGTCTCAGCGCCCAGATCTGCGCGGCGGCCTACCTGCCGTATCTGGCGTGGTTGACCCAAGCCAGCGCCGACAGCGCCGCCGCCGCCGCGGTCCACGAAACCGCCGCAACGGCCTACATCAGCGCCCTAGCAGCGATGCCGACACTAGGTGAGCTGGCCGCCAACCACGCCACCCACGCGGTCTTGCTGGCCACCAACTTCTTCGGCATCAACACCATCCCCATCGCGCTCAACGAAGCCGACTACCTACGCATGTGGATCCAAGCCGCCACCACCATGAGCGCCTACCAAGCAATCACCACCACCGCACTAGTCACCACCCCTCACACCACCCCCGCACCCATCATCACCAAACCCGGCAGCACCATCGCCACCACCATCGCCCAAACCACCCTCACACCCTTCCCATGGCAACAAATCACCGAGCTTCTGGACTATGTAGGCCGGCTGCTGTGGGAAGTACTTCCGACATTGCTGTCGGAGCTCATTCCGCTCGGATGGGCGGTGCTTTGGCTGGCATTAGATGTCTTGAGTCTTAACGTAATTGGGCTGGTGCTCCAATTAATCGAAGATGCTCCGCTATTCATCCAGTTTGGTATCAATTGCTTGCTGGTCGCGTACTTCCTGGCCTACGGGTACTTCGGTCTGCTAAAGATCCTGCTTGAGTGGGTGATCGGGAATCTCTTGGGTTTCTCTCCCCTGCTAGCCGGGATGTTGGCTGGCGGTGTTGCCCCCCAGATCGCCGGTGTCCCGGGCGTGCCGTTGGTGGGACTGACCACCGCGACCGCACCATTGACGGCTATGGCTGCGGCAACTCCGGTGGCGGCCACGCAAGTCGCTGCGGTGGAGCCGGTGGCGGGCGTGTCGGCGGTGGTGTCGCAGTCGCAGTTGGTGTCGGCGACGGCCAGCCACCTGGGTGCTGGGTCATTAGGATTTGCCGGCACTGCCGAACAAGGGGCCGGGGTGCAGGCTGGTGGGTTGGCCACCGTACGAGGTGCCGAGTTCGGTGATGGCGCGCAGGTGCCGATGTTGCCGGCCACCTGGCATCCGCAGCCGGCGGCGGCTGCTGGAGTGTAGCGGATTTGTTCTCCGGCTCTCGTGCTGGTTAATCCAACATTACGAGCATTGATCGACGAAAGATCTTCCCAAACTGCTGTAATTCGGTTTGCTGAGGACCAGTATCAATGCGCTAAAAGATCTCTGCGATGAAATCATAAACAGAAATTTTTGGCCTTCATCAACTCACAGCCATTACCTCGCGAATGAGTAGTCTACTTTCAGTTCATGCGACTAAAATTGGCTCGTGACTGAAACACCCAAGAATCCGATCAGTGAAGCTTTTGAGACAGTAGCACCGGCACCAACAATGGTCGAACCAAAATCGGAGATTCCAAAGATTTTCAAGGCCGCGGCGTGGGTCACCGTTGTCGTCGGGACCCTAGTAGTCGTTGCTGGAATATTCTTCGCAGGCTTTGGCATGGCTGTCTACAGCGAACATGCCAGCGACCCCCATCACCATCAGCGTGAATACCCCGCGATGGTGATGGAAATTCCGGACGGCGGTCACGGTGTACCTAACCACGCGCAGCCTTCACCCACACCTTCTCCCGCGCCAGGCCGTTAGAACCGCTCAATCCGCATAGCCCAATGCTCAGTGAGCACTGGGCTATCAAACCATTGGGGCCCTATTCGATGAAGAATTTATCGTCTCACCGGGCATCAGTCACGCAGGCATGCCGAGTCACTTTCTAGGGCCGCGAGCATCTTGGTGCCAAGCTCGGCAATGCTGGCCCGAGTAGCCCCGGCTAGTCGAGCAAATCTCAGCACCGTCACAATCACACGCTCAGGCCGGCACATTTTGATTCCTTGCGTTTCCAGCTGATGCAGGTCACCACTTTCGAGGAAGCTGTAGTAGCGTGCCGCCGCATCGTCTTGCGGAATTCTGGCCAGAGTCCCTCCGGTTGCCGCAGTCCGGATAGCCGACCACACGAGATTCGTCGCGCATGGCACCGAGTCGAGCAAATTCTCGTGGACGGATCGGGTGTAGTCCAGCGGGACCCTGACCCCGTCCACGATCGCACCGGCGTCAAAATCGGCGTCCACGTGGTGAAGGGTCCATCCGGCGCATTCCTCCTGGTTCAACATCGACCATGCAAAAGGATTGACGCCACGATAAGACGGCAGCCTGCCGGGATGCAGGTTGAGGAATGGTCGGCACGGCTTCGTGGAAAGCACGGAGATCGTGACCGGACTGAATTTCTGATAGCAACGCACCGATACCGTGACGTCCGGTCGGATGCGGTCGAGCAGTGCGTGCGTCTGGGTACCGTTGACATCAATAAGCTCGTAGGCGTTGATCGCTCCGCCGGCGCAGGTCCGCCAGCCACTAGTTGTGTTGAGAAACGGCCGAGTCGAACCGGGGAATGGGTTACGCCGAAAGTGTCGGTAGGCCACCGTTTGGAGGAGTTCATGCTCGGTAAAGAACAAGCGCTGCAGCTGAGCAGGGGCTTTCTTGCGCATCCGTGTGCGGGTAAAAAGTAATGTGCACCGTCCGCCGTCAGCTATTGTTCGCCAGGCGATTTCGCCACTTATGAGATGACTAACAATATCGCTGCCCACAATGAGCGCGACATTGGGAGTTGCAGGAGTTTCCGAAATCTGACGCTCCAATATAATTGCATTACGACGTGTGTTTCTTGCTTAGCGACTCACCCACCCCTCGCGATAGCGGATAAGAGCACCCTATTCCCACAGTCAATTGCAAGCAGAATCCTACTCGAATGACTCACCGGGAGCGATCAGGCAAGCGCCTCCGTTGCTGCGGTCACACGCAGCGCGACAGAGCGATTGCTTAGCGGCCACAGCCAATTTAGCGCGACAGACCCACGTTATCGCTGCAGATTATATTAGAGTTTGCTGAAAGTCCTAGTTGGCCTTTACAACGTGTAGGGAAAGCGACTCGGTGTTCCTGCGCAACCGAGGTGATCGATTGATTGATTGAGGCGGTCAATGTGGCCAGGTGGCCGACAGCAAGCGTTATCCATCCAATCTGACCGATGCGCATCGGGCACTGATCGAGGCGTTGGTGCCCGCGCCTGGCTCTGAATGTCGCCCTAGCCCGTGGAATCTACCCCACCTCCGCACTCGCCGCCTCGATCGGGCTCAACGCTACCCTGGCGTCCTACCACGACAACATGGATTTCGGCTTCATCGCCAACGCCGCGGCGATCGACGACCCGACGCACCTTGCTCACCTGACGATGCAGGCGCACGAAAAGCTGAAGGAAGCTGCGCGAACACGGTCCGCGCCACCGATCCGCGCGTCTTTCTGACGATGGCACACTAACGCCTCGGACCGGCAAACCCGTTGCCGGGCAGGACGTTGCGACACGAAGCAGCGAAAAACCCTGCGTGGCCCTGGGGTTCTGATGGGAGCGCGATTAGTTCAGCTTCGGCTTTGGCTTCGGAATCGCGCGAATGTGCAGCCAGCGCTGGGACCACCGTGGCTCGCGTTCATCGAGACTCGTTCATCGAGACTGAAGCCTCGACGACCGCCATCGGCGCGTCGTCTGCGTGGCCGCAGTGTCGCGGGGACGAGCCGGCGGCCAGCAGGGATGTGCGAGGCCCTCACCGCAATCGCAAGGCGACCGCGGGGCCGGATTGTCACCCACGAGATGCCCCGCCACTAGTCGGCCGGGGTAAACCGGACAACCGCCCACTTCAGTCGTTCGGCCGCCTCGGCGAACTCCTCGACTGAGGGTATGCGCTTGTCGCGGAACTTCAATCCGATGATGAGTTGCGCGCGCCTGACCCCATAGGACTCGGCGCAGCGGTGGACGAGATCGGCGACGGTCGCACGGTCTTCGATGAGTTCGCCGTGCATGGTCATCGGCTTGCCGTCATAGTAGATCTCGGCGGTGGCGCCGTTGCGGAAGTTGTTCTTCCATCGCATGCGGGTCAGGACGAAAAGACCGTCATCCAACCAGTGGGCACTTATCGGTATCGAATACCCGCGACCGGTCTTACGCCCCGTGAAGCTCAACACCATAAAGTGCTTACCCGCCGAACCCGCAAAAGGGGTACGCAGCAACCGGTTGACGAACGGGCGAACGATGGTGAGCGCGCGCTGCCCGCCGTCGCTGACACCTTCCACCGCATATGCTTGTTTAGCCATGCTAGATATTATATCGGCTAAGTTTCCGCCTCGCCACCGGAGCGCTTTCGCGGGCTACCTGGCCTTTGCGGTCCGGCAGCCCACCTAACTCACCCTGCAACACGCGGCTTGGGCCCGCGCCTGCCGCGCTGCGCGCGACTCACCTCGAGAAGCCGCGCCACCCCGTCCTCGATGCCCGCCGCCAGCGCTTCGATATCAGGCGCGGTGTCGTAGTCCGCCGTAATGCCGAAGACGAAATTGTCGGCGTAGCTGACCATCGCCACACCGGTGCGCAACTGCAGGGCGATCGGCGGGATCGGCAGGATTTCCAGCACCCGCCGGCCCATCAGCTTCTGTTCGCTCCGTGGACCGGGGACATTGGTGGCCAACCCGACAACCGCGCGCTGCGGCAGATGGCTGAGCAACCGAATCGTCCACGCCGAGAAGGCGAACGGGACGTTCCTCGCCGCCGAAACGACCGCACTGACTCCTTCACGTTGGCCGCTGCCTTTTGCCCGGGTGAGCCGACTGTGCACCAGCTGCAGCTGCTGCACCGGGTCCGCCTCGTCGACGGGCAGCAACGGCAGCATCGCCGAGACCTTGTTGTCGATCACGCTGAACTGGTTTACCCCCCGTACCGACACCGGCACCAGCGTGCGGAGCGAGTCGCGGCCGGGCTGTTCCCCGCGGTCCAGGATCAGCTTGCGGTAGCTGGCGGTGATTGCCGCCAGCGCAACGTCATTGAGCGTCACGCCGAACGCCTGGGCAACCTCGCGCAAGTCCGCCAACCGGACCCGGGCCGCATGGTAGCGACGCATCGCCGTGACCGGTCCGTGCAGCGACGACTCCGGTGCCGGGTTGAGCAGACTGCCCGCCAGTTCGGCTGCGCCCACCGCGACATGCTCGACAGCGGCGGCCGCGTCCAGCGCACCCCGCACCATCCCGCTCAGCCAGTTCACCGGGTTGAGGCCGACCTTCGGCAGGCCAAACCCATGCCGATCGGGTTCCTTGGCGGCGCGGATGTCGGTCGCGAAGGTGTCGCCGCCGCCGCCGTCGTTGAACTTCGCCAGCATCTGCGCGGTCGCGATCCCGTCGGCAATGCAGTGGTGCAGCTTGGTCAGCACCGCCCACCGGTCATCGCTGAGCCCCTCGATCATGAAGCAGTCCCATAGCGGGCGCTCGCGGTCAAGCCGGCGCTCCATCACGGTCGCGACCATCTCGAACAGTTCGGCGTCGCCGCCGGGGTGTGGCAGTGCCAGGCGGTGCAGATGCCGCGAGATATCGAAGTGTGGGTCATCGATCCATTCAGGCGGACCGAGGTCCAGCGGGCGTGTCCGCAGCAGCTGCTTGCAACGCGGAACCGCCGACGCCCGCTGCGTGAAGGCAGCGACGAATTCTTCGTAGGCCGGCGGCGGCCCTTCGATGATCGACAGCCCGCCAATCGCCAGACTCACATGCGGATCGGAGTCTTCGACCTCGAGAAAAGCAGCGTCAAGGGCGGTCAAATGCTCCATTCCGCTACTTTCCGCCGCTGCGCGCATCCCGATCAGAGTCGGAAGTCCTCACCTTGAGGGCCAAACGAAAGCAGCACAGCCGCACAACGAGTCATATCGTCAGCACCATGACGCCCGGTGATACCGATAAGCTCGCGCCCCGCGGCGACCTCACGGCCCTGCCCGACCTGCTGCACGGAGCGCAACACGCCGGCCCGATCCGCGACCGCCGCCCGGTCTACGTCGACCTGCTACCGCCGTGCAACGCCGAGTGCCCGGCCGGGGAGAACATCCAGGCCTGGCTTGCCGATGCCCGCGCCGGACGCCACGAGCAAGCGTGGCGCCGACTCGTCGCCATCCACCGCCGGGTTTGCTGCCACCCCTGCGAATCCTCCTGCAGCAGAGCGTATCTGGACGCGACCGTCGCCATCCACGCGGTGGAGCGGTTCCTCGGTGACACCGCCATGGACGCCACCCGCGTCGCCCGCCGCCCAGGCGCCGAGGACACCGTGATCATCTACCGGCGCACCGCAGCCCAGACGCCCTCCCACGCGCACGAGGTCCACGAGGCCGAACGCGAAGGCGTACGAATCAATTGGCTGCGCACCAGCGCCGCCTTCGACCACGACGAGCTTCAGGTCGAGCTGATGGAGCTCGACGAATCCGGCCGCCCTCAACCGACCAGGATTTCGAGGCCCGTGAACGCGCCGACTACGTCTGGGCATTGCGCAAAGCCAACAACGGACCCCACGACATCTAACTAACACGCAACCGGAGGAATATCATGAGCAAGTTCAACTACATTCGCTTCTTCGAAGAGTTCGGCATCGACGACGTCCCGCTCGTCGGCGGCAAGAACGCCTCGCTCGGCGAGATGTACCAGAAGCTGTCCGAGCAGGGCATCCGTGTCCCGCACGGGTTCGCCATCACCGCCCAGGCCTACAAACACATGCTGGACAGCGCCGGCGCCTGGGACGCGCTGCACGCCGAGCTCGACAATCTCGATCCGGACGACGTCACCGCACTGGCGCGCAAAGGCAAACGCGCCCGGGAAATCGTCTACGGCGCAGGGCTTCCCGACGACCTGGCGACCGAGATCGTGGCCGCCTACGGCACGCTTCAGGACGAGTACGGCGAGGATGTCAGTCTCGCGGTGCGCAGCTCGGCGACCGCCGAGGACCTGCCGACGGCCAGCTTCGCCGGCCAGCAGGAAACCTTTCTCAACATCACCGGCGCCGAGAGCCTGCTCGACGCCTGCCGCCGGTGTTTCGCCAGCCTGTTCACCGACCGGGCCATCCACTATCGCATCGACCAGGGCTTCGACCAGTTCAAGGTGTCGCTGTCGATCGGTGTGATGAAGATGGTCCGCTCCGACCTCGCCTCCTCCGGGGTGATGTTCACCATCGACACCGAATCCGGCTTCAACGACGTTGTTTTCGTCACCGGCGCCTACGGGCTGGGCGAGAACGTGGTGCAAGGCGCCGTCGACCCCGACGAGTTCTACGTCCACAAGCCGACTTATCTGGCCGGACACCGCGCCGTGCTGCGCCGCCTGATCGGTGACAAGGCGGTGAAGATGGTCTTCGTCGAGGGCGGGACGAAGCAGACAACCCGCAACATCCCCGCGCCGAAGGCCGACCGTGCTCGGTTCTGCATCACCGACGAGGACGTACTCGAACTGGCCGGCTACGCCTGCACCATCGAAGGGCATTACCGGCGCCCGATGGATATCGAGTGGGCCAAAGACGGTCTGGACGGCAAGCTTTACATCGTGCAGGCGCGCCCCGAGACGGCGGCCTCGCAACGCAGCCTGACGACCATAGAGACCTATGTGCTGGAAGGTAAAGGCGACATCCTCACCGAGGGCCGCTCCGTCGGCGAGAAGGTCGCGACGGGCGTTGCGAAACGGATCGACAACCTCGCGCGGCTGTCGGACTTCCGGCCCGGTCAGGTGTTGGTCGCCGACACGACCACGCCGGACTGGGAACCGGTCATGAAGACCGCCGCCGCTGTCGTCACCAACCGCGGCGGGCGCACCTGCCATGCGGCGATCATCGCGCGCGAGCTCGGCATCCCCGCCGTGGTCGGTGCCGGCGATGCCACCACGAGCGTCCCGGACGGCCAGCTCGTCACGGTGTCGTGTGTGGAAGGCGATACCGGGCGGGTGTACCGCGGCGAGGTGGGCTTCCACATCGACCGCACCGAGGTCGCCGACCTGGCGCGGCCACGAACCCAGATCATGATCAATCTGGGCAACCCCGATCTGGCTTTCAAGACCTCGTTCTTGCCCAACGACGGTGTGGGGCTGGCCCGAATGGAATTCATCGTCAGCGAATACATCAAGGTGCACCCGCTGGCCCTGCTGCATCCCGACAAGGTCGACGACCCGGAGGCGCGCCGGATGATCGATCGGCTCACCTACGGCTATGCCGACGGGGGCGAGTTCTTCGTCCAGCGGCTCTCGGAGGGCATCGGCACCATCGCGGCGGCCTTCTGGCCCAAGCCCGTGGTGGTGCGGATGTCGGACTTCAAGACCAACGAATACGCCAGCCTGATCGGCGGGAGCGGGTTCGAGCCGACCGAGAGTAACCCGATGCTCGGCTTCCGCGGGGCGTCGCGTTACGCACATCCGGCCTATGCCGAGGGTTTCGCGCTGGAGTGCCGTGCGATGCAACGGGTGCGTGAGGAGATGGGGCTGACCAACGTCGTCATCATGCTGCCGTTCGTGCGCCGCGTCGCCGAGGCCGACCTGGTGCTGGCGACGATGGCCGAACACGGTCTGCAGCGCGGCCACAACGGGCTCGAGGTGTATGCGATGTGCGAGATCCCGAACAACGTCATCCTGCTCGACGAGTTCGCCAAGCGCTTCGACGGTTTCTCCATCGGCTCCAACGATTTGACGCAGCTCACGCTCGGCGTCGACCGCGACAGCGAGATTGTGGCCTTCGACTACGACGAACGCGACGACGGTGTCAAGCAGATGATCCGGCTGGCCGTGGAAGGCTGTCGCCGCAACGGGATTCACTCGGGGCTGTGCGGGCAAGCGCCGTCGGATTACCCCGATATGGCCGAGTTTCTGGTGCGCATCGGTATCGACTCGATCAGCCTCAACCCCGATGTGGTGGTCAAGACCACCCGGCAGATCCTCGAGCTGGAGCAGCAGGTGGTGTCGCGGCAATGAACGTGGCCACCGCCGTCGGGTCATCCTCCGATCGCGCTATGGGTGGGCATTTCGTCTCCGAAGTTGATCCCCATATCGCGCGCGGTCAGGATCGAGTCGCAGTCGAGCGGGACCGTCTTCTGCCGGTGGGTGGCCTCGGCGAGTGGCACGTAGTCGACGGTCGGTGGATTCAGCGCCACCATGACACCGCTGTGCCCCTCGTCGAGAGCCCGTACGGCCGCGGCGCCGAAGCGCAGGCCGAGCAGGCGGTCGAACGAGGTCGGCGAGCCGCCCCGCAGCAAGTGGCCGAGCACCACCGTGCGTGCCTCCCGTCCCGTCATCCGTTCGAGCTCGGCGGCAACTTTGGCTCCGATGCCGCCAAGACGCTCCGCCTGCCCCACCGATTTGCCCACTATCGACACCTCTCCGCCGATGGGCCGGGCACCCTCGGCGACGCAGACGATGGAGAACTTCGCGCCGTGCCGTTCGCGGTCCCGGATCACCGCGGCCACCGGTTCGAGACTGAAGGGGATCTCCGGGATGAGGATCGCGTGCACTCCCGACGCCATGCCGGCGTTCAGGGCGATCCAGCCGGCGTAGCGGCCCATCACCTCCACCACGATGATGCGGCCGTGCGATGTCGCGGTGGTGAACAGCCGGTCGATGCATTCCGAGGCGAAGTCGACGGCGCTGTCGAAGCCGAATGTCGAGGTCGTCTTGTCCAGGTCGTTGTCGATCGTCTTGGGTACCCCGACCAGCCGCAGCCCCGCGTTGTGCAGGTGCTGGCCTATCGCCATCGATCCGTCGCCGCCGACCAGGATCAGGGCATCGATTCCGTGTTCCTCGAAGCGGCCCAACAGTTCTTGGGTGCGGTCCACCTCGATCCAGGTGCCGTCGGGCTGTTGCACCGGATAGGCGGTGGGGTTGCCGCGGTTGGTGGTACCGATGATGGTGCCGCCCTGGTGGATGATGCCGCGGACGCGGTCTCGGGTGAGCTCGATCAACCCGCCGTCGGGATAGGCGTCCGGCAACAACAACCCGTTGAGGCCGTCGCGGACCCCGACAACTTCCCAGTCGCGATTACGTGCGGCCAGGGTGGCCGCGTGGATGACGGCATTGAGCCCGGGCGCATCACCGCCACCAGTGCTGAGCGCAATCCGCTGTATCGAAGATCTCACGAGGCGCACCTTACGCCAGACCAGCTCTGGGGCGTGAGGTTCAAACCTTCGGCCTGGGACCACACCGATGCATCGGATCTCATCTGGCACGTCTGATGGCCGAGGTGATGGTCAGGGCGGTGCTCGACCGCATCCCCGGCTACCGGGTCGACCTGGACGGCGTCCACCAGTATCTGGGCAACCCGAGCATGACCGGGCTGGGCAAGCTGCCGGTCACCTTCACCCCCGCTCCGAGCCTGAACACCCAACGCCCGTGGTAATCGCCTGCCCACCAACGGAAATCGGGTTGAAGCGCGGACCTTTGGCGGCTGAGCCGTCAAGGACGGGCCGCGCCGGCCGCGCAACCTGCGCGCAGCGGCCAGGCAAGTTGACGCAGATTGCCCATGCGGCAGCCGCACCGCCTGCCTATCGGCCGCGGCCGGCTATAGAGTGAGTCGCTGTCCGGCACGGCAGAAACACGAGGCCTTCCATGAGTGACATCACAGCGCGACTGGTGGACATCGTCGGGAGCGCCAATGTGCTCACCGGCGACGCAATTCCCGACGACTATTCCCACGACGAGGAGTTAACGCAGCCGCCGCAGAAACCGGGTTACGTCGTCAAGCCGGCTACCGCAGAAGAAGTTTCGCACCTGCTGACGGCCGCCTCCGACCACCGCGTGCCGGTGACGGCACGCGGATCCGGGTGCGGCTTGTCGGGGGCGGCGCGGCCGTGCGAGGACGGCCTGCTGATCTCGTTCGAACGAATGAATCGGGTGCTGGAGTTGGACACCGCTAACCAGGTCGCCGTCGTCCAGCCCGGGGTGACGCTGACCGAACTGGACGCCGCGACCCTCGCTTCCGGGCTGGGCTACATGGTTCATCCGGGTGAGCTGTCGTCGAGCGTCGGCGGCAACGTCGGAACCAACGCCGGAGGTATGCGCGCGGTCAAGTACGGAATAGCTCGCCATAACGTGCTCGGGCTGCAGGCAGTGCTGCCGAGCGGCGAAATCATCCGAACCGGCGGCAAAATCGCCAAGGTGTCCACCGGCTACGACCTGACCCAGCTCATCGTCGGCTCGGAAGGAACGCTGGCCCTGGCCACCGAGGTGATCGTCAAGCTGCATCCACGGCTGGACCACAGCGCCAGCGTGCTGGCCCCGTTCGCCGACTTCGATCAAATCATGGCGGCGGTGCCCAAGATCGTCGCCAGCGGGCTGGCGCCCTACATCCTGGAATACATCGACAACCTGACAATGGCCGCGCTGGTGCACACGCAGAACCTGGAGCTGGGCATTCCGGATCAGGTGCGCGACAGCTGCCAAGCGTATCTTCTTGTGGCAGTGGAGAATCGCACCGCAGATCGACTGCTCGAGGATGTCGAGACGACCGGCGAGATGCTGGCCGAACTGGGAGCCATCGACGCCTACGTACTGGAAGGAAGCTCGGCGCGCAAGTTGATCGAGGCGCGCGAGAAGGCGTTTTGGGCGGCAAAAGCCGCGGGCGCCGACGACATCATCGACACCGTCGTGCCGCGCGCGTCGATGCCGAAGTTCCTCAGCGCCGCACGCGCTCTGGCGGCGACCGCGGGCGGCGCCGCGATCGGTTGCGGCCACGCCGGCGACGGCAACGTGCACCTGGCCATCATCTGTAAGGAGCCGGCCAAGAAGAAGCAGCTGATGACCGATATCTTTGCACTCGCAATGGAATTGGGCGGCGCCATCTCCGGCGAGCACGGCCTGGGCCACGCCAAGACCCCGTACTTCCTCCAGCTCGAAGACCCGGCCAAGATCGCGCTGATGCGCCGAATCAAGCAGAGCTTCGACCCTGCGGGCATCCTCAACCCCGGTATTCTCTTCCCCGCCGAAACGATGTGAGGCGGCCACACCTTGTTTGGGCTCACGGCCGCCGCAGCGACTCATCGACCATGCGCTGGCGCCGTCCGGTCCGTCCATCCATCTCGAGACGTCGAGAGGGTAGACAGCGATGCGCTCGGGTAGGCCGCTGGCCGCGCTGGTAGCGGCGATGATCGGCGCGATGCTGAGCGGTGCGCCACCGGCGGCGCACGCCGATCAACCCGCGTTCGTCGTGAACCCCATCAGCCACGTCGATACACTCATCGGCACCGGGACGGGTGGCGAAACGGTGGGCGAAATCAACGACTTCCCCGGGGCATCAGTGCCGTTCGGCATGGTGCAGTACTCGCCGGACACCACGGACACCTATGCCGGCTACGACCACGACAACGAGCGCTCGACCGGATTCAGCATGACCCACGCCTCAGTGGGCTGCGCTGCGTTCGGCGATATTTCGATGCTGCCGACCACCACCCCGATCGGCTCGCGGCCCTGGGACGATTGGGAGGAGATCGCCCACGACGGCACCGAGGTCGGCGTGCCCGGCTATTACACGGTGCGGTTCCCCGCCACCGGGGTGACCGCGGAACTGACCGCCACCACCCGCACCGGTGTCGGCAGGTTCAGCTATCCGGCCAATGGACAGCCGGCGCTGTTGCACGTGCGCTCCGGTGCGTCGCTGGCGGGCAACGACGCCGCGGCCATCCAGATCGGCCAGGACCACACCACGATCACCGGATCAGCGACCAGCGGCGGATTCTGCGGCAAGAACAACACCTACACGGTGTACTTCGCCATGAAGTTCAGCCAGCCGTTCACCTCGTATGGCACCTGGGACGGCGACGCGGTCTATCCCGGTGCCCGCAGCGCGGATTCGATCTACAGCGGGGGGTACGTGGAGTTCCCGGCCGGCTCGGTGCTTGAGGCGCGGACCGCGATTTCCTACGTCAGCGTCGACGGGGCGCGGGCCAACCTCGCGGCCGAGGGCGGACGGAGTTTCGACGAGGTGCGCGCCGCCGCATTAGCGCAGTGGAACGCCGCGCTGGCCCGCATCACGGTGGCCGGCGCCGACGGCGGCGACCTGCAAACCTTCTATACCTCGCTATACCGAACGTTGTTGCACCCCAACACGTTCAACGACGCGGACGGACGCTATATCGGATTCGACGGCAACATCCACACCGTGGCCGAGGGTCACACCCAGTACGCCAACTTCTCCGACTGGGACACCTACCGGTGCTTGGCGGCCCTGCAGGCACTGCTGTTCCCGGCGCAGGCCAGCGATATGGCCCAGTCGCTGGTGAACGACGCCGAGCAAAGCGGATCGCTTCCCCGTTGGGCCCTGGCCAATTCCGCGACCGGCGAGATGACCGGAGACAACGTGGTGCCGCTCATTGTGAACCTCTACACCTTCGGAGCCAGAGACTTCGACGTCAAAACGGCGCTGCGCTACATGGTCAGCGGAGCCACCCACGGCGGTGTCGGGCGGGGCGGCTACGTGGAGCGGCCCGGAATCGCCACCTACCTGGAGCGCGGCTACGCACCCCAGACGGACGAGTTCCGCGCCGACCACAACATCGTCGGCGCCTCGATCACGCTGGAGTGGTCGGTCGACGACTTCACCATCTCCCGGTTCGCCGACGCGCTCGGCGACACCGTGACCGCTGCCGAGTTCCAGAACCGGGCGCAGTACTGGCAGAACCTGTTCAATCCGGCCACCGGTTACCTCTCGCCCCGCAACTCCGACGGCGCGTTCCCCCTCGGGCCCGGCTTCGTGGAGCCTCTCTGGGGCTTCGGCCAGGACGGATACGACGAGGGCAACGCCGAGCAATACCTGTGGTTGGTGCCGCAGAATGTTGCCGGGCTGGTGGCCGCTCTCGGCGGCCGCCAGGCCGCGGCCGACCGGCTCGACCGTTTCCTGACGGAACTCAATGCGGGCCCCAACAGGCCGTTTATGTGGGCCGGCAACGAACCGGACTTCGGGGTGCCCTGGCTGTACAACTACGTCGCTCAACCGTGGAAGACCCAGGAGACGGTCAACCGGGTGCGCAGCGAACTATTCGGCCCCCGACCGGACGGCGAGCCGGGCAACGACGACCTCGGCGCGCAGTCCAGCTGGTACGTCTGGGCCGCGCTCGGCCTGTTCCCGAGCACCCCGGGCACGCCGGTCCTCACCGTGAACACACCGCTGTTCGATCGCGCGCAGGTATCGATCCCGGGCGGCAAAACCATCCGGATCATCGCCCCGGGCGCGTCCGGACGCAGCGGCCTGAAGTACATCAACGGCCTCAGCGTCGACGGCCGGGCCACCGATCAGACATTCCTTCCGGAGTCGTTCATCCGCACCGGCGGCGACGTGACGTTCTCGCTGTCCGCCACCCCCAACACGGTCTGGGGCACTGCGGAGTCCGCCGCGCCACCGTCGTTCGGCCCAGCGGCTGCGCCGTCACAGTAGCGGTCGTGAGGTCGCACGGTCGGGTCCCCGAACCCAACAGCGCCGGACGGGGTCGCACAGCCGGGTTACGCCCGCCCGAAGTCGCAACGCGAGCGACACGTCTAACCTTGGCCTGTCCCCGACGACGGAGCCAACGATGAATGCCGATCACATCATGATCCAGCGCCGGCTGGCCGAGCTGCGAGTCCAGCCGTGGAGCTGCTGACCCTCGACCAGATCAATGCGGCGGCGGAACTGCTGAAGCCGGTGGTGCGGCCGACCCCGGTCGTCGCGTCGCGAATACTCTCGGACTGCATGGGCCAACAGGTGTGGCTCAAATGCGAGAACCTGCAACGCACTGGGTCGTTCAAGGCCCGTGGGGCCTACAACCGGATCGCCAATCTCAGCGTCGAGGACCGGGCTCGTGGTGTGGTGGCGGCCAGCGCCGGCAACCATGCGCAGGGCGTCGCTTGGGCCGCGACCGAGCTCGGGATCACCTCGACGGTGTTCATGCCGGTCACTGTCGCGCTCCCAAAGCTGGCGGCCACCAAGGCTTACGGTGCGCAGGTTCACCTGATCGGCGATACGATCGACGACGCCTTGGTAGCGGCGCGCGAATATGCGGAGCAGCACGACGCGGTGTTGATCCACCCGTTCGATCACGCCGATGTCATCGCCGGCCAGGCCACCGTCGGGCTGGAAATCCTGCAGCAGATCCCCGATGTCGCCACCATCGTGGTGCCCACCGGCGGCGGCGGCCTGGTGGCCGGAATAGCCACGGCGGCACACTTTCTGGCGCCACAGGTCCGGGTCATCGGAGTGCAGGCCGCGAATGCGGCAGCCTGGCCGGCATCGCTGGCCGCCAAGCATCCGGTGCGCTTGGAGTCGATGTCGACGATGGCCGACGGCATCGCCGTCGCCTCACCCGGGCCAATTCCTTTCGCCCACGTCCGGACATTCGTCAACTCGATTCAGACGGTCAGCGAAGAGGCGCTGTCGCGCGCGCTATTGCTGTGCATAGAGCGGGTGAAACTCATCGTCGAACCGGCCGGGGCGGCAGCCGTGGCAGCGGTGATGACATCGGCACCCGAACCCGAGGCACACGGCCCCGTTTGCGCGGTGTTGTCCGGAGGCAACATCGACCCGCTGGTGTTGACCCACGTGATCACCCATGGCCTGCGCGCCGCCGGCCGCTACCTCGCGGTCAAGGTCACCATCCCGGACCGACCCGGCGGGCTCAGCAGGCTGCTCGGCGTGGTCAGCGCGACCGGCGCCAGCGTCCTTGACGTGGTGCACGTCCGTACCGCGCGCAAACTGGCGCTGGATGAAGTCGAGGTGCGGCTTACCCTCGAAACCCGCGGTCCAGCACACCGCGAGGAGGTATTGGAGGCGCTGATCGGAGCCGGATTCGCCGTCTGCGTCGAGGACGCCTAGCCAGCGCGGCTCCGCCCGCGGATCCACCATGGCGTCCGCGATGAGGACGAACGGCCCTACTCCCGGCGCAAGAAGCGAGAAAAACTCCGTGACAACCGACGTAAGCGGAGATTCGCCGGTGGGTATACGGAAGCGAGAGGCGACTCCCGTGAGTCTCGTGGTCGAAGGAGCAGACAGGAAAATGGCCAACGGCGATCCGACGGCGATTCGGCACCCCAGCGGGGCATTGGTGTCCACGCTGCCACAGGCCTTCCAGCAGACTGCGGCCCTCAAGCCCGACGCGGTGGCCATCCGCACGACCGGCGACGCCGTGGTCCTGACCTGGCGCCAATACGCCGATCGGGTACGCAAGATCGCCGCCGGACTGGCCGCACTCGGCGTCCAACACAGCCACACGGTCGGTCTCATGCTGCGCAACCGCCCGGAGTTTCATTTGGCCGACACTGCCGCTATGCACCTGGGCGCGATCCCGTTCTCGATCTACAACACCTCGGCGCCCGAACAGATCCGGTACTTGTTCACCAATGCCGAGAACGCGGTCGTCTTCACCGAAAAAGACTTCCTGCCCACCATCAGGGCGGCCGGCGCCGACCTCGCGCACCTGGTGGTCGTCGACGCCGATATCGACGGCTGCCACACCCTTGCAAATATCGAATCGTTAGGAGACAAAGCCGATTTCGATTTCGATTCGGCGTGGACGTCGGTACGACCGGACGATGTCGCAACACTGATCTACACCTCGGGGACCACCGGTCCGCCCAAGGGGGTCGAGCTCACCCACGCCAACGTGATGGCCGAGTTCGCGGCCATCGTCGACCTCCTTGACCTGCGCCCAGACGATCGGATCACCTCATACCTGCCGCATGCCCACATCGCCGACCGGGTGACCGGGCACTACGCCAACATGGTCCTGGGGGTGCCGATGACCGACGTCGCCGACCCCAGGGCGATCGCGCAGGCCCTGCCGGATGCTCGTCCCACGGTGTGGCTCGGGGTGCCGCGGGTGTGGCACAAGATCAAGGTCGGGATCGAGACGAAGCTCGACACGGAGGCGACCGGGCTCAAGCGGCGGTTGGCGCTATGGGCCATCGACACCGGCGTGCGCGCCGCCAGCCAGATGCTGGCCGGCAAATCCGTGTCCCCGTCGCTTGCCCTGCGCCACAAGATCGCCGACCGTCTCGTGCTGGCCAAGGTGCGCGCCGCGCTCGGCCTGGACCACTTGCGCTGGGGAGTGACCGGGGCCGCCGCCATCCCGGTCGAAACGATCGAATTCTTCTGGGGCCTAGGCATTCCCGTCTACGAAGTGTGGGGCGAGTCGGAGTGTGTGGGCGGCGCGACCTCCAACCGGCCCGGCGCGAATAAGGTCGGCTCGGTCGGAAAGGCCTTGCGCAACGTCGAAATCTCGCTGGCCGACGACGACGAACTGCTCATCCGTGGACCGATTGTGATGCGCGGCTACCGAAAGCAGCCCGAGAAGACCGCCGAAGCGATCGACGCCGACGGCTGGTTGCATACCGGCGACATCGGCACCATCGACGAACAGGGCTTCGTCACGATCGTCGACCGTAAGAAAGAGCTGATCGTCAACGAATCCGGGAAGAACCTCTCCCCCACCAACATCGAGATGGCTATCCAGGAGACGTCTCCGCTGATCGACCAGGTGGTGGCCATCGGTGATGCCCGGCCTTACGTGACAGCGCTCATCGTCCTCGAGAGTGAGGCTGCCGCCGCCCAGGCCGCCGCTTTCGGCATGGCCGACCACTCGGTCGCCGCCTTCGCGCAACGCCCCGAGGCCGGGGAGATGCTTGCCGCCGCTGTCCGCGAGGGGAACGCCAAGCTTTCCCGCGTCGAGCAGATCAAGCGGTTCGTCATCGTCGGCACCCCGTGGGAACCGGGCGGGGACGAACTGACCCCGACGATGAAGCTCAAGCGCAGGCCGATCGCCGAGAAATATTCCGCCGAGATCGACAAGCTGTATGCGAAGACGCCCGGACCGGACATCGTCAACTTGGCTGACTAGCCTGCAGTCGAGGCTTCCGTCGTGGCCCGCACCATAGCCACCGTCGGCGCCGCAACGAAAGGGCCTGGGACAGTGCTGATGCCGAGCCGTTTGCTGTCGGGGCGATGCCGGTCTTGGCCACATCGGTCACTCACGTCACCCGAGGTCGAGGTGCCCTATGCTTGTCAGCGACAAATTCGTTGCGCCGCTTGCCTTGTCGCTGAGAGCGTCGCGGGGCTGCGCTCCGGTGTGGGGAGATGGAAATCGCGTGCCGGTGCGGTTGGGTCGGCGGCTGACGGCTGGCGGCTGGCGGCTGGCGGCTGGCGGCGCCGAGTGTGCGCTGACGGCGCCGAGTGTGCGCTGGCGGCGCCGAGTGTGCGCTGACGGCGCCGAGTGTGCGCTGACGGCGCCGAGTGTGCGCTGACGGCGCCGAGTGTGCGCTGGCGGCGCCGAGTGTGCCGTCAGGGAGGGCAGATCGTGGATGTTGCCGCCCTACACGCACGCTCAAAGCCGGCAGCGCACACTCGATACGGCGGCATGACAGTCGACCCGGTGAGCACGTGAGCCTTCTCCGTCCTCCCCGAACACCTGCCATAGCAGGCCTTTTGAGCAAAGGGCCGAGCAGGCCCCGACGTGGCGAAAACAGACGCCAAGCTATGCGTGCGCAGCCAAGCTGCAATCGCCGGCATCGATGACCGGCAGCAGTGTGGCCTCGGGAAGGCACTTGAACGCCGAGTAGCTGCCGTTCGTGGTGAGCGAGTCGGCACACTAGAAGCTTCCTGGAAGCCGTTGTCAGCAGACCGAATCGCGTCGGCCGGCTATCTACCGCCTCACAACGACCCTCGAAGCACCGCCAGGTCAGCATTGCCGAGCGCCGACACCAGCGGGCAGCCCACTCACCAACTACTGGTCACCATGAGTTTCCGAGTGAAGCTGGCCAAATTGCGCGCCGCTCGACCCAAAGACTCCTGTTACCAACGTGACTGCCGCAGCGAGGACTCCGGTGAGCGTGGCGACGAGATCAACACGGTCCCAGGGTGATCCCACCGGCACACTGGCCGCTCTGGACGCACCCACTCGCCCAAGCCGGAATCACCTGCGTCACAAGGCGTGTGGGTGTGCAACCAGTAATCGGGGGCTCGGCGTGCCACCATCGATTGTCGTGGCGGGTCTGGTCTCAAGCAGACCAGCGATATCCCGCGGCGGCTGTCAGCAGTCGCCGATTTCGCCGACAACCTCGATCACGCAACGGGTGCCCGAAGCACCGGAAAGGTGTGCATCTGCGGTGACGAGTACGACGTCGAGAGCCTCGGCCAGCGCAACGTAGGCGGCATCGTAGGTCGTCAGGACATGCCGCAATTCCCACATCCGGTGGAGCAATGGCTGATGTGAGGACCGACGCAGCGGCAGATCGGTCAGGTCCGCCACCGCGCTCGCAGCCCTTCGAGCCGGCATCCGTTTTGCCGCGACATGGCGGCGCCACACCGAGACCACCTCGAGGTCGATGACTTCCGGAGCAACCAACGTCTCGTGCGCCAAACGTTCCCGCGCGAGCCGGCCCTCCGACCCGTCGTCGCCCAGCGCTACGGCCAGTACGCTCGCATCAACGACGATCACGATCAGCCCGAACGTCATCGACGGCGGCTCTGAAAGACACGCGGCCGCCGCGACGTGTGGTGATGCGGTCGAACACCTCATCCAGCGTGGGTTGATTCGCGTCGGCGATGAGCCGACTTCGGAGGTATTCCTGTAGGGATTGATGTGCGCGTGCGGCTCGCTCGCGCAGAACTCGGTGGGTGTCCTCCGGAACGTCCTTGATCTGCACACTGGGCATGGCGCCATTTTGGCGCTCCAAGCGCCAAACCGCAAGTACGACGGGTGTCCGACTCACATACCGAAGTGCGTGCGCTGCAACGCCGCAACGGCCTCCGGCGGTCCACAAACGTCGACCTGCGCCGCCGCTTGGCGCCCGAACACGTACAACAGCAGCTCCCCCGGAGGGCCGCTGAGCCGTGCGGCAGGATCGCCCGAGCGCACCCGAACCACCTCGGCAGCGCCGGCCCACTCGACCTCCAGCCCGCAACCGCACAGCCGCCGACTGAGATACCGCGCGCCGCGGCGGACATTTCGCCACAAGGCGGCATCCATTTCCGGCGTGAGGCTCCGGGGTTCGCGGCCATTGGCTCTGCGAACGTCCTCGTGATGAACGAAGAACTCGTTGAGGTTCGCCAGGTCGCGGACCCACTTGAAGCGGAAGAACCCGGCGGGCGGGCCGGACCGGATCCGCATGACGAGCCACGAGAAGTCTTTGGACTCGGCTAATCCCGCCCGGCGCCGCTCGGCGAATCGCTGGAACGGACCAGGCAGCACAATGCATACGCCGGCCGCCAGATCGCGCTCGCGCAACACGATGTGGGCGGCCAGATCGTGAGCGGTCCAGCCCTCGAGCAAGGTGGGAACGGCGGGGCCCAGTTCGTCGAAAAGGTCGCAAAGTTCCAGACGCTCCTGCATGTCCAACGACACATCGGCCATACCGCCGCAGTCTACGAGCGATGCCCGACGAGTAGCCCACCGCTCACGAAGTCCAACATCGACGCTGCCGCGAGGCGGACAGCGTATACCGCCCTCCACCCGGCTATTACCGCCACAAGCCCCATCGCCCGCCCACCGGCCCCGGGACGCAATTCACGGTTGGTTGACCTTGGATCACCTGGAAGGAATGGGCGACTTGTATGAAACGCCCGATTTCGCTTGGATGGTGCCAAAGTGACCGATAGGGGTTTCGTGGCTGGTGAGCTGACCATGAGGCTGGAAGCGATGGCATCAGCCGCGCAAATTCTTTCGAATCAAAATGATGATCTGAAAGCGGAATTAGACAGTATCACCGATGATTGGCGCGCATTGTCATCGTCCTGGCGTGGTATTGCGGCATCGGCCTTCCAGCCGCCTTGGGAAGAGTGGCACCAGGGTGCAACAGCCGTCGCGGCCATCTTGTCTGAGCACTCGCAGCGGTTGCTACGTTCGCTGGACCTCATGCTCGACCACGAGACCATCGCGGCAAAAGCGTTCGAGGCGCTGACCGCAGCGGACCCATCATTATGATCCGCCGGTACACGGTCGACTTAGAGGCGCTATTGCATTTCGCCGATCGGCTGGCCAAGTTCAATTCGCAAGCCGAACAGATTGCGACGGCCGTAGACCAATGCGTAGCTGAGCTCCATGGCACCTGGCAGGGTCAGGGCGCCGAGGCCGAACGTGAATATCACCAGAAGTGGGTAACAGCCGACCAGCAGATGCGCGAAGGGCTTTCCACGCTGCGGAAAAATGCTGAACTAGCGCATCGCAACTACACGGCTGTGGCACAGCATAATACGGCAATGTGGCCCTGACCCGTGCGAAACGGCTCATTCGCTCTCCGCCGATGACTGCACCTCGTCGTCAACCTCGGCGCTCTCGCCGTACCCGGGATGCAGTTATGGCGAAGGAGGCCGCGCGAGCGGAATCGAATATCTTGAGCAGCCACCAGAACTAAGGCAGGAGAACACAAAACTGAGCCGAGTCGGGGCGGACGGCTACTTATCCGGATCTGGACGCCAGACGACCTCCAGGTCCTCTTCGCGGACTGTGACCAAGGCTTGGGTGATACCGTCGGCGTCTGAGAATTCCACTTCATAAGCAGGGGGCAGGTCGCCATGCGAATACTTCGTATAGTCCAACACGACCGCCCCTCTTGAACCGGCCGGAAGGTTGTACTCCAACAGTGGCCGCCGCAATTGGACTACATCGTGTTCTTCGGGTTTCATGTCCGTCGTTCTCTCATCTACTGGCAGGAATCGCTGTCACCAAACGCACGACTCCGTCATTGCCGCGTATCCATGCAAATGTTACGTCAATAATCTTTCCATTCGTTCCCGTGATTGAGATTACTTGATTATATTTTATGCCATATTGTGTCACACCCGTTTGTACAGCTTTGCTATCGTCAAAGGCGATCTGCCTGGCAAGGTCGGATTCATTCTGGCGGGTGAAACCTAACGCCTGCTCGAACCATTTCGCCTTGGGGCCCCCACCGGGTGGTCTGGATTAAGTAAGTACCTGTCGAGCTTGTCAGTGACACTTTCATGTGAAAGCCTGGCGGCCCCCGCCTCGTCGATTGCGGCAGCACCACCAGGGCTCGCCGTCTCGGCTGCGAAGACCCTCGCGCGCGCGGCGAGAAGTGGTCCCAGCTCGGATATCGACCGAGCGGCAGCACCGATCGCATTTACGGTAGGCAGGGCCGACAGCTCGACTGCCGCTCGGAAAGCCCGGATGATTTCGGCGATGCGAGCCCCGGTGGCCGCCAGCCTACTGACATCGACCACCTTCGACACCGCTTCGCTGGCTCCAGCGGTGAAAGGAATCAGCACGGCTGCAACAACTTCGGTGACCGCGACGGTGGCGCCCAGCACTTCCATCTCGTGAATGATGTTGTGGTGGGCATCATCGATGGCCGATGCATAGTCGTCACAACATTTGGCCGCAATGTCGCAGCTTTCAGCCGCGGAGTTGATCGCGTCTCGCGCAAGGTTGCAATTGGCGATGGCGGCCGGTATCTCGGGTGACTTCTGGTTCGTCAGATATGGGATTGCGCTGTATGCGAGGAAGGCCGCTGCCCGAAGACCCGCGGTGGCGCTGCGCCAGGCATGCGCGGCACTGTGCAGCTGTCCTGGTGACCATTGGGCCATAGTTCGCCTTGCACGTATGCCTGGATGGTATGCCACCACGCACATCGTCGTGTCCTCCTTCGGCCGAAGGGATTTCGGGCTCAAAGAAGATAGGGACTCTCTCTCGGGCGGAACGGCTGGGGCCCCTGATGATTAAGCGCGGATTGCTGGTCAGCATTTTCGTGGTTGACCGCAGTCACGTACAGCAGGTCCGTGACCTGTCCGGCAGCAATGACAGCCGCAGAAGCGCACTCGATGACACCGGTGGCACCGTCGCACCCACCGCACAACAGGTCGTACTTGGAGGCCCAAGCGTGCGCGCCGTTGTCGGTACCGGCCATCCCGGCTGAGCCTTGCAGCACGCCGGCCAACCGGGTGAATGCTGCAGCCGCTTCGTCGTGAACTTGACGCCACGCGGCGGCAGCCTGCTTAATCACCTGCGGGTCAACGTCTTGTGTCATGGCTTATTCGGTGTTCAGCTCGAACACATCGCTATGGTCACGGTGCACCGCATCAACGGCCGAATGTCCCAGGCGCGGTTCAGTGATAGCGGATATCGCTGGCAGGTCGCTGCCAATCTGCTGGGAAATAACTTACGACTGGCGCCACCGAATCCCGATCGCAACACCTTACTTTACTTACGTTTCCGATGGCAGGGCGCGAATCACACTAGCAGACAGCATGATCGAGCCGCACATCCCGGCCAAGGCTCGCGGCGCTCACAACCAAACGATGTGACCTCACAACATGAAGGTCCCTACCGGCACCACGGCCAACAGCGCAACATCGATGCCATGACCCGTGGGTCCGGCGAAGTATCTTCGGATACCTCCCGCTGACCAACATCATCGTTGATGTCGCAGGCCGGCCCGATGGCCGCCCACCGTCGACGCCCGCCGGAAGGGACAACCGCCAAAGCGCCGCGCGCAACGGCGATCCGGGTCGCCAATGTTCGCGAAGGAGTATGCCACATGACCACAGCAGCCCGTCCCGCCAAGACTCGTAACGAAGGTCAGTGGGCACTCGGACAGCGTGAGCCGCTCAACGACGCGGAACAGTTCAAGCAGGAGGACGCGCCGCTGAATGTCCGCGACCGAATTCTGAATGTCTATGCCAAACAGGGTTTCGACAGCATCGAGAAGTCCGACCTGCGTGGCCGCTTCCGTTGGATGGGCCTCTACACCCAACGTGAACAGGGTTACGACGGCACCTGGACCGGTGAGGAAAACACCGACACCATCGAGGCCAAATATTTCATGATGCGGGTGCGCTCCGATGGCAAGCCGATGTCAGCCGCCACCGTGCGTGCCCTGGGCCAAATCTCGACCGACTTCGCCCGTGACACCGCCGACATCGGCGACCGGGAGAACGTCCAATTCCATTGGATCCGAATCGAAGACGTCCCCGAGATCTGGGACCGGCTGGCGTCCGTCGGGCTGACCACCACCGAGGCCTGCGGCGACTGCCCGCGCGCCATCCACGGTTCTCCGCTGGCCGGCGACTCGGTCGACGAAATCCTCGACCCCTCACCGGCGATCGACGAAATCCTGCGGCGCTTCATGAACAACCCCGAGTACGCCAATCTGCCGCGTAAGTACAAGAGCGCGATCTCGGGCCTGCAGGACGTCTCCCACGAAACCCACGACGTCGCCTTCATCGGCGTCAACCATCCCGAGCACGGCCCGGGGATGGACCTGTGGGTAGGCGGCGGCCTGTCGACCAACCCGATGCTGGCCCAACGAGTCGGCGTGTGGGTTCCGCTCGACGAGGTGCCCGACGTCTGGGAAGCGGTCACCAAGCTGTTCCGTGACTACGGCTACCGGCGGCTGCGCGCCAAGGCCCGGCTGAAGTTCCTGGTCAAGGACTGGGGTGTGGCCAAATTCCGCGAGGTCCTGGAAACCGAGTATCTGCAACGGCAGTTGATCGACGGCCCGGCCCCGGAGCCGGTCAAGCACCCGATCGACCACGTCGGGGTGCAGCGGCTCAAGAACGGGCTCAACGCCGTCGGGGTGGCCCCCATCGCCGGCCGGGTATCGGGAACCATCCTGTGCAAGGTGGCCGACCTCATGGAAAAGGTCGGTTCGGAACGCGCCCGGTTCACCCCTTATCAGAAACTTGTCATCCTCGACGTCGCCGACGACAAGGTCGACGAACTGGTCGCCGGTCTGGATGCCATCGGTCTGCCGTCGCGGCCGTCGGCGTGGCGCAAGAACATGATGGCCTGCACCGGTATCGAGTTCTGCAAGCTGTCGTTCGCCGAAACGCGGGTCAGGGCACAGTCTTTGGTGCCCGAGCTGGAAAGCCGTCTGGCCGACATCAACACGAATCTGGACGTGCCGATCACCATCAACGTCAACGGGTGCCCCAACTCGTGCGCCCGAATTCAGGTCGCCGACATCGGATTCAAGGGCCAAATGGTCGACGACGGGGACGGCAAACCGGTCGAGGGGTTCCAGGTCCACCTCGGCGGCGGCCTCGGCGAAGACAGCGGATTCGGCCGGAAACTGCGCCAGCACAAGGTCACCAGCGACGAACTGGGCGACTACATCGACCGGGTGGTCCGCAACTTCGTCACGCAACGCCACGACGGCGAACGGTTCGCAACCTGGGCGCTGCGGGCCGAGGAGGCCGACCTTCGATAAGTCCACCCGAAACGAGCGGAGGACGACGAGATGAGTTATACCGAGGCGCAGCTACGTGAATTGGCTGCCCGTGGTGCCGACGAGCTGGACGGTGCCAGCGCCACCGACCTGTTGCGCTGGACCGACGCCCACTTCGGCGGCGTCAACGGCCCCCGGGGCTGGGCCACCTGCAACTACGTGGTCGCCTCCAACATGCAAGAAGCCGTGTTGGTCGACCTGGCCTCCAAAGTGCGCCCGGGCGTGCCGGTGATCTTCCTCGACACCGGCTACCACTTCGCCGAGACCCTGGGCACCCGGGATGCCGTCGAATCCGTCTATGACATCCGGGTTCTCAACGTCACCCCCGAACACGCGGTGGCCGAGCAGGACGAGCTGCTCGGCAAGGACCTGTTCGCCCGCAACCCCACCGAGTGCTGCCGGCTGCGCAAGGTCGTCCCCCTGACCAAGGCGCTGCGGGGGTATTCGGCCTGGGTCACCGGCATCCGCCGGGTGGAGGCGCCCACCCGCGCCAACGCCCCGCTGATCAGCTTCGACGAAGCGTTCGGACTGGTGAAGGTCAACCCGCTGGCCACCTGGACCGATGAGGACGTGGAGAGCTACATCCAGCAGAACAACGTGCTGGTCAACCCGCTCGTCGACGAGGGCTACCCGTCGATCGGCTGCGCCCCGTGCACAACCAAACCGGCCGCCGGCGCCGACCCGCGCAGTGGGCGCTGGCAGGGGCTGGCCAAGACCGAATGCGGGTTGCACGCCTCATGAGCACATTGGTCCTCACCGCGCACGGCAGCAAAGATCCGCGATCGGCGGCCAACGCCCGAGCCGTCGCCGCCGAGCTCGCCGGCATCCGGCCGGGACTCGACGTGCGGCCGGCCTTCCTTGAACTGGCCGAGCCGGCATTCGTCGACGTGCTCAGTGGATTGCCCTACGGGAGCCCTGCCGTCGTCACTCCCCTGCTGCTGGCCAGCGCCTACCACGCACGCCGCGACATCCCCAACCAGATAGCGCGTGCCGGCGCGCACGGCGTCCGCCAGGCCGACGTGCTCGGTGATGACGACCGCTTGGTATCGGTACTGCGCGAACGTCTGGCAGAACTCGACATTTCACCGCTCGACCGGGACCTGGGTGTGGTGGTGGTCGCGATCGGCTCATCGAACGCCGCGGCGAATGCACGCACCGCGCAGGTGGCCGCCGCGCTGGCCGCCGGCACCAGCTGGGCCGGAGCCACCATCGCCTTTGCCACCCGGCCGCAACCGTCGGTTCCCGACGCGATCGTACGGTTGCGGCGCCGCGGCGCCCGCCGCCTCGTCATCGCACCGTGGTTCCTGGCGCCGGGTCTCATCACCGACAAGGTGTGGAACTACGCGCGCGACAACGGCATTCGGATGGCCCAACCGCTGGGCGCGCACCGGCTGGTGGCCGAGACGCTGCTCGACCGCTACGACCAGGCGCTGGCCCACCACGCCGCCGCCTAGCGCCCACTCCTACCGCCCACTCCTACGTAGAGCGGATATGGCTGAGCAGCTCGCGGATGGCCCCAGCGGGCGGGGTGCGCCCGCCAACCCAGATGGCCCGAAACTGGCGCCGCAGGTCCAATTCGGGCACCGGGACGGCGCTCAGTCGGCCGACCGCGAGGTCGTCGGCAACGGCCAGCCGGCTCATGGCCGCCGGCCCGGCGCCAGCCAGCACCGCGGCCCGCATGGCCGCGGCGGACGACAATTCGAGCACCGGCGGCGCCTGCCGCACATCGTCGCCCAGCACCTGACGCAGCGCCATCGTCAGCGAATCGCGGATACCCGAACGGGGCTCGCGAGTAACCAACGGTGTTTGCGCGAGTTCACCGGCACTCACCGGGCGTGCTCGCCGAGTCCACTTGTGCCCGGGCGGCACCACGATCACCAGCTCGTCGTGGCCCACCACACAACTGCCCAATCCCTTTGGTGGCCCAGGGTTTTCGACAAATCCGAGATCGGCCGCGCCACCGCGAACCGCGGCGATCGCGTGCTCGCTGTTGGTAGCCGTCAAGATCACCTGGGGGGCGCTGCCGCCGCGCCGCCTGACCGCCGCATCCTGTAACGACAGCAACCAGTGCGGCATCAGTTGTTCGGCGATCGTCTGGCTGGCCACCACTTTGATCCGCTCCCGCCCCTCCTTGCGCAGGGCACCCAGACCCGCATCGACCTCGTTCGCGACGTCAAGTAAGCGCGCAGCCCACTCGGCGACGACCACGCCGGCGGGCGTGAGTTGTGAGCCACGGGTGGTCCGGGCGGCCAGCGTCACACCGACCTGAGCTTCCATCGCCGCGAGCCGTTTTGACACGGCTTGCTGGGTCAACCCCAGGTCGCGGGCGGCACCGCCGAGGCTGCCGGTCTGCGCGATCGCCAGAAAGATCTCGAACGAGGCGAGTTCGGGCATGCGGGAACTGAGCGGCATGGTTGATGAAACCACGAAAACGGCGACACAACCATTGTTTGTGACAACACAACATCGACACCTCTACCCCGGCCCGGCGGGGACGACAACCATGAGATTCATGACCCGTCCATATCACGTAGCGATTGTGGGTTCCGGTCCGTCGGGATTCTTCGCCGCGGCGTCGCTGCTGAAAGCCGCCGACGCCGGCGAAGGGCTCGAGGTTGCGGTCGACATGCTGGAAATGCTGCCCACGCCATGGGGTTTGGTGCGCTCCGGGGTGGCACCCGATCACCCCAAGATCAAATCGGTCAGCCAGCAGTTCGAGAAGACCGCCGAGGACCCCCGATTCCGGTTTTTCGGCAACGTCACGGTCGGCCGGCATGTCCAGGCCGCAGAGCTCGCCGAGCGCTACGACGCGGTGATCTACGCCGTCGGCGCCCAATCCGACCGGCCCCTGGGCATTCCCGGCGAACAGCTGCCGGGCAGCGTCGCCGCGGTCGATTTTGTCGGCTGGTACAACGCGCATCCGCACTTCGAGCAGATGTCCCCCGATCTATCGGGCAACCGCGCCGTCGTGGTGGGCAACGGCAACGTCGCGGTCGACGTCGCCCGCATCCTGGTGACCGATCCCGACGTACTTGCGGTCACCGACATCGCCGATCACGCATTGACGGCGTTGCGCGCCTGCCATGTCGAAGAAGTGGTGGTCATCGGCCGGCGCGGCCCGCTGCAGAGCGCGTTCACCACCCTGGAATTGCGCGAGCTCGGAGAACTCGAGGGCGTCGACGTTGTCGTCGATCCCACCCAGCTGGAGGGCATCAGTGACGACGACCTGGCGTCGGCCGGCAAAGTCGCCAAGCAGAACATCAAGGTGTTGCGCGACTATGCCGCCCGCGCACCCCGGTCCGGACACCGCCGGATCGTGTTGCGGTTCTTGACGTCTCCCATCGAAATCAACGGGAACGGCAAGGTGGAAAGTATCGTGCTCGGCAGCAACGAGCTGGTCAGTGACGCCGGCGGCCGAATGGTGGCCAAGGACACCGGCGCCCGGCAGGAGCTACCCACGCAGCTGGTGGTCCGATCGGTCGGCTACCGCGGTGTACCCACACCCGGGCTGCCGTTCGACACCACTAGCGCCACCATTCCCCACACCGACGGCCGGATAGAGGGCAGCCGAAACGAATACGTCGTCGGCTGGATCAAGCGCGGACCGAGCGGGGTGATCGGTACCAACAAGAAGGACGCCCAGGACACCGTCGACACCCTGCTCGCGGACCTGGCCGCCCAGTCCCGCAGCGGCGCCCTCGCCGAGGACCGCGCTGACCAACTCGCCCGGTGGCTGGCGTCGCGGCAACCCCAGCTGGTCGACGCCGCGCACTGGCAGGCGATCGACCGCTTCGAGCGGGAAGCCGGTGCCGCGCAGAACCGGCCGCGGGTCAAGGTGGCGAGCAGCTCGGAACTGCTTCGCATCGGGGGCTGTCAGGAAGGAGAACGATAGTGGCATACGTGATTGCCGAACCCTGCGTCGACATCAAGGACAAGGCCTGCATCGAGGAATGCCCCGTCGATTGCATCTACGAGGGCGCCCGGATGCTCTACATCCACCCCGACGAGTGTGTCGACTGCGGCGCTTGCGAACCGGTGTGCCCGGTGGAGTCGATCTACTACGAAGACGATCTGCCCGGCGAGTGGAGCGAGTACCAGCAGATCAACGCCGACTTCTTTGCCGAACTCGGTTCGCCCGGGGGCGCGTCGAAAGTCGGACTGACCGAGAACGACCCCGCCGCGGTCGTCGAGCTGCCTCGCAAGGCGGAAGCGACCTAAAGGCGACCTAAAGGCGACCTAGCGCGCGAGTGCATCCGAAATTCCCCTTGGGCTTAAGCTGCTCGAAGGCTGTTTGAAAAGCCAGACCGCATCGAACAGGGTGACAGACGAGATGCCGGACATCGACCAGGCAGACCAGTGCCGCGACAGCGCCAACCCGCTACTGCAGGTGCTGGGTCCATTCACCCGCGCCGGCGGCTTCTATGCCCGGTCCTGGGGCACCTATCTGGACCGGCAGCCCGACGAGCTGCCGGTGGCTCGGCCCACCATCGCGCTTGCCGCGCAAGCGTTTCGCGACGAAATCCTGCTGACCGGCTTCAGCATGCTGAGGTCGGCGCCCAGCGCCTCCTCACTGGAGCGGATTGATCGCGAAGTGCTTGCCGCACTTGACGTTTACCAGAACAACGGCAGGCTGGCCCATCCCGAGGGATTCTTCGCGGCGCCGCCGCCGCTGACCGAGGTGGTGGTCAAGCGGGTGGACAGCATGGGGCGCAGTTACCAGCGTCTCTCCTTCGACAGCGGCTATGAGCCCCACCCGGGCGAACCGGGCCGCGAGCGATGGCTGAGCTACACCGGAAACCACCGCGAGTACGCACTGATGTTGCGGCACCGCCGGCCGCGGCCGTGGCTGGTGTGTGTGCACGGTGCCGAGATGGGGCGGGCCGGTCTCGACCTGATGCTGTTTCACGCCTGGTATCTGTACCGCAACCTGGACCTCAACGTAGTGCTTCCGGTCCTGCCGCTGCACGGGCCGCGGGCACGCGGGCGGCCTTACGGCGCCGCGTTTCCCAGCGCGAATGTGCTCGACGCGGTCCACGGTGCCGCTCAGGCGGTGTGGGACATCCGGCGCCTGCTGTCCTGGATCCGCGCACAGCAGCCCGACGCGATGATCGGGCTCAACGGCATATCTCTGGGCGGTCTCATCAGCTCGTTGGTCGCCAGCCTCGACGACGGGCTCGGGTGCGCGATCCTGGGTGTCCCGGCCGTGGATCTGGTGGAGCTGGTCGGCCGCCACGCCGGCCTCAGCGGCCACCGCCGCCTCCGTCAGACGATGAGGTCGGCCCGGCCTATCGGCCGGATGATCTCGCCGCTGGCCCTGACTCCCCGTGTTCCTATGGAGGGCCGCTTCATCTATGCCGGCGTTGCCGACCGGTTGGTGCACCCCCGGGACCAGGTCAGCCGCCTCTGGGAGCACTGGGGCAAGCCGGAGATCCATTGGTACCAGGGCGGTCACACCGGTTTCTTCCGCTCCCGGCCGGTACAGCGGTTCATCGACGACGCGCTGGCGCAGTCCGGGATGGTGGACCCGGCGAGGGTACGGCCACGCCGGTAACGCGGATGCCTAGTGAATGCCGCAGCCCGAGCTCGTCGAGCGTGACACAATATTCGGCCGAGGTGTATTGGGCGCCTCGATCACTGTTAAGCCGAACTCGGCTTACTAAGCCGAGCGTTAGTAAGGCGACTTAGGCGGTGATGTAAGCGAGGTGAGGGTCGGCGAAGAATCCGCGGATC